>NZ_JACJPX010000022.1 GCF_014696315.1 Calothrix membranacea FACHB-236
AACCCCCAGTCCCCAGTCCCCAATCCCCAGTCCCCAGTCCCCAATCCCCAATCCCCAATCCCCAATCCCCAATCCCCAGTCCCCAATCTCCAATCCCCAATCCCTCATGTCATCAGATTCCTCTAAGAAAACAATTTATGCGGCGATGGCTGCCAACTTAGTGATTGCTATTACTAAATTTGTCGCCGCAGCCATTACCGGCAGTTCCGCGATGATATCTGAGGGTATTCATTCGGTTGTAGATACTACCGATCAACTTTTACTACTGCTGGGACTGCGTATGAGTAAAAGACCGGCAGATGATAGCCATCCCTTTGGCTATGGGCAAGAACTTTATTTCTGGACTTTAATTGTTGCGATTCTCATCTTTTCTATTGGTGGGGGAATGTCGATTTATGAGGGAATTACTCATTTAATTAACCCCACTCCTTTAGAAGACCCGAAGTGGAATTATATTGTGTTAGGTGTAGCGGTATTATTTGAGGGTTCTTCCTGGACTATAGCTTTAAAAGAGTTTCTCCCAACTAAGGGCGATCAAGGTTTTTTTGAAGCAATTAGAAATAGTAAAGACCCTACAGTATTTACCGTATTATTTGAAGATACAGCCGCAATTTTAGGTTTAATTGTAGCTTTCTTAGGCGTATTAATAGGACATTTATTTGACAATGTTTATTTTGATGGTATTGCCTCAATTATTATCGGTCTTATCTTAGCTGTAGTTGCAGTATTATTAGCTATTGAAAGTAAAGGCTTATTAGTCGGTGAAAGTGCCAATCCTCAAACCATACACAGTATCCGCTCTTTATCAAAAACCGAACCAGAAGTACAAGAAGTATTACGAATACTAACTATGCAGCTTGCTCCCCAGGAAGTATTACTCAACTTAGAAATTCAATTTGCTAGAAAACTCTCAGGTGAAGAAATAGCATCAACTGTAGATAAATTAGAAGCAAAAATTCGTCAACAACATCCAGAAATTAAACAAATATTTATTGAAGCTAAATCCTTAACCGCTAATCATCAATCTTCTCAAATTCCTCAATAAACTGCTTGCAAAAGTCCTTCTTTGTGACTCTTTCTTTGCGTTCTATGCGTGTTAGCGAAGCGGGGCGTAGCCCGACAACAAGCACAAGATTACAGCGCTCAATTGTGGGCAACCGAAAATCAAGATTGGCTGGTTTTAGGCTTGGGTGCTGGTGTGGCTTTGGTAGCAGTAGGAGCTTATTTAGGCTATCAATCTCAGCAAAACTCTCAAGATGACAAAATCAAAGTTCCTCATCATCCAAATTTACCAGTGAGATATGCTTGCGTTTCTTGGGCTTGGGGATGTCCAAAAACTTTGCCGGTTTCGTCGTATTCAACTAAGTAACCGAAGCGTTTGCCTTGATCAGATTCCTCGGCATTAAAAAAGGCTGTAAAGTCAGACACCCGCGAGGCTTGTTGCATATTGTGAGTGACAATAATAATTGTGTACTCTTGCTTGAGTTCTTGAATTAATTCTTCTATACGTTGAGTTGAAAGAGGATCGAGAGAAGAACAAGGTTCATCCATTAAAATTACTTCAGGTTTGAGTGCGATCGCTCTGGCAATACATAAACGCTGTTGTTGTCCACCAGAAAGCGATAAGCCGCTTTGTTTGAGTTTATCTTTGACTTCATTCCACAATGCGGATCTTTGTAGCGATCGCTCTACTAATTCGTCTACATCACCTTTGTAACCTTGAATCCTCGCCCCATAAGCAATATTTTCGTAAATAGATTTGGGAAACGGATTCGGTTTTTGAAATACCATCCCAATCAACCGCCTCACCTCTACAGCATCTACTTTGGGTGCATACAGGTTTTTATTACGGTAAAGTATTTTACCTTCTACCCGACATTGATCAATTAAATCGTTAAGGCGGTTAAAGCAACGCAATAATGTACTTTTGCCACAGCCAGAAGGGCCGATAAAAGCTGTCACTTGTTGCTTTGGTATTTCTATATAAACATCACGCAGCGCTAAAGTATCACCATAATAAACACTGAGTTTTTCGGTTCGCAACACTGGGGCAATTTCACTAGAGTTAATGGTATTTTGGTTATTAGCTCGATTTTGGGCGCACATGATTTAACTTAGCTCCTTTTTGTTTACAGTCCCTTAATACGTACTTCTCAATGCCACCAAACGGGAAATAATACTCGTAATCAAAACTAAGAGAACTAAAATAAGTGAAGCTGCCCAAGCCAGTTCTTGTTGATTGTCATAAGGAACAGTCGCAAAGTTGTATACCAAAACCGATAGAGTCGGAATTGGTTGCCAAATGCTTCTCGGCCAAAATTGCGAAAACAAAACTGTAAAAATTAATGGTGCAGTTTCACCAGCTGCGCGGGCGATCGCTAAAGTTGTGCCTGTGATGATTGCACCTATCGTTGAGGGCAATACTATTTGTAAAACTGTTTGAAAGTTAGAAGCGCCCACTCCTACCGATGCCCATCTGACTTCTTGTGGTACTAGTTGCAAGGCTTCGTCAGTAGTTCTTACTACTATCGGTAACATCAAAATTGCTAAGGCAAAACCCCCAGCCACAGCCGAGAATTGATTGGTAGATAACACCAACACACCATAAGCAAACAGCCCCACAATAATCGAGGGGACACCACTTAAGACATTAGTAGCAAAACGAATCCATTTAGCTATTCTGCCAGAACTAAATTCTGATAAATAAACGGCTGCCAAAATTCCAAAAGGAATACTCAAAGCCGCAGCAATTCCCACAACAATCAGTGTTCCTACAATAGCAGCACCAACACCGCCACCTGCTTGTAATGCTGCTGGAATTTGTCCGGTAAACAGTTCTAAATTAATGCGATTTGCACCGCGAATAATGACATAAGCTAATACTAAACCCAAAGGTAAAAGCGCAATTCCTAGCATGATAAATGCGAATACTGTTAATACCAAACTCAGCCAATTACGGGGATGAGTATAAGAAAATTCCAAATTAGGAGATTCTTGCTCAGAGTATCTAGCTTGCGTAGATGTCATATTTAAAACTTTTTAACTCGACGTACAATTGATTCTGCTAGCACATTAACTATGAGTGTGATTGCAAATAAAATTAAGCCTGCGTAAAACAGCGAGGCTTTCTGTAAACCGCTAGCTTCTGCAAATTGATTAGCTAATAAAGAAGCAATGGTATTAGCTGGTGCTAGTATTGATAAATTCAAATTATTGCTGTTGCCAATCACTAATGTCACAGCCATTGTTTCGCCCAAAGCCCTACCCAATCCCAACATTATTCCACCAACAATTCCCGAAAAAGCGGCAGGAATCAAAACACTAAAAATTGTTTGCCAGCGAGTTGCTCCCACGCCATAAGATCCCCAACGCAATTCCGTAGGTAAAGAGGCTAAAGAATCGCGGGCAATTACTGTAATAATTGGTAGAACCATAATCGCTAAAATAAACCCAGCCGGTAGCATTCCTGGGCCTATATATTGAGTAGAAAAAAGCGGAATATAACCAAAGTTTTCATGCAACCACTTCCCAATAGGTTGTAAAAAGGGAATCAAAACATAAATTCCCCATAATCCATAGACGATACTGGGGATAGCTGCTAATAATTCAATTAAAAATACTAGTACAGTCCGAATCGATAAGGGTAAGAAATTTTCACTCAAAATTATTGCACTGGCTAAACCAATTGGCACAGCTAAAAGCAGAGCAATTAAAGAACTAACTATTGTTCCGTAAACCATTGGTAACACCCCGTAGATATCTTCTACAGGATTCCAAGCACTTTTGATGAGAAATGGGCGTTGCATAAATGCGGGATGAACTAGCTAAACACGGGTATTTGTCCATACTTTAAGTAATGAAGTAACAAACGAATTGAGTATTTAAGCATATCTACTGATTTGGAATAGCACAATGTTTTTCGATGTAAACGTGCCAGATAATGACGTAAGCGTGTGTTTTCTCCTTCAACCCTTGTCATGTAAGTTTTGCTGACGATGTGGTCTCCTGGTTCGATAAAACTCGCGTAAACCTTCCATCCGTCAGTTACATAAAAGTAGCATTGCCAAAGTCGAACAATGTCCCACAAAGGCTGAAATGTTTCTGCACTGTGGTCTCCCAATGCCCAAGCGAGAATGTCTTTACGAAAATGATTTACTGCTGTCCACAGCCAAATTTTGTTTTTTTTGAGCCGACAAAAGTTTCTAATTCATCCAACTCACCTACTGATGGGATTTCTTCGGTGGGTGGAGCCTCTGGAAGTTTTGAGCCAACTTGTTTTACCCAGTTAATTACAGTTGTATGATGAACTCCTTTGTCGCGCTCGATCGCTCTAAATCCCATGCCATTTACGTAAGAACGCAAACAGCTTTGCTTGACTTCATCTGGGTAGCCTTTTGGCGGGCTATAAACTTCTATAAATTGGCGTTAGCGGAGCGGGGCGGAACGCACGTCGCAATCAACACAAATGTGATTTTGTTTACCTCGACGCTTACCATTTTTTCTAATCCTAGTAGACTTGCAGTATGGACAATGCACAGTAGAACACCTCAATTCATCCCTCTATTATGCAACGCCAATATTTACTTATACGTAATACAAGAAAAGATTCTGCTGCAACAAAAGATGTGAAGCGGATAAAAACGAGTAATTTTGTAGAAAAAAAAGCACTTTGCATACAATTAGCTTTAGGAACATTTGGCATCAGCATATTGCCAATACTAGGTATTTATCCGGCTTTAGGTGCAGAGCGCCTAAATTTTTCTTACGGACTTTTAGAAGAATCTATTCCAATTAAATCACTTGATACCTATGCTAAAACAGGTAAAGTGGATGAGAATTTAGCTACATATACAAATTCTATAAATAAAAAGCAACTAACTCAATTACGAAAAGTATTAGTAACACCAATTTCTTTAAATGCCACAGAAATTTCCCAGTTTCTTTATACGCCAATTGGTGAGCGGCTGTTAATAAATTTAGGAAAAGTTATTCAGACAGAATCTTATTTATCAGGCTTCTATGCAATTCGTGCAGCGCTGATTTTAGCAGCAGCCACAGATCCAAAAGGTTTTACCCTTTTAGATGTATTAGAAAGATTTCCTGCCCAATCAATTTCTATTAATTTGGCATGGAGTTTAGAAATTGTAGATACATTACAAGATTTAGTCAATCAAACTCAGGAAGCAGTAGCATTAATTAACCAACAATCTCAACAACAGACAAGCACTGTTTCTGCGTCGAATGTTGCACCATTAATCAACCTCAGACAACCAGGAAGTTTTACTTGGCAAAAGCAAACTATCACACTCAATGATGTATCACGTAGTCGGACTTTTCCTGCTGATATTTACTTACCAACAACTCAAAAACCTTGCCCAGTAATTGTAATTTCGCATGGCTTAGGTTCTGACAGAAACAGTTTCGCATATTTAGCTGAACATCTTGCTTCTTATGGTTTTGTGGTTGCTGTTCCTGAACATCCCGGTAGCAATTCTCAGCAGTTACAGGGATTATTGTCAGGTACAGCAGATAGAGTTACTAACCCTAGAGAATTTATTGATAGACCTTTAGATGTGAAATATCTATTAGATGAACTGTCTCGGTTATCACAATCTAATCCAGCATTTAGGGGACATTTCAATTTAGATCAGATTGGTGTAGTTGGACAATCATACGGTGGCTATACAGCTTTAGCATTAGCGGGAGCCAAAATTAATTTTACAAAACTAGAAAAAGACTGCCCAGCCCCAGAAGATACGCTCAATATTTCAATATTTTTTCAGTGCTTGGCTGTACGTTTACCACAGAATCAATATAATTTGGCTGATTCTAGAGTGAAGGCGATTATTGCCATTAATCCTGTTGATAGCCAAATTTTTGGGCAAGCTAGTCTGAGTCAAATTAAAATTCCCGTGATGATTGTCTCAGGCAGTAATGATACCGTAGCTCCAGCTTTACCAGAACAAATTAAACCATTTACTTGGTTGACCTCTCCAAATAAATATTTAGTATTAATTAATGGTGGCACCCACTTTTCGACTATCGTAGAATCATCAAATGCAGTTGTTCCGGTTCCTACACAAGTTATCGGTTCAAGACCAGAATTGGCTCGTAGTTATGTTAAAGCTTTAAGCGTTCCTTTTTTTAAAACTTATGTAGCTCAACAACCAAGCTATATTTCTTACCTCAGCGCAGATTACACCAATACTATTAGTCAGCAACCACTACCTTTAAGTTTAGTCAAATCTTTAGACATCTCCAAACACTATTAAAACTTTACAGAGTAATAGCTCATAAGATGCAAGTGCAAGGATAAATTGCATTTGCTACTTTTGGTGGTTCGCCGCGATATAGATTGAAAGTTAAATATTTATCCCTTTTTTAGGGTTAGAGCAATCCCTTAACTGGAAGAGAAAATAGGGCTATGTATAATCCCTTATTTGTTTTTGTAGCCTTTAAAACTGAGTGGGTGTTGCTTTGAAAAGCTTCTCGGCAATGAATTGCGATCGCCCCTATTCTCATGAGGCCCTTGTTACCGTTTTATAATGAAAGGATGCAAAAGCTTACCATCACCCGACCTGACGATTGGCATCTGCATCTGCGTGACGGTGCAGCACTGAAAGCGGTTCTGCCCTACACAGTGCGTCAGTTTGCCCGCGCGATCATCATGCCGAACTTGAAGCCTCCTATCCGCTCGGTGGCAGATGCGGCAGCCTATCGCGATCGCATCCTCGCCGCCATTCCAGAAGGCCAACAGTTTGAGCCATTGATGACGCTCTACCTCACCGACAACACCAGCCCCGACGACATTCTCCGAGCGAAAGAATCCCAGTTTATCAAAGCGGTCAAGTACTACCCAGCCGGTGCAACGACCAACTCAGACTCCGGTGTGACAGATATTCGGAAGTGCGATCGCGTCTTTGAAGCGATGCAGCAGGTGGACATGCCGTTATTACTGCACGGGGAAGTGACCGATAACGATGTTGATACATTTGATCGCGAGAAGGTGTTTATCGAGCGACATTTAATAGAACTCAAGCAGCGATTTCCCAACCTGCGGGTGGTGCTTGAGCATATCACCACCTCCGATGCGGTGCAGTATGTCCTGTCTGCCAACACTATTGCGGCAACAATTACGCCACAACATTTGTTGTTTAACCGTAATGCCCTATTCAAAGGCGGCCTTCGCCCCCATTTTTATTGCCTGCCCATTTTGAAACGGGAGGAGCATCGTCAGGCTTTGTTGCAAGCGGCAACATCGGGAAATCCGAAGTTTTTTCTAGGTACCGATAGCGCTCCCCATACCCGCACCAGCAAAGAAAGTTCCTGTGGCTGCGCGGGATGCTTTTCGGCTCTGCACGCCCTTGAGTTGTATGCCGAAGCATTTGAAAGCGTGAAAGCCCTGGATAAACTGGAGGCGTTCGCTAGCTTCTATGGCCCAGATTTTTATCAACTACCACGTAATACCGAGCAAATTACCTTGTCCAAAACGACTTGGCGCGTTCCTGATGAAGTTCAATTTATGGAATCTGGGCTTGTACCTTTGGGGGCGGGGCAGGAAATGACATGGCAAATGGTATGACCGTCGCTTCTCCTAAGGAGACGCTGCGCGTAGCTTGCTTCCCCAGAGGGGTACGCTCCAATTCAAAATTATCAATTCAAAATTCAAAATTAATCAACTTTAACCCTTAATGGTCAAGGTTTTGTTCTTAATGGTTGAGGTTTTGTTCTTAATGGTCAAGGTTTTGTTCTTAATGGTCAAGGTTTTGTTCTTAATGGTCAAGGTTTTGTTCTTAATGGTCGAGGTTTTGTTCTTAATAGTCAAGGTTTAGTTCTTAATGGTCAAGGTTTAGTTCTTAATGGTCGAGGTTTTGTTCTTAATGTTGTAAGGTTGAGGACTAAAGTTTGTTAGCAATGCCAAAAGTAGGCTACATCTACGCATTTTCATGTAGAGTTAAGAGCGATCGCACTTGACAACAGTTTTGGCATATTTGAACCACATCTATCGTAGGGGCACGGTATCCACAGACTTTCGGTTACACAAATATCTTATCGATGCCGTGCCCCTACCAGGTAATTTATCTTGGCGACTTACCTTGGGATAAGCAAAAAGTAACTGAAGATACTGAGGTGCATGAGGTAGCAGAAAAATTTATTGAGGCAAACTACTATCAGCCCACAGTGCCAGGTATCGAAATTCGCAAATGTTGATTCTACCGTGCATGGGGGGCTTGGAAAAAATATTTATAAATTTCTCAAAGCCTTAAATGTTAGACTTTACAAGTCTCGATGCGAGAGAAGAGAGAAAAACGCCCACGTCTAAAGTGTACTGGGAGGTGTCCCTTAGATGCTGAAGTATCAAAAGTGATCTTAGTGTTACTTATCCAGTTGTTTTCCACTCTCCA
Source organism: Calothrix membranacea FACHB-236 (assembly GCF_014696315.1). GTDB lineage: Bacteria > Cyanobacteriota > Cyanobacteriia > Cyanobacteriales > Nostocaceae > Aulosira > Aulosira membranacea. The sequence continues at coordinate 8,406 of NZ_JACJPX010000022.1, forward strand.
TCCTACGCGATCGCCGAATTTCTCCCAGGCTTCTTTGTAATACTGACCATCGGGTTTACCACCAAGGCTTAGGTAAATTTCCTTTTGAACACTGAAGCCAAAACGTCCATTACTATATTTTACCCATAGCCGATCAATGGTGCGGAGGTCGGTACAGGGAAATTTTAATAGTTCTTCATGCCTAATCCTATCATTTTCCTTACGCCCTACCGCTTGCAAGATTACCAGATAGGTTTCATAATCAGCTTCTTTCCAGTTCCCTGCTGCTAGCAAGTCGCGTAGTTTGGTATAGTCTACGCCTTTTTCTGAACTAAGGTCATCTCCGAGGGTTGTGAGTGGGGTAACTCTTGTCTCAATTTCCGCAATATCCTCATCTCTGAGTTGTAAAAGTTGCTGTAACCGCTTTAATTCTTCCAGTGTATGCTGACTCAGCGTACCTTCATACTCAACTGCCTCAATTAGCGCTTCTTCATATTCCTTGAGATTTTCCTGATACTTGCGGTAAGGTTCTAAAACTTCATTTTCAATTTGGGCTGCTACCTCAACTGACAAACCCAATTCATTCTGGCGACGTTTGAGAATGCGGCGACCTATAACCGAAACCTTACCATTTCTTACACATCGCCCTACTTCCTTACGGTACTCCAATTGCGGATCGCCTACAGGAGCTTTCGCTAACTTTATTTTAAAACCTTCTTTTACAGCATAAATTTCTGGCTTCATTGCTGGTGCTGCTTCCTGCACTTTTTTTCGCGCATATTCATGCAGTTCATCTACAGAAATCATGCCATCGTTATCAGTGTCAGCCGCACCTTTTTCAATTCCTTCTACAATGTAGCGGGTGTAAACCGATAAGTCTGCTCCTTCTTGTTCAAAAGAATACTGGGTAGAAGTGGAAGAAGTAAGTACCGCCCGTCCTTCTCCTCCCAGTTGATTCTTAATATCTACAGTGTTATCGTCTTTCGCCTTCATTCCTTCGGCAAAAGCACCGCTAAAGCAACAGTCAAGAATAATTACCTGTCGCCGAGAACGGCTATTTTCCATCATCCCATGTATGAGGCTGGCAGCAGTGGCGGTAGTTTGAATGAGTCCGCCTTTGTGGTTTTTACGGGTTTGGCTAGTTGCTAAATATAATCTGCCAGCTTCATCTTTAATCCCATGTCCAGAGAAATACAGTAATACTAAATCATCCTTTTCACGACCAGAAAACAAAGTTTCAATAGCTTCTTCCATTACCTGGCGTTTTGGATTTTCCAACACTGTAATATCAGCATCGGCAAAATCGCCCATTTCTGAGTGCTGTAAGACTCGCTGCATTGCCTTTACATCCTGCACCGCACCAGGTAAAGCATTTAACCCTGGTTGGTAATCACTCACCCCAATCAGCAATGCTAGCTTTGCCATCTACCTATCTACACCTTTGTAATTTCTTGTATAGCATTTACTGCTGCTTCTAATTCTTGACGGCTGCTGGCTTTGACTTTGACTTTCTTGCTTTCACCGCTTTCTTTGGTCAATTCTAGTTCTATTTCAATAGGTTTGTTACCTAAGCGGTCGGTGAGAAAACCCCAAACTTGCTTGACGCTTTGTGATTTCACCAAAGCCATTACTTGTCCTACAACATAGCCTGTGATTGACTTACTTCCCACTGGCGCATTTATTTCAGCTACTCGGTTAATTTCTTCTACCTCATCCAGTTCTTTCATTTGACTCAAAAGCCTTTCGACTTCTTGGTCTTTTTCTTCTTCGTCTAAATCTGGGTCAATAAAGGTAATTGTGAGTTTAATATCTGATGTGTTTGCCATAGTGGGTATTTGGTGATTTTGAATACCAGAATTTAAGATAACGTATTTTTACTGAGACTTAAGCCCAGTGTACTGTAAATACATCAAGGGTAAGTTTGATAATTACGTAAAATGGCAGCACGTAGTGGACTGACACAGCTAAATTTAGGGGATTAACAAAAATCTCCTTTATCGGCGTTTATCTGCGGTTAGAGGTTATTTATAAAGTAAAAATAAAATTATTGTAGGATGCGTTAGGCGCTGGTTGCCAATATGATTTGTCACGAAAGAACTATCCTAGCGCCTAACGCATCATCCATGCGGCGGTGCGTTACTCATACCATTTTGAAAAAAGAACGCGACAGATGGGTAGGTAGGGGCACGGCATCAGTAAGATAATTTGATATACCAAAAAATTGTGGATGCCCAGTGGTGTCAACTTAACGTGAAACCTGCTTGGTTGCAAGGTTTCGCCCTCACCCCCAGCCCCTCTCCTGGTGGGAGAGGGGAGCAAGAGATTCAATTCCCCTTCTCCCTCAGGGAGAAGGGGTTAGGGGATGAGGGCGCGAGGTATTTGTACAACACCCGCCCCGATCATGTAACTTAAATGCCGATTAGCTTAAATGGTACATTAGCCTGGGGTATAATACACCCTAAATCTTCATCTTGGTTATTATCTGCGTACTCTGGGGTAGGAGCGGTGTATCTATCTCCGCAGTTCAAGAAAGCTAATCGCCCTAAAACTCACATTTACCGCACAAGTTTTGCTAACTTGTGCGGGATCTTGCAGCCTAGCAGTCCTGAAATCGCCACAAACTGCATAAGTTACCTCTCCCTAGAAATATTAAGTTAAGAACGAAGGCTGAGAAGCGATTCTCTCTATGGTGAAAGCTATCTATCACGCTTATGTTTGATCAAGTTCGGCAAAAGCTATCACAAATAAAACCAAAATTTCAACCCATTCGCCGCACACCTACCTTACTGCAAATGGAAGCAGTAGAATGTGGTGCCGCAGCTTTAGGCATGATTTTAGGTTACTATGGGCGCATTGTTCCCCTAGCAGAATTACGCCAAGCTTGTGGCATTTCGCGGGATGGAAGTAAGGCTTCAAATGTACTCAATGCTGCTAGGAGTTACGGCTTACAAGCTAAAGGTTTTAAGACAGACATAGCTGCATTGCAACAAATGTCCTGTCCTTATATTGTATTTTGGAATTTTAATCATTTTTTAGTTGTTGAAGGGTTTACTAAAAATCACGTTTTTCTCAATGACCCAGCAACGGGAAGACGTAAAATTACTTTAGATGAATTTAGTTCGGCTTTTACAGGTGTTGTTTTAGTATTTGAACGGGGGCCGGAGTTTAAAAAAGGAGGAAGTAAGCCAAGTTTATTTTTAGCTTTAACTTCCCGGTTGCGTGGGTCTTATGCTTCTTTACTATATTGTGTATTAGCTGGTTTTTTCCTAGTAATTCCTGGGTTAGCAATGCCAACTTTTTCCCAGGTATTTGTAGACCAAATATTAATTCAAGGGCGGGAAGATTGGTTACGTCCTTTAATATTTGGAATGTTATTTACAGCATTAATTACTGGCTTATTAACCCGCTTGCAATTACAGTTATTGCGGCGGATGAAAATTAAATTATCAATGTCAATGTCAAGTAAATTTATTTGGCATTTACTACATTTACCAGTGAGTTTTTATGACCAACGTTTCGCTGGGGAAATTAGCAGCCGGATTCAACTCAATGACCGATTAGCAAGTTTATTATCCGGTAAACTGGCAACAACAGTGATTTCTGCCGTGATGGTATTTTTCTACGGTATTGTCATGTGGCAATACGATCGCATTTTAACTTCCATTGGCGTTGCCTTTGTTTTCGTGAATTTGGTGGCGTTGCAGTGGGTAGGGAGATTGCGGGTAGATACCAATATTCGCATGATGCAAGAATCAGGTAAAGTCAGCGGGGTGGCGATCGCAGGTTTGCAAAGCATGGAAACCTTGAAAGCTTCCGGGTTAGAGTCCGATTTTTTCACTCGCTGGGCGGGATATTACGCCAAGTCAATTAATGTGCGTCAAGAAATGGACAGCATTAATCAAGGCTTAGGAATATTACCAAGCTTTTTATCTGGTATCACCTCCATGTTATTACTCGCCGTCGGAGGATTGCGCGTCATGGATGGGGCGCTAACTATCGGGATGCTGATTGCGTTTCAATCCTTGATGCAGCAATTTATGCAACCGGTTAACCAACTAGTAACTTTAGGCGGTGAATTACAAGAACTTGAAGGTAATTTAAATCGGCTAGATGATGTTTTATTTAACCCCACAGAAGTAGACAGCAAACCATCTTCTGCATCTGTGCTTCCTTATCCCAAATTGGAAGGACATTTAGAACTGCGTAACATTACCTTTGGCTACAACCGCACAGCCGCACCTTTAATTGAAAACTTTAGCTTTTCCCTCAAACCAGGACAACGTGTAGCCTTAGTTGGTGGTAGCGGTTCTGGAAAATCGACAGTAGCGAAGTTAGTATCTGGACTTTATCAACCTTGGGCGGGAGAAATTCTTTTTGATGGACAACTTAAACAAGATATTCCCCGTGAAGTAATCGTTAATTCTATCGCCACAATTGAACAGGAAATTATGTTATTTGCTGGAACTGTGCGCGAGAACCTCACGTTGTGGGATACCACTATTCCTGATAGTAACCTGATGCAAGCTTGCCGTGATGCCGCAATTCACGAAATTATTTTGTCCCTCCCCGGCGGTTACAATGCAGACTTGTTAGAAGGCGCAATGAATTTAAGTGGTGGACAAAGACAAAGGTTAGAAATCGCCCGCGCTTTGGTGAATAATCCCTCAATTTTAGTAATGGATGAAGCGACAAGTGCGTTAGATGCAGAAACCGAAAAAATTATCGACCAAAACTTGAGATTAAGGGGTTGTAGTTGCATAATTGTTGCTCACCGCTTGAGTACAATTCGTGATTGCGATGAAATTATTGTTCTTAATCGCGGTAAAGTTGTGCAACGAGGTACTCACGATGAATTAGCTGCAGTTGAAGGGCCGTATTTAGAATTAATTAAAAGCGAAGGCGGTGTTTTGGAAAGTTAAATTTTACAATGCCAAAAATTCTCTTCTTATCTTCTTCCTTCGTGTACTTTGTGCCTTTGCGGTTCGTTTATGATTTTTTTATCTCACGCAGAGGCGCAGAGACGCAAAGAAGAGAGTAACAGAAATTAGAGTGAGCTATTTTACAAAATTACATTAACTTTTATTTCTTCTTTGTTCCCTACGCCAGTAATTTCTCAAATTAAATCTAATCCCTATATTTTGATATAAATTGAATTATGCTAGCTGAAGAAAATCAGATGGACTTTTTTGAAGAACCCTATGAATTTAAGAGTAATGACCCCCTATTACTCAACAATCCCGAAAAAGTTTGGGTGGTCAAATCTGGTTCTCTAGCACTATTTGCAATTAACGTTCAGCATGGCATCGCTAAAGGTAGAAGACGTTATTTATTTAGCGTCAAAGCAGGTGAAGCGATGTTTTCTGCCAAACCCACATCACCTGATGGGCAGCATCATATCATGGCGATCGCACTCAGTGATGCAGAACTTTTGCCAGTTCCACCAGAATATTTGGGTGCGGAACTCCCAGCAGCAGTGGAACGTTGGGTAAATCATCTAGGTTCGGCTGTCGCGGAAATTACTTCTAGAACTATCCCTACGCCCAATAAAACCCCAGGTTGCGCGGTTTTGGGTGATAATGAAGTGTTTCAAGTATCACATGACTCTGTTGCATGGGTGAAGGTATTACAGGGACAGGCAAATTTACTCGGATTTCCAGATTTAGAATTTAATTCTGAGATGGGGCGCATTCCCTTAAATTCTCAACTCTGGTTACAGGTACGGGAGATTGTCGAAATTGACTCTGTGGCGAGTGCAGATATCACCGACAATCAAACCTTTATTGATGGCGTACAGCAAATACAAACTTACGTCCTCAAAGGACTGCAACAACTCGAACAAAAACATAACCAAGCCGAATTAGTCCGCTTTCAAGAACGGGCGCATCTGAATAATCAAGCGATCGCAACTACTCTTGATGAGTTTGCGAATCTGTTTGAAAGTCAAAAAGCTGCGGCTTCTCCCTTAAAAACCGCCCTGACTCCCGAAGAAGCGTTATTATTTGCGGCTGGGGCGGTGGGAAGGGTTTTGGATATTACCATTCGTCCCCCAGCTAACTCCGAAGATTTGCGAAGAGTCCGCGATCCCTTAGATGCGATCGCCCGCGCTTCCCGTATCCGCATCCGGCGCATTACCCTGCGGGATGGTTGGTGGAATCATGATAGCGGCCCTTTGTTAGCTTATACATTAGGCGATAATCGCCCAGTTGCAGTTATACCCGTCTCCGATACCCGTTACGAACTCATCGATCCCATAGAAAAGAAACGGGTGAAGTGCGATCGTAAAATTGCTCAAACTTTATCACCCACTGCATATACTTTCTATCGCCCACTACCAGAGACTTTAAAAGTCATCTCTCTAATCCAATTCGCAGCAAAAGGGCATTATAAAGAACTATTTACCATATTATTTGCGGGCATTGCAACCACACTGCTGGGTATGGTTACGCCCCAAGCTACAGCAATTCTCATCGACCAAGCAATTCCCGACGCAGATAGAGCGCTTTTATACCAAATTGGTTTAGGGTTAGTAGCTACTACCTTTGGTGCGACGCTATTTCAGCTTACCCAAGGCATAGCGCTGATGCGCTTAGAAACCTTTGCTGATACTTCCACCCAAGCAGCTATTTGGGATAGATTATTAAACCTGCAAGCATCGTTTTTCCGCCAGTTTTCTATAGGTGATTTAAGCGCCCGGGTTTCTGTCATCAGTCAGATTCGCCAAAAACTCAGCAATACTTTACTCAAAACTTTATTCTCTAGCGTCTTCTCGCTCTTAAATTTAGGCTTACTGTTTTACTACAGCGCACCTTTGGCGATGATTGCCGTATTGGTGGCTTTAGTGAATGTCACCGTCACCATTGTTACTGGTATTCTCACACTCCGCAAAGTCCGCCCCTTGTTAAATATGCAAGGCAAACTCTTTGGGATGATGGTGCAAATCATCAACGGTGTGTCCAAATTCCGGACAGTAGGCGCGGAATCGAGAGCATTTGCTTACTGGGGTAAACAATATCGCCAACAACTCCATTTAACCTTAGAATCTCAAAGTATTGACGATAATTTAGTCGTCATAAACAATCTTCTCTCCGCCTTAACTCCCGCCATCATTTTTGGCTTTGCCACCAGTTTATTGCAACAGTCCCAAGCCAGCGGCGGTGGTTTTTCTACAGGGACATTCTTAGCTTTCAATGCTGCATTTGGCACATTTATTAGTGGTGCAACTAGCTTAAGTACCACCGTAGTAGATGTTTTAGAAGCCCTTCCCCTGTGGGAACGCGCCCAACCCATCCTCAAAGCTACCCCAGAAGTCGATACAAATAAAGCCGACCCAGGCAGATTATCTGGCAAAGTCGAAATTAGCCATGCTATCTTTCGCTATCGCCTTGATGGCCCCTTGACTCTAGATGATGTTAGCTTACGGGCAGAACCCGGAGAATTTATTGCCTTCGTCGGCCCTTCGGGAAGTGGTAAGTCTACTTTATTCCGGTTGTTATTAGGCTTTGAAAATCTAGAATCCGGTAGTATTTATTATGATGGGCAAGAACTAGCCGGATTAAACGTCAACGCTGTGCGCCGTCAGTTAGGCGTGGTATTGCAACACAGCCGCTTAATGTCTGCATCCATCTTTGACAATATTTCCAGTAACGCCGTCATCTCAATGGAAGAAGCCTGGGAAGCTGCAAGGATGGCAGGTTTAGCTGATGATATCAACGCCATGCCAATGGGGATGCATACCGTAGTCAGTGAAGGTGGTACAAACCTTTCCGGGGGACAGCGACAAAGGTTATTAATTGCCCGCGCTTTAGCTTTACGCCCCCGCATCCTGCTATTTGATGAAGCCACCAGCGCTTTAGATAATCGTACCCAAGCGATCGTTAGCGAAAGCTTAGAGAAACTGAACGTTACCCGCATCGTTGTCGCCCACCGCCTCAGCACCATCCGCAACGCCGATCGCATTTACGTTTTGCAAAATGGGCGTTTAGTACAACAAGGCAATTTTGACGAACTCGCCACGCAACCAGGATTGTTTGGTCAATTGATTAAGCGGCAACAGATTTAGTATAGGGCATGGGGCATGGGGCATGGGGCATGGATTTTGAATTGTTTGTTTCCCAATCTCTCCAGTCAGCAAAATGCTTATGAACTAAGAAAACTCGCTTTCAACATCTCTTGATTGATGTAATACGCGAAAAATCTCTATGGCATTAGTTATTTTTGTGTAATATTATACCAAGTCAAATAATGTTTGCGACACATCAATATATTATGGAGGGCAAGGCAGTGCCTTGCCCCTACAATCTGTCGCATTCTTTTTTCAAATTGGTATTAAGTGCTTACGCAAAATTATTTATGTCATTGCGAGCGAAATGAAATGTAGCGTTAAGCGAAGCTATGCCATTGGCGCAGCCTGTCGCAGAGAAGGCTTTACGCTCAACTCACAATGACAAATACAAATATATAGTTACTTAACACAAAACCGAACAATCATTTTGGAGGGGGTTTGGGGGACGCAACCGTCACCCAATCGGGGGTTTGGGGGAGAATCCCCCAATTGAGCTAGCTTTTTCCACAACTGACAAATCAATCACTAATGATCTTATTTAACCTGTATTGGTTTATAACGATTCATGATCAGCTATCCTGATTTAGCTGACGCTTTCCCCGTGCTTTGATATTTTCTAGTAAACTCGGTAGAGACTCATCATCGTATTCTGTATATTCGCCATTTTTTATCTGTTCAGATGCGATCGCCAGTCCCCAGTCCCCAATCCCCAATCCCCAATCCCCAGTCCCCAGTCCCCAATCCCCAATCTCTCAAAACATCACTTCCGCCAACAGAAATCCTTGCAAAATTCTTCTCAGAGAAGTAGTTTTAATTCGCCGCATGGCTTGGGGGATATCTAACCACTGTCTGTCTCTGCACCCTGCTTCGGGATAATCTTCACTCAGGGTTTGCACTGGTAATAAATACATCTTGACGCGATAATTCTTACCTTGTTTGCGATATTTATAAGTGCCAATTTCACGATTATTTACCTGGCCGATGATTCCCGCTTCTTCCCAAGCTTCTTTCGCGGCGGAATCCGGCGGACTCATACCTTCAGGAATATCACCTTTGGGCATTACCCAGCTTTGGCGATCGCGGCTTGTGATCAGCAAGACTTGGATTTTGCCATCTTGAATTCTATAAGGAATCACTCCAGATTGCTTCAATACTTTGTTGGCTTTTCGACTCATGTGACGTAGATTCTAGGGTGTCATGTCGCCCTCGTGTGTGGCTGAAGGCTATTCTTGAGGCAATTGAGACCCGTGATTGATAAATTAGTGACACTTAGCTCTAAAGCTAATGCTAACTGCATTTTTTCAATCAGGTTGGTACATAGATACTAACCCTTTACAGTCTAAATATTATCAATTACTCGTTCTTGTTGACTTATTCAGGGACATAGTCGATAAATCGCAATCAGGCTGTTAAATGTAAACTATTTTTAATAAAATTGTGGTCAATCCATAACATATATCACAGAGGTTGTGAGACACAGCGCAATTTTCTGTAAACTAAATAACTGGTAATGCCTTGCTCAGCTTGCCAAATCGGTGGTGTCGTTGATACAAGCAAAGCAGCAAAATTGATTTCCCAAAAGTTATGGCGCTCATAGTTCAGAAATACGGTGGTACATCTGTTGGTTCAGTCGAACGTATTCAAGCTGTTGCACAGCGAGTATATAAGACTGTCCAACGCGGAAACTCTCTGGTAGTGGTGGTTTCTGCTATGGGAAAAACCACCGATGGACTGGTGAAGTTAGCCAATGCCATCTCTAATAATCCTAGCCGCCGCGAAATGGATATGCTGCTTTCTACCGGTGAGCAAGTCACAATCGCATTATTGAGTATGGCATTGCAGGAAATTGGTCAGCCTGCAATCTCCATGACTGGCGCACAAGTAGGAATTGTTACCGAAGCCGAACACACCCGCGCTCGAATTTTGCGGATTGAAACCGATCGCATGGAGCGTTACCTTAATCAAGGTAAGGTGGTTGTCGTAGCCGGGTTTCAAGGAATATCCAGCACAGAAGAATTAGAAATTACCACCTTGGGGCGTGGCGGTTCTGATACCTCAGCCGTGGCTTTGGCAGCTGCCTTAAAAGCAAATTTCTGTGAGATTTATACCGACGTACCCGGAATTTTAACTACAGATCCCCGCTTAGTGCCCGAAGCCCAACTGATGGCAGAAATTACCAGTGATGAAATGCTGGAACTCGCCAGCTTGGGTGCAAAAGTCTTACATCCCCGGGCTGTGGAAATTGCCCGAAATTATGGTGTGCCTTTAGTTGTCAGGTCGAGTTGGACTGACGATCCTGGTACTTGGGTAACATCGCCTCAACCACACGGGCGATCGCTTGTGAATTTAGAAATTGCCAAAGCAGTAGATGGCATAGAATTTGATACCAACCAAGCTAGGGTAGCGCTGTTACGCGTACCAGATAAACCAGGGGTAGCAGCTAGGCTATTTGGGGAAATTGCCCGCCAACAAGTAGATGTAGATTTAATTATTCAATCAATTCATGAAGGTAATAGTAATGACATCGCCTTCACCGTAACCACACCAATATTAAAACGAGCAGAAGCAGTCGCCGCTGCGATCGCCCCCGCACTGAGAAGCCACCCTCACGCTAACAGTGAAGAAGCAGAGGTGATGATTGAGGAAAATATCGCCAAAGTCAGCATTTCCGGCGCAGGAATGATTGGCCGTCCTGGGGTAGCCGCCCAGATGTTCGCCACCTTAGCCACAGCAGGTGTCAACATCCACATGATTTCCACCAGCGAAGTCAAAGTGAGCTGTGTAGTTTCCGCCTCAGAATGCGATCGCGCCGTCGCCGCACTTCGCAGCGCCTTTGAAATTGCCGAAGAGGATGAAGGGGGAAAAAGGGACAAGGAGACAAGGGGAACAGAGGAGATAACTCACAGAAATGCTGTTTCTCCTCTGCCCCTCTGCCCCTCAGCCTCTCTGCCCGATTCTCCTCCCGTTCGTGGCGTAGCTTTGGATATGAATCAAGCACGGTTAGCGATTCGCCAAGTCCCCGATCGCCCCGGAATGGCAGCGAGACTATTTGGATTATTGGCACAGCACAACATCAGCGTTGACATGATTATTCAATCCCAACGCTGTCGTATAGTCGATGGAGTAGCCAGAAGAGATATCGCCTTTACCGTCGCCCGTATAGATGGAGAAAATACTCAGAAGTTGCTTTCCCAAGCAGCTGCAGAATACGGCTGGGGCGAAGTTGTTCTGGATAGTGCGATCGCTAAAGTGAGCATCGTTGGTTCTGGCATGGTAGGACAACCAGGTGTAGCAGCGAAAATGTTTGAAGCCCTAGCGCAGAACCAAATCAATATTCAAATGATTGCTACCTCAGAAATTAAAATTAGCTGTGTAGTCGCCCAAGAACAAGGCAGTAAAGCTTTGCAAGTCATTCATGCAGCGTTTGGGCTTGCTGGTAGCCAGAAGTTTGTTGTTCCCGCTTAGGGGGCAAGAGGGAGAATAAATCCTGTAGAGACGCGATTTATCGCGTCTCCACAAACCCATTCATTCATCCTCTGCTTTACCCGGCTCATCTTTCCAGCGTCCTGCTTTTTTGACGGCTTCTGCTAACAAATACTCAATCTGAGCATTCACGCTGCGGAGTTCGTCAGATGACCATTTTTCTAGCCGTTCGTAAAGTTTTTCATCCAGACGTAGCAAAAATCGTTTTTTTTGTCCCATTTCCTAGTTGTATAGGGTGCCAGTATTAATCACGGGTTGGGCGGTTTGTTCAGATGTTAGGACAACCAATAAATTATTAATCATTGAGGCTTTACGCTCATCATCCAATTCCAGCATTTGTTCTTGACTCAAACGGTTCAAAGCTTCATTTACCATACCTACTGCTCCCTCGACAATCTGCCGACGCGCATCGATTAAGGCTTTTGCTTGTTGTCGTCGTAGCATCATTTGCGCGATTTCTGGTGCATAGGCGAGGTGAGAGAGTCTGGCTTCAATCACTTCCACACCTGTAACTTCTAACCTGGCTTGGAGTTCTTTTTGCAAAGCCTGAGCAATTTCATCGGGGATTCCCCGCAGTGATGGTGTTGCTGTATCATCTGGGCTGTCATAAGGATAGCGAATTGCTAACGCTCGAATCGCAGTTTCACTTTGAATCGCCACAAATTCCTCATAGTCATCCACTGCAAACTTAGATTTAGCGGAATCGAAAACCTGCCAGACGACAACTGCGGCAATTTCAATCGGGCTACCTTCGGCATCGTTGACTTTAATAATTTTGCTATTAAAGTTGCGTACCCGCAAGGAAATTTTTTGCTTGCTAGCAAAGGGATTTGTCCACCAAAAACCTGATTCGCGAACGGTTCCCATATATTTGCCAAATAACACCAAAACTGCTGCTTGGTTTGGCTCAACGCTAAAGAATCCTGATATTGATGGAATAACAATCGCAATTAATGCCGCAGCCAAAGGAGCCAGAAATTCTGCGGCGCTATCTTCACCAATAAAGTCAGTAACTTTTAAACCTCTAGATAGTAAAGCTTCTAGCCCTTGCACCCTAGAACAAAGATACCACCCTCCCAGCAAAGCGATCGCAATCACCACAGCCAACATAATAAAGCCGTTGACTTTGAACGCCGGAAATTCCTTGATTTTCGGTTCCATAATCTTTGCAATAGTAATTTAATATCTCGATGATATCACCGAAATATCAAAAATTTGGAACAGATCAAGTTTGCGTAATTACAGTTCTCTACGAGAAATTACGCCAATATGAAAAAAGAATGCAACATATGGGTAGGGGTACAGCACTGCTGTGCCTTCCGAATCTTTATCTGTCGCAAACATTATTTGAATTAGGATTACACCAACGCGAACAGGGTTCGAGCAGAAAGTTCAATTAAGAAGGTAATGCCCCTTCTGTAACTAACTCTTCCCTTCTTTGCATTACCATTTCGATTTGTGCGTTCATTTCCGAGTCTGTCTGAGATAAAGTCCCAAAAAAGTCGTAGTGATTCAACGCTTCTAAAATGCCCCAAGTATACTGCCCCTGGGCAAAGTAAACTTGTGGATAGCTACGCAATTTTTCCAGTTCTTGGCTGTAATTGCCAACAACTACAGCTAGAGTATTACCAGCTAGCATTGATTCATCATTACCTGACGCACCAGCGACTAAAAACCGTTTGATTGGCAATCCCCACTTCAAGGCACAATAACGTATGGCATCGCCTTTAGAAGCGCGGATTGGTAACAAGTCGAGATACATATTGTGGCTATAAATACCTTTGACATGGAGATTATGCCGTCGCAAATGACGCATAATTTCTCGGTAGCTCATAGATTTTTCTTCATCAATAAAGTAGCTAATCTTGAACTTACCTTGACATTCAGAGGGTTGTAGCATCACTCCTGGTAGTTCTGCCATTGCTTGGCGTACTGCGTCTGGTTGCCAACGATAGCTAATGTGTCTTTGCCAGTTCATATCCGGAATTATCTGGGGGCCATAGTAAATCTCGCTACCAGTGGAGACAATTAGCAAATCTGGCATGGGAAAGCGATATTCCTCTAACATCTCCAAAGAACTGTCAAGGTTGCGTCCGGTTGCAATACCTACTCCAGTGGTGTTACCTTCATTGTTTAATCGCTCAATTAACTGTCGTAGTGCCTCTGGGTCACCTAAGAGAGTATTATCAATTTCACATACTAGGAAGCGATCGGCAGTTGGTAAGCGGTTGGTTTCGGGTATGTTCCAATCAGTGATGTTACTAGCTGGCCCTTGTCGCAAAGGACTGAGTAGAGATTGGACTCTTCTTTGCGGTAACTGACGCACGTTTTCAAGATAGCGTTCTACGTGGGTATCCCAAGAGAAATTTTCCCGTACCCTACTTAAACCATTACTAGACCAACCCTGCCATTTTTCGGTATCAGTTAATGCTGTTCGTAAAGCATCTTGAATCTGTTTAATATCGAGGGGATCGATGAGCAAACCATTTTCACAAGCCGCTATAATATCCCGTGGGCCGCCATCTGATGTGGCAATAATGGGTACACCACAGGCTGTTGCTTCAATTAAAGTTAAACCAAATGGCTCAGTTAATGCTGGATTAATAAAGACTCCCCGAGTTTTTGCCAACAATCGATAAAGTTCCGGTACTTCATCAGAGCCGTGGTGCTTGGGATAGGCAATATAACCATAAAGGTCGTAACGGTCTATCAACTGGAAAATTTCTGTAAGTACCTGACGCGGCCCTGATTCCATCGTGGTGATGTCATCTCGGTTACCTAAAACCAAGACTAAATTGGCAAGGTGACGCAACTGTGGATCTTCCCCATAGGCTTTTACCAACGTACTGACATTTTTCCGAATCGCTGGACGGGAAAGCGCCATAATCATCGGCTTTTGCGGGTCATGCAGAAATCGCTGCAAATCTTTATAGATAGGCGGTTCTTGCCAATTTTCGGGAACTGGGTAGAAGCGTTCGAGTACTACTCCTGGCGCAATTACAACCATCCGTTGCGGTTGATAGTGGTCGTAAATGCCATACTGCTGTGTTACTTCTTGATTAGTACTAGCAATAATTAATGCTGCACTAGCAAGTGTGGTTTCTTCAGCTTCAATTCTTGTAGCCATATGAAAATAATTTTCAATGACTTCCGGTTTGGTTCCCTGTTCTAACAATCGTTGTTGTTTCACACGTCCTAGGGAATGACCAGTATGCACTAGGGGAATACCTAACCACCCCGCCACCCGACAACCCACATATCCCGCATCAGCATAATGGGTGTGAATCACATGAGGTAATTTACCAATTTGACGCAGATGTTTGAGTAACTCATCTGCGAAGTTATCCAAATGTGGCCAGAGAACTTCTTTGCGGAGATAGCGACGCGGGCCGCAGTTCAGACGAATAATTTGAGCTTTATCAGAAAGAACTTCTACAGGTTTGGCGTAGTCAGGACTAACTTTTGGGTCGTTAACTAAACGAGTAACTAGGTCTACACGTTCAACTTTAGGGTGTTTCGCTAAGGCTTGAG
Source organism: Calothrix membranacea FACHB-236 (assembly GCF_014696315.1). GTDB lineage: Bacteria > Cyanobacteriota > Cyanobacteriia > Cyanobacteriales > Nostocaceae > Aulosira > Aulosira membranacea. The sequence goes on from NZ_JACJPX010000022.1 coordinate 23,461, forward strand.
CAAGTTCCAGCACATATTTGATTTGCCCGCCTGTATCAGCATCTCGTCCTAATTCTAAATTGTGACCTCGAATTAACCCATGAACGCTGACTAGTAGAATATACAACCCTGAGCTATGTGACATAGTGCATTCCTCGTCATGACTGCATTCCAGCCTAAGAACAGCATCTACTGCAGATAACTGTTAATCGCTACAGGTAAATAAAATTATCCAGGTATTTGCAGATTATAGAACAGATTTCCTCTGAGGATATTAGGGGATGTGGCAACTCGGGTATCTCTAACTGGAAATTGCTAACTCTTTGACCGAAGGAATATGTTTAGACAAGCAGTCTCAACACTCAAAATCCACGACAAAAACAGCCCAAACAAGCTCTGAGCATAGAAGTATAGAGAAACCCATAATGGTATCCATAGAGTATCTTCAATGATTCACTGTGGAGATTTCTTAGCCAATTCCTCATCAATTAGATCACACCAAGTAGTTAGAATGTTATCTCGGCAGCATTAGATCAGGCTTATCTAAAACGTGAAGCTATTTGTTTATCACACCCCCGAATTGACTCCAACAGATCAAGCCCCAGAATGTGCGATCGCAGTAGATGTTCTGCGAGCTACTAGCACAATGGCTACAGTTTTGGCGGCTGGAGGCGAAGCTGTACAAGTGTTCAGCGATTTAGATCAACTCATGGAAGTCAGCGAAAAATGGCCCCCAGTGAAACGACTGCGAGCCGGAGAACGTGGCGGTGCAAAAGTCGCTGGTTTTGAATTGGGTAATTCTCCCCTAGATTGCACACCAGAACTTGTACAAGGGAGGCGCTTATTTATCAGTACCACCAATGGTACACGTGCCTTAAAGCGGGTACAAGATGTTCCAACTGTCATCGCAGCAGCCTTGATCAACCGTGCTGCAGTAGTTAACTTTCTCCTAGAAAAGCAACCTGAGACAGTCTGGATTGTGGGATCGGGATGGGAAGGCAGTTTTTCTTTAGAAGATACAGTATGTGCAGGTGCGATCGCCCATAGTATTTTGCAACATACTCAATTATCACCAGATGACATAGCTGGGAATGATGAAGTGATTAGTGCGATCGCACTCTACTCTCAATGGCAAAATAACTTGTTAGGACTTCTACAACAAGCCAGTCACGGCAAACGTTTACTGCGCCTGGAATGTGATGAAGATCTAAAATACTGTTCCCAAACCGATATTTTAGATGTGTTGCCTATACAGCAAGAACAGGGAGTATTAAAATCTTTGAGTTAGTCATTATACCAATTTTGGATTTTAGATTTTAGATTTCGGATTTAGAGACGTTGCCTACAACGTCTCTAATACTATGGCAACCTGATTTTGCTTTTGCTCTACAATACCAAAGCCAGAACTCTTGCCAAATATTACGTGTTAATCAGTAATTTATAGCATAAAATAATACAGATTTATTGGCTAATTGAATCAATATTACAAAGCATCTTCGACAGATGTCTTACTATTAGCCAACAGTTAGACTAGAACCACAGGGTAACAATCAAAGGGATACTATGATGAGTGACCGTGACTATACATTAATCATTGACAAAAGTGGCAGTATGTCCACTCCTGACCAAGCAGGTGGTAGAAATAGATGGGAGATAGCCCAAGAATCAACTTTAGCCTTGGCGAGAAAGTGCGAGCAATTTGACCCTGATGGGATTACTGTTTACGTGTTTTCTGGCAGATTTAAACGCTATGATGACGTGACATCAGCGAAAGTTGCACAGATATTCCAAGAAAACGATCCTGCTGGGACGACAAATTTAGCAGGTGTACTCCAAGACGCACTCAATAATTACTTTAAGCGTAAAGCTGCAGGGACAACAAAACCTAATGGGGAGACCATTATAGTCATTACTGATGGTGAACCAGATGATCGCAAAGCCGTATTTGAAGTGATTATCAATGCTACTCGTCAAATGGATAAAGATGAAGAATTAGCAATTTCCATCATTCAAGTTGGTTCAGATCCCCAAGCTACCAAGTTTCTTAAAGCTTTAGATGACCAGTTACAAAGTGTTGGTGCTAAATTTGATATTTGCGACACCGTAACTTTAGAAGACTTAGAAGAGATGAGTCTTACAGACGTACTGATGAATGCGATCACAGATTAATCATATTTAATTCTGCCAGGGTTATCTAAATAAATAATGAGCAATGATTGGAGATATCGACCATGCTAGAAAATCGAGATTACACCTTAATTATTGATCAAAGTGCTAGCATGGCTACCACAGATCAAAAAAATGGTACCAGTAGATGGAACGCATTACAGGAATCAACATTTGCCTTAGCGGCTAGATGTGAAGAGTTCGACTTGGATGGTATTACTATTTATCTATTTGCCAAAGGCTTTAAGCGATACGATTACGTTACATCAGCCAAAGTAAAGCAAATTTTTACAGAAAATATTCCTGGAGATACGACCAATTTAGCAGGTGTACTGCAAGACGCAATTAATAACTATTTTAAACGTAAAGCAGAGGGAAAAACCAAGTCAGCAGGAGAAGTAATTCTAGTTGTTACAGATGGTACACCAGGGGATCGCCAAGCAGTATTTGAGGTAATTATTAATGCAACTAAACGGTTAGATAATCCTCAAGAATTAAGGATTTCCCTAATTCAAGTTGGTGCTGATAGTAAAGCAAGTAAGTTTCTCCATGCTTTAGATGATGAACTACAAACTGTTGGTGCTAAATTTGATATTTGTGACACCATTACTTTAGAGCAATTAGAAGATATGAGCCTGACGGACGTATTAATTCAGGCAATAAATGATTAAGTAATCAGTATTTTTCTCTCGGATGTATACAAAAATCTCAACGCCAATAAATGAGAAATTAATCATCAGAGAGAAATCATAAATTTAACGACGAAGCTTTAGCTGCCCTACTAAATTAAAAGTTTTTACTACATACTTGGAGACATTAGAAATGTTAGAAAATCGTGATTACACTTTAATTATTGATAAAAGTGGCAGTATGGCTACCCCAGATCAAAAAGGTGGTAGAACCCGATGGCTAGCTGCACAAGAATCTACTTTAGCCCTAGCTAGTAAATGTGAACAATTTGACCCTGATGGTATCACTATTTATGTCTTTTCTGGTAGATTCAAACGCTATGAAAATGTGACATCAGCGAAGGTATCACAAATTTTTCGCGAAAATGATCCATCTGGAACTACTGATTTGGCAGGAGTCCTCAAACACGCAACTGATGATTACTTTCAACGCAAATCTGCTAATCAAACTAAGCCAAATGGTGAGACAATTTTAGTTGTTACTGATGGTGAACCAGACGATCGCAAAGCTGTGATGAAAGTAATCATCGAAGCTTCCCGGAAGATGGATAGAGATGAAGAGTTAGCTATTTCTTTCATTCAAGTGGGTACAGATGCTAACGCTACTCGCTTCCTCAAAGTCTTGGATGATGAACTTCAAGGAGCTGGTGCCAAGTTTGATATCTGCGACACAGTTACAATGGAAGATATGGAAGATATGAGCCTTGCAGAAGTGCTACTAAATGCCATTAATGACTAGAGCCGATCAGTAGCCATCATTCCCGGTGTATACCAATCAGGGATGAAAAAGGACAAGGAACTATGGGCTAGAAACTAGTATAGGCATAAAGTGGTGTTAATCTTGTTTACAGGAATCAGACAATGGATGCCATTGATAAGCTGTTAGCAGAACTCAAAAATGAATATCAGGAACCGAAACCCTCTCAACCTCAGCCACAGCCTCAGCCTCAGCTAGGTATAGCCCAACCTGCGTTCCCAACATCACCAAAAGCAGTCTCATTAATCGATAACCTTTTGGACGAAGTGAAAGCTGATTTTGCCCAAGTCGATGCAGCTGAAGAATTGCAACGACAGCAAGAATTAGAGCAAGAACGTATTCGCCAAGAACAACTGAAAGCAAAACAACTAGCAGCTTTGAAAAAACAGGCAGAAGAATGGCTAGCTAAATTAGATCCATTTTCACCTGAAGGGCTGTGGTTTGAAAGATTTGCTGAAGGATATCCTTCAAAATTAGCAGCAGCAATTGAATATTTGCAAAACAATTAGTAGGATGCATTATTAACGCATCCTATTATATTTCTTCTTCCTGTTTTCTCCCTATGCAAATAATTTCAGAAATCAAAGCGGATTCCTATATTGCACTGCAAGTAGGTGCAGAATTGCTAGATACGGGAGGAATAGTATTCGGAGAATTCGCTATTAGCTCTAATTGTCCATTACTATTCATTGTCCATCCTTGAGCCTCAATAATTACGGATGGTGTATTTTGAGATATTTGCGGTAACACTTCTTGTTTGTTACCTCCTACTTTTGGAGACAACTCACGTAAATCTGTCCAAATCGTCTTACCAATAATAGCGTCAGTAGGGTTTTCTGGTAATCCACCCCGTCCTGTGACGACAAAATTATTGGTGCGATCGCCTCGACAACTAGCAGCAATCTGCTGATTAGAGTCTATGATATTTTTTGATAATTCTATATTGGCAATATTTTTACTGGTTTCTAAGTTAGTAATTGTAACAATACCATTCACTCCAAATTGAGAACTGGCATCAATTGTGCTATTTGTAGAAAAGAAAATACCTTGAGTTTGTATTTGAATATTACCTCCTGGCCCAAATACAGCATTAGCTCTAATATCACTATGATTGTGAGCTAAAACAAAATCAGAATTAATATAAATATTGCCACCACCACCATTACTATCTAACACACTAGTACTAATTAAACTATTGTTATTGAGCAACAATAAATTACTCGTTAAGTTTAAATTACCACCACCAGTTTTAGTAGAAGTTGCAACAATATTGCCTTGATTAGTTTGTATTTGTCGAGAGTTAATCGTAATATTACCCGCTTGACCCATTCCTGCACTATTAGTCGATATGCGAGCTTGATTATTCAATTTCAAAATATCACTTGTAACTTGAATATTGCCACCATTGCCTTGTGATTCTGCTTTAGCTTCGCTAAAAGCACCCGTAAATAATCCATTACTATAGCCATCAAACAAAATAGAACGGGCATCAATATTAATTAAACCTGCATTGCCTTTGCCTGCAGTACTGGTAGTTAAATAAGCGCCAGTCGTAAATTCTAGAGAGTCAGCATTAATATTAATACTACCACCATCACCACTGCCTTTAGTGTCAGCAGATATTTGACTACCGTTGCGAGCAGTTAATGATTGTTGCATAGTCAACAAGATGTTACCGCCACCACCAGATAATGTAGATGCGGTGATGCTAGCGGGATTTTCCGAAGAGGTGTTATCTAGTAAAATAGCACCAGCTGCAATTTGAATATTCCCAGCTTTTCCTTGCCCTGGTGAAATATTAGAGTTATTGCTGTGGAAATTACTAGCACTAATAATGCCCCCATCTTTAAGAGTTAAATTATCAGTTGCGATCGCTAAGTTACCACCATCACCATTTCCTTGAATTGCACTAGCAAATAAACCACTGCGTCCTTGTTCGCTAAATCCTACAGCTTCTATATCAGTAGCTTTAACTGTCAAGTTCCCTGCATTTCCAGAGCCAGCAGTACTACTAGCAATTTGGCCTCCATCTATCAGGCGCAAAGTTCCGGTATCTAGGTTTAAATTTCCCCCCTTACCTGTAGCATTAGAGGTAACAGTAGTAAATATCAGGCTAGGCGCATTACTAGAACTACCTATGAGTTCTACATCATTTGCCTGAATATTTAAATCTCCAGCATTTCCAGAACTAAACGTACCTGTGCCAATTTGAGCGCCATTGATCAACTGTAAACTCTGAGTATCAATGAATAAATTGCCACCATTCCCCGTAGCGCCTGATTCTACATTTGCTAATAAACCGCTGGGTAACCCGCCTGGAGAACTACCACTTAGTTGCATCTGATTTGCTTTCACTTGCACAGTTCCTGCATTTCCAGAGCCAAAGGTTAATGCTGCTATCTGTGCGCCATCAGCCATTCGTAAGCTATCGGTATCAACCAACAATTGGCCGCCATTACCTGTAGCGCCTGATTCCACATTGGCAAATAAGCCACTGGAACCTACACTAGCTGCGCCTCCCACTAACTCTATATCTTTTGCCTTAACTGTTAAAATTCCCCCATCTTTTGAGTTGAAGGTGCTGACTGCCATCCTAGCGCCATCAGCAACATATAAGTTTTGCGTATCAATAGTTATATTACCGCCAGATCCTTGGGTACCAGATTCTGAATTAGCAAATATGCCACTGGGAATCCCACCCCGTGAAGCACCAATTAACTGTATATTTGTCGCGTTTAGTTGAATATTCCCGGCATTTCCGAAGCCAAAGGTATTAGCAAAAGCCTGTGCGCCATTAGTAATTAATAAGTTATCTGTTTCAATTATTAAGTTACCGCCATTACCCGTGGCTCCGGGTGCAACTGGTGTAAACAAGCCGCTAGAACCCGCCACACGTGAACCACCAGTCAATTCTACTTCTTGGGCTTTAACTGTTAAAGTTCCGGCATTACCAGAACCAAAGGTTCCACTAGAAATCTGAGCGCCACCAGCAACCAGCAAACTTTTTGTATCAATAAATAAATTGCCGCCATTACCGGTGGCTCCTGGAGCCACATCAGTAGATAAATAAGTGATAAAAGGAATTGGTGATACCGAACTGCCACTGACTGCTACTGAATCTCCCTTAATGCTTAGCGTTCCCCCAGAACCATTACCCAAAGTATTTGCCAACATCGCAGAGGCATCTTTGACTTGGATATTACGCCCCTGTAACTGGATAGTACCGCCACTATTGCCGCTAACTTCTAGAGAAGCTGCTTGCGAAAGACTAATATCTTGAAAACTATTAACACCCTCATAACTCAATGCCCAACCAGAGGTAATAGGATTGAGTTTGACAAAACTGTTTGTGCCAACACTTCCTAGCTCAACTCGTCCTTCTTGTGCAGTCAGATTACCCCCTGCGATCGCAACATCCCCACCTACCAAAGCAAGGGTTTTCTGCGACTGTACCTGAAGTCCCACAGGTCTATTATCTGTAATTACAGAAAAGTTATCGGGATTCAAACCTGTATTGTTTCCTGGGCCATTAACAGTAATCATGCCTGTATTAGTAGGCCCATATTGCAACCCCAGCGGAATACTAACTGTCAGTAGGGGATGTGCTTGAGGACTGGTAGCACTAAACTCACTACCATCAGTAAATTTGATGCTGTTGGCTGTTGAAGCAATAAATGAACCACCAATATTTAGAGAGGCATTAGCACCAAAAACAATACCATTGGGGTTAATGAGAAATAGGTTAGCTGTGCCTTGGGTGCGGATTAAACCATCAATATTGGAGATATAGCTGCCAGTGACACGGCTGATAATATTTTGAATATCAGTAGGATTATTGAAAGATGAAGTTTGACCTGTAAGCAGGGAAAACTGTTCAAAGCTGTGAAATAAATTATTACCTGCTCTAGTGCCACCATCAATGTCAAAAGTGGCACCATTGTTAGTCACAATTGTATTATTAGGCAGGGTCTGATCTGGGATAATTTGTCCAGATGCACTCAATCTAATATTTGCCAACGACCATAGAACAAAAGGTAAGCCCAGCAATATTTTGAGATTGAGAAATTTGCTCTGTTTTTTTGTCGTTGACATAGTTGTTGCATTTCTCCTGTTGGACGACATCATCTTAGCTACTGAGTAACTAAAATGTCTTCCCCTAATGCGAAATGCGGGTAATTGATTAACAAGAAGGGTAGCGTTCAATTGCTCTCACTGTTCTATCAGTTCGCTTTCAGGGTACTTCATGGTACAAGAACCCCGTTTTCTTCAAGAAACCGGGGTTCTATGTTATTGCTAATCCGAACCACATTGACAGACACTTAAGATTTTTAATTAGTCCAGTATTGTTGCAAAGATTTCACGAAAGTTCTTACCAAAAGTCTCTGAAATCTTGGTGGTAGGAGCAGTCCAAGTAGGATTTTCTGAACATAAGGGGTTCAGGTCTTTTGACACCAAACAAGTGCAACCTGATAACATCTAGAGTCTCAACATCTTTGCACTTTTGTAAGCGATCGCTAAGTCAATTAGAAAACTGAGCGATGAAACAACTATTTTACAAGCTGTATGGTTTCTAGATTGCGTTGAGAGAGTTAGACAATATTCTCCAAGTACCACTACCAGAACCACTACCGCCATTACTCCCACTATCACCCCAACCGCCTACAACTATTTCAGCATCTTGATCGCTGAGTTCTGTCAATTCTGAGATCTGGCTCATTTTGCTATTTTGGGAATTTTTGTTGTAATTATTTCTTGGAATTTTTGGCTTCATCTTTCCTCTTTAAGATTTAGATAGAACTTCTATACTCTATGCTCATGAAAGCTTGGCGTTTTCTAATAGCATAATGAGTTGCTAAAACATTCAAAAACCACCGCCAGAACCACCGCCATCAGCACCTCCTCCTCCAGATCCCCAGCAGGTTTGCTCTAAGCAAATACCAACTTCCACTATTGCAGTACTGCCACCACCTACTACCTTTTCAGCTTCACACTCACTAAGTTCAATAAAGAAATTTTTCTGCCTAAACTTAATATTTTGCCGAATATTTTTAACCATAATTCCTCTAATTTATATGCTTCATATTTTATTTTTTAATCTAGAGTAAAAATCTTCTCGATTTTGGACAAATAGCATTAATAATACCAAAATTACCAACCACCAGAACCACCAGAACCACCAGAACCACCACCAGAACCACCACCAGAACCACCGCCAGAACCACCGCCAGTACTAGTCCAAGCTAGTGAAATCACATCATCTATGACACCAGGATTTGGTTGGATAGTAATGGTAACGCTAGCATTTACAACTAAAATATCTGTACCTCCTACTACTAATTCCATTTCTTGGTCGTTGAGTTCTGTCAATTCTACTAGTTGCATAACTTTGCTATTTTCCTTTGATTTTATAGAATTATCTGCTTTTGTGTTCTTCATTTGTTGGCATTTTGTATTGATAAATAGATTTATATATTAACGGTATTTTTATGTATTAAAACACTCTTTTGTGACTTCTTGACATAATTTTAATATTTTAGTCAAACTTCATGAAAAATAGTTAATTCTACCGTAAAAACACTTTATATATACAACTTAATAATTTAGATAATTTTCAAAAATAAAAATTAAATTTTTGGCGATTGAGGATAATCAACAGTATTTTTCCGTAACTTGTTAAAATAACTTTATTTAAAAGTAAATAGTACACAATCAAACCTGAGGCAAAATATTTAGTCTGGCGCAGGAAATTATTACCAGTTTGGTCTTGGATGATATTGATCAACTGCAAAGTATTGCGACAGAAGGATTTTATGCTTGGTGACGCATATTACAGAAGGGATGGGATACATCTGACTCCAGTTACCTCAACCGCTTTTGCCTGTACTGCGTCAATTGGTGGTGGGATACCTGCGGTAATCTGACGGAACGTTTGTCCATATCCCCTAACCGCCAACCCTTGTACTGTTATTAATAAAATTAAATTGGCAAAGCAGCAATTATATTGTCGTAATCCGACAAACTACTCAAGTAAAATAGCTGTACTTATCAATCTCTTAATGTTCCTATTTGATGAACTCTTCTAAGTATTTATGGTTACCAGCACCAGCAGAGTTAATTGTATTACCAGATGATGTGCATATTTGGTGTATCAATCTTGACCAAAATGACACAGAGTTGCAATACTTGACGACTATTCTGTCTAGTGATGAATCTGCTCGTGCTGAAAGATTCTATTTTCCAGAACATCGCCAACGTTTTATTGCGGGGCGTGGTAGTCTGCGAACTATATTAAGTGGTTACTTGGGTATCACTCCCCAAGCAGTGCAGTTTGATTATGAACCTCGTGGTAAACCATTCTTGGCAGGTAAATTTGCTCACAGTGGATTATCGTTTAATTTATCGCACTCCCAAAATTTAGCCCTGTGTGCAGTTACTAAAAATCGCCAAATCGGGATAGATCTGGAATATATTCGCCCCATGTCAGATTTGGAATCTCTGGCTCAAAGGTTCTTTTTACCAAGAGAATATGATTTAGTGCGATCGCTACCTGATGAGCAAAAATCTTCAGTATTTTTTCGCTACTGGACTTGTAAAGAAGCTTACTTAAAAGCTACAGGCGAGGGCATAGCGCAGTTAGAGCAAATTGAAATTTCCCTTACTCCCACAGAAGCAGCTAAGTTACAGACCGCGAAAGGCTGGAGTCTACTAGAACTATTACCTGCTGAAAATTATGCGGCTGCTATGGTGGTAGCTGGTTTTGGCTGGGATGTGAAATGCTGGCAGTATGGGGAAGTTGGAGATTAGGGATTGGGGATTGGGGATTGGGGACTAGGGACTGGGAATATTAGGAGGAAAAACAATTCATAACAATTCACAATTATGCAACTGCCTTTAATTACGGCTGATTTTAAGTAGAGTAATCAAGACAAGGGCAATTACCAAAGCTAATGCCACATTTCTAAGTATAGGGTTATTCCAGTGCTTGATGGCGATCGCTAAGATTGCCCACAGTGTGACTCCGGTGTAAGCAATGTCTTGGCGTTGGATGAGAATAACTACAGCAATTGCAGTTGCTATCAACAACAGGGTTATAGTCCAGGCTTCCGCAGAAATACCCCAACCATTCCAACCTTGAAAATTTAAAGCACAGGCAACATTGACAATAGTTGCTACGCTAATCCAACTTAGATAAATGCTAATAGGTCTGTAGATAAACCACTTTTTTTGTCTAGGTGCAAGTTGGTTACCAATATCTAATCGCAGATATACAACAATTAGAGGTAGCAAAATCAACAACATTGCTACAACAGAAAAGATAAACAGCCTGGAAAGAAAAAGGTATACCCAAATACTTTGAGCAATAGAGGCAATTACTAAAAGATATCCTGTATTGCGTAAATCTGAATCATGTTTGTGACTGGGTAGAAATTGGTAAATGCCAAAAGCAAATAAACCAAGGTAAATCAATCCCCAAATAGCAAATGCATAGTTAGCAGGGATAACCAAGACATTTTTGAACAATGTATTGGAAATCTGTCCAATACTCAGCCCATTGAGCGGAAAAATATTTGATACTACATTAACTACAAAAGCGCCAATAATTGCAGCTAGGGTTACAATCTGGCGGAGAAAATCGTGGTTATTGTCTTGAGTGGACTGCTGCATGGGATGGTGAGGTAACTTGAAATCTGCTGTGTTTTTAGCTTACACAACTACCAAATGGCATTCTCAATCAAAATTATCAATCAGGCGATCGCAAACAACTAACTTCTCCTCAACCATCTCACAAATCTCAATCCTAATTTTTCCGCTGCTGCTCAATCCACTGCAAAACTCTATTCCACGCCCACCAAGGGTCTGGATCTTGAGCTTGAAGCTGACCTTTGGCACTATTCAAGTAGCCAATATGTCCACCATAGCGGGTGAGCATTAAATCTATCATCGAATTGCTAGCACAAGCCGCTTCTAAATCAGGAATAATTTCTGGGTCAAAAAATGGGTCATCAGCCGCATAAACGATCAAAGTGGGTTTTGAAAGATGGGGTAGAAACGGTAAAGGACTGCTGGCTTGGTAATATGCCTCCACAGAAGAAAAACCTAATTTTTCAATTACTAGTTCCCGATCAAAATTCCAGATGCTTTTTGCCCGTTTAATGGCTGCTGGATCAAGGCTACCAGGATGAGCCTCATGTATCTGCCATACCATCTGTTCTAATTTTCGAGCTATATTAGCCTCTAAATACCTGCCAAATGGATATTGAACTAAATAAGCCAGCGATCGCGCAGAATCCAAATTTGGGCAAATAACCGCAGTACCGCCAATATCGCTGGCTGTGATTCCTAAATCTTCATTGCTAGTACTTAGCTCTATAGCAGCTTTTAAACCCCACAGCGCCAATTGTCCGCCTAAGGAAAACCCTACAAACCAAAATTTCTTGGGACATCCCATTGCAGCAGCAGCAGCGGCTAGACGGACAAAATCTTCTCCCTCATATAACCCATCGGACATTAAAGTCGGTGACAACTCACCTGTCTTGCCATGAGCACGCCAATCAAATAACACCACAGCATACCCTTCGGCATATGCTTTACGTCCTAAAATTCTTAAAAACCATTGCGTACCTAACTCGCCTGTAATACCATAAGTGCCAATAATCGTACTATGAGCATTTTTTGGTATCGCTACCCAACAAAAAATTGGTACATCTTGCCCACCAGCTAAAACTGTTTTATGATATTGCGGCTCAGGATTGTTTATTGTGCTTTCCCAATAGCGGCTTCCCCACAAAGCGGCGTATATAGTCATTGCTATACCATTTTGTAGGAACCAAGGCGGATTGTAGGGAGCGTAACACATCATATAGACTATTTCGTGTACATTAGGGGAGATTTCTTCAGCTTGCTTATTTTAAGATTTATGTTATATTTCAAATCTTTTTTATAATCAATACAGAAATCTTTGTATCTACCAAAGGTTCTTATTTATCCTTAATAAGTAGTAATAATTTTTTAAGAATGCCGAGGATTCTTGTCATAGACGATGACCCAGCAATTTCAGAACTCGTTGCCGTCAACTTGGAAATGGCTGGCTACGATGTTAGTCAAGCAGAAGACGGGATAAAAGGTCAGGCGCTAGCTCTCCAGCTACAACCAGACTTGATCATGCTCGATTTGATGTTGCCCAGAGTAGATGGATTTACCGTTTGCCAACGGCTGCGTCGGGACGAGCGCACCGCTGAAATTCCCGTGTTAATGTTGACCGCTTTAAGCCAAACACAAGATAAGGTGGAAGGCTTCAATGCCGGGGCTGATGACTATCTTACCAAGCCCTTTGAAGTCGAAGAAATGCTGGCACGAGTGCGGGCACTATTGCGGCGCACCGATCGTATTCCTCAAGCAGCAAAGCACAGCGAAATTCTGAATTATGGCCCGCTTACCCTCGTTCCTGAAAGATTCGAGGCCATATGGTTTCATGAGACAGTAAAACTGACTCACTTGGAATTTGAGTTACTTCATTGCTTGCTCCAGCGCCACGGACAGACAGTTTCTCCTAGCGAAATCCTGCGGGAAGTTTGGGGCTACGATCCAGACGATGACATCGAGACGATTCGAGTTCATATTCGCCACTTAAGAACCAAACTCGAACCAGATCCTCGTCATCCCCGCTATATCAAGACAGTATACGGAGCAGGGTATTGTCTTGAGTTACCTAGCGTGCCTTCATCCGCTGAAGGAGCTTCAACATCAGTGGTTGAATAAGCTATCCACACCTACCCACAGCCACAGGGTCAGGTGTGGATTTTTTATTACCCGTAAAATTATTAATTTTGGTACTTCTATAATTCCAAAGAATACCAAAAAATTTTTTATATTGTATTGACGATTCACAGATAATTAAGTGTTTTAATACCTAATTTTTAATTTTCCACCTTTGAAAGGGATTAGGGGTTGGAAGGGAGATCAGGAGAAATTCCTATCACCCATGCCCCATGCCCCATGCCCTATGCCCTATGCCCTATGCCCTATGCCCTATGCCCTATGCCCTATGCCCTATTACCCATCCCCACTACTACTGAGTTCTTCGTCAAGATTTCCACTGCTGCTTGATATTGTGGATCGGCTTCTGTGCCAATCTGTTCACGGGTAATTGCGTCTAGAGGAATGATTTTGTCTGGTTTTATACCTAATTTATTAATATCTCGATGTTGTGGGGTTTCGTACTTAGCAATTGTGACTGCCAAACCGGAACCATCGGATAATTCAAACAAGGATTGAATTAAGCCTTTACCAAAGGTGGTTTCGCCGACTAATTGGGCGCGACCGTTATCTTGGAGTGCGCCAGCCAAAATTTCGCTGGCACTGGCGGTTCCTTGATTGACTAGAATCACTAATGGGTCTGATGTAAGTGCCGGGCCAAATGCCTCAAAACTGCCTTGTATGCCTTGGCGATTAACGGTGTAGACGATGGTACCAGAGTCTAACCACAGGCGGGCAATTTCAATTCCTGCTTGCAGTAACCCACCGGGATTATTGCGTAAATCGAGAATGTAGGCAGCTGCGCCCTTTTTTTCTAAACTAGTAATGGCGTGTGCCAGCTCCATTGAGGCATTGGCATTAAATTGATTCAGACGGAGGTAGCCAATGGGCGTACCTTGTGGGGTAACGCGCAAGTCTGAGACTACAGGATTTAAAGCAATGCGATCGCGCACTACCCTAATTTCCTTCTCTTGTGTACCATCTCGCTCGATTAATAATGTGACGAGGCTGCCAATCGGCCCGCGCATTTTAGCTGCGGCTTCATCCAAGGTAAGATTTTCTGTAGAGATACCTTCTATTTTGATGATGCGATCGCGTGGTTTAATTCCTGCTTTATCTGCTGGCGAACCTGCGATCGGTGCTACTACTTCCAACTTACCAGTTTTGGGGTCTAGGGCAATTTGCAAGCCTACCCCTGTCAGTTCTCCAGAAGTGTTTACCTGTAAGCTGCGGTACTGTTCTGGGTCTAAAAAGCGGGTAAAAGGGTCGTCCAAGCTTTTGAGCATATTCTGAACTGCTGCATAAGCTTCTTCGTGATTTTTAAGCGGTTTCTCTAAAGCTTTTTGCCGCACCGTTGACCAATTTTGATGATTAAACGTTTCATCTAAATAATTTCGATTGACAATTCGCCAAACTTCCGATACTAACTTTTGCTCCTCTGTCAAAGCCGCAGCTGGTTGAATAAATATGCCTAGTGCCAACCAAACTGCCATCAGCAATGATAATCCCCGTCGAAAAATTTTTTTGTCCATGAACAAGCCCATGTTGAATTCCACCTCAACCCAAATTGCCTAGAACTGCCCAGTTGCTTTGTTTTTGATGAAATCTATCTCTCGATTATGTTACTTTTTTTATAGAAGTGGTGCATTAGTCTTAATCAAGTTGTTAAGTCAGCTGATTGGCGTACATCCCACTCAACACACGATAAGATCTACTTTGTGTCCATAATTTGTCGTGTTGGTTTGCCCCAAAAACGCAATACATCACATGTTTACAGAGTGTTAAGTTTATTAAAAGTCTTATCACTCTGAAGCCTTAAAAGCAAACGACTAAAATCCTCTTTGCTAAAATCCCAAAATTGTTACTTGGGAGATTTATCAACCGCAACCGATTTTTTAGGAACTTGAGATTGTATGGCCAACGTTTACGACTGGTTTGAGGAACGCTTGGAAATTCAAGCACTCGCTGATGATGTCACAAGCAAGTACGTTCCTCCCCATGTCAACATCTTCTACTGCTTGGGTGGCATTACCCTGGTTTGCTTTCTCATCCAGTTTGCTACTGGATTTGCCATGACGTTCTACTACAAGCCAACTGTGGCTGAGGCTTATTCCTCAGTGCAGTACATCATGACAGAAGTAAACTTCGGCTGGCTAATTCGCTCCATCCACCGCTGGTCTGCCAGCATGATGGTGTTGATGATGATTTTGCACGTCTTTCGGGTTTACCTCACCGGTGGTTTCAAAAAGCCCCGCGAATTAACCTGGGTAAGTGGTGTCATCCTAGCCGTAATCACAGTTTCTTTTGGCGTGACTGGCTACTCACTACCTTGGGATCAAGTGGGCTACTGGGCTGTGAAAATCGTTAGCGGCGTTCCCGAAGCAATTCCTGTGGTTGGTGTGCTGATCTCTGACTTGCTACGTGGTGGTTCTAGCGTCGGCCAAGCGACCCTTACCCGCTACTACAGCGCCCACACCTTTGTTCTGCCCTGGTTGATCGCGGTATTCATGCTGTTCCACTTCTTGATGATCCGCAAACAAGGCATTTCTGGTCCTTTGTAATTTAAGCCAAAACGCTAACAGGCAAACTGCATTCAGTTTCAAAATGAGGACAGGGTCATGGGTAATAGGTAATAGGTAATAGGAACTAGTAATTAGTAACTAAGATTTTGACTCAGAACTCATAAATCAGTACGTTAAGCTATTTCCCTAGCCTCTAGCCCCTAAACTCTACCCATACCCTACCCCTCAGCTTTCAAGCCAGAGTTGTTTGTTTTAAACTGATGAACAAGAACAACCACAACTTGATATCTGAAGCTGAAAGCTGTAAAACCTTACTGGCATCTGGCTGCTGTTGAGGTTTGCCTGGTAGCTCAAAGCTTTTAGCAATGCTTTAACTCAACTTAAGCAGGAGAGCATATTTAAAAATGTCAACACAGAAAAAACCCGATCTGAGCGATCCTATCCTAAGAGCCAAACTCGCCAAAGGCATGGGCCACAACTACTATGGCGAACCTGCTTGGCCTAATGACCTACTTTACGTCTTTCCAATCGTAATCATGGGATCATTCGCTTGTATTGTGGCTCTAGCAGTACTAGATCCAGCAATGAACGGTGAACCAGCGAATCCTTTTGCGACACCATTGGAAATTCTACCTGAATGGTACTTGTTCCCTGTATTCCAAATTTTGCGATCGCTCCCTAACAAACTGTTAGGAGTATTAGCAATGGCTTCAGTACCCCTAGGGCTTATCCTCGTTCCTTTTATCGAGAACGTCAATAAGTTCCAAAATCCTTTCCGCCGTCCAGTTGCAACCACAGTTTTCCTATTTGGAACACTTGTAACTCTGTGGCTAGGTATTGGTGCTGCTTTACCATTAGATAAATCCTTGACCTTAGGATTGTTCTAATTCAGCCAGAAAAAACAGTACTCTTTCATGAGTGCTGAGTCATGGGTAATGAGTTATGAGTAATAAGTTTTGATAAACTAAGTACTTAGTACTTAGGAAGACTTAAGTCGTGAGCTATTACTCAGCATTCAGCACTCAGCGAGAAGTTAGAGATAGGGTTTCCTTAGATCTGCACTTCGATGACTCAGCACTTTTCCTCATCCAGGTTGCATCGTGGATATTTAGTTTTGGATTTAATAGCTATTCCAAAATCAGAAATCACACAAATACCACAAAGAGACACATTTGTTACCTACTGATCACTTACTTATATTTAAGTCAAGGTCAATGCTTAGCACCATGCAGCAAGACCATCTGACGGTGAAGAGCGATCTCAAGCTCCTCAACCACGTGCAACAATGGTTTGAGAAATTTTGTCGGCAACATTTGTATCAACTTGGCTGGTCGGAAACTCAACTCTATCGCCTTAACTTAGCATTAGCAGAAGGCTTCACTAACGCAGTGCGTCATGCTCATTCTGCTTTACCACCAGAAACAGGCATAGATATTGAGGTCAGCTTGTGGATTGACAGATTGGAAATGAGAATTTGGGATTATGGCAAACCTTTTAATCCCGATGCGATCGCCGAGCCAGAGCCAGGTACTCTTCAAGTAGGAGGATACGGATGGTTTCTTCTTAGACGCTTGGCAGATCGTGTTGTCTATGAACGCGCTACGGAAAACAGAAATTGTTTGCTGATCGTTAAATATGCTCTAGATGGTCAGCATTAAAAAATTCTTAATTAATAATTTGGAATTTCAATGCAGTACCAATTATTAATTAATAAGGATTTGACAAGCTAGAACAAAAAACGTGAAAACCCAGCCATAGCACCCTGAAGTTTTGTGAAATTTCAGGGTGCATAATTTTGATTACAACCAATCTAAGTAGAATCTCATACCAATTTGAAAAAAGAATGTGACAGATTGTAGGGGCACAGGCATTGCCTTGCCCTCTAGCATATTATTGATGTGTCGCAAACATTATTTAAATTGGTATCATTTTGTTAAACTCTCCAGAGTCAAAGGTCAAAAGTCCCAATTTTTCCTTGACTCTTGACCTTTGACAACCCAAACAAAATTTAGATGCAATTTAGATGTGGAGCACCTCAAAAATGCAACTAAACACCTGTGGCGTATGTTACAACTGGATGAGCTAGAAACATACGTAATTGCACAGGTAAAGTGGGCGAAAATCTTAATGTGACTAATAAATTTCCCCAAAAAACCAACCATGTATTCGTGTTCTTAGAAATTTTTGTACACGAAGGTGGGATTCAGTCCTATGTCAAGGATATTTTTCGTGCCTATCAAAGATTAATTCCAGGCTATAAAGCAGAAGTATTTGTACTGCGAGATAGCCCAAATGTATCAAATCCCTGGGAATCAAAAAATTTAAAATTTTATGGTTTCAAAAGTAATTCTCCCCAAATCGGCAGATTGAAAATGGTAGCAGCATTGCTGAAGTGTTTGTTACTAAAGCGTCCCCAGCACGTTTTTTGCGGTCACATCCTCTTAGCAAGACTGATACAAACTCTTTGCCAGCCTTTGGGAATTCCTTACACTGTCCTAACTTATGGTAAAGAAGTTTGGGAACCGCTAAATACTAAACAACGTCACGCACTCACATCGGCATCAGGGATTTGGACAATTAGCCGTTACAGTCGCGATCGCAGCTGTGCGGCTAATTTTATCGACCCCAATTTAGTAAAAATACTGCCTTGTGCAATTGATGGTAATAAATTTACACCAGGAGAAAAGCAACCAGAACTAATTGCCAAGTATGGTTTAAATGATACCAGAGTTTTAATGACTGTCGCGCGGCTATGGTCAGGGGATATTTACAAAGGCGTTGATGTCACAATTCGTGCCTTACCGCAAGTCCTTGAAGTGTTCCCAGAAGTTAAATATTTAGTCATTGGTCGTGGCGACGACCAACCACGATTAGCGCAACTTGCACAAGATTTAGGTGTCAGCGATCGCGTAATTTTTGCAGGTTTCGTTCCTACAGAAGAATTAATATCACACTACCGTCTGGCTGAAGCCTATATTATGCCTTCTCAAGAAGGCTTTGGCATTGTTTATTTAGAAGCAATGGCTTGTGGCATACCCGTGCTATCTGGTGATGATGACGGTTCGGCAGACCCCTTACAGGATGGACAACTTGGCTGGCGAGTTCCCCACCGCGATCCCAATGCTGTAGCAGCAGCTTGTATAGAAATACTCACAGGCCATGACCAACGATGTGATCGAGATTGGCTAAGACAACAAGCGATCGCACTTTTTGGGATGGATGCTTTGCAAAAACGGTTACAAGAGTTAATTTAATGGGAATGGGGCATTGGTAATTGGTAATTGCTTTTCTCCCCTCATCCCCCTCATCTCCCTCATCTCCCTCATCTCCCTCATCTCCTCATCCCCAAACTCGCTATCCTAGAAATAGAGCAACATGACATTTTAAAAATGAGCCTTAAATCTTTTCCTTTGCTTGAAAATCTTCGCCCTTGGCTCACTGTGTTAGCAGTTACTTGGTTGCTAGCATCCTTAGGCTTGGGTTGGTTGGTTAATTCGATACTGTTTATTGTTGGGTTGTTGCTATTGGCACCCGTGATTGCATTTTTTGGGTTTCGCTGGTGGCTACAACGTAACTTGGTTGTAGATCAATGTCCTGTATGTCGATATGAATTTACAGGTTTAAATAACAGCCAGTTGCAATGTCCTAACTGTGGAGAGCAATTATTAGTACAAAGTGGTCATTTTCGCAGGTTTACCCCCGATGGCACAATTGATGTCACAGCAGTGGAAGTTCCAGCAAAATCAATTGAAGATTAAGCTGTTGTTGATTGAGTGGATATTGCCGTAGGGTTTTTAACGCAGAGTCACACAAGGTCAGCGCCAAGGGACACAGAGTGTTTTCAAAGATTATTCACTACCAAGCACGGAGAAAGAAAAGTTAAACTTTGATAAATTGGTAGTTCATTTGGATGAGAAAAGCTACATATCATCCATTACCAAAATTTGAAAGCGTCTGTCGTCCCTAATGTTGTCAAAATCACAGTCAGTTTTTGCCATTTCTCAACACCATTGGCGAATTGTTGTAAGTTTTAAATTGCTAAATCCGCATTTTCTATTCAGCCATCACAACAGGCTTTGTCATACCAGACTTTGCAGTTATCTGGTGTAATCAGCAATGCTTGGTCGTAGAGTGCGATCGCATTTTGGTATCGCTGTAAATAAGTCAGCACCAATCCCCGATTATACCAGGCTTCGAGTTTATCTGGTGCGATCGCTAATACTTGCTCATATCTGCCTAAGTTAAATAAGGGGTTTCCCAATTATTTGCAGCTTCATCTTTTTGATATTCATTCACTGAAAGCGTTCTTGTTAGATACAAAGGTGCGTTAGGCTTTGCCGTAACGCACCACCAATCATCTCAAAAATTTTGCGTTAACGAAGTGTAACTAAAGATAGGATAACTTATTGTTTTGTCTTATCTTAACCCCTGACTTATAACTAATTTGCAATTAACTCTACAGCATCTTTTCCATCCGAATCTTGGAAATAAACTTTGACAATCTCCTCTTTAGCGGTGGGTAGCTGCTTACCAATAAAATCTGGGTGAATTGGAACTTCACGATGGCCCCTATCTACCAAAACAGCTAAGCGAATTACCTCTGGTCTACCGTACTCATTGACTGCATTTAAAGCAGCACGAATTGTCCTACCTTTAAAAATGACATCATCTACAAGCACAACTGTTTTGCCTGTTAGGTCAAAAGGAATATTAGTTTTGGCTGGAGTTCGTAACCCAATTTGGTCAAGATCATCTCGATAAAACGTAATATCCAATGCTCCCACTTCTACAGATACACCTTCCAATGTCTCTATCTGACGTGCCAATAATTCGGCTAAAAATACACCCCTAGTATAAATACCTAAGAGTACTAGCTGAGATAAATCACGCGTCCTCTCCACAATTTGCGAAGCAAGACGAGTAACAGTCCGACGAAGTTCTTCCGATGAGAGAATTTCAACTACTTTTACAGACATAACCATAGACCGATACCCCTGAGTAATGCATGATACCAGACATTTGAGGCAAGAGGAGATAATATGGCAGGGGGCAGGGAGCAGGGAGCAGGGGGGGAAACAACAGATGACAAATGCCCAATGCCCAATGCCCAATGCCCTATTACCCATGACCCATTCCCCATATTCATCATTACCTGTTTAGCAGTAGAAAGAATAGAGCGATCGCTACCCCTAACCACAGTAAAAAGCAATATCTAGTTAATTGCAAAGCATCTTCAATACTCTTGGGAGTGATGGGATTAATGTTATCTCCTAGCAGTGGTTTGTGTTTAGCTACGCCACGATACCAATTTGTACCTCCTACTTGCACGCCTAAAATTGCTGCATAGGCGCACTCACTCCAACCAGAATTGGGACTCGGATCGGTAATTGCATCTCGGCTACAAATACGCCAAACATAGAGAGGTTTACCTGATAACAATGCTAGGGTGATCACTGTTAAGCGGCAAGGAACCCATGTGAGGTAATCTTCTAAGCGCGCACTAAACCACCCTAAATAAGTGTAGGGTGCTTCCTTGTAGCCCACCATTGAATCTAGAGTACTACTGGCTTTATATGCTAAAGCTAAGGGCACAGCTCCTACAAATGGAATGAATCCTCCCAAAATTGCATAAAACAACGGAGCCATCACTCCATCTGTAGCATTCTCTGTTACTGTTTCGAGAATGGCGCGCAAAATTTCTGCTTCGGAAAGATTTTTGGTATCGCGACCAACGTAATTACTTAAAATATCACGAGCCTCTGCCAAATTTCCAGCAGTTAAAGGTTTTAAGACAGTAACAGCAGCTGTTCTCAAACTTCTAGCAGCAAAACAACTAGCTAAGAGAATACTTTCTAAAGCAATTGCCAACAGCGGATGCAACCACCTAGTACTTTGAATTATTAACCAGCTAACAAGTCCGCTACCAATTACTAAAAAGATGCCTAGTAAAATTCCAGCAATTCTTTGTGTTAGAGAATCATGACAATATTTCAGAGACAGTTTAGAAATGTGAGAAATTACCCACCCCATCACTTGGACTGGATGAGGCCAACCCCAAGGATCGCCAATTAAGTAATCTAAAAATGCAGCAAAAATCAAGATATAAATATTGTGAGTCATTGGTCAAGAGTCAAAAGTTAGAGAGACGTGAATCATCCCATCTCTACTCAAGGGTCAAGCATAAATATTCTGACTCTGGTATTGTGGCTCTGGACTATAGACTTTTGACTGTTGACTAAACTACAAAATTAGCTTCTTCTCCCA
This sequence comes from Calothrix membranacea FACHB-236, assembly GCF_014696315.1. Lineage (GTDB taxonomy): Bacteria > Cyanobacteriota > Cyanobacteriia > Cyanobacteriales > Nostocaceae > Aulosira > Aulosira membranacea. The sequence goes on from NZ_JACJPX010000022.1 coordinate 45,594, forward strand.
ACGAAGCCTGCCAACTCCGAGCATCGTAATAAAGGTCAGCCAGGGTAATACTATATAAAGCTTCTTTCAGTTTTTGGTTAAGTCTCTGCCAAAGGGTAAATGTTACCCAATCTTCAGCTTGTGCTGATGTTGGAGTATGGTTAGGCAAATAAGTAATCGTTTCACCTACAGACTCTAAAATTTGTCCTATAGATATTTTGGCAGGTTCTCTTGCCAATTGGTATCCTCCAATGCTGCCGCGAATTGATTTTACTAAACCAGCACGACGCATTTCTATTAATAATTTTTCTAGATAAGGAGCAGGAATATCTTGGCGTTTAGCAATTGCTCTTACAGATACAGGGCCATAAGCTGGCTGTAAGCTTAAATCGAGCATCGCTTTCACACTATAATGTCCTCTCGTTGTTAGTTTCATGCTGGATTTTTTGAGTTGTCAGTTGTCAGTTGTCAGTTGTCAGTTCTTTTTTCATGACCATTGACTAATGACTAATGACTAAGGATCAGTTTTGCTTATCATTCTGTACCCCAATTATCCATATTGGCAAGTAGACAACTTTTTTTTTGCGCTACTTTAGAAAACTTAAACAAGTATAGTCTACCAGTAATTCAGAAAATATATATATAGTTATCAGTATGGACACCATTCTAGAAAATAAATTGTTTTAGCAATATTTAGAAATCAAGTAACAATTTTGCCTATGAATGTAATATACTTGGCAAGGCTGAAATAAAAACTAAAGGATTCTGTTCCTACTAGCTCAATGTCAGCTAAAATAAAATCGATTCAAACACTTCAAACATTCGTTTTCGACCTAAGTTGATGGCTAAACAGAAAAAAATTGAACCCCTAGTCGGTGAAGATCTGCTCAGAAAAGTTAAAGAGCTAGAGAACGAGAGCAAAGAAGACAAGGCTAAGAAGTGCGGCTACTATACCGTTACCAAAAATGGTATAGAGCGCGTCAATATGATGAAGTTCTTAAATGCCCTAATTGATGCTGAAGGCATACAATTAGATAGCTCTCCTAGTGCTAATGGACGTGGTGGACGTAGCGCCAGCTATAGAATTAGCGTGCAATCGAATGGGAACTTGCTGATAGGTTCCGCTTATACAAAACAAATGAATCTTAAACCAGGCGATGAGTTCCTCATCACTTTAGGTAAAAAGCACATTCGTCTTAGACAGGTAGATCCAGAAGATAGGGAAGACCTGGAAGCTATAGAAGCTACTGCTTAATAATATAGTTAAAAGTCAAGAGTCAAAAGTCCCAAAGAGCCAGTGCATTGCGCGGGTTTCCCGCGTTGTAGCAACTGGCGTTCAAGAGCAAAAAAATGACTATTGACTATTGACTTAATGGCTAATAACTACATCTGTTGTGGGTAGCACTGCTAAACATTGGCGCAGTGCCTTACTTGTAAGTGTTAAATTGCAGGTTAAGGCAATTTGCTCTCTTTCTAGTAGACCTAAAATGTGCTCATGGTTGTCTCTTGCTACCACTGGTAACTGATGTAAACCTCGGAGTGCCATGCGGTCTAAAGCTTCAGATAAAGGTTCATCTCTCCAAGCATAAAGAATTTCAGTGGTACAAATATCTAAAAGAGTTTGACTAGATAAATTACTCTGAATTTCAGTTGGCAAATTCTGGTAGTTTTGCCATAGACGGAGATTGCGGTTAATATCTTCTAGAGAGATAATACCAACTAATTGATCAACTTCATCAATTACTAAAGCACTAGAACAGCGATCGCGAAGCATTTCCTTAGCAGCTTCTAATACTCCTAACTTTGCTGTCAACTTTTTTGGACAAGTTAGCATTGCATCTTCTACTAAAATTTCCTGCAACATATCAGTCTTCTCATCTTTTAATTCCGAAAGACCGATCTGTTGCAGATTAGAATTAGAATTAAAATTTGGCTTGATCTGTTCTATCAACCAAACACTTAAACCCACCGCTGCCATTAAAGGTAAAACAATACGGTAGTCGCGGGTTAATTCAAATAGCATAATAATTGATGTTAATGGCGCTCTGACACTAGCTGCCAAAACTGCAGCCATACCTACCATTGCGTAGGCGGGAGGCGCAGCCATCTGTGCGCCAATTGTGGGAGCGATCGCAGCGACAATTTTGGCATAAGCTGAACCAAAAGAAGCACCAAGAAACATAGCGGGAGCAAATACACCGCCGACAAAACCACTACCAGCAGAAATTGCTGTCATCAGCAATTTGATGACTAAAAGTATCAATAGTAAAGGTAGAGAAAACTCCACATCTTGCAGCATTGCTTGTACAGTGCCATAACCAATGCCCAAAATTTGGGGAAAATATATAGCTACTACGCCGACAATTACCCCACCAATAATTGGATGTATGGGTTTAGGAATTTTTCCGATAAAGCCTAACATAGGAATACGCCCAGCAAAGCAAGCTTTTGCTAACCGCATAGATTCTGTATAAGTTAAAGAAACTAAACTAGCTCCTAAACCTAAACCTAAATAAATTGGCAACTCTAAAGGACTGCGGACTTGATATACAGGTAAAGCAAAAGCAGGTTGTGCGCCTAAACCAATTTGAGCAATTAACGCTGCTACCACTGCAGCTAATAACACCACACTTACAGCAGAGGTAGCAAAAGATGTAGCCCCCATCACTACCTCTAAAGCAAAAAACACTCCTGCAATCGGAGCATTAAAGCCCGCTGCTAAACCAGCCGCCGCACCAGCGCTCAAAAGCAAACGCTGTTGCTCTTGAGATACTTGTAAAACTAGAGATAATAACATCCCAAAATTGGCACCAATTTCTACACTCGGCCCTTCAGGCCCCAAAGAAGCACCAGTTCCCAAAGACACAGATGCTGCCAACATCTTTGTAACTGGACGTAGCGGTTGCCGAATTTCTTTGCCCTGAGAAGCAGCAATCAGAGATGAAAGTCCAGGGCCAAAATCCTGAGTACGCCAGCGCATCAAACCAACAATCAAGCCGCCAACGGTGGGAACGCAAGCTAAAGTCCAAGCACCCCAGACACCAATAGTACCCATGAAATTTTCCAGCATCAAATCGTGAATCAGCTGGATTAAATAGTGAAAGGTCACTACACCCATACCCGTACCGCTACCAATTAATACTGCTAAAAGCAGCACTAAGGTTTCTATGGATGGTTGAAAACGGTTAATTAAGTGAGCCAAACGAGTAGTCACAGAAGGAAAGGCAGGTGTTTCCGTTACCTTCCTCAGTTCAGTAGGAGGCAAGAGAGTCATTGAGCAGCGAGGTAAATGTAAGAAAAAATTTAAATTTTTATCTGTTACTTCTCATTGTGAGCCATGATTTAGCAACCAGACAAGTATGCTTGATGAGCTTAATTTACAAATTTTTAGTTAAAAAAATTTCACTGTGCAAAATTTTGATGAGGAGAATGGTTAAATGGGACAGAATTATTATTTAATGGTCAACTAGCGGTGGTGCAGTGCTATTAAGTCAGAACTCCTTCTCAGGAAAAAATAGGTTCGGTGTAGGCTTGGTGGTTGAACCAAGTTAGATAGTCGTGAGAGGTCATCTTCCACTAAATCTAGCTATACTCGTGTTGCGACCATAATAACCATCCTGAGTAAGAAGTACACTATATGTATGATTAATGACTGATGTCAGAGCACAAGGGTGAGTCTACTAAGTATTGATCGGGAATTCAATATAACTATTGTTTATAGAGCGAGTCAACGGACTAGGCGGTAGTACTAAATGAATATACACACTTTTGATAATCATTATGTTACTTGTCCCATTTGCCAAAGAAATGCCACGCCGAAAAAGATTAAGACGTGCATTGGCTTATTTAGTTGTCCCTATTGCCAAGAAAAACTTGTAGTTTGCCAAAGCGGTCATTATGTACGCGATCCGTTTACTCTTAAACAGATGATGGTTTCTTCGGCGCTACGTCGTCAAAGTAGTCCTTTAGCAAGAATTATCCGGGATTTCGTCTTCCTAAAGCGTCCTGTAGTAGCAATGGCTGTGGGCAGCATGATTCTCTTGAGTATGCTTGCTATTACTCAGCAGAATACAAGTAGCGAACAGGAAAATCTTCCCCAGGTAGAGAAAATAGATAAAAAATTTCAGTAACGTTATTTACTGGTATAAATTATACTATTATATACTTCTGGTAATCAGAAAATCAAGTATAACATTCATCACACCGTATACTATACCAACCAGGGAGTATACGGTTTAATTTTGGTGAGAGGTTGGGGATTGGGGATGAGGGGGATGAGGGGGATGAGGGAGATTAGGGGACAAGGGGACAAGGGGAAAAAGTAATTACCAATGCCCAATGCCCAATGCCCCATGCCCCATGCCCATAAGTAAAAAGCTAATGACTAATTTGCACCTTTAGCCATTAGCAAGTCTTTATTACCTGTTATCCATTGCTGGTATGACTACAAGTTTTAACTGGCGAATTCCGCACGTAATTGATTAACAACTCGATCTAGTCCAACAGAATGGGCAGCTTTGAACAATAAACGATCGCCTTCTTGGACAAATGTCTTTAATCTGGCTACTAATTCCGCATGGGTGGTAAAACATTCTGAGGGAATGCCTTCGGCGCTTTTGGCGATCGCTTCAGCATCCTGTCCATCAACTAAAACTAACAAGCCGTCTAATTTTAACTTTTGCACTGTTTCACCAACTCGCTGGTGCAATTGTGGCGATCGCTCTCCTAATTCTTTCATTGCGCCTAAAACCGCTATTTTGCGTTTTCCGGGTGTGTCTGCTAATAATTGCAATGCTGCTAACATAGCTTCCGGTGCGGCATTGTAAGTTTCATCTAAGATTACCACGTCATTGGGCAAGGCAAAACGTTGCGATCGCCCTGTGGGCATATCAACATTTACACCCGCTTGTAAAGATGCCCAATCAATTCCTACGACCTTAGCGACAGCTAAAGCGGCTAGGAAATTTGTGACATTATGACGACCAGGAAGGGGTAGAGGTAGTTGGATATCATCTATTGCCAGAGTTTCATGATCAATTATTTCCCCGGAAATATCGCCGCCAGATAAGCCGTAGGTGATGACTTTTCCCTGCCAAAGTTTGGTAGCTGTAGAAATTAATAGCGGATGATCTTGATTGAGAATAGCAACGCTATCCTTAGGCATTTCGGCTAATAATTCACATTTTGCCTGAGCGATCGCCGCTTCAGAACCGAGTAATTCAATATGTGCTGTGCCGACATTGGTAATCACTCCAATTGTGGGATTGGCGATGTGGGTTAATTCGGCAATCTGTCCTTTACCCCGCATAGCCATTTCAATCACAGCATAATCATGTTCTGGGCTAAGTTCTAGGAGAGTTTTCGGCACACCAATTTCGTTATTAAAATTCCCGTAAGTCTTATGCACACGTCCCTTTGTCGCCAAAACTGCGGCAATGAGTTCCTTAGTTGTGGTTTTACCCACAGAACCAGTTACCCCAATCACCGGAATTTGAAAGCGATCGCGCCACCAACGAGCAATTGTCTGATAGGCTTCTAGAGTATTTTTGACCTGTAATGCCGGAAACCCAGGATTTTCATAATCAAAATCAACAATAGCCGCGATCGCACCTTTAGCGATCGCCGTAGCAACAAACTCATGTCCATCAAACTTCTCACCTCGCAAAGCCACAAACACTTCACCTGGCTTGATCAGCCGAGTGTCTGTTTGGATACTGCTGCCTAATTGTGTTAAAGCGGCTGCTGATAAGTTGACAGGCTGGGCTAAAAGAATTTCAACCAGTTGATTTAAAGTGGCAGAACAAGGCATAAAAGTGGAAATTGTTCCCAAGAATAAATTATTGAAATTTTAGTAGTAAAAAGTCTGAAGGTGACAAATATTTTTTGGTCTGGGGATTGGGGAGATGAGGGAGATGAGGGGGATGAGGGAGACAAGGGGAAATAACAAGCACCAAACACCCAACACCAAACACCCAACACCAATTACCAATTACCATATCCGAAAAAATGATACTATGCTGTCGGAAGGCTGTGACTCCGTGTGTGCATTGATTAATGAAAAACTCCAGCCAGGAGGGAAAGAAGTTTCCAATGCCCAATGCCCAATGCCCCAAGCGGCGGGGCGGCTATTCCTCTCTATTCCAGGATAGGAGTTTCCCGCCGCTTTCCATGAATGTTAGCGAAAGGTAGCGGAATTATGCTTTGTATAGAAGATCTGCTGACTCTGGAACTATTTCAAACTTTGCCACGGAACCGTCTGGATTGGATATGCGATCGCTCTCAAATACTTGACCTCAGTACTGATGAAATATTGGTATCCGAAGGCGATCCTGCAAGTGGCTTTTTTATTATGTTGTCTGGGCGTATGGGATTGACTAGGCGCAGTGATGGTATGGAAATGCCTATCGGACAGCACGAAGCACCTAGCTTTTTTGGGGAAATTCCCATACTGACAGGCGATCCTAACCCGGTGACAGTACGCGCCCTCACTGACTGTCATCTATATAAACTATCAAGTGAAGATTTCCTGACATTGCTGCATGAGTGTCGCAACTTTGAGCAGGTGATTTTTAAAACTGTTGCCAAGCGATCGCGTGGATTAGAATCTTTCATCCGCAATCGGGAGAAAATGGCAGCTTTAGGCACTCTAGCAGCAGGACTAGCCCATGAACTCAATAATCCAGCAGCCGCCTTGGTTCGCGCTTTGCGGGATATCACCCCAGCATTACTAGAACTGCAACGCATGAATCTGGTGTATGGACAGCATCAAGTTGATGCAGAACACACTACACAATGGATTAAAGCGCGTGATGAAGGGTATGAGACAATTACCCACAAGCGGGTTGATCCGATGACTTTGAGCGATCGCGAAGATGAATTGCTTGATTGGTTAGAAGATTATGGTGTGGAGGATGCGTGGAAACTAGCTGGGCCGCTAGCTGAAGGTGGTATCGCAATTACCACATTAGAAGAATTAACTGAACGCTGGCAAGATGATCAGACAGAAATGGGTAGCATGGGCTTGCGCTGGTTAGCCCTTTCCTTTGAAGTTATGTCTATGATTACCAGTGGTTTACGCGGTGCAGAACGAATTGCTGAACTGGTGCAATCGATGAAGTCTTATTCCCATTTAGATCAGGGCGCAAGACAACTAGTTGATGTGCATGAAGGTTTAGAAGATACCTTACGATTATTCTCATATAAACTGAAGCAAGGCGTAGAAATTCGCAGATCGTATAGTCTGGAAATGCCGAAAATTTGGGCTTATGGCAGCGAATTAAATCAGGTGTGGACAAATTTGATTGATAACGCCATTGATGCAATGGACGAAAAAGGCATATTAGAAATTATTACTACAACGTATAGCGATCGCATCGAAATCCAAATCACAGACTCCGGATCGGGTATTCCTCAAGACATTAAATCGCGAATTTTCGAGCCATTTTTCACAACTAAACCAGTTGGAAAAGGTTCAGGCTTAGGCTTAGAAGTAGTAAGACGAATTGTCGAAATCCGTCATCAAGGAAGCATCGCAGTAAATTCCCAACCAGGGAAAACGCAATTTACTATTTGTCTTCCGATAGGTTGAGATTGGGTAATGGGTAATGGGTAATGGGTAATGGGTAATGGGTAATGGGGAGGAAATAATTCAATGACAAATGACCAATGACAAATGACCAATGACAAACCTGTAAAATTTCTGATTGGTTGTGCTGTTTGGGCATATAAAGGATGGGTGGGTGAACTCTATCCTTCAGGTACTCGCACGGCTGAGTTTCTTTCTCTATACAGCCGTCGCTTCACTACTGTGGAGGGAAATACTACTTTCTACGCTATCCCTAATCAGGAAACTGTTACCCGTTGGGCGACGGAAACACCCCCAGGTTTTGAATTTTGTTTGAAATTACCGCGAGATATCACCCATCAGGGGTTGTTGCAACCATATATCCCTGCGGCTTTACAATTTCTGGAAGGTATGCGTCCTTTGGGTAAGCGTCTTGGCCCGATATTTGCTCAATTACCACCAAGTTACGCACCTATATTAATGGAAGATTTGGCTACTTTTTTAGCAGCTTGGCCCCGTACAGTTGCACCCTTAGCGCTAGAAGTTCGCCATCCGGATTGGTTTAAGGAACCCCATGCTAGTAATTTGACAGCGCTGTTAGAAAAGCTCAATGTTGGCAGGGTTCTTTTAGACTCCCGCCCCATCTACACTGGAGATGATGACCCGCAGTTACACTCAGAACGACGCAAACCGAAATTACCAGTACAATTTAGCGTCACAGCACCTTTTACCCTAATTCGCTTTATCTCACACCCGAATTTACCTGTGAATCAGCCGTTTATGGAAGAGTGGGTAACGCAGATTCAACAGTGGTTACAGGCGGGAGTGCAAATTTATTTCTTTGTTCATTGTCCTATAGAAGAGCGATCGCCCAGCACAGCCCGTCACTTTCAAAATTTACTGGAACAGAATGGTGTAGAAGTTCCTCCCTTACCTTGGAATAACCTCGTTCAGCCACCCAATCAGCTCAGTTTATGGGATTTATAAAGCATAGGCTAGGCACTAGTTCTCATTTAGGTGAGAACGAAAGATTTCACATTGCTGACCCTAAAAACTAGTCCCTAGCCCCTATTTGCAGATCTTAATTTGAGAACATTCCTCTATTTGGTTTTTCTGGAATTACCGCATAAGCATCTATTTCAAATAACATACCGTCAAGTGCCAATCTAGGAACAGGGATGAGTGTGTTTGCTGGTGGTTTATTCCCCCACAAATTAACAATTTCACGTCCTAATGGTATTAATTTCTCTTGTGTGTGATTAACTATAAGTACAGTAGTTTTTGCTACATCTTCTGGCTTGGCACCCACCGCTTGCAAGGCAAAGCGGAGGTTCTGAAAAGCCCGTACTAACTGCTCCTCATAATCATCTGAAACCAGATTTCCTTGCAAATCTGAGCCAAATTGTCCAGAAATATAAACCGTTTTTGCCTTTGCTGGTGTGACAGCTATATGGCTATAGCCATTTTGGGGCGCATTATATAGCGTTGGTGGGTTTACCAGTTCCACATCTTTTTTTTCATGAGCATTCACTTCGGTTTGTGTTCCTGCGATAAAGGTGGTGCCTAACCCTGCACCACCAAGCCACAAAAGTGCATTGCGTCGCGATAATTTGCTTACTAGTGAATTTACTGTACTGGTAATACGCTGAGACATTAAAGCTCCTTAAATAAATACTTCAGTAAGTCAGCAATTGAACATATAGCGTTTCTCAGTCTGGTGAAGTACGAAATTACCCCTCCCCAACCCTCCCCTTACCAAGGGGAGGGTGCGCGATAGCGCGGGTGGGGTGTATTTCATTTGCTTGGGAATTGCTATAACCCACATTCAAAAAGATAAATTGAAAAAGCTTTACTTTTTCTTCCTCAAAACTTTACATATTGCTTGCATCAAGTGTACTTACTTACGAAAAATCAATTACATACTAAGCATAAAATGAAACTTGCTAATAGTAAAGTAAAACCTGATCAACGGATAGTTTAAAAATATAATTTCAGGAGCTAACAAATTTACTAAAAAAATCAAAATTTTCGTAACCAAATCACTCTGACAGAAGAAAAATAACGTTCCATATTTGCGCTGATTTTACCCATTTCTAGAATTGGTAAATTTAGGGATGTCATTATAATAGATTTGCGTTAGAAATGTGGAGCTTATACTAGAATTTTAAACTGATGCCAAAAACCCTAATTATATTGTTAAAACGAGATTCTGGGGCGGTCTAAATGTCATCGGAAACCAGTTTCCTGATTTATAACTCTAGTTTGCAAGTTGCCAGTGATATTAATGCAATGACAACAGTATTAGAGTGGTTTGATCAATTTAATAGCTCACCTTTAACTGATCGGGTATGGATAGAAGGACAAACAGCTTTGATTGAAGGCTTTACAAATGTAGTCCGCCATGCCCATAAACACCTTAGTCCTCAAACTCCTATTGATTTGACAGTCCAAATTTCCGCTGATTATTTTCAGCTTTGTATCTGGGATCAAGGCGATATTTTTAATTTAGAAGTGGCTTTAGAAAATCTCAGCCAACAAACCAGCGATTATACATTCAATCCGTTAAATCATGAAGCTCATTGGGGGTGCATCTTCTTACTCAAACTGAGAAACAAATATAGCTGGACAATTAGCTATACTCGCGAATCAGACGCTAGAAACTGTTTATTGCTAAAGAAAAAAATAGTTGCTTAAATAGATTACTAGCTGATTTAGTCTTGTCATTTATTTTTACCGAAACATTTTTGTAACTAAAATTATGGCTTATCAATTAAAAGTAATTCAGCCTCAGGGAACTTTTGATGGAAGAAATGGGAGAAAAGTTTGTGAGGAAATGGTCAAAGTTATGGGTTCGGGTGTCAAAACTATTTTGATTGATTTTCAAGATATTACTTTTATGGATAGTTCTGGCTTTGGTACCTTGTTATTGACACTAAAAACTGTGCGGCAACAACAAGGTAGGCTAGCACTTTGTTCCATAAACGAGCAAATTAAAATGATTCTAGATTTGAGTGATACAACACAGGCTTTTGAAGTATTTCCCAATCAAGCATCATTTATGCAGGAAGTTACTCAGCACCAAACTTGATTTCTATTAAAGAGCAGTCATCTGTGAATATTTGACTACCTGTACTAATTTTTACATATTCTAAAATTGATTCTATATCTAATTGTAATGATTGATGATTTTCAGTTAATAAATCGATAAAACCATTCAAGTTCAACAGTAAACCATCACGCTTTTCAACTTCATAAACTCCATCACTAAAAACATAAAGTTTACTAGTAGGTTTAACATCACATACATCATTATAATATTTTGGTTCGGGAGACACGCCAATTGGTAGACTACGGGTAACGAGTTTTTTCACCTCTAAACCAGTATCACATTCAGCAGATTTAGAAAGCATTAAAGCCGGAGGGTGTCCGGCGCTAGCGTATGTTAGTTGATAAGAACTACGGTTAAAAACTCCATACCAAATGGTAAAGTACTGAAAATTTTGCTGATCCATTTGAAAGAAATTATTCAAATCTTGCAGCACTTGACATGGTTCATAGAGACTAGCATGGGGCAAAGAATGCGATCGCAACATATTATGCACCGAAATTGAAGGCAGCGCCGCAGCTAATCCATGTCCAGAAACATCTAGAAGATAAATTACCAAGTGATCGTCATCTAGCCAGTAGTAATCAAAGCAATCGCCACCCAATTGACTAGATGGTAAAAATCTCGAGTTGATTGTGACTAATCCCGTCATCGGTGCAGGTAAAAGAGATTTGACGTAATCAGCAGCTTCGCTCAACTCTGTTTCTAAAAGCTGTTTTTGGATCTGTAAATCTTTAGCTAATTTCTGCAGTTCTTGATTAGCTTGATATAGCCTCAATCCGGCTCTGACTCTGGCTTTTAATTCGCTCACCTCAATAGGCTTGCTCAAAAAATCATCTGCACCAGTATCTAAACCTTCTACTCTGTCTTCAACTGCTTTGCGTGATGTTAGCAGAATAAAAAAGCTATTAGATAGTAATGGTTCAGATTTAATTTTGCGACATACTTCTAAACCATCCATTTCCTCCATTTGCCAATCACAAATGATGATTGCTGGACGGTATTTTTCAGCTTGTTCTAGTCCCTGTTCACCACTAGAGGCAAGAATAACTTCATATTCCTGATCTTGCAGGGCTTGCCTCAAAATCAGTTGGATCACCCGATCATCATCAATTACTAATATTTTGATTTTGGTATTAGATATTTCATCCATTTGTGTATTTGGGACTGGGGAATGAGTAATGAGTAATAAGTAATGAGTAATAGGTAATGGGGAATAAGGAAATAAGAATAATCAATAATCTTTGACTCTTGTACAGACGCGATTAATCGCGTCTCTCCGACTCTTGACAAATCTTCCATCATTCCTAGGGGTTGTAGGATGATGGCTGGAAAAGTTGCTGAGTAACGAGTAAAAATACTAATTTCTAGTCTTTACTTAGTTAGTATTCCCTGAAGTACTGCGATCGCACTCTGATATTCAGTTTCTAGTTGATTAACTAACCCAGATAGTTGATCCCATGATTGCTCTTTGGCAGATTCTTCTAGGGTTTCACAAATTTTTCCCAAATTAACAGCACCAATACTAACACTGGGCGATCGCAAAGCATGAGCTGCTTTTTGTAACTTTGGGCGCTCTTTTTCAATCAGAGCATCTTTCATTGTCTGGATTCTTGTGGGGGTATCTTCTAGGTAAACCTCGATGAGTTCCGCAACTAGGCGATCGCCTTCATTACCGCCTAGGCTTTGCAATTCTTGCAGAATACTCCGATCAATTGCTTCTATAAGATTCAGATCGGGGGGTGGAGGCGGTAATACCAACTCAGCAGGTAAAGGAGTAGGTACAGAAGGCTGGGAAACTTGATAATGCTGAGTTACAAATTTGTTGAGAACTGCTTCTAGCGCTTCTAGATTAATCGGCTTACTGACATAATCATCCATACCAACTGATAAGCATTCTTGCCTATCTTCAGGTCGAGCATGGGCAGTCATGGCAATTATCCAAGGTTGAGTCGCCTGTGAAAAATCCCCACGAATCCGGGAAGTTGTCTCCCAGCCGTCCATTTCTGGCATTTGGATATCCATAAACACAACATCATAGAGTTGCCGTTGCAAGGATTCTAAAGCTTCTCGTCCATTATTGGCGACATCTGCCCGATAGCCTAGACGATCCAGCATTTTCAAGGCTATTTTCTGATTCACCAACACATCCTCAACCAGCAGAATCTTCAAGTTTGAGCTTTGAGCAACCTGGGTGTCAATTGTTGAGATATGGGATGCAGACAAGCGGGAGTAAGAAGGTATATTTACTTTGCCATCAACCAGGCGTGTAGACCAGCTACCACGGACAATTTGTAGTAATGTGTTATGCAACTGATACTGGCGCACAGGCTTATTCAAAAAGGCAGTAAACTCAGAAGCTATCTCCTTCACCTCTAAAGTTTGCTTGCTTTTAGCACTCAACATTACCAAAGCTAAATCCTGCTGTTTGTGTAAACTGCGAATTTTACTCGTGAGTTCGAGGGTGTTAATGTTAGGGCTATCAATATCTAATATCGCTATGTCAAAAGGATCTTGTCGCAGTAAATCTAGTGCAGCATCGCTCGATTCTACAGCTTGGACATCGACTCCCAAAGTCTGAAGTTGCCAAGTTAAGCATTTCTTTAAATTATTATTATTAGTTACTAATATTAATTGCTTGCCTACCAGCTCTGGGTAAAGGAAAGTGCTATCGACAGTAGAAGGATCGACTTGTAATTTGGCTGTGAAATAGAAAGTAGAACCTCTACCTGCTTCGCTTTCTACCCACATTCTGCCGCCCATAATTTCGCTCAGACGCTTGCTAATAGCTAATCCCAAGCCAGTACCGCCATAACGTCGCGCCATAGAAGCATCAACCTGGCTAAAAGGTTTGAATAGCCGATGCAAGCGATCGCCTGGGATACCGATACCTGTATCAGTGACGGCAAATTGAAATTCGTAATACACATGATCGGGATTTTTGCCTACCCGTTTCGGTATCTGTCTTTGCACGGCGATGGAGACAACTATTTCACCATTATTGGTGAATTTGACGGCATTGCTGACTAAATTCCAAAGAATTTGCCGCAGACGAGTAATATCACCAATAATTAAAGTTGGTGTGTGCCATGCCAGTTGATACATTAATTCAATACCTTTGGCAGCAGCCTGAGGCGCTAGTAAATCTAAAGCTTCTTCTACACAGACTTGCAAGTCAAAGGGCTGTTCTTCTAACTCTAAATTGTTAGACTCAATTTTAGAGAAGTCGAGAATATCATTAATAATTGTCATTAAGGCATCGCCACTGTTGCGGATAGTTTCCACATAGTCGCGTTGCTCTGGTTTGAGGGGAGTATCTAACAACAATCCCGTCATTCCAATCACCGCATTCATTGGAGTACGAATTTCATGGCTCATGGTGGCGAGGAAATTACTCTTCGCCATATTCGCTGTTTCTGCGGCTTGCTTGGCAATAGTTAGCTCTTCATTCTGCTGTGCTAACAAGTTGGCTTGACGGGTTTCCTGATCTAGCAATTGTGCTTGAGTCAGAGCAATACCCATTTGATCTGCGAGGTGAGTAAGCAAATCTAACTCTAATTCCGTCCATTCTCTAGGGCGATCGCACTGATGAATGATTAATAATCCCCACAAATCTTCTCGCAGCAAAATTGGTACAACTAGATTCGCCTTTACCGGACAATCCTCTGTACGGCAGGGTTTTGCTTGTGTCTGCACCAAATCAGAAATGATGGTTATTTGTCCCTGACGATAAAATTCTAAGTATTTCTGCTGCAGACAAGTATCGCAAATATCGTTGTCTAAAATAGCTGCCCATTGGGGTACTACAGCTTCTTGAACAACTTTGCCAGAACCATCGGGATTAATTTGGAAGATGAGGACGCGATCGGCCTGTAAAATTCGTTGTACTTCTGTTACCGTTGTCTGCAGAATTTTTTCCCATTGCAAAGACTGACGGATTTCTTCAGTAATTTGCTTGAGTAGCAATACACGTTGATATTGCTGCTGTAATGCTGCTTCTGCGTTTTTGCGTTCTGTGATATCGAGATGCGTTCCCACCATTCTCAAAGGTTTACCTTGAGAGTTACGGCTCACCAATTTACCCCGATCCAGAATCCACTTCCATGCTCCAGATTTCGTTAAAAAGCGGATTTCTGACTCATAAACAGGGGTTCTCCCCTTGAAATGCGCTATGAGTCGTTGGCGCATTATCGGTAGATCCTCTGGATGAATCAACCTATTTTTAACTTTAATCGTATTTTCGATTTCTTCTGGTTCATAACCGAGCATTGTCGCCCAGCGTGGACTACGATACACTTCTCCAATTGCTAAATTCCAATCCCAAAGCCCTTCGTCTACCGAATCTAGAGCCAATTTTAAGCGTTCTTCACTCAGTCTCAGAGCATTTTCCGATTGCTTCCGTAAAGTGATATCGCTGTATTTCCACAAATGACCATAAAATTTTTGATCGACTACAATCGGAATGTACTCTTGTTCAAAAGTCCGTCCATCCAAGAGTTGCCATTCTTGATTGAGAACTATTTCGCCCTGGTTAACAATCTCATCTAAGCGTTGGGCAAATTTTTCTGGTTCTGTAAATAGTTGTTTGGCTGTTTGTGCTACTTGGCGACAGTCGATTCCTACTAAAGCTTCTGGGGATTGGGGAATACCAAATTGATGACACAATTCCCGATTTGCTAGTACAACCTGTCGGTTATCGTCTTCTAATAGCACACCCAGCTGTAAACTATCAATTAGTGTTTGCAATCGGGAAGCTGTAGCTCTTAATTCAGCGCGCTGAGATGTAAGTCTTGTAGTGAGTTTTTGGGCATCTGCCAGAGCTGAATTTTTCGCTTGTAACAGAAACAGATAATCAGAAATTGAATCGTATAAAGGAAAATCGTTAAGGGTCAGATCGAGCTTTTTGATATTAGCAATATCAGTAATCCAGGGAGAACCCAAAAAGAGCAGATGATTTGATTTCTCGAGATATACCATCTGCCCCTTGAGCTGCATTTCTCTGTGATGAGATTGCAACAAAAATAGCGATCGCGTTTGCTGGCAAATGGCTGCAAAGCTACTTGGACATTTGGGGCGATTAATTTGAAAATGTTCTTCTAGGGAACTATCTAAAATTGCGATCGGTTCTAAAATGCGCTGCAGCACCTTACCCACCTGGACAATCTTCATGTGTTGATCGATTACCAGATGAAAGGGAAATAATGTGGCAATTTGTTCAGGAGGAAGACTAAATTGTTCTAACTCAGTAGCCCGATCATTTGTCATAGGTGTGAGAATTGTCGTATTCAACAGAGAAGATATCGTGGTTAGCTCCTTGTTCCTTAAAACTGGTTTGGGTAACATCTATCTTGGTACAAAAGCGTTTTCCTAAACCGTGGAGTAACCCAATTACCATAGGAGCCAAGCCCATCCTTGAAGATTGGTAATGCAGCTCAACAGACTTATCTGTGGCTTGTTCGCAGTCAAAAGATGGTGGACGCAGTTGCGAGAAACTCAAGCCTACCCGGGCATGGAGATTGTCGAGGTTTTCCATAAACTGAGGTAAGGAATCACCAGCACTGTCTAATAAGTCACCATAGCCCTCTTCTGCTGTGTATGTTACCCAGTATTCTCCAAAAGCCATCAGCAGTTCTTCTGGTGGTGTTTTCAATACCTCACTTGCGGCTGCGACTAAACGATAGGTAACATCGTCAGAGTAACAATCCATACCTATAAAAAAATCTATGTCCTCCAGGTCTGCTTTCTGCTTGATGGTTTTCCAGGTATCTTCACCGTGGTATTTGCAAATCATGTCTTGAACTGCTTTGTTGACTAGACCATACATTGGCTTAACTCCTGGATACAAAAAATACTCTAATTTGGATGCTATAAATCGTCAGAATAGCAGACAGAATACTGGTTTTTTGACGATAAATTGGGAATAAAAAAACTAACACAACCACTGTTTTATAAGCTTTTCAGCTTTTTTGATAGACATTGCTGATCAAGGTTTTACTTCAGTATTATCAGTGTATATACTTAGAAATATTTGACTGATATTGATATGTTATTTTATACAAAAAACTTGCGATCGCCTACTTCTTTTACGTAGGAATGTACCTAACCTTTCCCTTTTACCTAACAACACTTGACTTAATTTGCTTTCAGCACGCTTATCTGAAAAGGAAGCAGGGAACTATAGAGAATCGAAAAATCAAATCCGATGATGAAAAAATATAGGAATAATGGTGCCTTACTCTCAGCGCTCACGCACCCTACATATATTTAAAAAATTTGATATAAGTTTTGAGATTACTTTTTGAAGCTTTTAATAGGAAACTACAACAAATTAGATTTATTAATTTTTTCCTGTTCCCTTCTCAGGCAATAATTTCATTAAGCTAATCAAATAACGATAATTTAATAAATAATATTTATTTAAGTTCTTTAGCTCTCAATGTGTGCAATTGCATCAAACAATACAGATAATCATTTAATATCAATCTACTAAGATCATGTAGCGTATTTATCAGTATATTTTAAAGATATAAATTAAGAATTAAATTGTGTATATTTTGATTAAAATTAGCTTGTGATTTCTAGAATTGACGCAGTAAAGTACTTTAAAGTTGAAGCAAATTACCTGATGAGATAAATTGCAGCTACACTGACCATCTCTAGGACAAAATACTTGCAACTATGTGTACACCAATCATTGCAACCGTGTTGAGATGACCCCAAGCATTACAGATTCAACAGTTAAGGCCGCGATCGCAGCTATTGCATCGGAGTCAGCAACGACACAAGAGAAAATCGAAATGTTGATTGAGTTGGCACAGGGTTTACAGAAAAAACCCAAAACTGCTCAAGATTTATGGAGTACAGTGGATCTGTATAAACGAGCTTGCGAAATGTGTGGAGAAGATTATCCTCTATTGAAAGCTAGGGCTAAGGTGGGTATAGCTAGTGCGTTGAGATCCATTCCTGATGAGGGGACGGAATTACTACTACAAGCAAAAACAGCTTATACAGAAGCACTCCCAATTTTGCAACAATTAGCTTCTAAAGAAGAAATAGCGGAAGCACAGATGAATTTGGGGCTAGTTTTGCAATCTCTCGTACCGTTTAATTTAGCCCAAATTGCCGATAGCATTAAAGCTTATCAAGACGCATTGCGGGTATTTACTCCCCAGAATTACCCAGAAGAATACGCAATTTTACACAATAATATTGCAATTGCTTACCTCTCAATTTCTACGGGAATGGAACAAAAGCAATTGTGTGAAGGTTTAGCTGTACAAACATTTGAAGCAGCACTGAAGCAGATAAACCTGATTGAAAATCCCCGAGAATATGCGATGTTGCAAAATAATTTAGGGAATGCTTTGCAATATCTCCAGAGTACCCATCCTATAGAGAATAATTTACGAGCGATCGCAGCTTATGAAGAAGCATTAAAAGTTCGTAATTCTCATGATACCCCGTTGGAATACGCTAACACAATTTCTAACAAAGCTAACGCCCTGTTTAATCTACCAGATGACCTAGAGAAACCAGAAAATGGAAATCCTCAAAATCTGTTAAAGGCACGTAGTTACTATCAAGAAGCTTGGGAAATATTCACAGAGTATCAACAATTAGAACAAGCACAAGTTGTAGCTCAAGCCCTTCAAGAACTTGAAACCGAACTTAAACTGCAACAGGATAAACTTGATAATTAGGGACTGGCAAGTAATAAAATTCTATCGCTATTGTTGAGTGTTGACTGTTGACTGTCACGACTTGAAGCGAAATAATTTATTGTTTGGATTTGTCTAAATGCTTTCTCACTGATTAATCATTTCTCTACCCTGACGCTTAAGCCAGCTAAAGGGTAGAATTTTCAATGTTTACACCTAAAAACGCAAATCAGCACATTTAAACAAAGTTGCTAGTGCTGATACAGTAGGGCTGAATTTTTGGTGAGAAAATACAAATGGCAAAATAATTTGTAATTGTTGACGCTGTTATACCAATTGAAATAATGTTTGCGACATATCAATATATTCTAGAGGGCAAGGCATTGCCTTGCCCCTACAATCTGTCACATTCTTTTTAAAAATTGGTATTACAAATGTAATTACGAATTACGAATTACGAATTATTAATTACGTAGCTTGCTTCTCTCCAGAGGTGGGTATTACGAGTTAGCATTTTGTCAACAACTATCAGCATTCATCTGCGGTTAATGTACAACTCGATTAAGATTACTCCTAACTCTTCATTACCGACAGAAGCCACAGGAATTGCAGCAAAATTGCCTTTGTCACCTGCAGGTGCAGAAGTGATTTTAGGTGCAACTCTAGAATCAGAAACATTCGTGATGCCTTTAGCACCGAGTCCCATAACAATGTTTGGCCCTCGTGGTGCTTGTTTAATCTCAGAAACTGGGCCATTGTGGGTATCTGATACAGGACATCATCGATTATTAGGATGGCGAAATTTACCAACTACAGATAATCAAAGTGCTGATTGGGTAATTGGACAACCAGACTTTTACCATGAAGGACAAAATGCTAAAGGAACACCAGGAAGAGCAACTGTTAGCGTCCCAACAGGGATTTGTCGCTGCGGTTCTGGATTAGCTGTTGCTGATGCTTGGAATCACCGAGTTTTAATTTGGAAAAATTTGCCAGAAGATAGCAATGTGCCAGCAGATTTGGTGTTAGGACAAGCTAATTTTATCGGCAATGAACCCAATCGGGGTAGTCAATTACCAGATGCAAATACCATGCACTGGCCCTATGGGGTTTTATATCATCAAGGCAAGCTATTTGTAGCTGACACTGGCAATCGTCGCTTGCTAATTTGGCAGCAATTACCTACAGAAAATGGTCAACCAGCCGATTTAGTGTTGGGGCAACCAGATATGATATCTCGTAATGAAAATTGTGGCGCTTCTCCGACTGCTGTGAGTATGCGCTGGTGTCACGATATTGCCTTTTGGGGAGACAATTTAGTTGTCAGCGATGCGGGTAATAATCGTGTGATGATTTGGCAAGGAATGCCGACAGAAAATAATACTCCTTGTGCAGTAGTATTGGGGCAAAAAGACTTTAATAATGTCGAGATGAATCAGGGAATTTATTTTCCCAGCGCCAGTAGTTTAAGTATGCCTTATGGAGTGGATGCGGCTGGTGATTGGTTAGTAGTTGCAGATACCGCTAACTCTCGCTTGCTAGGATGGAAAAAGCCAGAATCAATTTTATCACTGCAAGGTGCGACGGCAAATGCCTTGGCTGGTCAAGCTAATTTTAAAAATAAAGGTGAAAATCGAGATTTTGGATTACCGACAAGAGAAAGTTTAAATTGGTGTTACGGTATCAAGATTTGTGGTCAAACTGCGGTAATAGCTGATTCTGGAAATAACCGAATTTTGCTGTGGCGGTTTAATTATGGCGACTGAAGAAATTAGAGTTCGCGGTACTGTTCAGGGTGTAGGTTTTCGCCCTACCGTTTATCGGATTGCTAAAGCTTGCGATTTGCGGGGAGATGTTTGTAATGATGGACAAGGTGTGTTAATTCGCCTATCTGGTAGCGAAGCAGCCTTGGCAGAATTTATCGTCAAATTACAGCAAGAATGTCCACCATTAGCGAGAATTGCAGAAATCATCAGAACACCGATTACAGAAGAATTGAATTTTGATGATTTTGCGATCGCCCATAGTGTTACTAATAAAATTAAAACAGCCATCTCCCCTGATGCGGCGATTTGTCCCCAATGTCAACAAGAAATTTTTGACCCTTTTAGCCGTTATTTTCGCTATCCCTTTACCAACTGTACCCATTGCGGCCCCAGATTGAGTATTATTCGTGCCATTCCCTATGACAGATGCAACACCAGTATGTCTGCATTTGCCATGTGTCCCCAATGCGAACAGGAATACCACGACATCGAAAATCGCCGCTTTCACGCCCAACCTGTAGCTTGCCATATCTGCGGCCCTACTGCTTGGTTAGAACGTGCGGATGGTAAATCAGTTACCGCTTCCATGTTCTCTATGTTAGATGATGTTGATGCTGTTTGTAGCCTATTGCAAAAAGGCGAGATTGTCGCCATTAAAGGCTTAAGCGGGATTCATTTAGCTTGCGATGCTACTCAAGAAGCCACAGTCCAAAAATTGCGTCAGCGTAAAAACCGTTATCATAAACCCTTTGCCTTAATGGCTAGGGATATCGACATTATTGCCCAATATTGCACCATTAGTCCGCAAGAACAAGAATTATTAAGGAGTCCCGCAGCACCGATTGTTTTGTTGCGGAAGCAGGGAATGGGGAATGGGGAATGGGGAATGGGGAATGGGGAAGAGAAATTAAATCAGCAACCTTCAATCCAAAATCCAAAATCCAAAATCCAAAATTCCATTGCGCCTTCAGTCGCACCAGGGCAAAATCGCCTTGGGTTTATGTTACCTTATACGCCGTTACATCACCTAATTCTCAAGCGGATGAATCGTCCGATTGTGTTAACAAGTGGCAATTTATCGGATGAACCGCAATGTATTGATAATGAAGAAGCGCTAGAGAAATTAAGCAAAATTGCCGATTATTTTCTGTTGCATAATCGAGAGATTGTGAATCGAGTTGATGATTCAGTGGTGAGGGTGGTAGGCGAGAAATTGCAAATCATTCGCCGCGCCAGAGGTTATGCCCCAGCACCTATTAATTTACCCCCAGGATTTGATAATATTCCGCAGATTTTAGCAATGGGGAGTGAGTTAAAAAATACCTTTTGTTTACTGCGAGAAGGGCAAGCAATTCTCTCGCAACATTTAGGAGATTTAGAAAACGCTGCGGCTTTTGATGCCTATCAAGATACATTAAATTTGTACTTAAATTTATTTGAGCATCAACCAGAAGTAATTGCGATCGATAAACACCCAGAATATCTCTCAAGCAAACTGGGGAAAGAATTAGCAGCAGCTAATCAGTTGAAAATTTACCCAATCCAGCATCATCACGCCCATATTGCTGCTTGTATGGCAGAAAATGGCCTTCCTCTCGATGCTTCTCCAGTTTTAGGCATTGCTTTAGATGGCTTAGGTTATGGCGAAGATGGTACACTTTGGGGCGGAGAATTTCTGTTAGCAGATTACCGCAAGTTTCAGCGATTAGCAGCATTTAAACCTATAGCAATGATTGGTGGCGCACAAGCTATATATCAGCCTTGGCGTAACACCTATGCCCATCTCATAGCCGCCGATAGTTGGGAAAATCTCACAACAAACTATGGCGATTTAGAAATATTAAAATTTTTGGAAAAAAAGCCAATCAAGGTACTAAATCAGCTATTAGAAAAAGGCATTAATTCCCCGAAAGCTTCTTCAGCCGGGCGATTATTCGATGCTGTAGCAGCGGCGATTGGGATTTGTCGGGAAGAATGTAGCTATGAAGGACAAGCTGCGATCGCAATGGAAGCATTAATTGATGAGCATAGTTTAAATCATCCTAAAGAAAATCCAAATTATCCGTTTAATTTTAGCTTTTTCGATAATATTTACTGTATAGACCCTAGCCCTATGTGGTCAGCCTTGCTCAAAGACTTGCAAAATCAGATATCCCAGGGGATGATAGCGACAAAATTTCATCAGAGTCTAGCCAAAGCAATTGCCCAAATGGTTAAATATCTGACTCAAGAACATCTTATTAATCAGGTCGTCTTGACAGGAGGCGTATTTCAAAACTGTATTTTATTAGAGCAAGTTACTAGGGATTTAGAACAATTGGGAATCAAAGTCCTAACTCACAGCTTAGTTCCAGCCAACGATGGTGGTATATCTTTAGGTCAAGCTGTAATCGCAGCTGCACAATTAAGCGCTTAATTATCCTTAATAAACTGACACCTTGCGGAAATTTCTCTTATATTATCTCTGTGGTTAGCTAATCCGTCGTTATTCTTCTAAAGATTGTAATTCGTTATTAGTCATTTGCCCTGAATAAATACAAATGATTAATGACAAATGATAATCTGCCAAACTGAGTTTACAAATTAACTGCATAACACTGCCAAAGGAAAATAAAAATGTGTTTGGGAATCCCCGGTCAAATTGTTGAAATCTCCGACGTTAATCATAAGCTAGCCATTGTCAATGTTGGTGGTGTGAAGCGACAAGTAAATATTTCTTGCATAGTCGATGAACAACATCCCCCAGAAGCTTGCATTGGCGATTGGGTATTAGTTCATGTAGGCTTTGCCATGAATCGCATTAATGAAGCAGAAGCAGCAGAAACATTACAACTATTGCAAGAACTAGCAGCAGCACAAGCAGAAGTTAGTGCGTAATTCTTGCTCAAAAATCATATTCAAATTAATCCAAAATCCCCATCTCAAATCTTCAGATGAAATACGTTGATGAATTCCGCGAACCAGCCAAAGCCGAAGGCTTATACCGCGAAATTGCCAAATTAAGCCAGCAGTTAGATAAACCGATCAAAATCATGGAAATCTGTGGCGGGCATACCCATTCTATATTTAAGTATGGAATAGAAGACATCTTGCCCGAGTCCATTGAATTAATTCACGGGCCTGGTTGTCCAGTATGCGTCATGCCAAGAGGTAGATTAGATGATGCGATCGCAATCTCTCAAAATTCTCACGTTATCTTCACCACCTTTGGCGATGCTATGCGAGTCCCCGGTTCCACAACCAGCTTACTGCAAGCCAAAGCCACAGGCGCAGATATTCGCATGGTGTACTCGCCTCTAGATAGCTTAAAAATTGCTAAAGAAAACCCCAACAAAGAAGTTGTATTTTTCGGCTTAGGCTTTGAAACCACAGCCCCCAGTACCGCCTTCACTATCCTGCAAGCAGCAGCCGAAAATATCAGCAATTTTAGTATGTTTTGCAATCACGTCCTCGTGATCCCCGCCTTGCAAGCATTACTAGATAACCCCGATTTGCAACTTGATGGCTTTGTTGGCCCTGGTCATGTCAGCATGGTAATTGGTACTGACCCATATCAATTTATTGCCCAACAATATCATAAACCCATCGTGGTCTCCGGCTTTGAACCCTTAGACATTCTGCAATCGATTTGGATGCTATTGCAACAGCTATTAGAAAATCGTTGCGAAGTCGAAAATCAATATAACCGCATTGTACAGCCAGCGGGAAATCAAGTTGCCCTCAAAGCTATCAACCAAGTTTTTATGGCGCGAGAAACTTTTGAATGGCGTGGCTTAGGTGACATACCTTATTCCGGCTTACAAATTCGCCCCGAATACGCACAATTCGATGCTGAACAGAAATTTAACATTCCTAACCAGAAAGTTGCTGACCATAAAGCTTGTCAATGTGGAGAAATCCTCAAAGGTGTATTGAAACCTTGGCAATGTAAAGTTTTCGGTACAGCTTGCACGCCAGAAACACCAATTGGTACTTGCATGGTATCTTCCGAAGGTGCCTGTGCGGCTTACTATAAATATGGCAGACTCTCCACCATTGCCAAGAAAACCAACCTAGAAACTGCCAAAGTAAACATATCTCAAGAACCTCTCCCCGCTTGTGGGACTGCTAGTTAAAGACTAGTACAGGTCGGCGTAAATAAAGCTACTTTTCAAACAGTCACAAGCCTTGATCTATAAACTTTTTGACTTTTGACTTTTGACTTTTGACTTTTGACTTAGACGATTTTTGGATTCTGCTTTGCATCTATCAATAAATATCAAAAGATGTGATTAATTGCGGCGAACACTGTTGTAATTCCTAAGTAATCCAACTCGAGGAAAAATAAACTTATGCCATTTGTTACAGTTCAAATTGCCAAAGGTCACTCAATTGAAAAAAAGCGGAAACTAGTACAAGCCGTAACAGATGCCCTGGTTTCAGCTTTAGGGACTAAACCAGAATGGATCACCGTTCATATTGACGAATTTGAACGTGAAAATTGGGCTGTTGGTGGTCAATTACATTCTGATAAACATAGTGGTAGACACGCAGAAACAGGCAGATAACATAGGGGGCATAACTACTAACGTTGTGCCCCTATATTAATAGCGATCGCATAGAGGGGAATTTTCATGAACACCGATAATCATCAACGCCAAATATGGCTACTTTGTTTAATAGGCATTAATATTGTTGCTTCCATTTTGCATTACAGGGACAATATTATCTTATTCAATCAATATGCAAAAGCATCTTGGTTCACATCTCAAATTACAGATTCTTGTTGGTTGATTATGACACCCTTAGGTTTAGCTGGGTATTACCAATATATTAAGAGGTCTTTCAATTCTGCTTATTTATGTCTGTACATTTATATAATCATGAGTCAGTTAACTTTAGGACAATACATAATTACCCCAATGTGGGAACTGTCCATAAAAATGAATACTTTAATTTTATTTGAAACGGTTGCTACAATTCCTCTGCTAGCTTTTGTTGCTTGGTCGCAATTATTGCTAAAAGAAGGCAAGCAAGCTACATAATCATTAAAACTATCACCAATAATTTATTAGATAAAAAGTAGGGTGTGTTGTCGCGTAGCACAACGCACCGCCTTAGCCAATTTCCTAAAACAATAAATTAGAAAAATTCAACATGGATGTTTTACCAACCAACTCAGCACAAAATTCCCTATTTCAAAAAATTGAAAAAATTCGCCGTCGCCAACCAAAAGTGAGAGATACTCATATTACCCTCGCACATGGTAGTGGTGGTAAAGCCATGCGCGATTTAATAGATGATATTTTTGTCCAAAGTTTTGATAATCCCATTCTCTCCCAACTAGAAGACCAAGCTAGTTTTAACTTAGCCAATCTCATGCAACAGGGAGACAGATTAGCTTTTACTACTGATTCCTATGTTGTAGATCCCTTATTTTTTCCAGGTAGCGATATTGGAGAATTAGCCATCAATGGCACAATTAATGATTTAGCTGTGAGTGGTGCAAAACCTTTATATCTTACCTGTAGCGTAATTTTAGAAGAAGGCTTACCAATAGAAACTTTACGCCGTGTAGTTACCAGTATGAAAGCAGCCGCGAATCAAGCTGGCGTTCAAATTGTGACTGGTGACACAAAAGTCGTACATCGTGGTGCAGCCGATAAACTGTTTATTAATACCGCCGGTATTGGTGTAATTCCTCTAGGAATTGAGATTTCAGCCCATAAAATTCAACCAGGAGATGCCATAATTATTAATGGCGAATTAGGAAATCATGGCGCAGCAATTTTAATTGCTCGTGGTGAATTAGCATTAGATACTAATATTGAAAGCGACTGTCAACCATTGCATGGTTTAGTAGAAACCATCCTCAATGTTTGCCCAGAAGTTCATGCAATGCGGGATGCAACTCGTGGTGGTTTAGCCACAGTTTTAAACGAATTTGCCCTCAGTTCAGATGTAGGAATCCGACTCTACGAACAATCTATTCCAGTTAGGGAAGAAGTCAAAGGAGTTTGCGAACTTCTTGGTTTAGATCCCTTATATCTTGCCAACGAAGGTAAGTTAGTAGTAGTAGTACCCGGACAACAAGCAGAAGCAGTTTTAGCAGCCATGAAATCTCACCCAGCCGGCAAAGATGCTTCAATTATTGGTGAAGCTATCCCCTCACCTTCAGGTATAGTTTTATTAAAAACTATTTTCAATGCCGAACGAATTGTTGATATGTTAGTAGGCGACCAATTACCCAGAATTTGTTAATTATTACTAAGAGGTTGTTTGAAAAGTGATTGGCTGTTATAACAAGCACTTATTGCTCCACCCAACCCTCCTTAAAAAGGTAAAAATCTCTGAAAGTCCCCCTTTTTAAGGGGGATTTAGGGGGATCTAAACGGTTCTAATTTGCCCTCCTAAATCTATGCATGAACTCGGAATTACACAAAATATTGTTGCCATAGTCACAGAACACGCCCAAGGTAAAAAAGTTCAAAGAGTTGCATTAGAAATTGGCAAGCTATCAGCCATTATGCCTGATGCCATTCGTTTTTGTTTTGATATTTGCGCTCAAGGTACAGTTCTAGAAGGAGCAAAATTAGAAATTATAGAAATTCCTGGTTTAGCAGAATGTCGCCAATGTGGCAATAAAATTGCTTTAGACAAACCCTTTGGTATTTGTGAATGTGGTAGCGTGCAATTAAATTTAATAACTGGTGAAGAATTAAAAATTAAAGAAATAGAAATAGAGGAAATATGTGTGTAACTTGCGGTTGTTCTGACGATGCAGAAAGCAAAGTAACTAATTTAGCTACAGGTGAAGTGAATCATCAACACCACCATCATCATGATGATAGTACTCACACTCATACCTTACCTGATGGTACTGTCATTACCCATTCCCACAGTCACGACCATCATCAAGAAGCATCGCAGATTCATGCCAAAATGCATGGCACAACAATTAGTTTAGAACAAGATATTTTAGCAAAAAATAACCTGTTAGCTGCTCAAAATCGTGGCTGGTTTAAAGGTCGAAATATCCTGGCATTAAATTTAATGAGTTCTCCTGGTGCTGGTAAAACAACTCTATTAACTCGCACTATTAAGGATTTAACATCTAAATTAACTATCAGCGTTATTGAAGGCGATCAAGAAACAACTAATGATGCCAAAAAAATTCAAGAAACTGGCTGTAAAGTTGTCCAAATCAATACAGGTACAGGCTGTCATTTAGATGCTTCCATGATAGAAAGGGGTTTACAACAACTCAACCCACCTTTAAACTCAGTGGTGATGATTGAGAATGTGGGTAACTTAGTTTGTCCAGCATTATTTGATTTAGGCGAACAAGCAAAAGTTGTCATTCTCTCTGTAACTGAAGGCGAAGATAAACCAATTAAATATCCGCATATGTTCCGCGCTAGTGAGGTGATGATTCTCACTAAAATCGATTTATTGCCTTATGTACAATTTGATGTGCAAAAATGTCTAGAATATGCACGTCAAGTCAATCCAGAAATACAGATTTTTCAAGTTTCTTCCACTACAGGTGCTGGCTTAGAAACTTGGTATGATTGGTTATCAAAAAAAGTTAGCTTGCCTGTGATGGGATAATTGCTGTAAATGTGATGCGTTACGCTGACGCTAACGCATCCTACAATAAATTTTATATTTTCATGTTTGAGTTAATGTAATTCAAAAATTAATATAAAAATCAGTTTTTTAAATTATTTAATAGCCTGTTAAATAGGCAGGATAATAATAAATTTAGTTCCCTCCCCAGGCATGGAGAAGCATCTAATTTGCCCGTCATGTTTATCTACAATAATTTGGTAGCTAATAGCTAAACCTAATCCAGTACCTTTACCCACAGGTTTGGTGGTAAATGATGGCTCAAAAACTCTAGCTTGCACTTCTGGAGGCATACCGGGGCCATTATCTTGAATGCAAATTGTGACGCTTTGCTGCTGAGGATCAAACGAAGTTGTGATAGTCAGATTATTCTGTTCATTTAGCGGTGCTTGATGAGAGTGGTTGTGATAGTATTCATCAAAGGCATCAATGGCATTAGCAATGATATTCATAAATACCTGATTCAGTTGTCCCGGATAGCAACTGATTGGGGGTAACTCACCGTATTCAGTGATAGTATGAATTCGAGGGCGATCGCCACTATCTTTGAGGCGATGTTTCAGCAACATTAAGGTGCTATCAATTCCTTCATGAATTTGATACTCTACTTTAGATGACATATCAGCACGCGCAAAGGTTCTCAGAGACAAGCTGATATCTTTCAGGCGAGAAATTCCCTGATCCATCGATGCTAGTAATTTGGGTAAATCCTCAGTAATATACTCAAAGTCGATTTCCTCAACTAAATCTTCAAGTTCTGGATCGGGATCTGGTAGCTTTTCTTGATAAAGATATATAAGCCGCAGCAAATCGTTGACATATCCCTTAATATGAGATGTATTGCCATCCAGAAAACCAACTGGGTTATTAATCTCATGACCAATACCTGCAACGAGTTGTCCTAGGGTAGACATTTTCTCGCTTTGGATAAGTTGCAGTTGAGTTTGCTGTAACTGTTGTATAGATTGGGTTAATTCAGCAGTGCGTTCTTGCACCCGTTGTTCTAATGTCCGAGTCAGATAGGAGATTTTCAGGTGTAGCTTTAATCGGGCAATAACTTCTTCTTGTTGAAAAGGTTTGGTAATATAATCAACTGCGCCAATTTCTAAGCCTTTAACCTTATCTGTTGTATCTGATAAGGCTGTCATGAAAATAATTGGAGTATGTTGAGTGATGGGATTGGCTTTTAATCTGCGGCAAGTTTCAAATCCATCTATACCTGGCATCATCACATCTAAGAGAATTAGATCGGGATGGGCATATTCTGTTTGTTCAATCGCAGATTCGCCATCCGTAGCCATGAGTGCTTTCCAACCATGTCCCTGAATCGCTTCTGATAGCACCTTGAGATTGTTGGGATTATCATCCACTAATAAGATATGCATTGGCTTTAAGAGAGGATCAGTCATCATTGACGTGACTCCGTAGTGATAAATGATTTAAGTAATTTACGTATTTTACTGGTTTGGAAATTAGCAGTAAGTTGTTTCAACTCGCTAGCAAAATTACCATATTGGCTGTTCTGCTGCACTAACTCTTCTATAATTCCCTCAATTGCCGGAATATCTCCCATCATTGCCAAATGATACATCTGTTGTAAAATATCTTGCGATGGCAGGATCAATTCGCTCTCTGATGGCTGCTCAATTGGGGCAGATGACTGTTGCGGTGCAGGTTGGGCATAAATCCATTCCACTTTTAACACCGATCGCAACGCATTCAGTAATTCTTCGATTTGCAGTGGTTTAGGTACGAATGCTGTGGCCCCAGCCTCTAAACTACGCTGGCGATTTTCTTCAAATACGTTGGCACTCGAAACAATAATTGGAATCGAACGAGTTTGTGAGTGCGCTTGTAGATGTACCATGAACTCAAAACCATCCATATTGGGCATAGCTAAATCAAGCAGAATCACATCCGGGATGCATTCTTTTGCCAATGCTAACCCTTGTTTGCCTTCATTGGCTTCTAATATTCGACAACCAATTTGTTGCAATAAATTAATTAATAAAGAACGGTGATTTTCATCATCATCAACAATGAGAATCTGAGGCGCATTACCCTGAACACCGCTAACTTTCTGCTGGGTGGCAGACTCATCTGTATGCCAGTCATGGGAAAGTGGGACTGATACTGCCAAATCTAGCCAAAATACGCTACCTTCACCCAAGCGGCTTTGCACCTGAATTTCACTACCCATCAATGTTGCTATTCTTTGACTAATCGCCAATCCTAAGCCAGTCCCATCAGATCGCTGTCCGCCTTTACCAACTTGCTCAAAAGGCAAAAAGATTTTCTCTATTTGGTCTTGCGGCATCCCAATACCTGTATCTTCGATTTGGAAGCGAATTTTGGGGTTTGATGACTGGGAATTGGAGACTTGGGTATTGCTTATTTCCCCTTGTCCCCTTGTCTCCTTGTCCTCTTGCTCCCCTGCTCCCTGCTCCCTACTCCCTTGCGCTTTCTCAGCTTCCAGTAATTCTACTTTGAACGTCACACCACCAGTATCTGTAAATTTGATGGCATTACCCAGTAAATTGATCAATAATTGGCGCAACCGTTTTTCATCGGCTTGAATTACAGGTGGTAGGCGATCGCTAATTAAAATATTGAATGCTATCTTTTTTTGCTGGGCTCGAATACCACAAATTTCGGTAACACTATGTAAGAAGCTAGACAAATGCACATTAGTCGTTACCAATTCCAATTTTCGCGCTTCAATCTTGGAGAGGTCGAGAATATCATTGATCAGCATCAGCAAATGTGAGCCGCATTGGTGGATAATACGGACTCCTTCCAGGTTTTTTGTTGTTAAGTTGGGCGAGCCTTCTAGTACCTGGGCAAAACCCAGAATACCATTTAGAGGTGTGCGTAACTCGTGACTCATATTTGCCAAAAACTCACTCTTGGCTTGGTTAGCAGCATCAGCTGCTTGCTTGGCTTCTAGTAATTCCTGAGTACGTTCTTCAACTTTTGTTTCTAGAGTTTTGGAATAGTCCAAAAGTTGATCGTTAGCAATTTCTAGTTGGCGATTTGTTTGTTCTAATTTTTTTTGTTTATAGGCATTGGTTGTAGCAATTACGCTACTAATAAAGGCGGCTAAAGCGGGTGTCACCGGAATCACGATGCCGTACAGAAATGCACTGTAAGTACCACCCAAACACAGCCCACTGGTGCCTAAAGTTGCCCACAGCATTTTACCACCAGGAACCCGCCACCCAGTACTCGTACTGGCTAACAACCAACTACCACTTGAACCAAGCAAAGCCCAAAAAACAATCCAGATTGATGTAGAAATCCCAGAAATACCGTGGAGAGTGGTTCGACCAGTTTTTGCTCCTCGTACTAGTTGGTGAGCAATATTGGCATGGATCACTACACCTGGAGTCGGTTTTTGAGCAGATAACCCAGAGGAAAAAGGTGTACTAAAAAAATCATTAGTACTAGATGCAACTGAGCCAATAAACACCATGCGATCGCGCATGAAGTTTGCCGGAATTCGCCCAGCTAACACATCCCGCATCTTGACTGTATGAAATGCATCTTCGGAACCATACCAGTTGAGTAGAATTTGATAGCCTCCTAAATCATCATCAGCATAACCTGCTTCCTGATTTTTTAGAGGTACGTAGATTTCTTTACCCAATTGAAACTTTTGTTGTTTGGGGTCAATACTCTCCAAACTAATGCCATCAGCTTCTAAGTACTTAAGTGCTACTAAAGTTGCCATTCCGGCTTTGAGGGTGCCTTTTTCTTTGGCATCCTCAGCTGTTAAGAGGGCACGGCGCACAAAGCGATCGCCATCCAACACCAAATCAGCTAATCCCACCTGCTCGCGTTTTTTCAATTCTGCTGGAGGATTAACACGCTCACCAGTAATTTTCTCTACTCCAATTAAGTTGGGAGTGCTACTAAAAACTTTTACTAGTTGTTCATTTCCAGTACCTTCAGGTAAATCTCTATAGAGATCCAAGCCAATGGCTCTGGGTTTGTGTGCGCGAATTTTATCTAGTAATTCAGCTAATGCCCAATCTGGAATTGGCCATTTCCGCACCGATTGAATATCCTGCTCATCGATTGTTACAATCACAATTTCGTCAGCTATCTTGTCTTGCGACAACTGACGAAACCACTCATCACGAATTTTCCATTCTGGCAAATTAAAAAGTCCCAAAGACTGCCCAACTATAACCGTTAGAGCAACGCTGGGGGTAATAATTAAAATGCTACGAGTTTGTTGAATAAAAGCCTTGAATTTGCGCCACATATTTGGGCCACACAGTTAATTTATTGCAGTCAATATAATTAATAATTACTAATTCGTAAGACTCCCCTCCGGTAAGAAGCAAATACGTAATTTGTAATTCAAAAACTCTTTAATACCATTTCACTAAAAGCCTTATTCCACATACCCATTACCCATTGCTAATTTTAGGGTAAATAATTTCGTAGCCAGCACCTAAGCACTGGCTACGAACTACTTAAAATTAATTGAACGGAGCCTTTGCCAACTCTTTCAAGCTGACTGAGGAGAGGAGTTCTTCCCATTGCTTGCCGAGGTTCACATTAGTTGGTTGATTGGTGTGTAACATAGCAAGTGTAGCCACACAGTCATACCAAACCCCGTTTTTACCCAAAGCTTTTGCCCGATTCAAAGCATCTTGATCCTGCATTGCTGTTGCTAATTCCCCATTGGGCTGGATGCGTTGAATCCAACCATCGACGTAAGGTGTACTGGGGCTAAGTTCTCCATCCACTTTCAGCGCCAAAAACCAATGGTAATTTTTGTTCACGGCTAAAGCAGGTGCATCTGCTGGCAATTGCACAGCAATTACTCCAGATTTATCGGCAACAGGAATAGTCATTTGGTACTGTGTATTACCTGCTTCATCCTTGAGGCTGAATACGGCTTCTGCAGCATTGGAAGCTGGAATATAGACCAGAATTGTCGGACGTTCCGACAATGTTGTGCCATAGAAGCTTTCGGGTAAGAGCGCAATCAGTGCGGCTGGCCCTGTTGCTGCTACTGTTGAAGGATTTAAGTAGTATGTACCAACGCGAGAAGCCCCTCCTGCTGCTTGTTGTGGTGCACCTTTCCCAGAAACTGGTGTAAACAGGTCACCGCGAGAAGCCCCACCGGTTGCTTGTCTAGGAGTACCTTTTCCGGCTGTAGGAGTAAATAAGCTACCGCGAGAAGCCCCTCCTGTAGCTTGTCTAGGAGTACCTTTTCCAGATGTAGGAGTGAATAAACTACCGCGAGAAGCCCCTCCTGTGGCTTGTCTAGGCGCACCTTTTCCCGCTGTAGGAGTAAATAAACTACCGCGAGAAGCTCCTCCTGTGGCTTGGCTAGGCGCACCCTTTCCCGAAGCAGGTGGAGTAAATAAACTACCGCGAGAAGCCCCTCCTGTGGCTTGGCTAGGCGCACCATTATTCGGAGGTGGGGTAAATGTCAACGCATAAGCACTTGACCAGGTGGTACTAGCCATCAGAGCGACGACGCTCAATGTACTAGCTAAATATTGACGTTTCATTATCTTTACCTCGTTTACAAGGTGTGATATTTGATACTTTATTCCGACTTGATAAGTAAACTTGTGTCATTAATTAAATCACAACTCTTTTAAGCGGAATACACATTTTTAGTATAGGCTGAATTTAGCTATTATCTAATATTTTCTAGCTAATTTTTGATAAATATACTACTTATATCTGAATAGACTATACAGTAATATTACTGATACAAACACTTGATTGATGAATGTAAAGTACTGATGTAATTTGTGAGATAATTAACTATTAAATCAGTACTTTTACTTCAGTAATACCTACTGCCAACTGCCAACTAAAACAAAAGCAGACCAAAAGAACGGATCGACAAAATCAGTTTGGCGAATTAGGTTGATTTGGGCTTGTCTTAGTGCTTCAGCTTTAGTGATATTTGGTTGTCGCAGTTGATCGTAGAAGCGAGTCATGAGCATAGCTGCTGCCTTATCTTTTACAGGCCAGAGGGTGGCGATAGTGGAACGGGCACCAGACTTGACAGCTAGTCCTGCTAATCCCAGCACAGCGCGATCATCACCGGCTGCTGTATCACAGGCGCTCAATACAAGCAACTCAATCGCTTTCGATGGCTCATTACCCCGATTTTTGAGAAGTTCGGACAACTCCTTAACATTAACTTCTCCATCCCAAGTCAGTAGGAAAGTATCTTCGAGGCGGGAACTAAATTGTCCATGAGTTGCTAAATGGACAACATCAGCACTACTAGATTTGACACGATCCGCAAGAGCTTGGCTGGTGAATTGCTTATTGAGCAACATCGAAGAAGGTACTGTCTTAGAGATTTGCCTCACTTCTGATTCCACAGCTGGCAAAGCACTAAAGCCACTACGAGATTCACTGATACCACCAACGATCGCATCAATATGATTTTCTTGGAGCGATCGCGCGGCGATTAATTGCATTCCTGGTGAAAGGGCTACAGCATACTTTTCGATGAGGTATTGCTTACCATCATATAAAGCTGCCATCGGAATATTACGTAAGTGACCATCCAGCACAAATACCAGTGTCTTAGTATCTTTGAAAGCTTGGTCTGTTTCTGCTGGGCGAATTAACCAATCGTAAATTTGTTGAGAAACGCGATCGCGTTCTTTAGAATCGGAGACAGGGTTAAAGGCAACTAATAATTTGTCGAGGGTTTGCTCAATTTCTGCTTGAGATTTGCGCGTCACATAATAACGCAGTGGTTGCCCAGTTTGAGAGAGAATAACTGCTAGGCGATCGGGCAAAATGATGGGATAAACGACCGTTGCCGTAGGATCAACCTGGTCAATCTGCTTGGCTCTATCTAAACAGGCTTCACGGAAAAAGTTATCAAGTTCGGCAACTTGCAGTGATTCGATTAACTCACGGGCTTGCATGAGATCTGTTTGAGTTGGTTGCTCATCTAGCAGTAAACCAACTAATTCCCGGTAAACAGGCTCTACACTCTCACGGAAAGAGAACTGGACATCAGGATTAATGGCCACCAAATCTCCCCGCAGTGCCTTTAAAGCCTTAACCGCTTCGCTATAGGCTTTAATTGCTTTTGGGCGATCGCCTTGTTGTTTATACAACTTACCTACCTGCCAAGCCGATTGAGCAATAATATCCTCAGCTTCCAGTTGGCGGGCAATGTTGAGGGATTTCTGAGCCAATTCTTTGGCCTGGGCTAACTGCTGTGTCCGACTATAGAGTTTTCCCCACTGATGCAGTGCATAAGCTTCTGCTTGTGTATCTTGCAGCTGCTGTGCAGACTTGACTGTCACTGCCATCAGTTGGGCCAAGTCTTTGAGAGGTACGATTTTATCAGGATTTTCTAAGCGATTGAGGGTAGCAACAAAATTTATCGCTGCATAGAGAGAGGTATGGCTGGTAGGAAGTTCTGCCAGTTGTTGTTGCAGTTGCGGTGCTAAAGGAGCAGCTAGTTCTAGCTTGTCGTAGTCAATAAAAAGTTTAAACAGAGCTAGACGCGCCTGTAATTGATCACCTGGATTAGTAGTGATTTTTTGTGCTTTTTCAAAGTAATCTAATGCTGCATCCGGATCTTGTAAGTCTACGGCAGTTTTGCCTAAATTCAACAAAATAGAACTTAAATGAGGTGTGGCACCAATTTTATTTGCTGCTGCTAAACTTTGCTCTAATACCTGTTGACTCTTGCCAGAATCGCCAATCATTTGCAGCGCTAAACCCAGCGATCGCAATCCACTAACTTTGACTTCTGAATCTGGCATTGCTGACAGTTTTTGAGTGAGCGTTTCTAACTGCTGTTTAGAACGGCGATAAAATCCTAAACTTTGTAAAGCCTGTGCTTGGTTGATTTGACTACCCAAATTGCCTATCTGGTCGCCTGCTTGCTCATAAAATTTTTGAGCTTGTTGCCAACTTTCTAAGGCAACTTCGGCTTTACCAGTATGTAGTTGCAAATTTCCTCTGGTATTCAGTATTTGCGCCCAGACAATTGCATCAGCAGGTGGTGAAAGTGTTTGTAAAAGTTTCACACTTTGCTCAATAGATTGACTAGCTACTGTCCATTGATTCAGCTCCTGTTGTGCCAGCGACAGGTAACTTAAACTCAAGGCTTCATTGAGGCGATCGCCTTGACTGTGATAGTGCTGTGCTGCTGTTTGCCAAACTTTAACGGCTTCTGTAAATTGCCCTGAGCGATAGAGGTTCCGTCCCTCTTCTAGCTGGTTGGTAGATGCTGAAGCATTGAGGATAGAATTTGCTGATACTTCCACAGATGCTCTAGCAGGTGTGATAGTCACTGCCAAACACAAGCTCAGAATACTCAGACTGATATATAGGTAACGACGTTGTTTGATGGAAAAAGTCATAACTCATTACTCATAGGTTAAAAATTAGTCACAGCACTTTCTTAAATATTGCCCAACTGATGATGCAATCTATCAATTTCAGCTTTTAGTGCTGGTTTTTAATTGAATAAGGGAAAAGGTCAGAGCAAGTCATTAGTCATTATTCATTGGTAAGGGCTTCAAGCCTATTTACTTTTCACTCCAAAAAAATTAACTCCTGGGAACAGCAGCACAGGTTAATGATGATTGCGCTGGAACAGGAGATTTATCAGCAACTAGCTCAATTTTGCCCTCAGCATTGCGATACCAGCTTGTAGCTTGTACAACAGGCTGTGTAAGTGTTGGTACTTGTACCGCTACCGCACGCGGTTGGCGGAATGCAGAGATATCACGGATATCATCCCAAGCGCGATCGTCGATGACTTGCTCCAGGGGATTTTGCGGTACGCCACCCCGACCTGTAGCCACAAAACTACTGCCTTGACTACCCGCGCAACCTGTCGCAATTTGCTGTGATGGATCGGTGACATTTGCTGGTAATTCAACTAAGCCAGAATTGGGATCGACACCGACAGTATCAACTTGAACCACACCGCTCACTCCAAATTGCGAACTGGCAGTGATGTCACTATTAGGTGTGAGTTGGTCTTGAAACTGCAATCCAAAGATACTGTGAGTAGTAATATCGATATTTCCTCCGCTACCCAGCACAGCATTGGCAGAAATATCGCTGTTTTCTGCAGGGACAGCAACAATCGACCCGGCATTAATTTCAATGTTGCCCCCTGTGGAAGTACCACGAGCATTGGTAATAATGTTACTGCCATGCCGCAACAATACAACATCACTGGCCTGAAGCCGGATATTACCACGACTACCACCATTAACTTCGGCTCGCAAACTCCCTTGATTATCCAAGAAGATATTACGGGCATTGATATTGAGGTTACCTGCATCCCCTGTGCCAGAATTGCTCACACTTATTTCTGCGCCATCACTAACGCTCAAGCTGTCAGTTGTGATATTGACTGAGCGTGCGGTAAAGGCATTTGCCGAGGATGCGGTGATGGTACTGGGCAGTATTTGACCATCAGCTAAAGGTTGAGATTTGCCCTGCACGTCAATATAATTAACCTGTAAATTCACGCTGCCAGCAGAGCCTTGACCTAGGCTGGATGAAGTTACCTGACCACCGTTAAAAATACGCAAGCGATCGCCCTCTATGGTGATATTTCCTCCTTGACCGACAGCATTCTTACCTACTGCAACAGTAATGCCACTAACTGTATTGCTAAAACTATCGATGAATGGTTGACTAACTTCTACATTCTTGGCATTAATCTCTATATTTCCCGCTTTACCTGCACCTGATAAAGCACTAGATACAGCTCCTCCATCTGCTATTTTTAAATCTCCAGTTTTGATGGTGATATTGCCTCCTTGACCATCTGCATAAGGTTGAATTGAGCTGATGACAGCACCAGTCAGTCCAGAAGGTGTAACTCCTTGAATATCCAGGCTCTCGCTAGCTTGGATTGAGATGTCGCCAGATTTACCAGTGGTGATTAAGCCAAAGCCAAGTAAATCAGTACTAATGCGACCTCCATTCAGCAACTGCACGCGATCAGCCTCAATGGTGATTTTGCCGCTATTATTCCTGTCACCACCATTTACTAAAGTGGTAATAGCGCTAGGGCGAAAATTAGCAATATTGGTAAAAGGGGAGATAAATGGGTTGTATCCATTCACTTCTACATCCTTGGCATGAACGGTAATATTTCCCGTATTAGAATCTGTGATTGGGGTAAGTATCAAAAAAGTGGAGAAGTCAAAAATAAAGCCATTATTAATAGATTGTAACCAAGCTCCATTTGCAATTCGTAAACGCTCAGTTTCAATGTTAATGTCTCCTGCCTTTGCTCCAGTATCAAATACACTAGTGAATAATCCAGAAGTTTCATAATTCTCAGGTGCAGAGGCTCCCAACAAATCTACAAATTCTGTAGTTTTGACTGTAATACCTTCACCTTGACCAAATTTATTAGTACCAGAACCAATTCCCGAACCATCCTGAAGTGTCAAACCGCGCCCCCGAATGTTGATGGCTCCACCATTGATCCCAGTAGTATCAATGAGTGAGGATTGTTTGAGGGTAACTATTCCCCAATCAGCTGCAGTGGGACTAGTGAATTGCAATCCGGCTTGATCATTCAACCCAACCTCAGCATTTTGCAAGGCCCATAATTCAACTCTGCCATCGGGATTGGCAAGGCTAGTATTATCAATATCTATTTGACTACCCACCAACGCCACAGTTTGAGCTTTGAATATTTGCGAGGGGCGAAACAAGAAGTTGAGGGCTGGTGTTCCTTGAGAGCTAATTTTTCCCGCATTCGCTCCCATTTGCAGCCCCACTGGTACACTCATAGTTAATAATGGCGGTGGTGTAGCTTCAGTGGCATTAAACTTGAACCCGTCTGCAAATTTGATGCTATCAGCAGTTGTGCCCACAAATGAACCACTAATATTGATACTGGCGTTCGGCCCAAACATAATGCCACTAGGATTGAGCAAAAATAGGCTGACAGCATTGTTATTATTAATCGTCCGAATCATGCCATCAATATGAGAAACAGTACCCCCTGTAACACGGCTAAAGATGTTGGAAATGTTGGGTGTATTGATTAAATCGAATGTGGCTGAACCGTTCGTGGGAACAGAAAACTGCTGAAAACTATGAAATAAGTTATTACCAGCCGCACTACCATTAATGATGCTGAAATCATTGTCGCTTTGAGTGACAGTGGTGTTGAGAGTACCGTCAGTAGTCACTTGGGCATTGGCATAGCTACTCCCTATGAGCATTGCACCCAATGGCAGAAGCATTATATTTATTAAACCTAACCAAACAAAAGTTGCTTTCATCAGTCAGTCTCTACTTACCTATTATAGAGCCAGTTCAATATAAGCAGTTGATAAAAAATCTGTTATTTAAAGCGAAGATGTAGCGCCATATCTAATATGGGCTATGCCTACCCAAAAAACTGTGCCTGAAACTTTTTTATGTGCATATAATTTATTTTTATCAACTAAATATTGAGTGAACTGACTCTGAATGTATATTTCCCAAAATAATATTGCTTGTAACAGAGAGACATTGAGAGATTGAGTGATTAACCAAAAATAAGCGTATAAAGGTAGAAGCAGGTTAAAAGCTAATAAATAAGTAAAATCTATGGTTCAACATCTGATTTATTACTTATTTTTGGGAACTATAAGCCAATAATGGAGGCATACTAGAGTCTGCGAATAATTCAAGTTAATTGTCAAAAGACAGGTATAACTTGCTTTTGTTATCGACAGCAGAGGAACGCTGGCAACTATATTTGCCAAGGGATTAAAAATGATAAAAGATAGTTCTGCCAAATTAAAGCATATTCTTTTAGTAGATGATAATCCTCATAATCTGAAAGTATTATCGGAAATGATCAACGGCTGTGGCTGGAAAACATTAATGGCTACAGATGGAGAATCAGCTATTGAGCAAGCAAGATATGCTCACCCTTATTTAATCATGCTAGATGTGATGATGCCGGGAATCGATGGGTTTGAAACTTGTCGTAGGTTGAAG
This sequence comes from Calothrix membranacea FACHB-236, assembly GCF_014696315.1. Lineage (GTDB taxonomy): Bacteria > Cyanobacteriota > Cyanobacteriia > Cyanobacteriales > Nostocaceae > Aulosira > Aulosira membranacea. The sequence goes on from NZ_JACJPX010000022.1 coordinate 85,263, forward strand.
GCTGATTATGGTACTGAGAAAATTCCAATTATCTTTATGACGGCTTTATCTGATACTAGCAGCAAAGTTCAAGCGTTAGAGTTAGGAGCAGTCGATTACATTTGCAAACCCTTCCAAGAAAAAGAAGTATTAGCAAGGGTGAAAACTCATGTTTCGTTGTATTCATTACAGGTGGAATTGGAAGAACTTGTCCAAGAACGTACTGCTGAACTGATTAAGGCTAAAGACAAAGCAGAAATTGCCAATCGAGCAAAAAGTAATTTTCTTTCGGTGATGAGTCATGAACTGCGTACTCCTCTTAATGCCATCTTGGGTATGACTGAAGGGTTAAAAGATGAAATTTTTGGTACTATCAACGAGGAACAAAAACAAGCACTATTAACTATTGAACAGAGTGGAGAACATTTGCTGGCATTAATCGACGATATTCTCGATGTATCCAGAATTGAAAGAGGAACAATAGAACTGGAACTAACATCGGTTAATATTGAAGAAATTTGTAAAGATGTTATTTCAATAATTAGTCAACAAGCAGTAAAAAAAGATATTCAATTAGTTGCAGAAATTCAGCCCAATTTAAATAAAATTACAATTGACAAGCAACGCATAGCTCAATCAATAATATATTTACTGAGTAATGCAGTTAAATTTACTCCTAAGGGTGGTAAGGTTACACTAACAGTTGAATCTGTTCCCACATCAGTTTATCAAACAGAAATTAAATATATTGACTGTACGCAAAATCATCATCCTTGGCTGGTAATATCTGTAACTGATACTGGCATTGGCATAGCCACAGAAGATATTGACAAACTCTTTCAACCTTTTGTGCAATTGGATAGCGGTTTGAGCCGTCAATATGAAGGTAGTGGATTAGGGCTAGTTTTAGTCAAGCAAATTGTTGAACAACATGGCGGTAATATCTGGGTTCATAGCGAGGTTGGGAAAGGAAGTTGCTTTTTTATTGAGGTTCCTTTACTGAGCTAATACCATTTTGGATTGAGAATTGCCATTTGGTTGAGACTTCTGTGAATCCATCTGTCGCAATCATGTTCTAGCAAATCAACTCCTGGGAAATGCGGCACAAGTTAACTGTGGTTTGATATCTACAGGAGATGGTGCTGCGACTAACTCAATTTTGCCATCAGCGCGACGATGCCAAGATGTAGCCTGCATAAGAGGCTGTGATGGTTGGGGTACTTGGGCTTGTGATGGTTGTGTTTTATGGAATGCAGAGATATCACGGATATCTGACCAAGTGCGATCGCTCCTTACTTCCTGAGTAGGATTTTGCGGTACACCACCACGTCCAGTGGCTACAAATTTACTGCCGTCATCGCTGGCGCAGCCTGTAGCAATTTGCCGCGATGGATCTGTAATATTTGTAGGTAGTTCAATTAAGCCAGCATTTGGATCGACACCTATATTATTGATTTGCACTGTGCCATTAACACCAAATTGGGAACTAGCAGTAATGTCATTTTCCGGGGTGAGTTCGGGACGAAATTGCAATCCAATCATCCCTTGAGTGATGATTTGGATATTACCGCCCATTCCTAGAACTGCATTAGCAACAATATCGCTGTTTTCTAATCCGACAATGATCGGAGCATTGATATTGATATTACCGCCATTACCATTAGCGCCTGCGGTAGTTGCGATCGCACTATTGTCACGCAGCATTAATAACTTCCCTACTTGTAAGCCAAGATTACCGCCATTGCCTGATTCTGTTTGTGCCTGGATGCTTGCTTGACGGTCTAAAACGATGGTATTAGCTGTGATATTGAGATTGCCACCATTGCCGCTACCTTGACTAGTAACACCAACAGTTCCGCCATCTGCTAATATCAAGTTGGGTGTGGAGATAGTTGCATTACCAGCATTAGCTATTAGTACATTTGGCAGACCAAATCTATGTTCTAATACTTGCTGCAATTGCGGAGGTAAGTGCAGTACAGATGAGTTAATACTGCTGTTATTACTCTGACTGCGGCCACGAACCTCAATGGATTCTGTGGTATGAATGTTCAAATCGCCCCCATTACCTGAATAGAATGTAGTTGCCGCAACTACTCCCCCATCGATAATTTGTAACCTAGCTGTATCCAGCGTTAAGGTTTTAGCGTTTCCGGTTGCCAAAGTGATGGAGCTAATATTGCTGTATACTCCATAGGAACTTTCTCCCATAACTGTGGTATTTTTGTTGCTCACTGTAACTTCACCACTAGAGCCACTGCTAAATGTAAATGAAGATAATGAGGCTCCATCTGATACTACTAAACTATTACCATTGACGAAGACATTGCCAGCATCTCCATAGCCATAGCTACCAGTGCTAAGACTACTAACACCAGTTGGATTGATTGGTGAAAAGCCAGATATTTCAATTGCTGCTGCCTCAATCTGGATATTGCCACTCACAGCCGTTCCCAAGGTTGTAGTATTCAACCCTGCGCCTTCCTGGAGTGTTAGCTTGGGAGTAATCACGCTGACATTGCTGCCAGATCCGATACCGAAAGTTTCACTGCGAATCCCACTCCAAATGGCTGCATCAGTTGCACCAATCATATCGATGGTGCTGGATGCTTGCAAGTGAATTTCTCCGCCAGGTAAATAACCAAAATTTTGCGACAGTACCAGCGAACCATCAGTAAACTCAATATTTCGCCCTCGCACCTGTACAGAACCCGCATTAACTCCACTCACATCTAATAGTGACTTTTGTGCTAGCTGAATATCGCCAAAGCTTTGCCCATTTTCATAACCCAAAGTATAGCCCTGTGCGATTGGTGTCAAGCTAACTAGTCCTGCACCACTCACACTGCCTAATTCTATTCGTCCTTGTTGGGCAGTAAGAGTTGCGCCATTCAAATTCAAATTTCCACCCACCAAAGCGAGGGTTTTTCCTGGCTGTACCCGCAATTCTGTAGCGCTGGGAATTACAGTGATAGGGGGCTGTCCACTGGGACTGCTCAAAGAGTGTCCTGTACCTTGAACGGTGATTGATGCAGGATTGCTACCCATTTGCAACCCAATGGGAACATTAATGCTCAATAGTGGCGTAGTTTGGGGATTAATGGCGCTAAACTCAACACCATCACCAAATTTGATGCTATTGGCAGTTGTAGCAATAAACGAACCCCCAATGTTGAGTTGGGCATTAGCTCCAAAGATAATGCCGCTAGGATTGATTAAAAAAAGACTGACGGGGTTGCTATTATTTGCCGTTTGAATTAAGCCATCAATATTAGAGATATTACCGCCAGTAACGCGGTTAAAGATTGTAGAAATATTGGGCGTGTTTCCCAAATCAAAAGTAACTGAACCATTTGTAGGCACCGAAAACTGCTGGAAACTGTGAAATAGGTTATTGTTGGCAACAGTACCGTTAGTAATAGTGAAATGATTATCTGTTTGAGAAACAGTAGTATTGAGTGTGCCATCTGAGGCGATTTGGGCGTTGGCAAAACCACACCACAATACTATTCCACTTGTCAGCAATCCATTAATCAAACACCAGCCAGCAGAGAGTGCTTTCATCACTCGGTTCCCTATCTAATACCTAATATTTAAGGTTCCCGAAATGGCATAGCTGTGAACATTTAACTAAAGCAGGTTTCACCTTTATGCTTTCAGATGAAATGTACTCATAAGCTATTACGCATTTAAATTGTATATTTTGCACTCAGGTTGTCAAAAGCCCAAAATCCAAGCCAGCCTTGAAATTTGATAATTACAGACGCGATTAATCGCGCCTATACGAGCATTAACAGTCCTAACGCCAGAATATTTCATCTAGTACACTGCGGCGTAAATAAAACTACCCTTTACAATTGTTAAAAGCCTTGATAAATGAACCTTTTGACTTTTGACTTTTGACTTCCGCGCAGCGGTACTAGGTGCGTATCAGCTTACCAATTTGAAGGACAAAGTACAGCAGTTTGCCATCCAATTAAGTACACAACTTGAGAATTAAAATCATATTTCGGGGAAAATACCAGTGGCTAAAATACCAATAATTTTATTTACATCTTTAAGATAATACTCGCTCAAATCAATGCTTAATATCTGCTCTTCTAGCTTCATAAATTGCCAAATACTACCCGTTGTCACTGCACCATATATTGTTTTTATTTCTGTTGACCCTTGCTGATGATTAAAAATTTGGGCTGCAACCATTTCGGCTGCACATTGACCTAAACTCGCATTGATATTCTCTTTCTTCGCTTTAACAACTGTAATTACTGGTGCTGTTAAAATCAACATTTCTGGAGACTTGGTAATAATAAAATCACAAGTTCCATTTAATCCTTTGCTATTGTCAACGGTAAAATCTATGCCAGAGAATATACTAATTTGCTCTTTTAGCTGTCGGCGCAAATTGAGTAAAATCAGGGCAATTATTAATTCAGAGCGGGCTTTTTCACTATTACTAGCCAAAGCGATCGCCAAATTATAATTGAGAGTTTCTATCAGTAAATTACTGGCGCTTAATTCCGCAGCAGCAGCAAAAATATCGCGTTGCTCTACTGTAGTTAAGCCAAAAGATTGTTTGGCTTGAGCTAAACTAAACTCACTATAGGACATAGAGCTATCCTTGAGTTCAAGGAATTTTTAATTAAATACTTAATTATATTATCTAGAAACCGCAGCACAGGTTAAAGATGGTTGTACATTAGCAGTTTGAGCCGCGACTAGCTCAATTTTGCCATCAGCACGACGATGCCAAGATGTAGCTTGCACAAGAGTCTTTGGTGGTTGGGGAATTTGAGCTTGTACTGAGTTTTTGTTGCGGAATGCAGAGATGTTACGGGTATCAGACCAAGTGCGATCGCTCCTCACTTCTTGCGTCGGATTTTGTGGTGTTCCACCCCGACCTGTGGCGATAAAACTACTATCACTGTTATCTATACAACCTGTAGCAATTTGTTGTGACTGGTCAGTAACATTCCCTGGTAATTTAACTAAACCAGAATTTGGATCAACACCAAAGTTATTAATTTGCACTGTGCCACTAACCCCAAATTCGGAACTCGCTGTAATGTCACTTTCCGGGGTGAGTTGGTCGTGGAATTCTAGTCCAAATAAACCCTGAGTTTGAATACCAATATTACCACCAGCCCCTTTAATGGCATTGGCAGTAATATCGCTGTTTTCTAAACCAATAATAATCGGTGCATTAATGCTGATATTGCCGCCTGTAGCTGTTCCTGTGGCATTGGTGTTAATTTTACTCCCATAACGCATCAATAGAACATCAGTATTGAGAGTAATATTACCGCGATCGCCTGCGGAAACTTCTGAAAGCAGATTGCCTCCTTGTTTGAGTTTGATCTGGTTGGCATTAACGATCAAGTTACCTGCATTACCCCTACCTGTATTACTGACGGAAATTTGCCCATCATCAAGAACATTGAGCTGATCTGTCACTAGATTAACTGAACCCGCATCAGAGGTGCTAGTAGAAGCCGCCGTAATGCTACTTGGGAGAATGCGACCATTGGTTAAGGGTTGGGAATTACCCTCTACAGTTAGATTGTTGACTTGCAAATTAACATTACCAGCCACACCATTGCCATCTGTGGAGGAGGTAATTTGTCCACCGTTGAAGACGCGCAAGCTATCTGCTGTCAAGCTAATATTGCCCCCTTGACCTGTGGAATTTTGCCCTACCGCTACAGTAATACCACTGGGGGCCTGGCTGAAAAGATCAACCACGGGATCACTGACTTCTACATTAGTGGCTTGAATCGTGATATTCCCAGATGTTCCTCTACCCGCAAAGGCAGCGATTGGACTTCCGGCGATCTCACTGGAGATAGTTCCACCACCAGCTAAAGCGAGTTGCCCAGCGTTAATCGTAATATTGCCCCCTTGTCCCTCTGCTAACGTCGAAACCCCACTAAGCACAGCACTCGTAACATCAAGAGGAGTTGTACCTCGAATATCTAAACGCTCAGTTGCCGTGATAGAAATATCCCCAGCTTTGCCTGTTGTGGGATTAGGAAAGCCGAATAGGTTAGTACTGACACGTCCCCCATCCAACAGGCGTACCCGATCAGCTTGTAATGTAATCTTGCCACTGCTATTCTGTTGTCCACCCGAAACCAGCGTTGTAATAGCACTGATAGTAGGGAGTCCTGTGACTGGGTTTGAAAATGGGCCGTAGCCACTAACATCTATATCGGTAGCATGAATCGTAATATTGCCTGTTTTAGCATTGTCAACAGAAGCAAAAGTCAAGAAGTTAACACCAAAGTTGAAGGAGTTTATCCATGCTCCATTGGCAAGGAGCAATCGTGGAGTATCCACCGTGATATCCCCAGCAATTGCTCCATTGCCAGTCACAGTGGTTGTTAAGCCTGGATTCATATAATTAGAGGGGTTAGAGATACCCAACAAATCCACAAATTCTGTAGTTTGGACGTTAATGCCCTGTCCTTGCCCATTCGCCCCAGTCGAGGATTCTATATTTGAGCCATCTTGCACAGTCAACCCACGCCCCCGGATGTTGATCGCGCCTCCCGTTGCCCCACTGGTGTTGATATAGGAAGATTGTTGCAGGGTGACAGTTCCCCAGGTTGGTGATGGAGATGAACTCGCCAATTGCCAATTACCAGAGGTGGGAATATTCACCGTGCCATTTTGCATGGCCCACAGTTCCACATGACCATCCGGCGCAGAAATGTTGGTACTATTAATATCCACTTGTCCCCCAATCAGAGCCAGCGTTTGATTTGGTGCCATCGACAATGTCGGTATCCGAAACAGGAAATTGTTGGCAGGGGAACCTTGGACTGCGATTGCTCCAGCATTAGCTCCTAGTTGTAGTCCCACAGGTACGCTCATGGTCAGCAATGGTGCCGCGCTGAGATTCGTTGCACTAAACTCTGTCCCATCCGCAAATTTAATACTATTTGCTGTCGTTCCTATAAATGAACCACCAATATTCAAGCTGGCATTTTTGCCAAAAATAATTCCGGCTGGGTTGAGTAAAAATAAATTGGCGCTACCATTTGCCTGAATTAAACCATCAATATGGGAAACACTACCACCAGTGACACGACTAAAAATATTTTGGATATCTAAAGCATTGTTGAAGAATGCCGAACCTTGGCTAGGAATGGAAAATTGGCTGAAGCTATGAAATAAATTGTTGCCAACGCGATCGCCATTAGTGATGGTGAAATGATTACCACTTTGGGAAACAGTAGTTTTGAGGGTTCCGTCAGAAATTACTTGAGCGTTAACCGAACTGTTGCAAACAGCACATGCTATCATTCCACTGATTAAACCAAACCCCGCAAAAGTTACTTTCATCAACCAATCTCCGGTTTTGCCTATGTATATAGGTTTCCCGGAAAAGTATTTTTTGTAACCCTATTAGGGATTGTAATTAACTTTTAGGAATCGCAGCACAGGTTAATGTTTTTTGTACTTGGGTGGGAGATTTATCTGCAACTAACTCAATTTTTCCTTGGGTATTACGATGCCAAGAAGTTGCTTGGACAAGATTTTCTGGGGATTTAGGTATTTGTGCTTGTACTAGCTGGGTTTGACGATATGCAGAGATATCACGGGTATCAGACCAAGTGCGATCGCTCCTCACTTCTTGCATGGGATTTTGCGGTACACCACCGCGTCCTGTAGCTATAAAACTACTGCCACTATTATCAGAACAACCACTAGCAATTTGCTGGGACGGATCGGTAACATTAGCTGGTAATTCCACTAAGCCTGAGTTGGGATCGATACCGATGTTGTGAATTTCAACTGTACCGCTAACCCCGAATTGCGAGGTGGCGGTAATATCGCTATCATCGGTGAGTTGGGGACGGAATTCTAATCCTAAAATAGCTTGAGTGCCAATTTGGATATTTCCCCCAGTTCCTAGCACCGCATTGGCAATAATGTCGCTATTTTCCCATGCAGTAATAGTAGGTGCATTGATGTTGATATTCCCTCCATTGCCGGAACCACCAGCTGTGGCTGTAATATTACTGCGATCACGCATGAGAACAAACTTGCCTACTTGCAAGCTGATGTCACCACCATTACCAGATTCTGTCTGCGCCTGAATTAAGCTGTGATTTTTTAATTGAATGTTATCTGCAGTAATATTGAGATTGCCACCATTGCCTGTACCTTGACTAGTCACGCTCACTGTACCACCATCTGTCAGCATCAGGTTGGGTGTAGTAATGCTGAGTGTACCTGCATTGGCTGTGAGTATATTCGGCAAACTCAAGAATAGACGCAGCTGTGGGCTTACAAAACTTACAGCAGAGTTAATACTACTGTTATTGTTAGGACTTTTACCACTAATTGCGATCGCTTCGCTAGCAGTGATATTTACATTTCCCCCATTGCCCACAAGAAATGCGGATGAACCGATTGCACCTCCATTGAGAACTTGCAAGGTGCCAGTATTAAGTGTCAAATCTTTAGCATTTCCCAAGGCAAACGTAGTAGTAGTAATATTGCTATAAACTCCAAAAGGATTTTCTCCGATGACTGTGGTATTTTGATTACTAATTCTTACCCCGCCACTAGAACCTTTACCAAAAGTTACTGATGATAATGAGCTGCCATCAGATATGAATAAAGTATCACCATCAATAGAGATATCGCCAGCTTTCCCAGTACTATATGTGCTAGTGGTAATGCTTGAAACGCCAGTAGTATTGAGAGGTGAAAAGCCTGAGATTTCTATATCTGCTGCTTGAATCTGAATGTTGCCACTATCAGCAACTCCATAAGTTATATTATTTATCCCTGCACCTTGCTGGAGTGTTAAACGGGGAGTAATAATTTGGATATTGGCTCCATTACCTTTTCCCAAAGCTTCACTACGAATCCAACTCCGAATTTTGCCATCGGATGTTGTACCAATAAAATTGATTGCTTCTGATGCTTGTAAGTTAATATTTCCACTGGGAAGATTGCCCAGATTTGTTGATAGCAATAGCGAACCCTCAGTAAATTCAATCTTGCGTCCTTGCAGCTGAATTGAACCTGCATTTACTCCACTAACTTCTAATAGCGACTTTTGTATTAGTTGAATATCTCTAAAAGTTTGTTCGTTACCATACTCAAATGTATACCCCTGAGTAGTTGGCGCTAAAGTAACTAAACCTGCATCTGCTAAACTACCTAACTCTATATGCCCTGTTTTAGCCATGAGAGTTGCACCATTCAAACTCAAATTTCCACCTATCAAAGCTAGAGTTTTTCCTGGCTGTACTTGTAACATTGTTGAGCTAGGATTGTGAACTACAGGAGCTAGAACATTATTAATACCTATGCTATGTCCGCTACCTTGAACTTGTATAGATGCAGGCTGTTTACCCATTTGCAGCCCCATTGGAACATTCATGCTGAATAATGGTGTAGCTTGGGGATTCACGGCGCTAAATTCAGCCCCATCAGCAAATTTAATACTATTAGCTGTTGTAGCAATAAATGAACCGCCAATATTCAAAGCGGCATCTTTACCAAAGATAATTCCCGCAGGATTCATTAAAAATAAACTTACGGGGTTATTACTATGAAGTGTACTAATCGCCCCGTCAATCTGAGAAATATTTCCCCCAGTTACCCGACTAAATATAGTTGTAATATTAGGTGTATTTACTAAATCAAAAGTTGCGGAAGTACCTGTAGTTAGAGAAAAATTACTAAAGCTATGAAATAAATTATTACCTTTTTCGTTACCATTAATAATAGTGAAATCATTACCATTTGGATTGACAATGGTATTGGTAGTACCATCTGCAGTCACCTGAGCATTCGCAAATCTATCACTTATAAAGATGATTGCTAATGGCAGCAGAATGAAACTTGCCAATATGCGATTATGCAAACCTAAGCCAACAAAAAGCGATCGCAATTTTCCGTCTCCTTTTATACATGGATAAGTTAATATTCCCCAAATACAATACTGCTGAACATTAAAATTCGTGGAATTATTTGCAGTACGAAAGGAGAAGAGCGATCGCTGGTTATTTTGGCTGCTAAATTAACTCTGTATCACTAGGGTAAGGCAAGCACCTCGGCTCCTCTCGGCGACTGGGCAGGAGGGAAGAGGATTATCAATACTTGTCGGTTAAGGGGAAAAGGGGCAAGAAAAAACCTTTAACCCTTACCCTTTCTCCTGCGGAGACGCTACGCGTAGCTTGCTTCCCCGCAGGGGTACACCTTTTCCCCAAACTAAATTCCGAGTTGAAAATCCTTAACCGAGCAGTATTGAGAGGATTATAGCTTTGTTTACCTTTCTTAACTTAGTTTTGTTTTTTCCCACTGACATAATTAAATATATATTAAGCTACACCATAATCAGTATATTGACGTATTTGAGGTGGATGAAAACCCAAAATAATATCCTCTTTGGGAACCCCAGCTTCTAACAATTCCTCAGCAACCGGACGATTTGTACCATCGTGTTGAATCCATATTTTCCCTTGAATAATATCGATATGTACAACACAACCATGTACCCGACGTTGCCCATCCCAACCTACGTGCATCACTTCATAATGGTCTGTTTCTGGGTTAACAATTGCCTCAGTTTCTATTTGACCGTGAGATGGTTTATATTTGGCATATTCATAGATTAAGTCCCGTACTATTTGACGATAGCGGTTTAAGGTATCCATTGCACAATACTCCTTTGTTGCTCATCAAATACTAAAAGTTTAATTTCTAAGCGCTTGAGGATTAATTGCCCTAATTTTTCTGTAAAAATACTTTCGTAGGAACGCTGGGGAACAGCTAGGTAAAGTATTCGTTCCGATGCTATTTCTGCTAGAATGCTTTGATAAATACCATATTGCCCAGCAGCTTCTTCTAAATCCCGAACTGGCGAAGGTTTCAAAAAACTTTTAATTTCAACTGCTATTTTAAAATGATCTTTTTGAGCTGCTATTGTTGTTCTTTCTGCCGCTAAATCAACATAAAGGTCTCTACCACCATAAGATAAAAGCAAGGGGTCATCGGTAATCTCCCAGCCATCATTTATTAGAGCTTGAACGACGGTATCATGATAAAAAGCCTGGGCAGGCATAGTCAAGTGGCAATTGTTATTGTCGTTGATGACTCTTATATATTATCTGGGAACCGCAGCACAGGTTAATGTTGGTTGCATTTGAACAGAAAATTTATCTGCAACTAACTCAATTTTCCCTTGGGTATTACGTCGCCAAGCAGTGGCTTGGACAAGAACCTCTGGAGATTGGGGGATTTGTGCTTGTACTGGCGCTGTTTTACGGAATGCAGAGATATCACGGCTATCAGACCAAGTGCGATCGCGCCTCACTTCTTGCATAGGATTTTGTGGTATACCACCCCTTCCTATAGCGACAAAACTACTACCTGTATTTGCTGAACAACCTGTAGCTATTTGCTGTGATGGATCGGTAACATTTGCTGGTAGTTCGACTAAACCAGAGTTGGGGTCAATACCAACATTATTGATTTGTACTGTACCGTTAACACCAAATTGAGAACTGGCTGTAATGTCATTTTCTGGAGTCAGTTGGGGGCTAAACTTCAGTCCAAAGATACCTTGAGTTGTGATTTGAATGTTACCACCATGACCTGTAACTGCGTTAGCCATAATGTCACTGTTGTTGAATCCGACAATAACTGGCGAATTAATCATAATATTGCCGCCATCTCCTGAACCTAAAGCAGTTCCTATAATCAAACTCTGATCTCGAAGAATGAGCGCGTTTGTGTGGATATTCATCTCACCACCTTGCCCTGAAGCTGTAAAACTCGCTAAAAAGCCCTTATTTAACTCCACCATTTCCGCATTGATGTTCAGTGCGCCTGCATTCCCAATCCCATAGTTACCAGTATTAATTCTGGCTTCATCGCTAATTTTGAGGATAGGAGTATTAACAGTCACCTGTCCCGAAGAACCTCTGGGAATTTCGCTCAAATTTAATAATTGGGTATAGTAATCAGCGCTCAAAAAGCTAACAGTTGAAGAAATATTACTACCATAGGTGATACTTGGCGATCGACCACTTAAATTAATCGATTCCGTCGCATTCACAGTCAAATCACCGGCATTACCTACCCCAAGACTCGCAGTTGTTACACTACCACTTTCCTTGATTGTAAGTGTGCGAGTATTCAGTCTCAGTTTCCCAGCATTACCACCATTACCAATAGTCGTATTAGCAATGACGCTAGCAATACTTATGGGAGTTGCACCAATGACATTCACGCTATCGGCATCAATTGTAACTGTACCACTCGTACCCAGTCCAAAGGTTGTGGAGCCGAGATAAGCACCGTCGAACACAGATAAATTCTGTGTTGTGACATTCACATCACCAGCTTTTCCTGTAGAGGATGTGAGTGTTCCGATTGCTGCGTAGACTGAAGGGTCGGTAGAAATGTAACCATTGACATTCAAATTAGAGGTTGTAATGCTGATATCACCACTATCGGTAGATTTATAATTACGGTTACTAACTACTGCACCGTTGTTAACGCTTAAATTTGGTGTAATAACGCTAATATTACCACTCATACCACTGCTGACGGTCTCGTTGATTATACTGGTACGAATTTTCAGATCAGTAGTTGCACCAGACAATTTTAGAGTATCAGAGGCGAAAACATGGATATCTCCAGCCTTTTGAATTCCTCGGTTTTGCACCCATAATACAGAGCCATCTGTAAGGCTAACTTTGCGACCTTGTACTTGAATAGAACCCGCATTTATACCATTAACATTCACAAGCGATCGCCCTGCAAGATTAATATCACCAAATGTAGAAATGTTTTGATAATCCAGCTTTAACCCTTGACTGACTCTATTGAGTATAACTTCACCTTCAGTTACACTACCGAGTTCAACTCGTCCCTGGGGAGCAACCAAAATCCCACCATTAAGGTCAATAGAAGAACCCAAAAGTGCTAATGTTTGTCCCGATGTCACAGCTAAATTACCCTCCAATACTGTCGGGATATAAGGAGTAATCAGCGGATTTTGAGAGGTGAGATGATGTCCAGTTCCTTGTAAAGCAATTTTTCCTGAGTTTTGACCAAACTGCAAGCCTATTGGTACATTCATGGTTAATAATGGCTTCTCAGTTAAATTCACAGCGCTAAATTCTGTACCATCTGCAAACTTAATACTATTCGCCGTTGTCCCTAAAAATGAGCCGCTAATATTTAATCTGGCATTTGACCCAAATAAAATACCATTGGGATTCATTAAAAATAAATTAACTGAGTTATTGCCATGAACTGTGCTAATTAACCCATCAATACTAGTAATATTACTACCTGTAACTCGACTAAATATGTTTGTAGTATTTGGTGTATTCACTAAATCAAAAGTTGCTGAACCACCTGTAGGCACCGAGAAATTACTAAAGCTGTGAAATAAATTATTACCTTTGTCTAGTCCATTGAGAATAATAAAATTATTGTTATTAGAGTTAACAATAGTGTTAGTACTACCATCAGATGTTACCTGAGCCATAGCAGGTAAGACTAAAACCACATTGCATAAGCAAGTGGATAATATTGCTTTTAAAGCGTTAATTTTTTGGTTTGTTGATTTGTCAATTACTCTCATGCAGAAAATACTTTTTGAAATGCACAGTATTAGCATTCCCAGCATCTCTGTAGTAGTAACATTTATAACTTAATAAATAAGTGTCTCCTAGTTATTATTTAAGGCGATGTTAATATCTTTGGGAAAAATTCCTAAAAGTTAGGAATTTGACCATCCCGAACAGCAGCACAGGTTAAAGATGGTTGTACATTAGCAGTGCGCGCCGCAACTATTTCAATTTTGCCATCAGCACGACGATGCCAAGATGTAGCTTGTACAAGAGCCTTGGGAGGTTGCAGTATTTGGGCTTGTACTGGTTGTGTTTGTCTGAATGCAGAGATGTCACGGCTATCAGACCAAGTGCGATCGCTCCTCACTTCTTGCATGGGATTTTGCGGTATTCCCCCTCTTCCCGTAGCAACAAAGCTACTGCCTTGATTTGCAGAACAGCCACTAGCAATTTGCTGTGATGAGTCAGTAATATTTGTCGGCAATTCAATTAAACCAGAATTGGGGTCAATACCAATATTATTGATTTGCACAGTACCGTTGACATTAAATTGGGAACTAGCAGTAATATCATTGGTCAAAACTTCTCTAGGATTGAGAAGATTGTCATACTTTAATCCAATGATTCCCTGAGTTGCAATGTGAATATTACCGCCCCTTCCTTGGACTGCATTAGCAATAATGTCACTGTTTTCTAAACCGACAATATTGGGGGAGTTAATCGTAATATTTCCACCATTACCACCTGCCTCTGCACTGATGAAACTGCCATTACGCATCAGTAAGATATCACGCAGTTTTAGGTCAATATTACCTCCTTCGCCTGCATTGGCTTCAGAACGAAGTTTGCTAGCTTGATCCAAATTTAGATAATTAGCCTGAATGAGCATATTCCCGGCATTTCCTGTGCCTTTGCCGCTAACTACAATTTCGGCGCGATCGCTAATACTCAGATTCTCTGTTGTCAGATGTACAGAACCCGCAGTACCAGGGCCTGTAGAAGAGGCATACAACCCACTTGGGCCAGTAGCATCCAGAGAGTAAAGCAGTTGCCCACTCGGTACTTGACTGACACCTGCAAGATTGATGGAATTGGCTTGAATGGCAATGTTTCCAGCTTGACCATAGGTCTCAGTTGAGGTGGAAATTCGTCCTCCATCAACTAAGTTGAGCTTACCAACATTAAAAGTAATATTGCCACCTTGTCCCTTACCTAAACTAATCAGTTTTTCAGTAGAGAAATCGTAGTTACCGTTTGTTGATGCAAAAAATCTGGTTGCAACTCCAGTTGAGGAACTGCCACTCAAAGTTACCTCATCAGCATTAACAATAATGTCACCCGATGTACCTTCACCATAAGTACCAGTGCGAATACCTGGGCCATTCAATACCTCTAGTTTACCGACGTTGAGAATGATATCTCCACCCCTGCCTGTGGCATATTCACGGATGCTGGTACTCATTCCTGTCAAAAATGCAGGTTCATCTGTTGCAGTTTCACCTGTCACACTTAAGTTCTTTGCTGTGACTACAATATTCCCACCATCACCAGTTCCTCTGGCGGTAGAGCGCAATTCCGCCCCGTCCCGAATGTTGACTTGTCTAGCATTGATCGTGACATTACCACCCCGACCTTGGGAACCATTCATCGTATTAGATGCTATGGTACTCACACTAAATCGCTGTTTTGTAGGGGTATAAATTGCTTCCCCAATCACATTGACAGTTGTAGCCTTAACTGTAATATTGCCCGAATCTCCAATTCCATAAGCACGGGTGTTAATTTGTGCGCCATTTAAAACATTGAGAATGGGTGTTTCAATTGTCACATCACCACCTCCTCCCCTAGCTGTTGGTTGGGAGTAAGCGGCAATCGCTGTGTTAGAAAGGGCTGGCTGACCAATTAGTTCCAGAGAATCGGATGCTTGGACGAGAATACCTTGTCCTGAGCCTGTGCCTAAAGTGTGGGAAGTGATAGTTGAAGAGCCAGATAGGGTAATTTTTTGCCCTTGGAGAGCGATCGCACCACCTTGGTTTCCACTGGTATCAATCTTGGCTGCGTTACTCAAGGTTATATTTTGGAACTGAGTCACAGTATTGAAATCTAAGCTGAATCCAGCAGTGTTTGCAGATAGTCCCACAATATTATTTGCTACAACGCTCCCTAATTCAACTCTGCCATCGGTAGCAGTAATTGTACTCTGGTCAAAAGTTAAGTTATTTCCTACAAGTGCAAATGTATTCCTCGCTGGAATTGCTAATTTTGACCCATAAATGTTAATTGAACTGGGATTGCTGCCCATTTGCAAGCCAATTGGCACGCTCAAGGTAAGTAAAGATGAATCCAGTGGATTTGTAGCACTAAAAATAAATCCATCTGCAAATTTAATACTTTCGGCGGTAGTACCAATAAAGGAACCACCAATGTTCAATCTGGCATTGGGGCCAAAAATAATACCACTGGGATTGAGCAAGAATAGATTGGCGCTACCATTGGCTTTAATTAAGCCATCAATATTGGAAATATTACCACCAGTCACACGACTAAAAATATTTTCGATATTGGCAGCATTGTTGAAGAATACAGAACCATTAGTGGGAATAGAAAACTGGCTGAAGCTATGAAATAAATTATTACCTACACGTCTACCATTGGTGATGGTGAAATCATTATTACCAGTCACAGTAGTGTTGAGAGTGTGATCAGGAATAACTTGACCGTGAACACTACTGTTATCAATAGCAGATATAAAGATTGTGCCAATTAAGGCTAAACCAGCAAAATTTAATTTCATCAACTCATCTCTAATTTTCTAGCCTGCACATATTTTTCCCAACCAAAATGCTGCCAGTTGAGGAATTTTGTAATGTTATGATAAGTTCTTTTTAGCTTTTATGAAAAGCAGTACAAGTTAGCGATGATTGCAAATTCACAGGAGATTTAGCTGCAATTAATTCAATTTTGCCTTGGGCGTTACGATGCCAAGAAGTAGCTTGGACAAGAAGTTGTGGCGATTTAGGAATTTGTGCTTGCACTGCCTGAGTTTGGCGGAATGCAGAGATATCACGAGTATCAGACCAAGTGCGATCGCTCATCACTTCTTGCATCGGATTATGTGGGATTCCACCTCTTCCTGTAGCGATAAAACTACTACCACTCGTATCAGCACAGCCTGTAGCAATTTGTTGGGATGAATCAGTAACATTGGCTGGTAATTCTACTAAACCAGAATTGGGATCTACACCGATAGTGTGAACCTGTACTGTACCGTTTATCCCAAATTGGGAACTAGCTGTGATGTCATTTTCTGAAGTGAGTTGAGAACGATATTCTAGACCAAAAATACCCTGAGTGGTAATTTCAATGTTTCCACCTTTGCCATTGACGGCATTAGCAATAATATCGCTGTTTTCTAAACCAAAGATGATGGGTGAATTAATGATGATATCGCCACCATTGCCTTTACCACCAGCTTCGGCATTAATGAAACTGCCGCGACGCATCAGCAAGCTTTCACGCAGTTGCAGGCTGATATTACCCCCTTCACCGACTTTTGTAGATGCTGCAAGGCTGCTATTGTTGTCAAGATATAAGGTATCTGCGTTAATTGTTAAAGTGCCGGCATCACCTAGAACTTGGTTTTGGGTAAAAACTTTTCCTTGGTTGCGAACTGTTAATTTAGGAGTATTGATGGTGACATTACCAGCTTTGGCAGTAGAGTTACTGTTACCGCTATTTCCTACAAAAAATAAACGAGCGATCGCTCCTATATAGCTGGGATTTTCTGGGTCTTTCATGCCATTTACGTCGATTGACTCCGTAGCATTAATTGTCAGATTGCCAGCGTTCCCAAAACTCACAGTCGAAACTGAAACTAAACCCCCGTCTTGAATAGACAATTTGCGGGTATCAAGCTGAAGATTGCCGGCATTCCCCGCACCAAACGTATTTGCTGATAAGAGACTAATTAAATAAGACCCTGGGAGGGTATTCAAACTTGATACCTCAACAGTATCAGCACTGATTTTGACATTGCCACCATTGCCACTAGAGAAGCTTCTAGTACCGACATTACCACCACCGAAAATTCTCAGGCGATCAGTAGAGAGTAATAAATCTCCACCTTGACCTTTACCATAAGTTGCAGCCATCAGCACACCAAATATCGGAGCAATAGAAGGATTCCCCGGTTGAATACCACCCACTGATACTTCACTAGCTTTGACTACAACATCACCACTAGGTGCTGAACTATAAGTACGATTCAGAACGAGCGCACCTCGATCAATGTTGAGTTTTGGGGTAGTAATGACAATATTTCCGGCTGCACCTGCTTGTAGAGTCTCATTGACGATTCCACTGGAAGTTTTAAAGTCTGGAGACATCCCCATTACTTGCAGCGATTCAGTGGCATTTATAGTAATATCACCCGCAGTTTGGCTACCTAGATTTTGTACTACTAGTAAAGCACCATCTTCAAGGTTGATCTGTTTTCCCTGGACTTGAATTGATCCTGGAGTATTTCCACGTGCAGAGGTTAAAGCACGGTGGCTCATATGAATATCACCAAAGCTATAGTTTTCGTCAGGATAATTCAGGGTTAAGGCTTGAGGAGTTAAATTGATGTCGATATCGCCTTGAGTAATGCTTCCTAACTCAATGCGTCCTCCTGGTGCGGCCAGAAAACTACCATTGAGGACAAGATTTCCACCCACCAAAGCTAGTGTTTTTCCAGATCGCACCTGTAACCCATTGGCACTGGTTAATCCCGAAATAGGAGATGTGCCATTTAATATCTGATTGTTCCCTGTTCCCTCAACAGAAATTGTTCCCGGATTACCACCAAACTGTAACCCAATTGGTACACTCATAGTCAGCAGAGGAGTTACATTAGTTTTGACTCCACTAAATTCTGTCCCATCAGCAAATTTAATACTATTGGCTGTTGTTCCTACAAACGACCCACCAATATTTAACCTGGCATTAGAGCCAAAGATAATTCCATTGGGATTGAGCAAAAATAAATTGGCACTACCATTAGCTTGAATTAAACCATCAATGTGAGAAATACTACTGCCAGTCACACGACTAAAAATATTTTGGATATCTAAAGCATTGTCGAAGAAAGCAGAGCCATTGGTGGGAATTGAGAATTGCTGAAAACTGTGAAACAGGTTATTGCCGACACGGTGGCCATTAGTGATAGTGAAATGAGCTAAACTTTGGGAGACATCTGTACCAAGAGAACTATCGGGAATCACTTGAGCGTTAATACAACTGCTGCCAACAAAGCTTATGACAATTCCGCCGATTGCACCAAAGACCGTAAAAGTTACTTTCATCAACCCATCCCTAATTTTATACCCCTATGTATTGTTCCCTTTGTGGTATGATTTTTAACATTTTCACTGGTTATAGTTCAGTTTGAGGAAGAACAGCACAAGTTAATGGTGGCTGCACACTTATAGGTGATTTAGCTGCAAATAACTCGATTTTGCCTTGGGTGTTACGATGCCAAGAAGTAGCTTGCACAAGAACTTCTGAGGATAAGGGCGTTTGCACTTGGACTTGTTGTGTTTTGTGGAATGCAGAGATGTCACGGATATCAGACCAAGTGCGATCGCTCCTCACTTCTTGCATCGGATTTTGTGGGATTCCACCTCTTCCTGTAGCTACAAAACTACTGCCTTGATTTGCAGAACAACCACTGGCTATTTGCTGTGATGGATCGGTTACATTTGCTGGTAATTCCACTAAACCAGAGTTGGGATCAACACCAACAGTATTCACTTCCACATTGCCACTTAGGCCAAATTGCGAACTAGCAGTAATGTCACTATGAGGTGTAAGTTGATTTTGAAATTGCAATCCAAAGATACCTTGAGTGGTGATTTGGATATTACCACCGCTTCCTAGTACAGCATTAGCCGAAATATCGCTGTTTTCTTTTGGGACAGCGACAATCGACCCCGCATTGATATTAATATTGCCGCCTGTGGAAGTCGCAAGGGCATTAGTAATGATGCTGCTACCATGCCGTAATAGCAGTACATCATTAGCATTGAGGTGGATATCACCTTGACCACCACCATTTATCTCAGAACGCAGATTTGCACCATTGTCGAGGAAGATGTTATTAGCAGTAATATTGAGGTTGCCTGCATCGCCACTGCTTGTATTACTCACAGTGATTTCCGCATTATCTCTGACACGCACTGCATCTGATGTGATATTTATAGACCCCGCAGCAAAGCTAGTATCAGAAGAAGCTGCGATCGCACTGTTGAGATAGCTACCATTAATTAAGTTTGGGGAAGTTCCTTGTACGTCAATATTTTTCACTTGCAGGTTAACACTACCAGCATTTCCCTGACCCAAACTAGAAGAAGTAATTTGTCCACCGTTGAACACACGCAAGTTGTCGGCTGTCAGGTTAATGTTGCCACCTGAACCCACAGAACCATTACCCAGAGAAGCTTTGATACCTGTGATAGTTTGGCTATATCCATCAATCATCGGCTCGCTGACTTGTACATCTTTAGCTCGAATATCAATATCTCCTGCCGTACCATTTGCTCCTGGTATAAAAAAGCCAAAGAAAGGTACTTGAGAACCTACTACCTCACTGGTAATTCCCCCACCATTTGACAATACTAGATTCCCTGTATTGATAGAAATGCGTCCTCCTTGTCCTGTTGTACCAGATTCCAGCGAAGCGAGAACTGCACTAAATATACCAACAGGGTTAGCTCCTTGAATTTCTAAACTCTCGGTAGCTCTAATGGAGACTTCTCCTCCTGTACCATTCCCTCCCAACACGCTGCTACTAATACGACCACCATTGAATAGGTGAACCCTTTGAGCATCAACAGTAACTTGTCCACTCTGATTATTGCTTCCAGAGAGAATTAAATTAGCAATTGAAGTTGCAGAAGATCCAGATAAAGTTTCATATCCCAATAGATCCACATCGGTAGCGCGAATGGTGATATCTCCAGTTCTAGAGTTATCACCAGAAGTACTGGACACAAGCCAAGCTCCATTAGCCATTTTTAAATGTCCAGTTTCGATGGTTATATTTCCTGCCTGTCCTGTTGCTGGTGGCCCTGGAAGTACAAGTAATCCTAATGAATTGCCTACAGAAGTGCTGATCCCAGCGAAGAGAGGTTGGTTAACAAGATCGGTGGTTCCTAAAAGATCGATAAATTCTGTAGTGTGGACGGTAATACCTTGTCCTTGTCCAGCAAAGGTTGTTGCACCAATGTTCGAGCCATCCTGTAAGCTTAATCCCCGTCCCCAAATATTGATTGCGCCACCGTTGCTACCATCCGCAGTGACGAAGGAAGTTTGTTGCAGTGTAATTGTACCCCCGTTGACAGTATTTGGTTTAGAAGTGAGTTGCCATCCGGTTCCCTTATCTAGGGCAATTTCTCCATTTTGCAGTGCCCATAATTCGATATGTCCATCAGGAGCAGAAATACTGGCACTATCAATATCAATCTGACCACCCACAAGTGCTAGAGTCTGATTGGGAATCACTGATAATGTTGGTAATCTAAGAAAGAACAAACCGAACCCGAACTCTGGATGCCTTTGCACTTGAACTGGCGATCCTTGAACTTGAATTGCTCCCGCATTACTTCCCATTTGCAACCCCACGGGTACACTCATAGTCAATAATGGCGGTGCAGCAGAGTGAGTTGCACTAAATTCTACTCCATCAGCAAACTTAATACTACTCGCCGTTGTCCCCACAAAAGAACCACCAATGTTCAGGCTGGCATTTGGCCCGAATACAATACCATTGGGATTCATCAAAAATAAACTGACGGGGTTATTGCTATTAAGAGTTTGAATTAACCCATCAATATTAGAAACATTACCACCAGTAACTCGACTAAATATATTAGTAATATTGGGCGTATTAGTTAAATCAAAAGTCGCTGAACCACCTGTGGGGAGTGAGAAATTACTAAAACTATGAAATAAATTATTACCTTTTTCAATACCATTTATGATAGTAAAATCATTGCCACTTTGATTGACAATTGTATTAGTAGTAACATCAGAAGCTACCTGAGCATTAGCAAAATTGTTTCCTAAAAAAATAATTCCTAATGGCAGCAATATGGCACTTATTGTAAATAGGCGATTAACCAAACCTAAGCTCGTAAACATCGCTCGCATTTTTCAATCTCCGCTTATATGCATTTAATATTCCCCACTAGGTATTGTTCTGAACACTAATGATTGAGGAAGGTATGTTCTCTGTAGACATCTCCGAAATAGTAATGTTATGTGCTAAAAGAATATAATAGATGTTTTTTTACACCAGAATTATGAGTTCCGTACTGGATCACATCGAAGCAAAT
>NZ_JACJPX010000023.1 GCF_014696315.1 Calothrix membranacea FACHB-236
TTCTACATGGTGTGCGAAAGCTCAAATATCACGTCATTGCTGGTATCGCTTGTACTCGTAAATTAACTTCGGGATACAGCGTTTCTCAACTACATAAACGCGGACAACTCCTGCGTCTTCGAGGTTTAAAGTTTCCTGTTTATGTATCTTGGTACTATTTCAAGCGTGATGATGGCAAGTATGAAAAACGCTTTGTCTTGTCTACTAAAGCTCTCAAACCCAGCACCATTTCTTGGTGGGGTAAACGACGATGGCAGATAGAGGGTTGGTTTAAAACTGCCAAACACCGTTTCGGTTTACACCGTTTTGGACAGGGAACACTCTTAGGTGTTTACCGTTGGTTGATACTGTCTTTGATCGCCTACATCTTAGCCCATTGGGCTTACTTATCTACAACGATTGCATCTACAAATTTACCCGATTGGGGACAAGCCGCAGAAATTGCATTCCAAATTATCTTTCCACAATTAGTACTGTTACTTCTTTTACAAGACATTGAACGTCTGAGAGACTTGGCACTTAGTCATGGAATTGACATTCAAATTTCCAGGTGCAAGATATAAGTTACGGGTGTACGAGTACGCCAAAAACTTGATAGCAAGCAAGACACTTACCCCAGACAAACAGATTTCACTGCTGATTTAGTAGTAGATGCTAGCGGACGTAATTCTTGTGCGCCTCAGTGGTTAGAAGCAATGGGTTATAAACCACCGCAAGAAACTGTGGTTAATTCCTTTTTGGGCTATACTAGCCGCTTGTATCAACTTCCAGAAAACTTTTCAGCTGATTGGTTGGGTGTATTGGTAACAGCTAAAGCACCAGACACACGTGGTGGTGTATTAACTGCGATCGAGGGAAATCGTTGGATAGTCACACTGCTTGGCGTTGGTCGAGATTATCCGCCTACTGACGAAGCTGGATTTTTAAACTTTGCTCGGAGCTTACGCAATCCGATTATCTATGAAACTATCAAAGATGCTCAGCCCATTTCCCCTTTAACTGCCTATCATCGCACGGCAAATAGATGGCGACACTATGAAAAACTGTCGAGATTGCCCTCAGGGTTTATGCTACTAGGTGATGCAGTGTGTGCTTTCAATCCTGTCTATGGACAAGGTATGACTACTGCGGCTAATGCTGCATTATTGTTAGACGAGTGTTTGAGTCAGCAATTATCTCGCCATGCTCACGAAAATTTAGTCGGTCTATCTCAAAACTTTCAAAAACAACTGAGCAAAATAATTGCAGTTCCTTGGATGATGGCGACTAGCGAAGATTTTCGGTTTGCTACTACTGTGGGTGGACGACCCAGTTTAATGACACAATTTATGCAGATGTATCTAAATCAAGTATTACTGCAAGCGGCAGAAAGCGCCGAGATGCATAAGCTGTTCTTAGAGGTGATGCATTTACTCAAACCCCCCAGTGTATTTTTCCATAGCACTGTTCTCAAGCAAGTGTTACAGCGAATAATTAAGGAAAGTTCTCAAAAGTCGAACAGAACTGAGGATAGACTTTTGGTAGATCACTAATATCGTGTTCGCTTAAAGAAGGTAATATGGCAAATCCTCTTTCTTCATTGTTGAGAAAGATCATGAAGCATAGTCTGCTGCAATCATCAGCAAATAGGGTGATCCTGACGCTCCTGCTTATTTTTGCTTTGATCATCGTTTTATTTGTGTACGGTGGTTACCGAAAGAACGCTCTCATCACAGCTTGTAAAGAACAAGGTGGTACTCCCGTTTACCGTACACAAGTTCAAGAATTTTTAGACGACGGACGGGGTAGTGGGAGTATTAACCAAAAATATCAGGTTTTTGATTATTGTAAATCTGGTTCCAAATAATCTTCCCCATACTCAAACCTGTCTAGGAGAAAAAGCCATTGTCGCTATTACCCAAAGTTTCATTGATCGCCGTCATTAATAACTCATTTAAAGGGATTCCCGCTGTTTTTGCCATAGAGGAAATCACACTTTTAGGGGCAAAAGAACAATACAAGCCAGCTTCTAAAAACCAAGGTTCTCCCTTTGGATCTATGCGGAAATCAAACAAACTGTAGTGCCGACAACCTAAAGCCTGATGACACTTCTTCGCCTCCTGCTGAACCTTTTGGGTGATGCGATCGCTGGGATCTACAATCCAGGATTTTTTATTATCTTTAGCAGCAAAACCTAAGTTACCATCCTCTGTTTGCTGGAGTTTATCAGCATAGCTGCGAATAGGTTTTTCGTGGGGGTCTACCAAATACTCTTCCAGGGGTAAACCTACTAACTGCCCATCTTTAACTATGATGCCGCATCTAACTTCTCGGCCGAGTTCGATGAATGCTTCTACAATTACCTCGGAAGCATATGCAAATGCTTTCTTTAAGGCAGCGTCATATTCACTCACATCTTTAACTAAAACTACCCCTAAAGAATTATCGGCACTTGCAGGTTTAACGATCGCAGGAGGTGGAATTGTCGGAATGTCTCCTGGGCGCAGCAGTTCTCCATGAGGTACTTTCACCCCTGCGGCGGCAACAATAGCTTTGGTTCTGGCTTTGTGGGCTGTTATTGCCATAATATCTGGAGTATTGCCGATGTAAGGTATCTTCAGCAAATCGAATAAAGCCCGGTAGTGAGTCATTCCGGGAATACAAAACATTTGTGGTAACACCAGATCAATGTTTTGCGCTGTAATCAACTCTATAGCTTCACCCAGAGTCATTGGTTTGGCGGCAGCAATATCTTCTTTGCTCAAAGAAGCAGGAAATCGCCATTGGCGATCAGGTGTGATGTATGCAATCAGAAAATCATAGCGCGATCGCTCTGTTGTTGCTGTTAGACAATCTTGAGCATAAAGGCGTGACAAATCACAGTAAAAATCATTTTGGGCAGAGCCAACTAAATGCAGAATACGCAGTACTGACATGATTCTATTTTTTAAATATGTATAATTTTTGCTTTTTAGTCGCCGCCTAATTCCACCAGTTTGCCAATGTTGAAGTCTATTTTTACCCAGCCTTTGAGTTGTTGCAGATTCTTGAGCAAAAGTAAGGGAATCTGCCAATGATGCAAAGTCAAAAATGGTACAGGGTCATCAAGGCGTAAAATCGCATCAGTTCCCCTGACTAGGATATTCACCCGTGTTTGCAATTGTTTCCAGGAACGGATACCAGTAAATCGCCAGATTTCGTGATATGTCCAGTAAGTCGGCTTGCTACTGGCTAGAGGTTCTAAAGGTGCAGCTAGGGGAGTTTTACCAAAATAGGCCTCTGCAACACCAGGATGATTGTAAAACATTGTGATTGCCGAGTGAGTCCGGGGGTTGCATTCAATGGCGTAAACTGTACCGTCTGCGGCTTGGATAAAGTCGAAAGAAACTTGCCCAGTCAGTCGCAAACTTTTGACGAACTGTTGCACCCATTCACGGATTTGAGGATTTTCGACATTTTCATAGTTGATTTGAAAAGCAGAAGAGTGACAACAGCAATGCAATCTTAATTCCCCATCTCGGACTGTACTATGTGTACAGAACTCCTTACCAGGAATAAATTCTTGCATAATCCAAGGATTTTCTGGACTGATGGGTAAACTTTTGACAAAGGCGGCTGTTTCTTCTGGTGTATCGCAGGGTAGTTTAGTTAAATCTAAGCGGCGCACGGAGTCGTAAGCAATACTTTTAAGTATATATTTGCGGGTTTCTTGACTAAAATCAAAATTAATGACTTGTTGAGGCTCGGTAATTTTAAAAGATTTGGGGACAGATAAACCAAGCGATCGCGCTTTATCGGTAAAGGCAAATTTATCATCTAACATCTTGGTGATATCTGCATCAAAGTGGAAAACTTCGCAGTACTCTGATAGCGCAGGCTTGGCTAAAGAGTCGTAGTAACTAGCTATAGGACTGCATACAGGTACATAAATGTCAACCTTTTCTTTCTTGACGATTTCTACTAGCGCTTGGATATAGCCTTCTGGGTCTTTTTGAGGTGCGGGAACTGTATAAAAACGACTCACAGCTTTGGAGAATCGATGCCCAGACAACCAATATTTGTGACCTTCAATCAAAATAACTCTGTGTCCGGCTGCATGGAAGGAACGAGCAAGTTGTAAGGCTTTGGTCATCTTGGCTCCACTTACCAAGATAGTTTGAGGGTGGGCAGCGACGACAGCTTTTTTCGTAAAGGGCGATCGCACAATTCCCCACAGCAAAGCTATCAAAACTATCAAAGCATTAAACGGCAAGGCTATGAGTAATAATGTCAGAGTCCCGAGAGTCTTGAATAGAGCCGCTATCTTTACGCCGACACTCGTTGAAGGTGTTGTAGATTCAGGCAGAGATAAAGAAATTGATTGTGCCATAAGTCTTTCCTTGATGTTGATTTTAGAGACGTTGCAATGCAACGTCTCTACTTCGTTAGGCAATGCGTCTAATTAAAGTCACGCCATCGCGTATAGGTAGCAAAACTTGCTCTACACGCGGATCTGCGGCAACAACAGAGTTAAACTGCGCGATCGCTTCACCATTGGCAGTGCGTTGTGCTGGTGGTAGGTAAACTTGTCCTTGCAACAAAGTATTGTCCACGCAGATTAACCCATCGGGAGCTAATAAGTTACTCTCCAAAATTGTCTGGAAGTACTGTACATACTCCTTTTTATCGGCATCGATGAAGATTAAATCAAATGATTCTTTTCTCGCTGCGAGTTTGTGGAGTGTATCTAAAGCAGGTGCTACTTCGACGATGATTTTTTTGCCATCGGGAGATGCATCAAAGCAAGCTTGAGCAAATTGGGCAACATAAGAATCTACTTCGCAAGCTATGATTTGTCCATCACTGGGTAATGCTTCTGCCATTGCCAAGGCTGAATACCCTGTAAACATTCCCACTTCGAGAATCCGCCTGGCTTTGGTCATGTAAACAAACATTTTCAATGTCTGCCCTTCAAGATGTCCTGAGAGCATTTCCTGCTCTAGTTGACGTACTGTTTCCCCATCACTAAAGCGTTTGCTCCAGTCTTCTTTAATGGTTTTTTGCGCCAATGCTGTTAATGCACTCGATTCTGGGGTAGTGTAATCATCTAAGTAGGGATCTAAACCCGCAGCTAATTGCACCGCTTGCTGTAGAGAATCTAATATCTCTGCGGGAATGTTTTGCTGTTGTGCTAACTTGAGGGTTTGTTGTAGCTGTGCTACTAAAATGCTGTGTGGCGTAATTGGTCTAGCTGTTGGGAGTTTTACAACACTTGTCATATTTTCATACCCCCAATAGCTGCGTTTCTTGAGTTTCAATGTATGCATCAATACCTTCCCCACGACGAGGGTATTTAGCACAAAGAAGTTTGTGTTCAGATAAAGCAGCAACTAGTTCTTCACGCTTCAAATCGTTGACAAAGAAGCACTCACCAATCGGACGAGGCATAGCTGCGCGTTGTTTGCCATCTCGTGTCTGACTAATAGATTGGGTTGCATACCAGAGTAAATCGCCATCAAGGAGAGGATGATCGAGGGATAGACCGATACGACTCATCAAGTCGAGAATGCGATCGCGTTCTGATGCGGGAATATAGCCACGCCGTGCGGCAATAGTTGCAGACAAGGCCATATCTATATTGACAGCGTGACCATGATATAGCGGTACACGGGGCGCTAATTCTAGGGTAGGACTCCAAGTATGACCGTAAGCAATGACGCGATCGAGGTCTATTTCATGCAAGTTTGGAGTTTCTAATTCCAACATAGTTTTGATTGCTTCATAGTTGACTTTATGGGCAATCTCTTTGATTTTTTCTGTGCCATCTACATGTCCAAAGTGAGTGAAAAGTAATTCTTCACCATATTCGTAGAGCAATTCAAATACTTCTGAGTTACTAACTACAGCAATTTTTACTAACTCTGCCATCCCATTACGAACTTGAGCCTTTGGCAAGGTTTTCAAAAATGAAAAATCAAGGATAACTTTCAAAGGTGCATGATATGCTCCTAAGCGATTTTTTAACTTGCGATGGTTCACCGCTACCTTAATAGCTACACCTGCATCAATTAAACCAATCAAAGTGGTAGGAATGCGAATGTAGTTACTCTTGCGACGGTAAGCCGCACAAGCAAACCCAGCCACATCCGTAATTAAACCCCCACCCACAACTAAGACTGGTTCTTTACGAACTAAGCCAAAATCTGCAAAAGCGTCAACAATTTTTTCAAAACTTGCAAGTGTTTTAGCTGGCTCAGTAATGATGATCGGAAATACTGTCAACTCAATGCCATAGTGCCTAAAATACAATTTGATCTGCTCGCCATAAAGTTCATAAACATTAGCATCAATCACAGTCAAACAGCGACCAAATTTAGCATAGCTATCGGCTATTTCTCGGTTTTCAATATTAAATGCACCATTCACATAGACAAGACTAAAATCTATTTTTTCGTAACCTTCTACGTGAAATGCAGTTTCTGTCGCTTCAAACAATGCTTGAACTTTATTCATGTGTGTTGACCTTTATTCAAACTAAAAAATTTTGAGCTTGCAGTAATAATTCTGATTTAGCCTAATGCACACAGCAGCAAGTAATGCTCTTTATTTTGGGAAATTTAAGGCATTACAAAAGAAGCTTTCAATCGAAAAGCTTACTTGCATTACTGTTAGCATTGTTATTAAACAACGCCATCCATTTAAGTAAATTCTGTAATACCAATTCCCTAAAATTCAACAACGTATCCAAATTTATAAACCCTTTGATGGTTTGGATTTACTAATTTTGAAGTTGAATTTTAAATTGGTATAAGTGGGTTAACCTTTCATTCAGGATAACCTCTAAACAAGTCTAACTAATCCACTGGCAATATCGCTTCATAACGCTTGCATTCTTGCCTGAGGATGGTTAATTTTATTGAGAGTAAAATTATCCGAATTCAGATTAATCCCACTGTGTTTAACTTTAGTGGCTTGCCAATAGTGCGATTTCGGAAAACTTCTGTTCTGGAGAAAAATTCGTATCGTTGGTCTCCAAGCTTGAATTTGAGATTGGCACCTAAATTAATTGTAAGTTGGCTGTTTTTTAGCATTACTATCAAACCTTTATAGTTAACTGCTACATTCTATTTGGCGCAGGATGACCTGCATTTAATTAACTCAACTATCTTTTTCTCTAGCCAATTGCCAATATTTCAAGTTGACAAAACTCTTAAAGTAATCCGATTTGAGTAATAAAATTACTTGCTTAGGAAGGGAACAGGTGAGTCAGCGCGGTCTTCTCCCAAGGGGAGAGGCTAGCGCCAAGGGGGTTTCCACGCCACTTGCTACAACGGGGGGAACCCCCGCAACGCAGTGGCTCCCCATGAGCGACTGACGAATCCGAAGGGGAAGCAGGGAATAAACTTGTACCTTACTTTCACTCAGAAATTTCAATTGGTTGAATTGGCTTTTTAGCTCTAAATTAAACTTTCAGCTTAAATCAGTGTTACAAATCATAACATATACAAATAAATTCAGGTCAATCCATCATCCGACATGTACTGATTTACAAAAAATTCTCACTAAATTCTGTCTCAAGATAGATATTTTATACAGCCGATTCATCTTACAACCTGTATTCCCTAGTCTGTTAGTTTTACTCTTTTCTGTTCCCTTCTTACAAATGTAATTTATTGGAATCAAACCAGATTTATAGAAAAAATAGGCTGACTGAATGCTATAGCAATCCTAAATGATTTGTAGAATATTACATAAAGGGTCATTCACTGTTAACAGTTAAATGTCAACCACCAAAAGCAATATTTTTCACAACTGAAATAGGATTGCTATAGTGCGTTAATCTTATACCAATTAGAAAAAAGAATGCGACAGATTGTAGGGGAACGGCATTACCGTTGCCTCTAGATTATATTGATGTGTCGCAAACATTATAGCGTTTCTCAATCTGGTGAAGTACGAAATTACCCCTCCCCAACCCTCCCCTTGGTAAGGGGAGGGTGCGCGATAGCGCGGGTGGGGTGTATTTCATTTGCTTGGGAATTGCTATATTTGATTTGGTATTAGAAATTTATAACTATTGATGTAGTTGAACTTGAGGAAACATATCGCAATCTATCGGCTCACCAGTTTTTTTGGTTTTAAGTGAATTAAATTCTGGTAGATCAATTTCCTCAATAGATCTGAAAGGCCACGCCTTCGGACGCGGATAGTAAGTAACATCATCACCAGTCCAATTCGTCACTACTGCACGTCGTTGTCTGGTAGAGATATTGGTTACTGAATGATGAATGGTCAGAAGATGATGAACTAAGCAATCTCCAGGCTCCATATCCCAAGACAGAAGTTCATTCGGCTCTGGCTCTACAAACCACGATGGATTTGAGTCTTCTCGTAACTCTTTACCCCATTGATGAGAGCCTTTTATGTACTCTAATCGACCATTTTCTGCGTTGACATGATCTAAAGCCAGCCAAATTTTACAACACTGCCAGCCTTGTATAGGCCAGTAAGGTAGGTCGTTATGCCACCCGACACGACTCGTCGCTTTCGGCTTTTTGACAAAGAAACCGTCAGCCAAAAAGTTAAGTGTTTCTGATTGCAAGAGTTGAGCAGCAACTGTAGAGAGTGGAGATTCAAAAACCAAAGCACGGAAATCAGGATCAACAAGCCATAAACTACTAGTATGCTCCACACTAGCTTCTGGTTTGGAGATACCTTTCACCTCTAGAGGCCCAGCGATTGATACATTCTTGTCAACGGCTGTTCGCATCCGTTCCACCCAACTTGCATCTAAAACATTTCTCAGACAGATAACACCGTCTCGCTCGAAAGCTTCGATGTGTTGGGGGCTAATTTTTAATGTGTCTATCTTTAGCATTTGATGTTTTTTCTGATTGTGCAATTTAACTTTTGTGATTTACACCAAAGAGTTGCGATTAATCATTGCTAACTTTTATCTCTTTCTAAAGAAAGTCATCAAAAATTTCATTAATCCTGAGAAAGATGTCTTTAGAATTTACAGAAAGTCGGCGCAGCGTCCTGCGGGGCAGTCCTTCGGAAGAACCCCTACAGCCCTTCTCCTAACGGAGACGCTACGCGAACGGGAACGCTTTCAGTGAACGCAATGACGGGCATTTGAACGGACATGATATAAATTATTTGTTAAAGTTTCAGTGTCTGGCCCTATAGGCAATGAGCTATCAAGCGATCGCTCAATCAATATGATGAATGGTTTGATGGCTTTGGTCGTTACAATCGCGGTGCGGAAATAAACCAAAGTTGCTTCACAGAAGTTGATATTGTTAAACAGGCTTTCAAATAAATTGGACAATTCCAGTAAATATTAGAGTTATAGGAATTTGGAAAAATCAGCTTTTAAAAATTGGTAATAAAATTACTGCATTTGTATTGCCTGTCTCTCCAATATCTCATTAGTTAAACTATCATGTAGTAATCTATTTATTTCTGCTTCCCTTTTTGCAAGATTTACTTTAGCTTCTGCTTCCTTAGTGGACAAAGCGGGTATTGGCATAGTCGATCCAAATCCGGGCGATGCCTGCGGCAAGCCCTGCGGTCTACGCTTTTGCTCCTGCTTAACTGGGTAATAAAGCAGGCTCAGGAAAGACTTCTTCTAGATATTCATCGATGATGGCAGACTCATAAATATTGATATCACCATGTGCGATCGCAATTTGGGAATTGTGGCGATTAGCGCTAACGATGTCACCACTCATCCCGATGATGCGCCGGAATTACTCAAAGCGTTTGCCCAAGAATTAGATTTATCCTATCCTTTGCTTTATGAAGAATCGCAGCAATCTGCAAGTTAAAGTGTTGTTGTAATTCCTCACTTTTGCCAAAACACTCTGCTAAACCTGTGAGGTTTTTAATTTTATCTAAACGCGCCATAAAGCGACAAATTAATTCCATTATTTAGATGTGCTGCTCCATCCAACTGCTATCAAAAATCAATTGATAAATTCGGTTATGGACTTTGAGAGCACCTTGTTGTTTCACCACCAACCCTGACAAGAGCAACTCCCTTGCTTGTGGAGTATCAACTGCAGGAATTTCTCCTTGTTGCAAAATTTGTCGGTAGATCTCTAACAACTGAGTGGGTTGTCGTTCGCTCTTGAGAATGCGATCGCGAATCGTTCTTAAATGCTCTGGCTCGTCCTGGGATTCCCAATTGTCTATTACCTGAGTTTGTACCAGGTTCTTAATCCATTCGGCTTCACCTTTTGTGGGAATGGAAAACGAAGAATTACGAATGATCTGACAAAGCTTTTGAGTGAGAAAAGGCTGACCATTTGTCCAAGCTAATATTGCTTTCAGCACTACTTGAGGATTGCTAACTTTTTCTACCAATCCTTGCAGTAGCGGTTGAGCTTCATGTTCTTTAAATCCCTCAAGTTGAATTGCTTGGCCAATGTTAAATGGCGTTCTCTTGTAGTCACTAATTAAATCTGAAGGTGTAGCTACCCCAAATAATGCAAAAGTTAAACGCCCATACTTGGGATTAATACTGCGCTGATTGTAGCAGAAGCGTATCAGCGCAAAAAAGTCATTAACGGGGAAATCTAAACCTAAGATACTATCAATTTCATCTACAAATATAAAAATTTTTTCACTGTCAACTTGCTCTAGCAAAATATTTTCTATAAACTGACTCAAGCACTGGATAGGCGACAAATCTTTTTGCTCATTCCACCAAGCTTTGAGATTTACCAATCCTTGCAGGTTAAAACTCTGCCATAACTCCACCGCTAATCCTTTGTACCATTGAGCAGGAGTGATATTTTCACTACCAAGGCGAGTCATATCGATCGCAGCACAGCGAAACCCCTCTTGCTGAAAATGGTGCATCATGCGTACCATCAGGCTTGATTTGCCCATCTGCCGTGCATTGAGAATGTAACAAAATTCTCCGCGTTTCAATGCCTTGTAGAGCTGGCGATCGGCAGAACGCACTACATAAGTAAGAGCATCCATAGGCAAACTACCCCCAACTTGATAATCGTAGTTTGAGGGTTGGGCGGCACTTTGCAAAAGAGCGTTTTCAAATACAAGTTTGGCTTGGGTAGCTTTGAGAATTTCTAGTGTTTGTAACAGTTCTTGAGTACGCTCCTCAACTTTTTGTTCTAAAGAAGAGTTGGATTCAGCTAATGCTTTTGTCGCCTGTTCTAAGGCAACATTCTTAATAGCAAGTTCTTGAGTAAACTGAATCCGCTCAGCTTCCGCTCGCTTGCGTTGGCTAATATCGGTAAAGGCAGCTATGGCATAAACAATTTGACTCTTTTCATCAAAAATAGGAGTAGCAGATACCTCTAGAGGGAAAATTTTATCTGTTTGGCGAATCTCCATATTATCAATGGTGATGCAATCGCCACTCAATGCTTGGACAATAGGTTGCTGTTCGGTAGGGTATAACTGCTCAGTTCCACTTACGTATACTTGATATATCTCGCTTAATTGAGCAGTTGTAGCTTCGGTGAGGATACCTTTGCCAAGTATCTGTTGTGCAGTCTGATTGGCATAGTAGGGTTTGCCATGAGCATCAACAACAAATATACCCACAGGGACAGCTTCCAAAAATTGAGCTAGTCTTCTTTCACTTTCACGCAATGCCTCTTCTGCCTGTTGGCGTTTGTCAATTTCTTGCTTTAAGTTAAGATTTAAAGCAGTCATTTCTGCATAAAGTTGAGCGTTTTTCAGCGAGATTGCTGCTTGAGAGGAGAGTATTTTTAATACTTCTAATCGTTCGGAGGTGAAAGCATTGGTAGTAAGATTATTTTTCAAATATAGCAGACCAATTAGCTGACCTTGATGGATAATCGGGATGCACAATATAGATTTGGGTTTATGTCTTGTAATATAAGGATCGTTAATAAATCTCCCTTCATGGGTTGCATCATTTAAAACTACATATTCTTTTGTTCTTTTGACATAATTAATTAGAGATAAGGGGAGACAATCACCAATATTTACTGGCGACAAGC
This sequence comes from Calothrix membranacea FACHB-236, assembly GCF_014696315.1. GTDB lineage: Bacteria > Cyanobacteriota > Cyanobacteriia > Cyanobacteriales > Nostocaceae > Aulosira > Aulosira membranacea. Next base: position 11,958 of record NZ_JACJPX010000023.1, read on the forward strand.
GACAGACAATAAATTCATCTTTATCTATATATCCCCTGGCTTCTACTACCAGTTGACCATTTCTTTCTAACATCAAACAACTGGCTTGAGCACCAGCATTCTCCATCACAATTTTCATGAGCTTATTGAGGAGTTTGTCGGTAACAATTTCACTAGCCAGTGTTTGTGAAGCTTTGATTGTAGTCGCCAAGTCTAAAGCGCCAGTATTGCTAGTTTCTGATGCAAATGTCTGCAAAACGAATTGTGGATATCTTGATTCTAAATCTCTTACCTTGGCAGTTGCTCCCCAACGCATATAGCAATAGTGAGCTTTGGCCATGTAGCTTTGGGCAATCTCTTTTCTTCCTAAAGACAAATAGAATTCTGCTGCTAGTTCGTAAGCCAAACCTTCTTCTTGAATATAGCCCTGTTGTCTAGCTCCTTGAATTGCGCGATCGTAATACTCCATCGCTACCAGAGTTTGCCCCAAGACACGGGCTTTTTCTGCCTCCACCAACTCGTACTTATGCTGATAATTCATTGGGCAATGTTGCGCCCAATATTGCATTTTTTCTTGATTTTCTAAGACTTGGCTTAAATACTGGTGTTGCTCGTTCTTGCTACCTAAACTTACCTGTACCCCTGTAGGAAAATGATGAGCTAGCAGTGACAAAGAATAGTAAAAATTATGTTGTACAAAAATAATTTCACTCTGAACATATCCTGAATATCTGGCTCCTATTTGGGCAGATTCTAGAGATTTTTCATAATTTTTAAACAAGTAACAAAGCATACATTTGGCAAAATATATGCTGAACAAGGAGATTAAGTTATTATGTTGTTGCAAATATGCTATGGTTTCTTCCTCATTCAGATACTCACCAGTTAAAACTAATTTATCTGGGGAACACTCTCTTAAATTATCTACTAACTGCCCATCAATCCTTGTTAAGTAAAGCTGATGTTCTTGCCTAAATTTCTCGATAAAATTAATATATTGTTTCTGCTTATCTTGCACGTATTCTAAGTTATCACCGTTGAAGAATAAATGACCGCAGTAAAAATGAGCAGCATGGCAAGCAAATTCTATATCGCCAACTTCCAACGCATCTTGAATTGACCGCAGCAACGGTTCTATAGTTTCTCTGGTGTGCTGCTTCCAATGAGTAATATTAATAGAAATTGGTAGTAATGATTTAGCTTGAAACTCTCTAGCATTCAACTGCTCTAATAATAGCTGAGCTAATTGACCGAGTTGATACGCAAAATCTATATTTGGGACTAGCCAAATCCTGATATTGCCATAAACAACATAGGCATAAATAGATGGTGGCGAATTTCCATATTGCCTGGATAGTTCGACCATTGTATATATGATAGGTAGCGCTAATCCGCTTTCTCCAAAACAAGCGGGTGCGTGTATGAGCATTAAAATTTCCATCGCTGCCAGTTTATCGGGAGCCGTCATGCTTGATAATTGAGCTATCTCCTCAATATCTAGTTCTTGTGGTAGCGATCGCACTAAAGCCACCCCCAGCATTTCCAGAACCTGTAATCCTATCTCTATTGCTAGTTCAATCTGATTTTGAGCAAGCGCCAGCTTAATTTTAATTTTGTATATTTTGACTTTTTCTATTACTGTTTTGATATGCTGAAAGGCAATATTACATAATGTTGCCGCTTGTTCTAAATTAGAGTTAAGATATTGCGCTTCTGAGGTTTCTAAATAGAGGTTAGAAGTTAAATTATATTGAGATTCCCAGCTATCTGTTCCTAAAAGATTTAAACCTATGTTTAAGTAATTAACCGCGGCTTCGTATGCTATAGCTGCCTTCGCTTTCCGTCCAGCAATAAAATTTAACTTAGCTAATTCATCTTTTTGCGCTTGGGTAGTGAGTAGCTCGACACCAAAATTTAACTGATTGACAAGAGCAAAAATATTATCATTTTGCTCTGGGAGAGACATATTTTTTAGTAATAATTGACCAATTTTATAATGAGTTGATTGAATTTCATCTGCGGTAATTAGATAATAAGCAGCTTGTTGCACTCGGTCATGCAAAAACTTGTAGTCAACTCGCACATCATGTAATGGCAAATCTAGTGCTTCTAGTTCAGAGAAAACAAGAGGAATTTTATATGTATTAGATTGAGGTAAAATCAAACCTGCTTGAAGAGCTGGCCAAAGTTTGTTAGCTGTAGATAATTCCGATTCTTCCGTGACAATTGCCAGGACTTTTAAATTAAAATAGTTACCGATGCAAGCAGCAAGTTTTAAAACTTTCTGAGTTTCTGGTGGTAGTTGGCGAATATTTCTAGCGATAAGTTCAACAATATTGCAATCAAGTATACCAATAGCTTGGATTTGCTCTATGTCCCAATACCAGGAATCACAATCTACTCGATAAATTAGTAACTTTTCTGTATATAATGTTTGGATGAACTGGGTAATAAAAAAGGGATTGCCTTGGGTTTTATTAAAAGCTAACTCTGATAACTGCTTCACATGCTCTGTTTGGACGTTTTCCCCCAAGATATCTTCTATTAATTGAGTCACATGGATATCAGATAAAGGTGCAATAGTTAGGTTAGCGATCGCAGTCCCATCTGTCTTAATGTTCTCAATCGTCTGAACTAGTGGGTGAGTCAGATCCACTTCGTTATCTCGATATGCTCCAATCACAAACAAATATTGACTGTTATCATCAGCAGTCAAGAGTTGAATTAATTTTAGAGATGCTGCATCTGCCCACTGTAAATCATCGAGGAAAATTACAAGCGGATGTTCTGGCTGGCAGAATGCATTAATAAACTGCTGAAATACTCGATTGAACCTATTTTGCGACTCAGTTAACCCCAGTTGTGTTACCTCTGGTTGCTTTCCAATAATTAGTTCTACTTCTGGAATCACGTCAATAATAATCTGTCCGTTGGACGCTAAAGCATCTAAAAGCTGCTGTTTCCAAGCAGCAATTTGTGCTTCGCTTTCTGTTAGCATCTGACGAATCAATTCTCGAAAAGCCTGAATTAAACCATCGTAGGGAATATTGCGCTTAAACTGGTCAAATTTACCAGCAATAAAATATCCCTGTGCTTCTACAATCGGTTTATTAACCTCATTCACAATTGAAGTTTTGCCAATGCCTGAGTAACCAGAAACCAGCACAATCTCAGTTGCGCCCTGAGCAACTCTGGCAAAAGTATCTAAGAGCAGCTGTACTTCTTTTTCGCGTCCGTAAAGTTGTTGTGGGATGAAAAGTTGACTACCGCGATCGCGTCTCGCCAGTGGAAAGGTTTCAATTTTTCCCGTAGTTTGGAGTTGAAGTAGGCAGTTTTCTAAATCAAACTTTAGTCCCGCAGCATTTTGGTATCTGTCGTCAGCATTTTTGGCTAAAAGTTTCATCACAATATGTGAAACTGCTGCGGGAATTTTTCTGATTTCTGAAGGTGGTACTGGTTGCTTTGCTATATGGCAATAAACCAACTCCATTGGATCGGAGCTAGGAAAAGGAACAACTCCAGTCAGCATTTCATAAAAGGTAATGCCTAAACTGTAAAAGTCAGTACGGTAGTCAAGGGAACGATTCATTCTACCGGTTTGTTCCGGTGAGATATAAGTTAGCGTACCTTCTATTAAGTTAGGGCTATTAATTATTTGTTGCTCTTTTGGTAGTGTAATAGCACTATTAAAACCAGTAAGCTTTACCTGATTGGTATCCAAATTTATAATAATATTATCAGGTTTTATATCTTTATGAATAATTGCATAGCTATGCAATTGAACTAATGTTTGAGTCAGAGAAATTGCAATAGTAAGAAACTCAGTCAGGGACAGTTGATTTTTTGGGAGCAACTCAGACAGAAGTTGACCGCCAATATCTTCTAAAATCAGCGCTAAATAATTTTGGTATTTTTCTAGTTTATAAGCTTTCAAAACTCCTTGCTCATTTAAATCATGAGTAATTTTATACTCTTGTTTCAAGCCAGTAATTTCTTCAAGGTTAGGGTATTCTGTTTTAATTATTTTAATTAGAACTGGCTGTTGCGATCGCTCGTCTATGCCTCGATAAATAGTTGTTTTTAATTTTTCGTAAATAGTTTCTCTTACGTCGTATCCTGGTAGCACGAACATAATAACTTTCCTCAGCAGCAATAGGATGCGTTATCAACGCATCCTACTGTATTCTCAAACTATTGATCAATCTATTACTCAAATAGATTTTGAATTTCCTGCTTAAGCTCTGTCTTGAGATCTTGACCACCCCTTGGTACAGGAGCATCGTCAAGAGAGGACAAGCTATCTATGCGGTCAAGCAACTCCTTTAATATCGAGCGTGGATAATCTTCCGCGACCGGAACCCTATACTTATCCTGTGCAGGGCCGAGATTCTGCAACCATGTTGTGTGCAATGATAGCCCAAAGTTAAGTTGAGGATGATACAGCTTACACAAGGGTTTTTCGACATTTAGATTGTCAGCATCAAAAATCCAAATTTCATCGCGTTCTGGAGTAAAAACGGTACACATGATATAACCGTTAGTTGAACTTTCTTCACCGACACTGCGAGGGATAAACTGGGGTGAAAGTGCTATATGGCCTGGAGGGAATTCGTAGTAATCATTGCGATCAATCTTCATTGATTCTTTTGATGCAGTGTTTAATCGGAATAAGCAAGACGGTTTACCTTTTTTAGCAAGTTGCAGCACTTCATCCAGAGGGACTTTTCTATAACGATAGTCCTCGTATTGCTCGCGCATCGATTCAGTTGTCAGTTCTTCCCAAAGTCCAAAAGACACCCAGTAAATATTATCTAGTTTTTTGGGAGTCATACCTGAAGATGGTAGCCTGTCAAGATAAGTGAATACACCGGTTCCCCAAGTACAAACGGGATGGTCAATGACTTTGTTTTCTTCAACTTTCAAGTTATCAACATCTATGACATAACGTCCCATACGGCTGATATCCATCGGACTCTGTTGGGTGCCACTCAAACGAGGCGAAACAGGTTGAGATGTATCATAAGGAGAGCGATCGCTTTTACGCAACCATTCAGCAACATCCCAAGCGCAGATATGGGCAGCATGAAGTGTAATTTTGTTACCAGGATTTTCATAGTCCAGCAAAAAGTGAGATGCTTCGAGCGGGATCACTATCTTTTGCGCCACAACCTTTTCTTTGCCCTCTTGCAAATCGTCGCGGCGAATAATATATATGGTGGAGTCCGGTGACGGCTCAATCCGGAGTAATTTTCTTTCGTCTATTAGGGGAATATCTGGAATATTAGTCAAAATTTGCTCAATTCCAGTGGTAAAGGATGTATCCATCAGCACGATATAATCTTCAGTTAACCCAATCTGATGCATACTCTGCCTAATTGTGACTGGCGAACCATTGGGGTGAATCAGCTGCCATTTTTTCAATTCACCTGTACCATCCCAAAGCATCAGATGGACAAAATCATTATTCCATAAGTTACGATTCAATACTTGTTCCAGTAATTCACAAATTACTGATAGCCGTTGATGTTTTTCTTGCTCTTGTTCTTTTGCTTTTTCCACATTTAACTTACGAATAATATCTTTTAAATATTGACTTAGAGTTCTGGCGTAATTGACTGTAAACATCTCGTGTTTGTAGGTATCAAACACAGGATGGGCAGTGCTTAAAATTGGCTTATAGCGATAAATAGGAAAGTCAATTGCTCCTTCCCATTCCTTTAGTTTTCCAACTGGAGTTACTAACTCCAGAGTTTGTGTATCAACTTCGTAGGGACGACCTGCGTCATAAGTAACTAGCAGACGCTCGTTTGATTCCCCAGGAAATTTCATTGGCAAGAAGCCTGTATTTAACTCATTGCGCGAACCAAGTAACCAAGAAAATCTGATCAATCCGTGGTTGCGGAATCGCAACAAATCTCGCACCAAGGGGTTGCGTATATTCTGAGTGTCCTCATCTGCTTTATAGTCTGGTGTTTTGGCGAGCCGTTGCTTCCATCTCACCTCACCAGGTTGATTGAAGTCAAATCGATAAATCATACCGTCGCCATTCAAAAAAGTATTTCCGTTTTTGTAAGGAAGACCTTTTGAATTGACTGTGCCGACTGGTGCAACCAGAAAAACATGACCCTGTAGATCGTTAGGTAGTTTTCCTTCAGCAATCTGCATTGTCAGATTGGGAAGTTCATCCCGATTCGCATCCATAATCGATTGTGGGACTTTGGGAGATGCCTGAACCATATATTTATCCTTGAATATGGAAAAATTATCAACTTTGATTGCCTCTCAACGAGCAATTAGAAAAATACTTGGCATTCGAGGCAAAATAGGAGCTAAGTTATGCTACTCCGCCCAAATTCCAGAGAAGGCCATTTTGGCGGACATCTAAATCTTAAAATGAATTTCAGCACGTGTTAACACATAAAACTCATACAAATCTCATATCTTCTCAAGATATTTAATGAGATTTGCTAGAGCCATCCTATTCAAGATATGAAAAATTGTAGGATGCGTTATGAAAACGCATCCTTCTGAATATTTAGATGAGAATTTGTATGAGATTTCTATCAACCAATAGCTGTAATAGTAGCTATAGTAGTACAAACTGTCATCTACTTATGCGTAAATATCATTATTTAGGATAAAAGCGAGCAGTACTTTGGATGAGATTGTAAATATTAAAAATGAGATTATGAATCCAGATAACAATCAATTTATAGAAAAATCTAAATTTTTGCAGGAAATTCCAACAATCTCCCCCGAAATCTTAAAAAATAATCAAAGTAAAGGCAATTTTTTAGATCTGCTAGAAGCTCTGGGAGCATTTCAATCAGGACTACCAATCGGAGATCCCAAGCAATATCAGGTTGAAAATATATTGGGTTTTATCGGCAAGTATCAGTTTGGAGAACCTATATTAATCGAGCTAGGCTACTACAGAACCAATATTTATTATGGACATGGATCTGACAAGAATTACTGGCAAGATAAGTGGATAGGAAAGCATGCTATTGATAGCAAAGAGAAATTTCTGCAATCCCCAGAGGTTCAAGAAATCGCCATTCGTGAAGCTTTTACTCTCAACTGGATGCTGATTGACAAGACGCTGAAAAAACAAGGAAAATCCCTAGAAATCTACCTCGGTCAGGAAAAGACTTTTGATGATGGAGGGGAGTCAAAAACAATTACTATTACTCTTTCTGGTATTCTCGCAGCTGCACACTTGCGCGGCCCCTATGGAATGGCAAACCTGCTACTTAAAAATCCATCATCCCACGATGAATTTAGCATTTCTATTCTCCGCTATTTAAATGAATACAGCGGTTACAATATGACTATAGAGGATTTCGCTATTAGTTAAGTGCGATCGCCTATATTAAATATTCCTCCTCACTCAAAATATTAAATCTTACTTTTAACAGCGATCGCACTTATTACCAAAGCGATCAAATATCTTCGCAGCTTTGATTTTAGCTCGGCATTGCAGATATCTCTTCAGCACGCCTGTAATTTGATTGTTGATTTTCAAAATACTGTCGATATAGCTGGCAACTGAGTGTTACTTTGTTCCCATATAACTCAATTAGCCCCATACTAGATAATTTGTAACCTAGAATAGGTTCTATTTGTACAGGTTCCGCAGCATTCATAACAGTATAAAGAGCTGCTGCTAATTCTGGCTGTTGTTCTAAAACTGCCCAATGGTGCTGTAAGTGATGGGAGTAAATTCCCGTAGATGTAGGTGCAAATTGTAGCAGTTGCGCCATACTCACATCCCCACAGCTTAGGTGATAGAGCGCTAGATGTACAAGTGCTGGATGTCCTCCTATTAAGGCCATGAGCTGGTGAGCTTCTTGTGCATTCCAATCAATTCCATAGCGTTGCGCTAACTGCTGCACCTGCTCTAAACTGAATTTGCTTAACTGAATCGGTAGCCCTACATTGAAAGGAGACTGGTTCAGTTGCAGAGGAACATAAACTTCTGTTGAATGTACCACAATTAGGCGTAGCTTTTGCCACGACGGTATCCTTTTAGCTTCTTCGTACCAGGAACGCAACATAGGGAAAAAATCTTTCGCTACCTGCGGATGCTCAAAAATTTTGTTCACTTCATCCAATGCTAAAACCACAGGAGAGTTAAGTTGCTCCAGTAAATAATTGCGAAAGTAGAGGGTACAGCTAACTTTACTGCCAATATCATCATCCCAATAATCGTTGAGTCGAGGCTGTAACTGCAACTGATGGGAAACGTTAGCACATAACCAGCGTAAAAATCGATTGAGATCGCTCAAAATTGTGTAATCAATTTGCTCTAGATTTAAGCTCACTGTGCGGTAGCCTTGGGAGTTTGCATAGTTAAGCATTCTCAGCATTAGTGAAGTTTTGCCCCTTTCTCTGGGAGCTTTAATTCGCACCAAGGCTCCTGGTTTTGTAATTTCTGCATAGGCTTGAGCCTCAATGGTGGAGTGCTGAATATAAAAAGGCGAGTTGAGAGGTACTGAACCACTGGGGTAGCTTGGCGATATCTCTTGGGGATCGACAGGGGAAAAGACATTTGTTTGTGATGTGCTTTGTGCGGCATAAGACTCTAGCAATGCTCGACAGTTTTTTTTAGTTACGCGCCTGCCAATCACCCCAGAAAGGCGTTGCCATAATTCTGGAGCCACAACATTGGTGAAGTAGCCAGGGCTATAACCCTGTTTTTGGGCAATTTGGTTATAGGTTTGATACTGCCATATACCCTGCAGAACCATTACTTCAGTAGTATTGAGCGGGCGATTTTGGCTCTCAACCAGCTTGCTGTTAATAAATTCAAGGAGAGAATCGAGATTCATAGATGCGACTGACTCGTTTGATTATATTTGAGATTTGCCAGAATGCGCTAATCTACAAGTTCATTTTCTAACTTTCCAGATAATTGCATTATTTAAATATTTAATAGTATTTATATACATTTATACTATTTTCTGCTGCTCAATAAACTTCTACTCGTATTTAAATTGTCTATTATTTGTTTGCATATAGTGCAAAGAATTTATATGAGATTTTATATGAGATTTATATCTTGTGTAAATCATGAAGCAAAGCTAATAATATTCTAATTAAATGAATTTAATTAATAATTTAGCAGTCTTAATAAGCAGGAGGAACATTCACACTGCTTACCTACCATACTGAATATTTACTTTATAAAGTATTTCTTAGATAAGTTTATTTTTTATAACTCCGAAAAATAATTCATTTACTCTAGTCTAAATATCTAAAAATAATTAATAGCAATTCAACGGTGAAAAGATAATATTGATATAAGCAAACATGGAAAAAGCACACAAATAGTTGAATTATCACCCAGGAGTAATATAAAAATGATGTCTACATATCACCATGAATACTACTCTAATGCTTGCGAATTTACGGTTCCTATCAAATTGAAAATTCCTATCTTAATTGAGCCGACACTAGTGATTCAACCCGTTGAGCCTGTCAGAGAGAAAGTAAATATTCATCTCGAACCAGATATTCATCTAAGACCAGAGGTATCAGCATCATCACCTGTTTGCGTTCCTCAAAATGGATACAGTAAACAGCATTTTCCTGTTGAATCAAATCACCAATAGTTATCGATAACACCAGTGATTTACACCATTTATTATCTAGAAAAAGGATGCAATCAATGTCTACATATAACTCTGAAGCTAACTGCGAGTACTACCCTAACGTTTGCGAATTTACGGTTCCTGTCAAATTAAAAATTCCCATGTTCATTGAGCCAACGCCAGTAATCCAATCCATTGAGGCTGTTAGAGAGAAAGTAAATATTCATCTGGAATCAGATATTTACCTCAAACCAGAAGTAACGTCTACTCCACCTATTTGCGTGCCACAAAGTGGATATAGCAGACAGCAGTTACCCACTTCGCAGATCCTACCATAGCCACACATTGTTGCTTAGTAAATAAACTTAACGGGGTGTAAGATATTGCACCCCTACTACACTCTTACCTATAAAACCTATGTTTTCTTCAGATAGCACACAGAAACGCAAACTTAATATTTCTATGATACTCAAAGTACCTATTGATTTGGAACTAGAAGTTTTAGGAGTACCACCTGTAAATAATCTCCATACTGAAGAGACAACAGATAATCCAGAAATTTTTAATTTTAATGGAGTATCTGAACCAGAAGTTATTGTCAATAGAGCGCAACTAGATGAGCTTGATGAAAATAGTCTGGCTCTAGTTACCCAGCTTGTAGATCAGCTTCAGCAAAAAAGCCAGACTTTTTCTACCTTTTTAACAAGCTCATATCAGTCAGATTACTTAGTAAATGATGAACAAGATATAGTAAAAAATAGCGATTATATCGATAATTTTTCCTTGAAAGATTTGACAGAGTTAGAACTGCAATTTTTACCGAAAAACACCAAAAATAAAATGCAATTAATGGACTATTTCAATGATGGTTTTGCTTTTGTTATCAATGCTATGGCAACAGTTTTATTTTTGGGTAAGCTAGCGAATTATAGCTGGGACTAAAGCAAAATATATTAAGAAGTAATCAAGTCAAAAGACGCGATTAATCGCGTCTGTACAAAGGAAATATAGGTTAAGCTTTCAAGATCTATTTTGGGTTGTCCTGCAGTGAAATAAATCTACATCATCCACTATGGTACACCCACCTACTGTCAGTTAGCGGATACCTGTGCAGAGGAAATCAAACAAGGTGCAGATGATGAATGAGAGATGGGTGTTTTCCACAAGCTGTATCAATTCCAAAAGACAGCTAACCTCCACACCCGTTTGGATGAATATATGCCAATCGGGATGGAAGCATATATTATTTACATTACAGCAGTTTTCATATATTTAGACCACACGCTAATATCTGTATTTCTTTGTTCCTTTGCGCCTTTGCGTGAGATATAAAGATGTAGTTCATTTACCTGAAAATCGCTGTAACTAAATCCTCATTACAAAACTTTACTTCTGACTTCTTTAATTGTTGCAGAGATGCCGATCGCTGTTAGGATTATTCTCTAGGTAGTCATGCAGGCGATCGCAAGTTTGCTTTCTCAACTGATCAAAAGTTTCAATTTGCCACACCTTAACACTGCCGTCTCCTCCTGCGGTAGCTAGTAACTTATCATCCTGGCTTAAAGTGACACTGTTTACCGATAATTGCTCGGTTTTCCATGCTGCTAAAGGTAATTGGTCTTCCAATTCTAAGTTCCACAACTGCACAGTGCCGTTACTAGCACCACTGAAAATCCTCTTGCCATCACGGCTGAATACAACTGACATCACTTTTGGCCCATATAGCTGAAATGACCGCTCTTTTAATCCGTTTTGCAAGTTCCACAAGCGAATAGTTCCATCGTCTCCACCACTGATAACTTGCTTGCCATCAGGGCTAAATACTAAGCTGTTAACAGGGCCTAAATGCCCCTCAAATTTCCTTTGCAGCTGACCCTTTAAGTCCCAAACACGGATAGTACTATTGTTTCCAGCGCTAACGATTCGCTGACCATCCGGACTAAAATTAACGCTATTCACCCCTTCTTGTTGTGCTTGCCAAACCAAAAGCTGCTTTTGAACGTTTGACGAACTGAGATTACCGGATTCTGACAACTGTTTATTCTGTACGTTCCATAGGCGGATAGTATCATCCTTTCCTGCACTAACCAAGTTTTGGCCATCCGGACTAAAACTGACACTATTGACCAGTCCTTGATGCCCTATTAATTCTGCTAATTTTTCACCCTGCAAATTCCAGATGCGAATGATGCCATTTTTTCCACCACCTGCCCATCGTTGACCATCTGGGCTAAAACTCACACTGCTGAATGACCCTCGATCCGCTTTCCATCCTATTAACTGCTGACCCTTTAAAGTCCAACGGTATGTACCATCATTACCAGCACTAACAATGAAGCGACCATCTGGGCTAAAACTGATGCTTGTAATAGGAGCTTGATGCTGTTTAGATTCTGCAAATTCTTGACCTTGCAAATTCCACAGCCTAACAGTGAGGTCATCACTAGCACTAGTAATTGTTTGTCCAGTGGGACTAAAACTAATGCTTCTCACTGGGCCTTGATGCCCTACAAATTTCTCCAACTCATTACCTTGGAAGTCCCAAAAACGGACAGTACCATCTCCTCCTGCGGTAACTAATTGCTTACCATTGGGGCTAAACGCTAGATCCCAGATTTTTTGTTGATTGGTTGTCCATTGTTTCAGCTGCTGGCCTTGCAAGTTCCACAAACGCACAGTTTCATCCTCAGCAGCACTAGCAATTCTGCGACCATCTAGACTAAAACCGACGCTGCTAATTGATTTTTGATGGCCTTTCAATTCTATTACTTGTTGATTTTGCAAGTTCCTCACGCGGACAATTTTGTCATCCCCAACGCTAGCAATTAGCTGACCATCTGGACTAAAACTGACCCTTCTCACTGAACCTTGATGCTCTTTAAATTCTATTAGTTGCTGGCCCTGTAAGTTCCACAAACGTACAGTACCGTCCTCTCCAGCGCTAGCGATTTGTTGAGCGTCTGGGCTAAATGCTATACTCCAGACCCTACCTTGTTGCGCTTCCCATTTTTTTTCCAACTGCCAATTCTGCAAGTTCCACACCCTAACTATACCGTCATCTCCAGCACTAACCAGTAACTGACTATTAAGGCTAAAGCTAATACTTCTGACCGAATCTTTATGCCCCTGCAATTCTGCTAACAACTTACCGTGCAAGTCCCACACCCTAACTATACCGTCATCGCCGCTGGTAGCTAATTGATTGCCATCTGGGTTAAAACTGACACTTCTAAGTGGGCGTTGATATCTTTCTAGGCGGTTACTTTCTCTAACTGTATAAACTGCCTTTTGCAGCGTTCCTTCTACTTGCTCCCGTAACTTGGTTTCTGGGGGAAATAACCACAAAAGTGGGTGCTGAAAAATTTTTCTGGCGTGTAAAATTTCTATCATCCCATCTAACGTTTGATTCTCGCGTAGGCTGACTACAGCGGTTTTTCTAGATTCACCAATTCGACCTATTAGCTCACCTCTTTGGTTAATCAAAGCTATGGTAGTCAACCCGCTTAACCCGAGGATAACTGCGATCGCAATGCTCCACCGCAGATGAATATTCCTGTGTTTTTGCCTGACACTTTGCTGGACAAACTCAGCTTCTAACTGGTTGAACCAGTTGGCATTGGAGATGAGGTTTTCATTCAACACATCTAGATAGGGATTAGCATTCCACAGAAACTGTTGCGGTTTGTCACGCGATCGCTCTTGATTATCCGATGTTTGTCGCTGCGATCGCACAAACTGAGCATTGATTTTGTTAATTAAGTTTTCGACAAAGTAAAAACTCCGATCCAGCCAATCTAGCGCAGGTTCAACCTTTGATGGTTGTTTCTTACTTTTGATATTTTGCCATTCTTGGGCTGCTGGAGTGAGTCGTCGTTGCAGAATTAAATTTTCCTCTGCATCTTGTTTCCACATCAGCAGTTTTGTCCATCCTCGTACTAAAGCATCATGGGCAGGCTCTACGTATGGTTTTCCTTGTGCATCTTGTCCTTCCATAAGTAGGCGTGCTGCCGAAAACCGCCTAATTACTTCTTTCACCCTTGTGTATTCTGGTTCTGGGTACTCTAATTCTGACAAAGGTACTCGTCTGCGTGCCAACTCACTGCCGCCCACTGCTACCATTCGCAACATTACATGACGGATAGTCTGCTCATAAACTTGATCCTGTTTGGCTAATTCCTCATACTCACTATCAGCTCTTTGGGTGAGGCTTTGCATTACTCCACCCAGTTCTTTGTAATCAGCCTCGGTGATAGCTCTGTCAACCGTTTCACCCCGTTGTTGAGCGATTCTCTGCCGTTTTAGATACTTGAGATAAAGCTCACTTAGTGTAAAAGATAACAAAGGCAGTGTGCCAGGCATATCTGCCACTTCATCAATTAGGCGATCGACCAAAGGATAATTGGGGTCGTCCGATTTAAAATACATTACCTTGGCTGATGCGGGTTCTTCTATGCAAGAGCGCAATTGGGAGCGTGTCATTGCTGGAACAATAAATCGCGCCGCTGTCCAATGTGGTTCTAATACCGTGCTTTTAAATTGGGGTTCAAAATCTGAGCGTAGTGTCAGCACTAAGCGCAATCTTTTTGGGTAATCATGTACTGCTTTCGCCAAAACACCAAGAAATTTTTCCCGCTCTTGTTCATCCCGGCAAAGGGTGATTAGTTCTTCCAATTGGTCAACTATCAGTAGCAAATTCGACTGAGGATTTAACCGCATCCAAGTAGCTAAATTGATAAAAATGGTTTCTAATTTTTGCTCCCAAGGCAGGTTGCTAATAGAAGAAATAGCTGATTTATCTTGTTGCAGTATATTATTTAAAGCCTGTAATGGAGATTCCCCAGGACGCATTGGAGCTAGAATTTGCCAAGAAAGAGATGTTGCTTGCAACGTCGTTACATTCCTGATATAAGGAATCAATCCCGCCTTAACTAAACTGGATTTACCCGTACCGGAAGCACCCAGTACTACTGTTAATGGTTGCGTTGAGATCTGTTGATACAGCTGTTCAGTTAATCCTTGCCTACCGAAAAACAGATGGCTGTGTTCTTCATCAAACGACTGCAAGCCACGGTAGGGGTTTTGGGATTCATTTAGAGGTGGCGCTGGTGGTAAATTGAGTGGATGCCCTGGAGTCAGGAAAATATACTCGCCTTTATCATGCTTCTTGAGAGGCCAAATTCCAGGGGTTTGTCGTCGCTGATATTTTTCAGTTGCTGGTTCAATGCGATCGCGCAGATATAAATATAATTCAGTTGCTGTAATGACTCCATCGCCGGAAGGTTTACCCAAAGCAGCAGGGGGATAGATATCTGCTTTCCCTGCCAGTGCTTCCAGTAATGCAGCAGCAAAGGGAGAATGATTGCCAATTTGACCACGATTGGTATTGATACTAAAGGCATCTAAAGCTTTTTGGTCATAGGCTGCAGAGGTAATTACCTGCCAAGCAGAGTCAGAAATGAAGCGATCGTAACGTTCTTGATGAATGACTTCTGGAACTGATAATAAATCTCTTGTACTCGACCAACGAAAAGCGCCAGCAAAACAGCAATCTAATATGCCCAGGAAATGACGGCAAGGTAATTTTTCTAGGCATTGTTGTAAAGTAGTCATTGCTAGGTAAGTATTAATATCACCCAAGACAGCATCTTGAGGAATTAAATAACCAGTCGGCCCATCTTCATTATTGAGGGCAATTCCATGCCCGGCAAAGTAAAATAACAGTCGGTCATCACAGCTGATTTCTTGGGGGAGAGTTTTTTCCAGTAATGTGAGCAGGTTTTTTTTGGTTGCAAACTCATCCAAGCAAACCCAAACCTGATAATTATGCTGAGTACGTAGAGATTCTATCAACTTTTTGGCATCGTTAACTGCGTTTTGTAGAGAAGAAATCCCGTTGTGATAGTTGTTAATGCCGACGATCAATGCCAGATTCTTTGAGAACTCAGGCATGTGGTTACTCCTTCTTGCAATCTGACTTTTAAATTTTTTACTGAGAGTCGAGAATAGGCAGAAATGGCGATATCTAGCGAAAAGCCGTTTTGCGTCTACTTTTTTATCAAAATTAGCTAATTACAGCCTATTTAAACTGTATGAGGTACAAATTGGCTAATTTTGAGGCAGAAGGTGAGGCATTGCAGTGGACGGGTTCCCAAGGCACTTTCAAGTCAGCCATTAACGCCGGGTTTTGGCACAAACAAGCATAAAAATCTGTCTTTCCTATGTCCCATACCCATTTTCAAGCTAATAGGTAGAACAAGAATGTTTATCTTTAATTGCTTTGTTTTGTTGTGTACCTCATTTATTTGCAAAATGCTGTATTTAGCTTCGCTGTTTTGTTCTCCAGAGTTGAGGGGTGGTTTGATGATAGTTACGAAACTGGCAATAAAAGTGATTGATATTTTGATAACCTACTGTTAAAGCAATATCATTGACGGAATAATTAGTTTCTAAAAGTAAGTGACATGCTTGCTTAATTCGGCGTTCTATAATCCAGTCATTGACAGTTTTTCCAGTAATTCTTCGCACTAAATCTGTTAAGTAAGCTGAGGAATAACCAACAGCATGAGCTACTTCTTTCAAACTAATAGGTTGATGATAATTTGATTCTATAAACTCAAAAACTTTACCTAGCCGGGGGATGCATGGAAATATGGATTGAGGATTATTTATTTTTTTACATTCTTCAGCCACAGATAATTTATCCTGTCCTAAATGCACGCGGAAAAGACCATTTTCTCTGATTGTGACCTCAAATCCTGCTGTCTTCAAACATTTAAGCAAGAGGTTTTTAGTTTCGTGATTCTCATCTACTACTAAGATATTAGTCATTTGATTATCTAACATTTAATAGAGTTAATGCCTAATCAATTTTCATCATTGGAAACCCCTGTAATTTAGAGGTTTATAGTTTAAATAAGGTTAAGCGTTAAAGGTTTTGCTTACCCTTTTTCCTCATAACCGACAAGTATTGCATTGCTTCATGCTTCGCTGCGATCGCTAACTCCCGTTTGGCCTCTTAAAACTTGCAAGCTACTTAAGCTGCTGCTAGCCACATTAGCACTCAACCCCCAAAGGATGAGTCCAAAGTAGTCGGCAAACCTTTTAGCTCCAAATGTTGAGCCATTTTCTACATAAAGATTTACCATTCCAACTGCTGATAACCCGATCAGCAAAGTCAGCCATAGCAGCGGTCGTACAACCCAAAAGTTGGCTTCAGCGCGAACTTGCTCGGAGAATCCAGAAAGGTGAATCAAATACTGTTGCAGGCGCTCCCATTGGGTAGATTCAATCTCAGGGAATGATACGATTTTGCGATTCTTTTCTAAGCTTTCTATTGCGCCTTTTGCGGCTGCTTCTAAGTCATTTGTAGTACTAGGGGATCTAGTACTTACACTTGCCAAAATATTATTTATCTTCTCCAGAAGTTCTTGCGCTTCAGTATCCTGCGCTAGCTGAATCTTTTTCCTAGCAAGACTAATTTGTGCCAATGCTTCCTTAATCTCATCTTCAGCCAGAGTTTGCTCAGGTTGCTTTAAAATAGCCTCAATAGTACGCAATTTTATCAACACATCCAAGCGGTTACGAATCAGATCAAGCTCAGAATTAGTTTTTTCCAGTTGCTCTCGAACAACCAATTTCTTGACTCGCCTTAGCATTGGCAATAAGATTACTTGGTCTTGGGGATCTGCTGCTCTAATATCTAATTCCAAACGTATGACTTCTTGATATGCTTTTGTTTGCGGCTCCCCCCGCTCCTGCCAATACTTGAACAATTGCCCTAAAATAATTCCCAGTAATAAGAATACTAGCGGCATCAACGGGCCACTTCTAACGCTGACATTCAAAGGTAAAATCAGGCGATTTTGCTGGGGAGTTAGCGTGATATACACAGCGCCAGTATATCGATCGGGTGGCAGAGCCGATCGCTGAATATTTAAAGGTAAACTACTAATTTGGTTGGTGGCTAGCGATAGAGAGCCTTTGGGGATTGAAATCTCTGAGGTCAACGGATAGTTGCTTGTGACTCCTTGTGCGATCGTAGCAGTATTCAGGATGCTGACAGCAGTTGAAGCACGATTATCAAACTGAAGTTGTCGGACATTGAGAAAAGCACTAGCAGGTAAGAACCAACGCGCCAAACTGCAATCTAACCATCCACTGCAATTGACGAGTTGCAGTTGAATTTGCTCTGTACCTGGAAGGACAACCAAAGCACCTTGCTCGTTATCTACCGCAATTTTGGCAGAAGTACCGCCTTGTCCATCTGCTTCAACTGCTGACTCAGTTTGAGCTAATGCGGGATTCTGTATCGCCAGTACCAACGGCATGAAAACTGCAAATATCGATTGTTTCATGATTTATACCATTTTTCTAAATCCTGGCTACTGGTAATTCTCCCCTGTTTGTTGAGACGCGATTAATCGCGTCTCTGCTCCGTTGCTATTTCCAATAAACAACCATCACTGGTAATATGGAGCGATCGCACCATATCTGCGTTGATTTGATTACCTTAAGCTGTGACGATAATTTTTTAACTTACGGTGACATCATTTTCCGGCTTCATCAGGTCATCGCCTGCAATTACAGTTGAATAGAATACATAATTTTTATTTGCTCGATAGCGCTTATCTTGCTTCACCAATTCCATAAATTGTCTGTGTCCTGCTGTTGTGCGCCCCACTAGGCAACCAGCACTGGCTGTCTTGATATCGTTTTGGGGAAAGTCAAATCCCCAATGCTGATTGATGCCGAAGTAACCAGTATCAATTTTGTCATTGGTACGCAGGAAGTTTTTATCAAAGTCTCTATGAACGCTCACCTCACCGCCTGTTTGCACTAATGCCTCATGTGCCGTTGGTTTACCTGCTTGGTGGGTTCCTACCTGCCAAGCTCGATACTGTCCAAACTTAATCCTGGCAGCGCCGTTGCGATTTACGGGTGTATTAGTGTACCTGACTCCCGGTTCGGTTGTTCCCTCCCATTGGTCTAAGATTACAGGCTTGCCTTCTTGAATTTCCAACACCAAGCGCAGATCGTTGAAATAGTTGGGGCGATCGTCGTTGAGTGTCAGATCTACATTCATTCCTTCTATATAGATGATGTTGTATTCCTGTCTTTCTGTGAATACGGTATAGCCCTTTTTCACCATGTAGTTGTAAATCCGACTAGCCATGTCGCCAGTTTGGGATTTGCCATTACTTTTGGAACTTTTGAGCTGAACTGCTGCTCTGGCGTTAGGCTTGGTATCTAGAAGGCTGGTTGCAGTTTCCGCACTGAAGAAACCATACAGCCGTTCTGCACTAGTTTCTGGCAAGTATTCAGCTTGAAACTTCAACAAAGCAGAAATGCTAGCATCATCAAAACCTTTTTCTGATAAGGATTCTTCACCAGATGGAGGTTGTAGATAACCAATTTCAACGAGTATCTCTTGAATTTCATAAGCCAGCATACTGTCTTGAGCGATCGCCTCGACACTGTACTTTTCGTTTGTACCAACAAAACCTTGTATATTCATGGTTGACCTCGCAATATAGATTTGATTATTTGGCAATTTTGAGTGTTACTTGCTTCGTCGTCCACTCACTACTGGCAGATGCAGCAACGGTAAGCTTACGTGTTTGCGGTTGCTCGTCATCAATTGCTGCCAATAGTGCTTCGAGTGGATTTCCTGAACGAGAGCTAAATCCCTTTGATTGCAGTTGCTCATCTAGGGATGGCAGCTCTAACCAGCGAAAATTAGCCGCACCAACTGTGGCAAAAACTTTCACAGTGTTTTCTACTGCACCACCATCCCCTTCGAGTGAGGGTTTTAAGGGTATGACTTGTGTCTTACCGGGGTCGAGGGTGATGAAATATTCTCCTTGTCTGCTAGGGTAAATTTGCTCAATCGCCCAGTCTGACGCTAGGTTTAAGACGGCAATATTCAGAGGTTGGGAATAATTATTGCGAATGGACAGGAAAATATATTCACCAATTGTCGCCTTTGGCTGACTGGGGGCTGTAAACATTTTCAACTGCGACTTGGGTGGAATTTTGTCGCCTAATTCGTAGGTGTCGGATGTGCCTAGCCATTCAACCGCCAACTTGCCAGCTAAGGGGGAGTCTTTATCAGTATTATCTAGCTCTGCTGTTGCATGATATTTTGCTAGATGCACAAGGCGGTTGACGATTTTTTTCGCAGCAATTGGGTCGCCAACTTTGATGACTGGCTTCATGTTTTGATAAGGAGAACCAGTGCGATCGCAGATTTCATACTCTCCATTTTTGTTCGCTACCACCTGATAAGCAACGCCTTCATCATCATCGGTAGTTGCAACATCTTCTGCTAATTCTATCCAACCATTTCCAGCTAAGGCTTGCTTAATTGGCTCTGTGGCTTGTGCTTCCAAGAAAAGAGAAATTTTGCGGACGAGATTCACCGAAGCAGAGATTAAAACAGCTTGGTCTCCCTGTTCAACTTTCAATTCCTTACCTTCAATCGGTTCTAGCCGACACTGTGATTCTGTGGCTCCCCGTTGAATAATTCTGGCGATCGCAATGCGATTTTCTTTGGTGCTCAGGTTAGTTGTCCCACGCTGGTAGATGGCAAATTCTGCTCCTTTGCCCACCCCGTTTGCTTGACCGATTCCTAGTACCGCTTGGGTTTCACCAGTAGGTAAGGTCTCGACTTGTAGCACAGGTACAGCATACACAGTTGTGGCTGACTCACTACCAAACAATTCGCGATTGCCTGCACCCATCAGCATTGGGGTTTGTTGGGAGAACTGACTGTGAATTTTGGCGTTGATGCGATCATATAGATCCTTGTAGGTCTGTCCGGGATTTTGTTGTCTCAAGGTATCTAACAACCAGTAGGTAAGCGCCCCATTTCGCTCTTTAGTTTCACGGTTAAAGGCATACTCGAAGGCAAATTCGTTGGGACGACAAGCTGCTAAGACTACATAATCTTCTGATTGCGGTAATCCTCCTGCTTTCAGTCCGCGAGTTTCTCCTGCTGTTAAAGATTGCCAAGTTGTGGCTAGAGTTTCTAGCGGTGCCACAAGTTCTTGATCTGCAAGCAGGGGCTTGTCGTCAACCACATCCATGCCGCGGATTTCTGCGTCACCTCTGGTTGCTCCTCCAGAGTGGCAGCAATCCAACACTAGCGTCACAGTTAATTGCCGATCTACTAAATCTTGCAACAATTGTGCTAGCTCTAGGTCGCGCAAATACTGCCCTTCTGAACTACCGATATCTGTAGGGACTAATCCTTCATCAATGCCATCTGGATCTTTAATATCTGGGAAAATAGTTTTTGCGCGTCCACCATGTCCAGAATAGTGAATGTATACTTGCGATCCAGGTGGCGCGATCGCGCCGAGTTTTCTAAAGTAATCGACAATGTTTTGGCGCGTCGGTAATTTTTCTGGCGGCTCCAGTGGTTTTGTGGCTTCGGCAGGATTTTTAGAAGCTGTTAATTTCAAAATTTGAGCTTCTGGAACTTTCCGCATCTGTTTGAGAAAAGCTTCCACATGATTGATGTCTCGCACGCAACCACTAAGGCTCTTGTAAGAACTACCATCAGGTAGACGGTTAGGTAAATAGTAATCAATACCAATAAGTAAGGCGTACAAGTTACTGGTTTGGTCTGTTTGTGCGGTCATAGTTTCTTTGTTAATTACTATCAATCGCTGTGCAGCACCTCTAGAATTTTTTTACTAGTACAAGCACTTCAGCCGGTGGAACATCGCGAATTTCGATGAAGGCAGGTTCGTTGGCCTTGGCTCCTTTGACGGTGACTGTTGATCCCAGTGGATGGGAGGAACTACCGAAAGCGATGTAGGCTGTGTTGGCTATGACTGTAAACTCTGTTCCTGGCGACCAGAGTTCTCTCGATACCACTACGTCACCGCCGCGAGTAGCCGCACCATTCGGGTTAATAATACATATAGCTTCTTGGTTGTCAAGGAGGCGCGACCAAGCAACAAGCTCTCCTGCTGGGGGAAATTCAAATCCAGTGCCAGGGAGACGGATTTGTCGAGGATACTGCCGACCGACACGCAAAATGAGATTCTCGGCTCGGATGCGACTGAGGTGAGCAATCCGCACGTAAGCCGGACTACTTTGATCAAAGCAATGCTTGCCAGCAGTACCAAAGGCTCCAAAACCTGGTATTTTGGTGTCCTTTTCTTTTACTTGAGTGGTCAAATCTTCCTTGAAGTTTGCTCGTGGGTGTTCAGCACCAAACATCGTTTCGCGCAGATAGCGATCGCCAAAATTATTGGGGTCTTTCCAGCCTTCAGCGCGGATAAACTGGTGCTGCGATTGAGCTGGGCCAGCAAAAGCCTGTTCTGTACCGTAGTAAATACAAGGAATTCCCAGGGTAAATAGTTGTAAGGCTGTAGCTGCAACCACCTGATAATCTTTCACAGGCGAGTCATCCGGAATCTCTGCTGAGAAGCGGATTTTTTCGCCAGATACGTGGTCGTGGTCGTCAAGAATGGAGACGTGGCGATTGCCAAGACTGCGGTGAGAGCCGAAATCATCACTATTTTCGATAAAGATCGCCTCCAGGAACCAACCCTTTGGCAACATTATTAAGAGTGACTCTGGCGTTACCAATATCTAACGCGGCGCTGAGATTACGCTGTAAAATCGCCAGGCGATCGATAAAGAAATCTTGAAAATAATCGCCACCAGCAATTTCGCCCACTAACAGAAAATTACGCTTACCCAACGTGTCTGTGAATTCGCGAATTGCACCGCAGAAGCTCCGTGCTTGTTCCAGCGATATGTGCTTCACTGTGTCAATGCGGAAGCCATCACAATCGGTCAGCGCAATCCAATATTTGAAGCAATCAGCTAGAAATGAAAGCGCATTGGGTGCATCAAGGGCAAAATCTTTCAGACTAAAAAAGTCAGTGCGCTTGTTTTCAGCATGAGGATCGTTGATATCACCTGCCCCCAAATCGCCTTTACCAGCACGGGTATAAAGCTGTGAATTCTGCAACTCGCGAGGCCAAATGCCTTGGTGCGGCTCTTTGATATCTTCAGAGTTAGTGGTGAATCCGATTTCCTGCTCGTTTCGCCAAGCTAAACGCCAATTTTGACGATCTGATCTGTTTGGGTTGCCGTAATAGTCAGGCCACTGCAAGTATGGTGGCTCATTACGGACATCGCTCAACGGTTGCTCTGGTGGTACGTATCCCCAATTGTCACCAGAATGATTCATGATAATATCGAGAATAATCCGCATCTGCTTGTTGTGGGCTGCACTTACCAAGTCGATCAAGTCGCGGCGTGTCCCAAAACGGGGATCAACTTCGAGGAAATCTTGAATGCCGTAACCGTGGTAGGTATCGAGTCTAACCCGCTGTTTAAAGACTGGGCCAACCCAAATAGTTGTAATTCCCAATTCTTGTAAATAGTCAAGTTGTCCAGTAATTCCCTTAATCGTGCCACCTTGCCAACATCTGCCAGAATCTGCCCAAGCTTTCCAGTTCCAATTGGGTCGGCTCGATGCTCTGCGTAAATCTCTAATTTCATCGCGGGTAAGTAGCGATCGCGATGCCTCGTTGCCATCACTAAATCTGTCAGGTAAAAGAAAGTACAGCACTTCATCCCGCCAATCTATGGGCGATGGAAAGTATGTTATACCTTCACGACGCGCTCGATCAAGTAGCGCCCGCACTTCTTGCAAAGAGTCTGGTCGATTAATATTAAGTAGATCGCTAGGTGTGGGCATTTTTTCTCGAGCCTCCAGATGTAACTAAATTTCAACCTACTTGCTTGTATTGATCGGCAAAGTTGCGATCGCTGTTTCTAACAAAACTGCCTCTCATCTGTGCGTGACTGAAATACTATTTCACCTGTTTTATGCGGATCGTTACTTGATGCGGATAGCCAAAAGTCAGAACTGGATAACTCATAAGCGCTCGGCAATTAGATAAAGCGTGTCTCCTACCTGTACGGTATAAGCAGTACCAGATGCACAAACCATAAGCAATTTTCAATTAGTAAATTCTTTCAGCCTTGTTAAGAAAAGTCTTGAAAGATTTTTCAGAGCAACAATTTGAGCTTACTTTTGAATTTAACAATTATCTGACTGAGTAATCTCATAACAATCTCATGCAAATACTCATACAAAAGCAAATAAGTGCTGGGGCTTAAGATAATATGAGAAAAATATTTTCGTCGTTGTGTAATAAAAGCCAGGCTTGAAGTAATTTACTGTACAATATCCAGACTAGGGGGATTTGTTACATAAATAAAAAAGACAAACTCTCTCGGGGTATAGTGGGTGATTAATCTTCAATATTATATGAAATAACCCAATTTAACAGATGCGA
Source organism: Calothrix membranacea FACHB-236 (assembly GCF_014696315.1). Lineage (GTDB taxonomy): Bacteria > Cyanobacteriota > Cyanobacteriia > Cyanobacteriales > Nostocaceae > Aulosira > Aulosira membranacea. Next base: position 35,857 of record NZ_JACJPX010000023.1, read on the forward strand.
TCGCAGCCTAAAAGTCTTGAATAAATATAGTTGTAGCCCCATTAGCGATTCCTTATCGACGTGCCAATTATATTATGATTATCAATGATAATTTGGAATTTGTAGCCAGTCATATCAGTAAATTTTTCCCTCAACTGCGTCATAACCTCAGCCCCAGCAATGGCATCAATTGCCAGCTTTTGGAATATAAATACTCGCAGCTTCGCCACCATAAATATATTCTTAGTGCGGAACAAGCAAAGTTTTACTTATGATTTTGATTTGATGCTCCCATTGCAGCAGCATTTAGCAGTGCTGTTGTAATCAGCTCGATTCTTCTGAATGCAGTAACTCTAAAATAGCAATTATTTAAATTAAATTTTCTTATAGTAAATTACTATCGTAAATTTGCTAATGCTGCTAATATACTCTTAAATGCTGTTCTATAGATTTGTACGAATATCATCTGGAAAATAGTAGCTATATGAATTTGTGTTGCATACGAGTTAAGACGTATGGAGCTACTATCCATAGTTTGTGTTGACTAACTATGAGCTAGCCAGGTTTGAGTAGAGTAAATCAAAACAGAAATTAGACAAATTTAACTAATTGAAGTGCATCGTCAAGAAAAGACTATGACGCGTAATTTATATGCTTTGCTGGTTGGAATTGATGAATATGTACGTCCTGTTTCTCGATTGCAGGGTTGTGTAAACGATGTAACTGCAATCAAAGAGTATTTAGAAGGACGAGTAGATAGCGATGGATATCAGCTCCATTTACGTACACTCTTTAATAAAGATGCTACTCGGCAGGCAGTTGTTAATGGTTTTCGTCAACATCTGTGTCAAGCAGAAAGTGGAGATGTAGCGCTTTTCTACTATGCAGGGCATGGTTCTCAAGAAGAAGCCCCGCAAGAGTTTTGGGCTATAGAGCCAGACAGACTCAATGAAACACTGGTTTGTTACGACAGTATGAGTCCGGGGGGATGGGGCTTGGCAGATAAGGAAATAGCAAAGCTGATTGCAGAGATTGCCCAGAAAAACCCTCACATTACAATTATTATGGACTGTTGCCACTCCAGCTCTGGCACCCGTGGTGATATTGAAGCAGACACCGCAGAGCGGAAAGCACCTATCGATCGCAGAAAACGTCCATTAGAAAGCTACATTGTGTCTCATTTAGAAGCCGAACAACTATTAACTGAACGCAGTCTAGCAAAAGAACCCACACCTTGGAATTTACCAAGAGCAAAACATATTTTTCTAGCAGCTTGTCGCGATCGCGAAACAGCGAAAGAATATTCTATCAATGGGCAACGCCGGGGAGCATTTTCTTATTTCTTAGTTGATACTTTAAAAAAAGCCAATGGCAGTTTAACTTATAGAGATTTATTCAAACGTACCCATGCTTTAGTTCAGAGTAAAGTTTTAGCGCAATCTCCGCAATTAGAAGCCACAGACTTAGATGATATAGAACAACCGTTTTTAGGAGGAGCGATCGCTCAACATAAACCCTACCTCACTGTCAGTTATCATAAAGAGCATCAGTGGGTAATTGATGCAGGTTCAGTGCATGGAATCCCGCAACCTTCAGGGGAAGAAACAACTTTACTAGCATTATTTCCCTTTGATAGCTCCCCACAACAGATGCAGAAATTGTCTGCAGCTATAGGTGAAGCGAAAGTAATTGCAGTTATGCCACAACTAAGTGTAGTGCAGATTAGCGGTATTGAAGCTTTAGAAGCAGGGATGACTTTTAAAGGTGCGATCGCTAGTCTACCTTTACCACCTAAAGGAGTTGTGATTACTGGTGAATCAGCAGGAGTAGAACTAGCCCGCACCGCTTTACAGACAATTAGCGCTGGTTTCCAGCCCTCACTCTACTTAAAAGAAGTTGCAACCCCTGAAGAAGCTGAATTTAAGTTACTTGCACGGAATGGACAATATGCAATTACTCGCCCAGCCGATTACAGCCCAATAGTTGCACCAATTCAAGGTTATACAGAACAAAATGCCTTGCAAGCAATTGAGCGATTAGAGCATATTACTCGTTGGACAAATATTGCTGAACTCTCCAGCCCAGCTACCAGTAGTATTCCAGCAGATGCAGTGCAAATAGTCATTTATCAAGAAGGGCAAGAACTCAAAGATCCTCAGATTAACTTACACTATCAACTGCAAAATGGTAGGTGGAAAGGCCCTGCTTTTAAACTCAAACTCAAAAATACTAGCAATCAAGAACTTTTTTGCGCCCTTCTAGATTTGACAGATAGCTATGCAGTTATTCCGGAATTATTAGAAACTGGAGGTGTTTGGCTCAAACCAGGAGAAGAAGCTTGGGCATTAGGAGGACAAAACATCTATCCGACTGTGCGAGAAAAACTTTGGAAACAGGGAATCACTCAAAGCCAAGATATTCTCAAGCTGATTGTTAGCACTGCTGAGTTTGATGCTAGCTTACTCAGACAAAATGAACTAGATTTGCCTTTCTTTCCGGAAAGAGCAGTAGGAAGAGGAAATGGAACCCTCAACCGTTTAATGAAGCGCGTCCAATCTCGCGATTTGAGAGCCGTACCAGAGGAAGAAGAACTCTATGATGACTGGATTACTAGTCAAATCCACATTACTACCGTGCGCCCTAGGCCATAACGGAGTTCAAAATAATAATAATCGCTTTGGCAAGCAGAGGAAGCAGGGGAGCCAGTGCGTTGCGGAGGTTCCCTCCGTTGTAGCAACTGGCGTGAGCAGAGGGGGAGAAAGAATTTACTCAATATCTTCGCCCTTGCTAAGTAGCTGGTGGGAATTAAATATAAGATGGACGTAGGTTGGGTTGAGGAACGTAGACGCGCAGCGGCTTCCCGCAGGGTAACCCAACACCCGCATGGGTTACGCTATCGCTAACCCATCCTACAAATAATTATGCCTCCCTACTTAATTAAATAATTTAATTTCTAGAAGTCCCTAATCTGCGTTGTCAAATTATTTGTAGGGGCACGGCACCAGTAAGATAATTTGATATACCAAAAAATTATTAATGCCGTGCCCTGAAGCGCGTAACTTATTTACTGAAATACGATATCGATTTTCAACAAATAGAAAAAATAACTAATAAAATTACTTATGTCTGAGTTCTCTAGAAATCTAGCATTTATCGTCGGCATCAATAATTACACAAACGGTATTTCTCCTTTACAGAATGCTGTTGATGATGCCAAAAAGTTAGTTGAAATACTGCGAGAAAAGCATGAATATAAAGTATGGGTATGTTTAGACGAAGTAGCTACCCTGAAAAATTTAAATCAACTTTTAGAAAAAACATTAGCAGAACAAGTACGTGAAAATGACCGCTTGCTGTTTTACTTTGCTGGTCATGGAATAGCTTTAAATGGTGATGATGGCCCAACAGGTTATTTAATTCCCCAAGATGCCAAATTGAATGCTACTGAAACTTATTTGCCCATGACCAAATTGCAGGAGTCTTTAGAGAAATTACCTTGCCGTCATTTCTTAGGAATCCTGGACTGCTGTTTTGCAGGAGCATTTCGTTGGTCAAGCACCAGGGATTTATTAACTACACCAGAAGTCATCCACAAAGAACGCTATGACCGTTTTATTACCGACCCCGCTTGGCAAGTAATTACTAGTGCTGCTTATGACCAAAAAGCTTTAGATGCCTTCGTACTCAAATCGGAACGAGGTCAAGTAGGCAATCATTCCCCCTTTGCAGCAGCACTAATAGAAGCACTTGCAGGTAAAGCTGATGCCTATCCTCCTTCTAGCAATGGTAAACCCCCAGGAGATGGAGTCATCACTGCTACCGAACTCTACTTATATTTACGGGATGCAGTTGAACCAGCCACGGAAGGAAATCGCCAACGCCAAACCCCTGGAATTTGGCCTTTGAAAAAGCATGATAAAGGCGAATATATTTTCCTGACCCCTGGACATGAACTTAACTTACCACCTGCAGAACCTTTGAATGCTAAGAAAAATCCCTACCGAGGTTTGGAATCTTATGATGAGGAACACAGCAAACTGTTTTTTGGCAGAAGTAAACTGGTAGAAAAATTACATCAGTTTGTGAAAAGTCATCCCTTGACAGTAGTTTTGGGTGCTTCGGGTTCGGGTAAATCTAGTTTAGTCAAAGCAGGATTAATTCCTCAACTCCGCCAAGATAATACTGAAAAATGGGAAATCTTAGAACCTATCCGTCCTGGCGAGACTCCTTTACAAGCGTTAAATAATGCTTTAAAAAATGCCCAATTACCAGAAATACCAGCCCAAAATCCAGAGCAGAACTTGGCAATGAGTATTGATGCTTGGGCTAAAAATCACCCTAAATCTAAGTTATTACTGTTTATTGACCAAAGCGAAGAAATTATTACTCTCTGTCAAAACGAAGATGAACGTAAAGAATTTTTTCAACAAATACTCACAGCAATTAATGTTCATCGCCATAGATTACGAGTAGTTTTATCCTTACGTTCTGACTTTGAACCCCAAATCAGAGATGCTGGTTTAAAGTTTGTCCCCACAAACTATAACGCGGGAAATACTGAGCTTAAAAGTCGTTGGTACAGCGGACGATTTATTGTATCGGCAATGACAAGAGGAGAATTGCGCGAAGCGATTGAGAAACCTGCAGAAGCACGGGTAATGTATTTTCAGCCCCACGAATTAGTAGAACAATTGATTGATGAAGTAGCGGATATGCCAGGAGCATTACCTCTGCTGTCTTTTGCCTTGAGCGAACTTTATCTGAGATATTTAAAGCGACAACGAGATGCAGAAAATAGAGGTGTCACAATTGACAGAGCGCTAACTCAAGCAGATTATCAAGATTTGGGTGGAGTCATCCAATCATTGACTCAAAAGGCTGATGAAGAATATGAGGTTTTAGTTCAACAAAATCCTGCTTATGCCCAAATTATCCGTCAAGTAATGTTGCGGATGGTTGCCCTTGGTGGAGGTGAATTAGCACGCAGACGAGTACCGGAATCGGAACTAGAATATCCGCCTCCTAAACATGATTTAGTTAAAGAAGTAATTGAGCATTTTACCAAAGCAAGGTTACTGGTTACAGGAGAAGATGCTGAAGGTAATAACTTTGTAGAACCTGCCCATGATGCTTTGGTGCGGGGATGGCAAAAATTGCTGGGGTGGAAGCAAGAGGATGAACAAAGTGTAATTCTACAACGGAGGTTAACTCCGGCAGCACAGGAGTGGAAAAGTGTTAAAAGCAAGGAACAGCCATCAGTTTTTCAAGCCAAGGCTGAACCTGTCATTGATTGGTTGGATATTAGTTTCTACTCAGCTGAAAACTTGTTTAACAATGTAAATTCTAAGATTGTCAAACTATGGCGACGGACACCGAATCAGCAAGAGCATCCAAAAAATAAACAAGTCCAATTTCTTTGGAATGCTAATCCCTATCTTGATATATTAAATGGAGAACTCAACTCTAATGAAAATTGGTTTAATCAGTTAGAAGCGGAGTTTGTAAAGCGTAGTGTGCGCCAAAAAAGCCGGAATGCTCGATTACGGAGATTTCTAGCTTTAGGAATTTTGGCAGGATCGATTACAGCAGCTATTGTCTTCAATTTTCTACGACAAGAAGCCGTTGCGCGTTTGTTACTAGCTCGCGCTGAGTTAACTAGAAAAGAAGAAACCACTCCTCTTTCCAGAAGTGTTTTGCTTGCTATAGAAGCTACAAAATTATCCAGTACTGATGAAGCAAATGATATCATCCGTGACGGGTTAGTATTACTTGCCCCTCTAGAGGCTCGTATTAGTTTTGAGAACCAACAAACAGAAAGTTATAGTCCAGATAACAAATATCAAGCTATTTTGAGTAATTTAAATGGTGATTCTGATCAAAAATTTGTGTTTACAAATGATACTTCATGGGAAGTGCAGGTAAAGGATAACACTAGCGGTGAAATAATAGGTACATTACAGCACAGCCCTGACTCACCAATTGAAAACCTCAGCCCAGATAAGAGATACAAAGTCAACGCGAATCCTGGTAGCAGCACAGCTCAAGTGTGGGAAATAAACGAGAAAGGAGAAAATCTACAGCAAGTGGCTCAACTCAGCCATGATGGTGCGATTACAGGTGTTGCCTTTAGCAATGACGGTCAATATATCATCACTGTTAGTGGAGATACAACTCTAGGAAATCAAGGTTTCCCAACTACAGGAGATAATACTGTCCGCTTGTGGAAGCTACCACCAGCAGTGACTAGATTTAGTCAAAAACAAGGCTTACTATCTGCTAAATTCAGCCCGGATGGAAAATACATAGCTTTAGCCAGAGAAGGAGATCAGACAGTGCAAGTATGGGAGGTAGATAGTAACAAAAAAGTTGCTAGCCTAGTTCATGAAGACTATCAAGGCCTAAACGGTGAATCGTATACCGCTCAGATAGGAGATGTGTCTTTTAGCCCAGATAGCAAATATATAGCTACTGCTCCCATGCTCCATAGCGGAAATTTCCAGCTATGGGATTTTAATAGTAGACGTAAAATAGCAACCTTTCCGGCTAGCGCTGATCTGGGAGAAGTTAGTTTCAGCCCTAAAGGAAATTATCTGATCGCAGGCGATATTCGCAGTGGTGACTATCAAGTCTGGAACATTAGCGATCTACAAAATCCGCAACCTGTAAAAGGCTTGGCCGCAGCAGAAGACAAATTCACTAATATTGCCTTCAGCCCAGATGAGAAGTATATAGCTATAGCCAACCTTGGCGATGGTATAGTTAAGGTTTTTGATATTGCTAGTGGTAATGTCAAAAAACACACCACTAAAGAAATAGTAACTAAAGTTGCCTTCAGCCCAAATGGTAAATACATAGCATTAGCTGGAGACAAAACAACCCAATTATGGGACTTAGAAAGCGATCGCAAATTACCCCCTCTCAGTCATGAAGGTGCAATCAACACGATCACCTTCAGCCCTGATGGCAACTATATTGCAACAGCTAGTGAAGACAAGACCTTCAAGTTATGGGAAGTAGAAAGTGGTAAAAATATATACAGTCGCAGTCACGGAAATGCAGTAAATGCCATTGCTTTTAGCCCTGATGGAAAATACTTAGCCACTTCTGCAAATACAGACCTCGGTGGTGGGGAAGCAGTAGGGATTTTGAGGGGGGATAATGCAGTACGGATATGGGAAGTTAAAAATGGTAAGCAAGTAGCTAGACTTTCTAATGAAGGTCAGATAAACAGGCTTGCCTTTAGCCCAGATGGCAAATATGTGATGGCAAAACCTTATGTCAGTGAGGAAACTGGGCAAAGCGAGAAAGGAGGAACACCTTCTGCCTACCTGTGGCTGTGGCAAACTGATGACCTAATTCAGCAAGCCTGTGTCCGTCTCACTCGTAACTTAATATTGGAGGAGTGGAAAACTTACCTTGGGAATCAACCTTACCAAAAGACTTGCGATAACTTACCTGTTCCACCTAATAAGAATGAGGAGAGTGAAAATGAATTTTACAATTAAGTCTTTTCCACTTAATACCAAGTTGAAGGCATACTTTGCCAGTCCTTTGCACAGTTGCTCTAAACTAACTACGTCTTAATTGACAATCCAATTTCTATGAGCGATCGCGCGGTGGCTTGACTCAACATCTGCGATCGCATTTTTATTGAGCCGATCTGTCTCAGAAAGACTCTTGGCAAGTGTCAAATGTTAGTAAATTTCAGTAATCATACTATATTTAGTTACTTTAGACACAATTTTTTCTTTTTGAGCATCTAAGATGAGATGTATAAGATGCTCTTTTAGGATTTATTTATGAGTCTTAGAGAAATTAAAATTCGTCAGTTAGAGTCAATCAAGGGAGGAATGGTTGAGTTCTTTACTCCTCAAGCCAGCCATGAAACTATGCTGGCACAAATCGCGCCACATACCATAGATGATTTGTTTGTTCATAAATCACAAACTGACCAATTACTTGTAGTTAAAGGACAAGTTGTACTCGTAACTTTAATTAATAGACAATATCAATATATTCCTTTAAGTGAAGACTATCCTGTGGTAGTGACTATCCCTCCTGGGGTTTTACACGGTGCAATTAATTTAAGTTCGCAACCCTGTTTGGTGGTGAATGCTGTATTGCGTCATCGACCTTCTCAGGAAAGAGATTATATTACTTGTCCTAGACCTTTTCCTTATGATTTGGATGCTGCGACTCTGGCATTAAAGCAGTTGGAAGTCACAAAGAAAATAGAAGTTTTTGGTGCGACACCTACACAGGTTGTTTAGATAAATTTTATCGTTACCATTTAGACCTACATAGCTTCTAATATATATCCGGTATTCCCTAAATCTAGGTTAATTTTTTTTGCTAGTAGCAGGTACTCATTTAATTACCGATGCCTTCATTAGCTGATATCGAATTGGTAAATTAAAACTACTACGAAGTATTAGTAATAGTATGTTGTTAACGTGGGACAGCGGATTGCATTCGTTCCAGATGGTTGATGCTGCAATCAAACAAAAAAGTCATATTATTGGTCTTGTGCCAGCCCATGTAAAATTTGAGTTTGTTAAAGCTGGTGATGGCTTAAGGATGCCTAAAAAATAAATTATTCCAATGTCTGAATTCAACACAACTGTTTCTCTCCCCTGCTCCCTGCCTACATAGCGAAGTCCTTTAAGCTTTTTGGACTTTTGAGAACCTAAGTGTGAAATATACAATTTAAATGCGTAATAGCTTAACAGCTTACTACCTTTATTTGCTAAACCTATCTGCGGATGCGATCGCTTCTCTCATGACAGAGGCGATCGCATCCTGCTAAATCTGCATAATTTTTTATTTCTATAACAATTACTAAAAATAACTCTCAACTATTAAGCATGATTCTTACCCAAGCCCTGATCTAATCTGGCGCGGCTAAATAAGGACAGCAAGTTACAATGACGTTAAACCTCACTATATCGCATTTAGCATGATATTTTAATGGCTATAGGGTTAAAGTTACAGAAATCTGCAATTTTTACTCATATATAGCCTGATTTAGCCTTCCGGAATACCTCTAAATCAGTTATTCCTGGCTAGCTCAAGGTGATTTTTACAAAAATTTATTTGGGACTACTGAAAATAAATCTCAATTAATCTGATAAGATATGCTCGGAGCTTATTGAACATCTATCTCAATAAGTATTTTCCATATCACAACTACTTCAAAGCATTCTTAGGAAATGACACGATGACGAGCATGGCTGTGCAAACTCCAGACTCAATTCCTTGGTGGTCAGGGAACGCTCGATTAACTAATCTTTCGGGGCGATTGTTAGGCGCTCACGTGGCTCATGCCGGCTTAATTGTACTGTGGGCAGGAGCAACAACCTTGTTTGAAGTCGCCCGGTTTCAAACTTCGCAACCAATGTATGAGCAAGGCTTAATCCTTTTACCCCACTTAGCAACTTTGGGTTGGGGAGTAAGTAGTGGCGGTCAAATTGTCGATACTCATCCTTACTTTGCGATCGGAGTATTACACCTAATTAGCTCTGCCTTTCTCGGTCTAGGCGGGATTTTTCATGCACTCCGCGGCCCCGCTATTCTCGAAGAAAAATCTTCCTTTTTTGGCTACAGTTGGCAAGATGCTAATAAAATGACCACAATCCTGGGCATTCACTTAATTTTATTAGGTCTAGGAGCAGGCTTACTCGTTGCCAAAGCCGTCTTTTTTGGTGGTTTATATGACTCCCATTTAGGAGAAGTGCGAGTTATTGCTCATCCTACTTGGAACTTTGGCACAATATTTAGCTATTTGCTTGGTGGGCATAAATATTGGATTGCTGGAGTTAACAACCTAGAAGACTTAGTTGGTGGACATATTTGGGTGAGTATTCTCTGCATTGCTGGGGGTATCTGGCACATTACCACCGAGCCTTCAGATGTTGTGAAAGGCCTCTTTGTTTGGTCAGGAGAAGCTTATCTTGCTTACAGCTTAGGAGCATTAAGCTTAATGAGTTTGATAGCTGCTTATTTTGTCTCCATCAACACCCTAGCTTACCCTGTAGAGTTTTTTGGCCCAGCATTAAGTATTGAGTGCGATCGCTTCCCATATTTCCAAAGTGCAGATTTACTATCCTCTCGCGTTTGGTTAGCAAATGCTCACTTTTGGCTGGGCTTTTTCTTCCTCCAAGGGCATCTTTGGCACGCCCTGCGATCTGCGGGTTTTAACTTCCGCACCGGCAAAGTTGAGCATCCCACTCGTGGAGAGGTAATTTAACTATGACTACAGCAACAATCACCCCCCAACAATATGGATGGTGGGCAGGTAACGCTAAGTTTATCAATCTCTCCGGTCGGTTATTAGGCGCACACATTGCCCATGCAGGTTTAATTGTCCTTTGGGCAGGGGCTATGACTTTATTTGAAATTACCAAATACAACCCTTCCCTACCAATATATGAACAAGGGTTAATTTTATTGCCCCATTTATCAACCCTGGGATTTGGTGTAGGTAATGGCGGACAAATCATTGATACCTATCCCTATTTCGTCATTGGTGTAGTGCATTTAATCAGTTCGGCTGTACTTGGTGCTGGCGGTATTTATCACGCCTTGTTAGGGCCAGAAGTATTGCCAGAAACCAATCAATTTCCTGGTTTTTTTGGTTACGACTGGGAAGATGAAGATAAAATGACCACCATCATCGGCATTCACCTACTTTTATTAGGTTTAGGTGCTTGGTTGCTGGTAGCAAAAGCCCTCTTTTGGGGTGGTCTTTACGATGGGAAAGTTGCATCTGTCAGAGTGATTACCGATCCAACTCTCAACCCTACAAGGATTTTTGGTTACCTCTTTGGTACATTTGGTAATCAAGGAATGGCGGACGTGAATAACTTAGAAGATGTAGTTGGCGGTCATATTTGGGTAGGTATTCTCTGTTTTGGTGGTGGATTTTGGCATATCTTCACTCAACCTTTTGCTTGGGCAAAAAAGGTACTTGTTTGGTCTGGTGAAGCTTATCTATCTTATAGTTTGGCAGCTTTGGCATATATGGGTTTATTGGCAGCATACTTTGTAACTGTCAACGACACCGTTTATCCCACTGAGTTTTATGGCCCCTTGGGATTGAGTAGCGCATCAGGGGTGATTTCGGTTCGTACTTGGTTAGCTACTAGCCATTTTGCTTTGGCAATTGTGTTTTTATCTGGTCATATCTGGCATGCTTTGAGAGTGCGTGTTCTCGAAGCTGGATTAAATTTTGAACAGGGAGTAATTAACTATCTGGATACACCAGAATTAGGAAACCTGCAAACCCCAGTTAACGCTTCTAATGTAATCCTGAAATTTTTGGGGAATCTTCCTATTTACCGTGCTGGGTTGTCTCCATTTTCTCGTGGTTTAGAAATTGGGATGGCGCATGGTTACTTCTTAGTAGGGCCTTTCATTAAATTAGGGCCGTTGCGGAATACAGAATTAGCCAATCAAGCTGGACTACTAGCAGCGATCGCTCTACTGTTGATTTTATCAATTTGTCTGTGGTTATATGGCAGAGCGTGGTTTAAAGAAGGCATATCTCCACAAGGAGAACTACCAGAAAATCTGCAAACAGCTAAGTCTTGGAGTCAATTTAATACTGGTTGGATTGTTGGTAGTTGTGGCGGCGCTTTATTTGCTTATTTACTAATCGGCAATAGCAGTTTGTTCTGGTAATTTGTTCTTTTAAATATCAGGTGTGAAAATGTCGAAAAAAATCGGTTTATTCTACGGTACACAAACTGGTAAAACAGAATCCGTAGCAGAAATGATTCGGGATGAATTTGGTGATGGTGTAGTGACACTTCACGACATTTCCCAAGCGGACACTGCTGATTTTGATGAGTATCAATATCTGATTGTTGGCTGTCCTACTTGGAATATTGGCGAACTCCAAAGTGATTGGGAAGGATTTTTTAGCGAACTAGATGAAATAGATTTTAATGGTAAGATGGTTGCTTATTTTGGTACTGGCGACCAGATGGGTTATGCCGATAATTTTCAGGATGCTATCGGTATTTTGGAAGAAAAGATTTCTCAACTCGGTGGTAAGACTGTAGGCTATTGGCCGAATGAGGGATACGATTTTAATGAGTCTAAGGCGTTACGAAATGGTAAGTTTGTGGGTTTAGCAATTGATGAGGATAATCAATCTGATTTAACAGATGAACGAATCAAAACTTGGGTATCTCAGTTAAAGGCAGAGTTGGGTTTGTAGTGTGAGCAGTTAAAGTTTTTGTACCCGATGCTGAACCACAGATACACACAGAGAATTTTGTTTTTAAACGCAAAGGGACTCTGGGGTTTAAAACAATCTCTATGTATTTGTGGTTATTTAATTTGCTTAATTTTTGAGGTGGGAAAGTTTTTATGTCTAATGATATTGATGTTGTGTGGGTCAGTTCTAGCCTTGCATTGCAGCGCTTCGATAAACCGTTACTACAATATATATCGCAATATGTAAATGTAGCTCAGTGGGAATATCGTCACGGTAAAGATGAAGGTAGCTCGATAGATGAGGCTGTAGCTTTACTGGACGAGTATTTGTCACAGTGTCCCCATCCCATACATTTAGCAGGTCATGGTGCGGGTGGTGCGATCGCATTAAGCTATGCACAGCGCTATCCGCAAAAAGTGCGATCGCTCACTCTCCTAGCTGTCGCTTCTCAACCTGCAAATACTTGGCACGCCCATTATTATCTGCAAAGACAACTATTTACCATCAGCCGTGAGCAGGTTTTAGCCATGAGCGTTCGCAATCTCTTTGGTGAGCAACCGCATTACACGACTAAAAAGTTAGTGGCGGTGTTAAATAAAGATTTAGAACAATCTCCCATATCACACTCTCTGTTCAAGTTAATTAATTTACCTGAAGATGGAGTTTCTATGCCCATGATGGTATGTGGTAGCAATAACGATCCAATTGTCAACTCACCTGCTTTACTAGGCTGGTTAAAGTGGTTTAAAGCTGAAGATTATCTCTGGGAATGTCCAAAAGGGCATCATTTTTTTCATTATTTTTACCCTCAAAAGGTTGGGGAACAAATGTTGAGTTTTTGGCAACCATATCATCGACAACTAACATTAGAATCTCAAATACTTTCTCCCAATTTGATAAATTAGTAAGTTTTGATTTAGGGGCGTAGATACACCCCTATTAATTTATTAATTAACTTTATGACAGCGATTAAATTAGCACATCGCTTTTTTGTCGTGCTTAATTTTTTTTACTTTTAATTATTAAGTTTTGTTAAGCAAGTAGCTAAATAGGAAATATTTTCAATAGTCTAAAGTTGTAGTCACCAAGCTCAACAATTCAGCAGATTGCAAGTTGATGAGGTATAGATAATTGTAAAAGCAAGGCAGTGCTTTGCTTTTACCCACTTACCTCATTTACCTGAAATACGCTGTAACTTCAACTACTAACTATTGTCTTCACTTTTATTGGTTGAAGTTAAGTAGTAAATACTTGAATATTTCTGGCAATAACTCATAGCATAGAAGCAATGCAGACATACGATAATCCCAATGTCAAATATGATTGGTGGGTTGGTAATGCCCGCTTCGCTGATCTCTCTGGCTTATTTATCGGCGCACATGTAGCACAAGCGGCTCTGACAACCCTGTGGGCGGGGGCGTTTACATGGTTTGAAATCTCTCGTTACAAACCTGATATCCCTATGGGAGACCAAGGACTCATCTTGTTACCCCATCTAGCCACTTTAGGCTTTGGTGTTGGTGCAGGTGGTCAAGTAATTGATACTTACCCTTACTTCGTCATTGGCGCTTTGCATCTAATCTCCTCTGCTGTCCTAGGAGCAGGCGCGCTCTTTCATACTTTTAAAGGGCCGCGCAATTTAAAAAACACTACTGGTTCGGCTCGTAAATTTCACTTTGAATGGAACGATCCCAAACAACTCGGTTTAATTTTAGGACATCACCTCCTATTTTTGGGGATAGCAGCTTTATTACTAGTTGGCAAAGCAATGTTTTGGGGCGGACTATACGACGCAACAACTCACGCTGTCAGAGTAGTAAACAACCCCACTCTCAACCCCTTTGTTATCTACGGCTATCAAACTCACTTTGCTAGTGTGAACAACCTAGAAGATTTAGTTGGTGGTCATATATATGTAGGTTTAATCCTCATTGGTGGAGGGATTTGGCATATTTTACAAGAGCCGTTACCTTGGGCGAAAAAGCTATTAATCTTTTCTGGTGAAGCAATTCTTTCTTATTCTTTAGGAGGTATTGCCTTGGCTGGGTTTGTTGCTGCTTACTTCTGTGCAGTCAACACCTTAGCTTATCCTGTAGAGTTCTATGGTGCGCCCCTAGAATTAAAATTTGGTGTCACCCCTTATTTTGCCGATACAGTCAAGTTAGCCAATGGCGGCTATAGTGCTAGAGCATGGTTAGCTAATGCTCACTTCTTCTTAGCATTCTTCTTTTTGCAAGGTCATCTTTGGCACGCGCTACGAGCTATTGGTGTTGACTTTAGACAAGTTGAAAAGTCATTGAACGCCATTAGTAGTGCTGAGTGAATCAATTTTGGATTTTGGATTTTAGATTAAAATTTCCTCAATCAAAAATTTCCAATCTAAAGTTCGGTGATTTTGGATTGTATATTTATTTCATGAATAAATTCGCTTGCTTCATATTCCCAGAGCGATATTAACCTATGAATATTCAATCCAAAATTTAAAATCTAAAATCTAAAATTTGACGTTCAATCCTCAGTTAACAGTTTTGCTCTCACTCTCTAAGTGATAAGGATAAGGATCGGGTAAGCGTGCTGAGTCTATACAAAACTCAGCACTTTTCTAGAAAGGATGAGGTAAAAGTGGCAATTTCTACTGATAGAACTTTTGCAGCAAATACACAATTACCTTGGTTAATTGGTAATGCTCGTTTAACTGATTTATCTGGTCAATTATTAGGCGCACATATTGCCCATGCAGGCTTAATTATGTTTTGGACAGGAACAACTACCATCTCAGAAGTAATTCGCTTTCTTCCTGATATATCAATGCATGAACAAGGCTTGATTTTATTACCACACTTAGCAACTTTAGGTTGGGGAGTAGGCGCTGGTGGACAAGTAGTTGATACCTATCCCTATTTCGTTATTGGTGTACTGCATTTAATCGCCTCTGCAGTTTTAGGTGCAGGAGGACTATTTCATGTGTTTCGCGCTCCAGCAATTTTATATAATCATGGCGGCAGAGTAGTGAAATTTCATTATGAATGGAATGACCCTAAACAATTGAGTTTAATTTTAGGTCATCACTTAATTATTTTGGGCTTCGGAGCATTTTTATTAGTACTAAAAGCCATGTTTTTTGGCGGCATTTATGATACTCATTTAGGCGATGTCCGCCTCATTAGTAACCCCACTCTGAACCCAGTAACCATTTTTAGCTACCTACTTGGGTTTCAAGATAATCATTGGACTATTTTAGGGCTAGCCAGTGTGGATAATTTAGAAGATGTCATTGGTGGTCATATTTGGATTGGATGCATTTTAATTGTGGGGGGTATATGGCATATTATTGTACAGCCTTTTGCTTGGGTAAGAAAAATTTTACCCATAGAAAATGGTGAAGAAATTCTTGCTTATAGTTTGCTAGGTTTAGCATTAATGGCTTGGATTTCTGCTAGCTTTGTGGGATATAACACTACAGTTTTTCCACCAGAATTTTACGGTTTTGAACGTTTAGTTGCAGCAAATATACAGTTTCTTCTAGGGATATTAGCTTTCTTAGGTTATGCTTGGCACGCTTGGAGAGCGCGTAGCATTGCCTAATTTTTCCAGTTTACTCAACAACAGCTATTCTCAAGTTCCTTCCCCTGCCTGCGGTTCAAAGTAGTTGGCTGTGGGCACTTTCCTCAAAATTTCTGTGGAGTAATAGATAGTAATGGCGACGATTTTTTATGCATTATCTGCTTGGATAATCATGATTTTATTGTTTTGGAGTTTAGGGATAACTCTCAAAAAAGGGATAAGTTTTCTGTGGAAATTACATCAGGTTCCTTGCCATAATTGTGAATTTTTTACTAATGAATATCGTCTAAAATGTACAGTACATCCCAAAAAAGCTTGTTCGGAACAGGCGATTGGCTGTATTGATTTTGAGGCGAAGACTGCTACTTGTAATGCTTGCCAACAGGGTCGAAACTGGAAAATAGGCAAGGGAATTTTACCATCAAATTAATTGAATATAGGTAAAAATATAATTTATAGAAATTGTCTGAGTTTTATGTATGTAATTTATTACTGATTAAAAGAAATTTTTGGGCATAGGTCATGGGAAAAGCCACCAATGCCCAAGTCCCGGTAAATCCCACTCCCTTGTATGGGTGGGATGAGCTTAATTCAAATTGCTGTATTCTACATCGTGGTCGGGGATCATATCTTCAACATTCCGCAGCACAGGTACAAAAAAGCCTAGCCAACCTACTAGCAACATAGCCACAGCACAGATCGCAAATAGTAATGCAATTCCTGCACCAGTACCAGTTCCAAATAATCCTCCCAAAATCCCAACCAGAACCCCCCCTGATTGCAAAGCTGGTGTAAAAACTCGATCTGCCAATGGGCCTGCTATTAAATAGCCTACAGCAGAAGCGATTTGTAAAAGTAGCGATCGCGTTGCAAAAACTCTTCCTTGGACATGGGGAGGTACTTTCGCTAGCCAAATAGCATTATCCGAACTACCATTCAAAGGGAAATTTAAAGAAGAACAAAATTGCGCTGGAATCCAAACCCAAGGTGTTCTCCCCAAACTAAAAACGATTTTACTAATACCCGCACCCATCATCCCCAATAACACACCTTTGATTTTCCGTCTCAAGCCGCCCCAAGTTGTAACGACTATCGCGCCTGTGACACCACCAAAACCAGCCGCAGAAGCCAAGGTACCTAGTACTAAAGTATTGTTATGAGTGCGCGATAAAATCATTGGTGCATAAAGAGAATCCCCAATATCATGGGGTAGCCAAAATAATAAGTTAATTACTAACAATGCTAATAAACTTTTGTGAGTAGTAATATAACGCCAACCAAATCCTAAATCTTGCCTAACATTGGCGACACTTTCATTTTTTGTGGTTAGCGGTGCTTGAGGAATACTAACTAATAATAAACTGCTAATTGCTATCACAAAAGTAAAGATGTCAATTAACCAAATTCCTATAAAACCAATAACTGTGTAAAGATATCCTGCTATAGCAGGGGCAATAATATTACTACCATAACCGGATAAAAATTGTAGGCTACTAGCGCGGGTATAGTGTTGTTTAGGAATCATCAGCGACACTGATGCTGAATATGCTAAAGACTGAAATTGATTGAAGGTTCCGACAACAGCACCAGTGAGGTAAAAGTGCCAAATTTGCAAATTATTAGTTAGATAAAGTAGCAAGATAAAAACTGTGCTGAGGACGGCTATTGTGTCACCAACCATCATCAATAACTTACGGTTAAATCGGTCTACAATTACACCACTAATGGGGGTAATAATAATACTTGGTAGTAAACTAAAAAAACCTACTAAAGTCAAGGTTGTTGCTTTACCTGTAATTTCCCATGCCCAAATTTCAATCGCAAAACTGGTCATGCTGCTACCAATGGTAGAAATTAGTTGACCAAGCCAAACGATCAGGAAATGACGCATGCTCGCGGAGTTGGGTTGTTGTGTCATTTGGATGTGAAGGAATTACAGTGTAAGGCTTATGGGTTATGTGATAGTAAAAGTGATGGTAGTTGTTCTAATATCAGAGAATTAGCAATAGGTGAGCCAATTACACCACCCCATAAGGTGTAGTCCACAAAATACACTCTTCCCTCTTTCCAGGCTTGTGAATTGTGCAATAGAGGATTTTTAGCCCATTTTTCCTTGAGTTCTTCGAGAGGAACTGTATAAGTAGATTTACCATCCCAATTGTCTAGCCAAGTACTAACAAGCACAATATCTGCATTGAGTTGAGCCAAGGTTTCTAGGTTAATCTGTGGTCTTAAACCTAGCTTTCGTTCTATATCTGGTAGGAATACTGGTTGAAATCCAATTTTTTCAAGGAGTTCAATCGTATGTCCATTGTATGCAACCTCTATATAGTTCATTGATTGGCTACAAGTAATACTTAGCACTCGCGGATGGGTGCTGACGAGAGGGGCTAATTGATTGCGGACTTTAGCTAGCTGTTGCTGTTGTGCAGTAATTATTGATGGAATATTTTTCTGGCTATTCAGGGCTTTAGCGATAATTTTCAGATTTTCCTGCCAATTCTTATCGTTATCGATGAATACAGTTGGCGCGATCGCAGTCAATAATTGATTTTCCTGAGAATTTAAGCCCAGAATTACATCGGGTTTGAGTAGAGCCAAAGTTTCTAGGGAAGGACTAGAGCGATCGCCTAAATTAATCGGTTGACTCGTGACCAAATTTCCTAAATAGGGAATCTGTTGGCTAGGGTTGTCAAATTGGGGCGATCGCACTAAATAAGCATCGGCGTAAGCAGCAGGTTGCTCACCAAGTGCTAGGATCATACTTAGTATTTTTGGTTCCAGAACCGCTATTTTCTGGGGTTTGCCACAAATCTTGGTTTTTCCCATCGCGTGTTCTACCACTCGACAATCAGCAGATGGTGGTAAGTTGCTTTCTACACTGGGTTTATCAGAGATACTACCTTGACAACCTGCGATCAAGATAGCTGTGAGCAAAACCAAGGCCATGTATTTATATAAAAAAGCGATCGCCTTATAGCATTTCTCAGTCTGGTGAAGTACGAAATTACCCCTCCCCAACCCTCCCCTTGGTAAGGCGGGTGGGGTGTATTTCATTTGCTTGGGAATTGCATTACCTTCTGCCTCCTGCCTCCTGCCTCCTGCCTTTCTCCCGTTAAAACTGAATTGAAAACGAACCAATGACGGTAAAAGGCGCACCAGGATAAATTGTATTTCTGGCTTGAGATGTTTCATAGTAAGTTTCATTGAAAAGGTTGCGGAAATTTAGGGCTAACCTCCAGTTATCCTGTTTGTAATAAATAGCGGAATCTGTTCGGAAATAGCTGGGCATAATGCTTGTATTTTCCACATCGGCGTATCTATCTCCCACATAATAAAGCCCTAAACCAAAACCCAAACCTTTTAAATTACCGCTTTGCAGTTCATAGGTTGTCCAAAAACTAGCCGCGTGTTCGGGTACATTATCGATGCGATTGCCAACAGGAATTGTATTGTCTTTTGAGGTAATCGCGTCTGTGTAGGTGTAAGAAGCAATAAGATTCCAACCTGGCATAATTTCGCCGCCAATGTCTAATTCAATACCTCTACTTCTTTGTTCCCCAACCTGCACAGATAAATTGGGATCGTTGGGGTCGGCAGTGACAACATTAGTTTTGGTAATCTCGAAGGCTGCTAGGGTTGCTGAAAACCGTTCAGTGATATCTGCTTTGATACCAACTTCGTATTGCGTCCCTCTCGTTGGCTTAAAAGGTTCGTTGCTTCCCGAACGACCAAAAAAGCGATCGGGTTTAAACGATTGAGAATAACTGGCATAGAGAGAAATCGGTTTAATTGGCTGGTAAACAATACCAACACGGGGGCTAAAGGCTGTGAGAGATTCTTCTTCAGGGGTGCCAAAGTCCTCTTTGCGGTAGAAAGCGTCAAAACGACCACCAACTAAAAGCTTCAAATTATCTGCAAAAGTAATTTGGTCTTGGAGGTAAATCCCTAGAGTATCTCTTTGAGTTGTGTAGGAGAAAGTGCTTTCATCAGGTGTAGCAGGGAGTTCTACATCATAATTAGGATTAAAAATATCCAGCAATATAGGATCTGCCACATCGAATGAGGTGTATTTCCAGGTGTTGCGTCTTAACTCCACCCCAATTAAAGGTTGATGGACAATCGATCCCGTCTTGAACTTTCCAACTAATTCTGTTTGTAGGGTATAGATGTCTCGTTTGAATTCATCCCGACTCACATAGATGGGGGCAAACTGGTCATCAACTAGGTCATAGCCACCATAAGTATAAGTACCAAATGATTTACCAGATACAAAGGAAAACGCATTACGTAGTTGCCAATTATTACTAAATTCATGCTCAAGTCGATAGCCAACCCGAAGAGTACTATCGTTATAAACATGGGGCAAACCAACGAAGCGACTAATGGGGACAGGAGCAGGTCGATCGCCAATTGAAGGAAGCCCGCGATCAAAGAGATAATCGTTGTCCTGGTATTCCAAGTCCAGGCTTAAGGTAGTGCGATCGCTAATATTCCAGGTAACGACAGGTGCAATAAATACACGTTCTAGAAAGTTATAATCTCGAAAACTGCCAGAATTTTGATAAGCCACGTTCAACCGATATAACAGCGAACCATCATCGGCGAGAGGCCCTGATAAATCAACGCTGGAGCGATAAAAGGCATAATTGCCGACATTAAATTCTGCTGAATAATATGGGCTACTCAGGGGTTGTTTTGTGACAACATTGATAATTCCTCCTGGTTCAGCCTGACCAAATAGAACAGAAGCCGGCCCTTTGAGGACTTCGATGCGATCAATGTTAGCTGGGTCTACCAAAGAATAAAAGTCAGTATCATTAAAACCATTACGGAAGTTACCATCTTGATCGAAACCACGAATTCTATACCCACCCGCATCTGTACCTCCATAGTTACCTTGTTTTTCCACACCACTGACATTCTCTAAGGCTTCTTGTATGCGCGTCGTTTTTTGGTCTTCTAAGATTTGACGGGGGATTACTTGAATTGAACCAGGAATGTCGCGCACAGGAGTATCAGTTTTAGTCGCAGTTGAGGCGTTTGGTACGCGATATCTGTCTTCCTCTCCCGTTGCTACCAATTCAATCGGCTCATCTTGTTGGGCTGTGGGTTGTTCTGGAGGTGTCTGGGTTGCTGGTGGTTCCTGGGTTTGGGGTGTTTGGGGTGGTTGTGCTGCTGTTGTTGCTGATGCTACTTCAAAAATCAACCCTGCATTATCATCAAATAATTCCACCGCAGGTAAAGATTTCTCACCTACTACTGTTAACCGCACAGTAGTTGCGTCAATATTAGTAACTGTTATCTCAGTAATTCCCGTTATCGGTTTTTCTGAGCGATATGTAAATCTATCTCCGTTGGGTAGTTGTAATTGCCCACCAGCAATATCTGCAATAAAATTATTTCCTGTACTGCGACTTGTAACTTGCAGCTGCTCCCCTTGGGTTGTTTCTAAAATTACCTCCAAACCTTTGGCTGTGGAATTGGCTTTTACTCCGGTAATGAGAATAATCGTTTCTTGGGTGGGGGTTGGTGTTTGTGCCAAAATACGAGTGTTGGCGATGGGAACTTTAATTTCCTTCTTTCCTATTGTCTTGGCTGTTGTGGGATTGGCGAATAAAATTGCGATCGCCAACGGCGCAAACGAAGCGATCGCACTTGTCAGTAGCAAGCCTGGAAACAATTTATTTACTCTCATCTATCTCCCCACATGAAAACAAACTACTTGTCCGTAATTCCAGCAGACAGCTATTGCAGAAATGTTTTTGGAATTACCGACTAAAATCTTATTAATAAGGTTTGTCAATAATCTTACGAGAAGTCAAGGAAAAGCTAAAGTCTGGGATGTTCTCCCAACGGAATTTTTTGGTTCTTTAAACGGAATTTTTGCGGGAATAAACGCTAGGACTAACACCAAATTTCTTACAAAAAGCCGTCATAAAAGCACTGCGGCTAGCATAACCTACATATTGGGCTACTTGATTGACAGTCAATTTTGTATCCAAAAGTAATTCTTGCGCTCGTTCCATGCGATAGTTATGTAAATAACCAAAGACAGTTGTACCAAATATTTGCTGAAAGCCTTTTTTGAGAGTGCAGTCATTTAGATTGACTTGCCTTGCTAACGCTATTAATGTTGGTGGATTCGTAAAATTCTTAACAAGAATATCTCTAGCTTGATAAATACTATCAATTTGTATCGGCTTGAGAGTGATAGAGGTATCTAAAGGTGGCGAATCTTGCAAGTCTTCTAAACGTAATGCCATCAATTCTAATACTTTAGCCTCTAAATATAGTTGCTTTGTCAAAGCCTGATAAGGACAATTTAATATTTGTTGTAAAATAGTTTGCATTTGTGGCGTTGTTCTACCAACTTGAAAGAAATTTATTTCACTATTGGCTTTTTCAATAATATTTCTAAAATTCACAGGTAATATATCAAAATGAGAAATTATCAAGCTTTTAAATAAAGAATATTCAATGTGAATATCTAACTTGAAAAGCCTTGCTTGTGCCTTCCACTCTTGATATCCTATTTCGCCATGATCAACATCCAACAATACAAAATTTTTTCCTGTTCTTAAATCTCCATCACTGCTATCACTAAAAATATTAAAACCTAATTCTAAATAAGTACAAGTTTGATTTGAGGAAGTAACAATCACTAAATCTTCTTGCAAATTATAATTATCTATCAAAAGAGAAATTCCCGGTCGCAGGTGATACCAATGCCTATAACCATGACTGATCCCTTTTGGATCATGTAGTTTAAATTCGTAAGTTATGGGTTGAAAAGGGCGGTTATTATCCGGTAAAGTTGACGGCAATAAATGATGACAATCTGGTGATTCTTGTAAAACAAGGGTCATAAAATTTGAATTTTATGTTTGGGAATTGATGAGATATATCAATCCTATTTCAGTTGCGAAAAATATTGGTTTTGACTGTTAACCGTTGACTGTCAACAACCCTACTGTAATATTTCACAAATCATTTATGATTGCTATAGGTGAGAAAGACTATCATTAAGATAACTATAAAATGAGTGTCAAGAGTTACAAATATTGTCTCAAAGAAGTAGTGCAACACCAAATGTAGTGTTGCAAATACAGCAATCCGGTTTGATTTAAAGACAATCTTCTTTGACCAGGAAACAGGGAAGAGTACGCCGAGTTTTTTCAGAAATCAACTATGAGTTGCAACTAATCTTCAGGTTTGGTCAGTACAGAAGGAATACTTGCAAAAATAGCAGATTCCAACACTTTGGGGAGTTTTTCCCACATAAACGCGCCTTTGCGATTATTGATATACATCTGCGTAAACTCAAGTAATGCTGAGGCATTTTCTGCATTTGGAAGCAGATCTACAAGCAAATAGGTTGGTTTTTCGGGGCTAGAAACCGCCACAACACAGCCACGGCTACAAGCCCATAAACATCCTACAGGCTGAATTTCTAGTTCTTCTGTTGTAAATTCGGATGACAAAGCAGCGATCGCGTCAAGTAAAATGCTGCCATCGCAACGCTGATTTTCTGCTAGTTCTTCGGATGAACGATGGCAAGATTTGCAAACGTATAGAGTATGTTTGTTCATTGGTTAAATGTGTGTCGATGAAGATAAGAAATGGTAAAAATCTGTAAATGATTGCAGGATGACAGTCATCTGAAGTTATGTTCACAGAACTATTTATTGAGAAATAGTATCATTAATTTGTAATGCTTATAGTTCATCAGTAGCAGACATGATCATCTGTCGCGCATCTGGGATATTTTCTCGTATTGACTGTTAACTGCTGACTAAACAGCAACTAGCTGACTATTCCAGCTATTTGATAATGATTTTCTTATTTTCATGAAACAAGCACATAAGCAGTTGAAAAAAACTACTAACAAGTATAAAGTATAATCTTGACACTTATCGCGCACCCTAGGCTGCAAAGCTAAATATTATAGGCATGTTCCTTGTCTCAATACTTGATAGTTATATAAAAATTCTCAATTAAGATATAGGATTTGCAAATGTCAAAGAAGACACAACTAGGTTACCTAAATGAACATGATTTTCAATTAATCAAAAGATAATGACAAGAGCAACCACAGCATTGCCAAGGAACTGGAACAAACCGAAAATATCGCCATTAGCGGGTCTGATTCTGGGCATACTGATTCTGCTAACTTGCTTGGTGTACAGCGTTACTTTAGGCGCGGCAGAAATACCTATAAAAAAGATTCTAGAATCCTTTATCCTATTTGACGGTTCTTACGAACATCTGGTGATCCAGACAGTGAGATTACCGCGATCGCTCATTGCTCTGCTTGTAGGATCGGCCTTAGCAGTCTCCGGCGCATTAATGCAAGGTTTGACGCGCAACCCCTTAGCAGATCCAGGAATCTTGGGTATTGAGTCAGGAGCCGCATTAGCTGTAGTTACCACAATTTTTGTGTTTGGTAGCCCCTCGTTGAGTGTTTTAACCATTGTGGCCTTTTTGGGAGCAGGCGTGACTGCAATGTTAGTCTATATCCTAGGCTCTCTAGGGAAAGGAGGAGCCACACCACTGAATTTGACAGTTGCAGGTGCAGCACTGACAGCGCTCATTTCTTCTGTGATGACTGGGATTCTCATAGTTAGTCAAAGAACCTTAGAAGAAATTCGATTTTGGTTAGCTGGTTCCCTAGCTGGACGGGATATCAACATATTGTTGTCAGCATTACCTTTCGTCGTTATTGGCTTAGTAGTGGCCTTTGCCCTTGGTAGACAAATTACAACTATGAGTCTGGGCGAAGATATAGCTAAAGGCTTGGGTCAACAGACAGGTTGGGTGAAAATTGCCACTGCGATCGCTGTTGTGTTACTGGCGGGAAGTTCAGTATCTCTAGCTGGGCCAGTTGGCTTTATTGGCTTAGTCGTTCCCCATATCGTGCGATTTTTTATCAAAGCTGATTACCGTTGGATTTTGCCTTATTCGGCAATAGTTGGTGCAACTTTACTTTTAGTTGCAGATGTGGCGGCGCGTGTATTACTCAAACCCCAGGAATTACCCGTGGGAGTTATGACAGCATTGATTGGCGCACCCTTTTTTGTCTACTTGGCTAAATCGAAGGTGAAAAAATGAACTTGGATTGGCTTGTTATCCGTTCCGAGGCGATATCTTTTCGCATAGATCGACGTGTACCTTTAATACTGCTATGTCTGGTAGTAGCGGTTGTGGTCGCGATGGTAATGAATTTAGGGCGGGGTGAGTATCCAATTGCACCCTTAGATATCGTTAAAACTGTATTGGGTATAGATACAGGCAACCGGGATCATGTTTTTGTAATTTATAACCTCCGCCTACCTCGTACCCTTGTAGCTTTCATGGTGGGAATGGCATTGGCTGTTTCTGGCACAATCTTTCAAGGTATCACCCGTAATCCATTAGCCGACCCCGGTATTATTGGCATCAATGCGGGAGCAAGCCTAGCAGCAGTTTCAGTAATTGTGTTATTTCCATCAGCACCCATTTACACTTTGCCTTTATCAGCTTTTGTCGGTGCTTTATTGATGGCTGCTTTAATTTATTCCTTAGCTTGGAATAATGGTAGTTCTCCGGTTTTGTTTATTTTAATGGGTGTGGGATTATCTGCGATCGCCAGTGCATTCACCAGCTTATTAATTACCTTTGGCGATATTTATAGCGTTAGTGATGCACTTGTTTGGTTAGCTGGTAGCGTCTATGGTCGCACCTGGGAACAAGTCTTTTCCTTCTTTCCTTGGTTAATTATTTTTGTCCCAATGGCGTTGACCTTAGCCAGACATTTAAACGCCTTAAATTTGGGAGATGATGTTGCCAAAGGTTTAGGAACTCGTGTGGAATGGCAACGGGGTTTGTTGGTATTAGTGGCTGTAGCCTTAGCAGGTGCAGGAGTAGCCACAGCAGGAATGATTGGTTTTGTAGGATTAATTTCCCCCCATTTAGGAAGGCAGTTAGTAGGTACAAATCATGAAGGATTGCTCCCTACCTCTGCATTGTTGGGTGGAATGTTAGTTGTAGTAGCAGATTTTTTCGGAAGAACACTCTTTGCACCTATCGAAATTCCTTGTGGCGTGGTGACAGCAGCTGTTGGTGCGCCTTACTTTCTCTATTTGTTAATTCGTAATCGGAAAAAATAGTCAACAGTCAACATTTAACAGTCAACATGATAGCTAATATGAAAGGATTATCAACAAAAGGTTTGTCTTTAGCTTATGATGGCGCGCCAATTATTCGCGACCTCAATTTGACAATTCCTAGCGGACAAATTAGTGCTTTAGTGGGTGCAAATGGTTGCGGTAAATCAACCTTATTAAGAGGTTTAGCCAGATTGCTAAAACCCTATGGTGGTACGGTTTATCTTGATGGGCAATCTATTTTTAACCTTTCTACTAAAGAAGTAGCACAACAATTAGGAATATTACCTCAAAGTCCAGTTGCACCCGAAGGATTAACTGTCCGAGACTTGGTAGGACAAGGACGTTATCCTTATCAAAATTGGTTGCAGCAATGGTCAGAAAAAGATGAAAAAATTGTCCAACAAGCGCTAGAGATTACAAATTTATTAGACTTGTCAGATAGAGCCTTAGATACTTTATCTGGCGGACAAAGACAACGTGCTTGGATTGCAATGGCACTGGCGCAAGATACAGATATTTTACTATTAGATGAACCCACTACTTTTTTAGATTTAGCGCATCAAATAGAAGTTTTAGATTTGTTATACGATTTAAACCAGCATCAGGGAAGAACTGTTGTCATGGTATTGCATGATTTAAATCAGGCTTGTCGTTATGCAGATTATCTAGTTGCTGTTAAACAAGGTCGGATTTTTACTGCTGGTGAACCAAAACAAGTTATGACTGAGGATATGGTAAAAGAGGTTTTTGGTTTAGACTGTCGTGTTGTTTGCGATCCAGTTGTAGGAACACCGATGTGTGTACCCATAGGACGCAAAGGCAAAGTCAACATCATTCGTAATTCATAATTTCGGCGTTGCTGAATGAAGAGATGAAAATTCAAAATTTGATTTCTCAAACTCTGACTCTCTGCGTCTCTGTAATTACTTATGCAATTGGGGAGAAAAAATGTTAGATAACGAAGCAATTAGTATATTTTATGCCCTGTTATCAGCATTTTTTGCAGCTTTGACAACGATATTTGCCAAGATTGGAGTCGAGACGATTAACTCTAATGTAGCAACCGCCATCCGCACAGTAGTCATTTTAATTATGGTTTGGGGTTGGGTTGTTGTTAAAGGACAGCTAGATACAATACTGACGATTAGTTCAAAAACCCTACTATTTCTCGTCTTATCTGGTTTGTCCACAGGCTTATCTTGGTTGTTTTACTTTCGCGCTTTACAAGTCGGAAAAGCTTCTTTAGTCGCACCTTTGGACAAATCGAGTTTAGTTTTAGTGCTGATTTTTTCAGTACTTTTTCTTCGGGAACCGCTAACCCTACCTGTGATATTGGGAACTAGCTTGATTTTAACTGGTACACTGATTTTGATTCGTTGAAAGTCCTGTCAAGATATTCTCATTGTTTGCGATCGCATCTTTGTTGTGCTTCTCTGTAGCGATCGCCAAATTTAATAAGAGAATTTCCTAGTTAGAACCTAGAAATTAATGCTTATAGGATTATTTCTATTTCTTTTTTCAAATTGGTATAAAACAAAATAAATTTATTCTGCCTTCGTTTCTGCTAGCAGCCAATTCATATAGTCCTGATTCCCTCCTTTAATGGGCATAGCTACTACACAAGGAACTTCATAGCTATGCTCCAATTTGACTTTTTTCGTTAGCTCCTCCAGCAAATCATAGCGGGATTTCAGAATCAAAACTGCTTCCTTGCCCACCTCCAATTGACCTTTCCACCAATAAATGCTTTCCATACCATCAATCACGTTGGCACAGGCAGCGAGGCGTTCTTCAACTAGGGCTTTGCCCACCTGAAAAGCCTCGGCACGGTCTTTACAAGTGACATAAACAAAAATAGGTTCCATGCGGTGTTTTGATGAATTTTAATCCTTTGCATACAGCTAGGGTAAACATAACAAAGAGTCAATTTAATTAGCAACGCTCTTTATGTAAACGTAGAACTCCACAGTACGCCGAAACACTATTTCCGCTAATGAAAATTTTTCATCGTGATTGTCTCCTGCCTCAAAACGAGTCAAATTGTACCTTATTAATGAGAATTCCCTGGTTCTGCAAGGCGTTAATTATTAGCATGACAGGATGCTGAAGTTAAGTGAGAAGCATAAGGGATAGCTGTAGGAGAATCTGCGGTCAGGATCAGTACACCTTTGGGGTTCACATACCAACCTTGGGCTGGGGGTGGTAGTTGGGAGACGTGGGTTTTGGCTGTGGCGATCGCAGCTGTTGAGGATTCTGCTTGAGTAGAAGTAGACTCAAAACTAATCAAGGCGTTACTGCTGAGTGGTTCACTGGGACGCGGTGGTAATCCTCCGCGTCCAGAGATGATAAACTGACTCCGATTCTGGTTCTTTTGTGCTGGACAGGCTTGCGCTACTACTTCTTCGGGTTTAGCAATTTCTGGCGATAAATCCAAAACTTCTGGATTTCTACTAGTATCAAATGTCAATATCTTTACTTGACCATCAAGTCCGAATTGAGAACTGGCACTAATCTGGCATTCTGGGCAAACAAACAGACCTTGAGTATTAATACTGATGTTGCCGCCATTCCCCTGAAAGGCATTGGCGATAATTTTACTACCTTCTAGCAAAGCCACAAAATCAGCAGGGCTGTAGCCAGTAATTGTAATGTTACCTCCATTCCCAGACCCGCCTGTTTCTGTGGTTATCTGACTGCCACTACGCATCAATAAAGAATTTGTCTGCAAGAAAATGTTGCCACCTTCACCGGATGTGGTTGCAGCTGAGATGCTACCTTTAGTATCGATAAAAGTAGAGCGAGCATTAATCTTGAGGTCTCCGGCATTACCTGAGCCTTCGTTGCGGGCGGTTACTTGCGCTCCATCTTTGACCACTAATTGATTAGTATTAATTGTCACACCACCAGAAGCTCCACTTGGTGCAGGCGGTAGTCTAAACAACTGTCGGGTGATTTCACTTTCTATATTGGCTCCAGAACTGATCTGAGAGGGAATAGAAGTTCCTACAATTGTGCCAGTTACCTCTACAGATTGGGGAGCGTTAATTGTAATACTTCCGGCTGAGCCATTGGCAACAGTGGAAGCATCAACCCTGCCACCATCCCGCACAAATAGCCTGGGTGTATTGATAGTCAAGTTACCAGCATTGCCACCATTGAAAGTTGAAACTCCCACAATGCTAGGCTTCAAAAAGCTGGGTTCTACACCGATGACTTCTACAGAATTAGTGGCATTGATGCTAATATCTCCGCCGGAACCAATGCCAAAGGTTGCAGCACCCACGGTTCCCCCATCAGCAATGGTCAGCTTTCCTGTAGACAGGTTGACATTTCCCGATTTACCCAAACCGAAGGTTGAAGCACTGATAAAACTGATTGCATTGGGATTAAATGGTATGAATCCACTCACTTCGACTGAATCTGAGGCGTTCACATTGACATTGCCACCTGCTCTATCTGTAAAGGTAGCTGTTGAAATGCTGGCTCCTCCCTGGACAACTAAATTTTGGGTGGAAATTGCAATGTCTCCTCCTTGGTCGCCCAACAAACTTACAGGAGAAAAGAATAAAAACTGTCCTAGTCTGATGCCTCCTCCCAATTCGGATGTAATACTACCTCCGCTATCTAGAAAAATAGAGTCAGCATTCACTTTCACAAAGCCGGAATTTCCCGAGCCATCATTTCTGGCTGTGACTGTAGCACCATCTGCAACCCGCAAGGTACCCGTATTAATTGTCACATTTCCAGAAGCTCCACTGGGTACGGGAGGCAAACCCAAAAGCTGTTGTAAGCTGGGATCGACTAAATTGGCAGCGGAGCCAATCAGACTGGGATTGACTGATCCTGGTACTGTACCTTTCACTTCCACGAACTCAGGGGCATTAATGGTAACATTTCCAGATGCGCCACTGGCAGAGGTTAAAGTCCCAACTCTCCCCCCACCTTGAACTGTTAATCTAGGGGCATTGAGTGTCAAGTTGCCGCTATCTCCAGCATTGAATGCAGTCACAAATAAAGCGCTGGGTGCAAAAAAGTTCGGTTCCACACCCATAATTTCCACAGTATCAGCAGCATTAACATTCAAATTTCCACCTTTACCGCTACCAAAAGAAGCAGAAGTAATTGTTCCTCCTCCTGTGGCGCTGACACTTCTAGTTGATATAGTGTTATTGCCAGAGTTTCCAGGGCCAAAAGTGGCAGCAACAATAGAACTAGTAACGCTAGGATTAACCACACTTGCGCCATTGACTTGTAACGAGTCAATTGCATTGATATTGATGTTGCCACCTGTGGCTGGAGTGAAGGTTTTCGCAACGATGCTGGCTCCACCTTCCACAACTAAATTTCTAGTGGAAACAGTAACATCTCCCCCACCACCAATTCCCAAGGTTTCATTTGTCAGACTGCTGCGAATATTTCCATCTGTACTGACACCACTGACTTTGACAGACTCGGAAGTATTCACTTGGATGCTGCCATTTGGTTGAAACCCTTGATTTTGAATCAAAATTAGTGAACCATCGCGTACCCCAAGGTTGCGCCCTTGCACCTGGATAAAGCCACCACTACTACCACTACTACTACCACTAGTATCTGCTAAGGCTTTTTGGGATAGCTCAATATCTCTAAAAGTAGGTACTCCCTGATAACTGAAAGTCCAACCGCCTACAATCGGCTTGAGGCTGACTAAACCTCCAGCTACGCTACCTAATTCTATTCGCCCGCCTTCTGCGGTGAGAGTGCCCCCATCTAAGCTGAGATTGCCACCAATCAAAGCTAGAGTCTGTCCTGGTTGTACCCGCAAACCTGTTGAGCTATTGCTTCTGGTTACAGGCGAAAAGATGGGATTGCTCACCGTGAAATTATGACCTGTACCTTGTACGCGAATTGCTGCGGGATTCTGCCCAAATTGCAAGCCAACTGGAACGCTGATTGTCAGTAAAGGAGAATTTTGAGTATTGGTAGCACTAAATTCTGCACCATCGGCAAATGTGAGGCTACTAGCTGTAGTTCCTAAAAAAGAACCACCTATGTTTAGTTGAGCATTAGCACCAAAATTAATCCCACTCGGATTAATTAAAATCAAATTTGCGCCATAGTTTTCTCTAATTAATCCATCAATATTAGAAATTGAGCCACCCGTAACTCGAGTAATAATATTGGTAATATTACTTGCATTTGGATTTTGTTTAAAAAAAGCTTCACTGCCATTAAAAACAGAAAATTCTTTCAAGCTGTGGAATAGGTTATTACCAGCTTGTGTTCCTCCTGTAATTTCAAAAATATTATTAATTTGATTAACGCTGGTTGGTGTTGGCAGTGTTCCATCTGAGGAAATTTGTGCCTGAGCGATAATATTGGTTAATAGACAGCAAATAACTGTACTACTAGAAATTAAAATTTTCTGAGCAATTTGCTTCATCTTGAAAAATATAATTAACAGATGAAATTTATTGAAACTTACTTAAGTTCTCTTTTTATGTGAAATTTAAGTAAATTTTAGGAGACTTGGCATGGACACCTGCATCGCATCTTGCAAGTAATTAAATTGAGACAATTTTTTCCGGATGCGACGGTTGAACCTAGTATAACTTACGGCATAAGTGTAAATACGTACTATTTTATCCTTCTTAACTTAGCACGTCTGAATACCAAATCCTCAGCCCACTGTCTAAATCTCTAAATTCAGGTTTTTCCTAATGTGGGAAACGTTTGGTAACATTACCAAACAATAGAGCCTTCGCAAATACTTGGGAGGCGATCGCTATATTTGCGCTCCATCTCATTATTGCTTCTTCTGTGTTCCCTGTTCCCAATTTGAAGTATCTACAGCAGAAAACTTGATGGTGCGTTACGCGATCATGGCCTCTATCTTTGTGCGTGAATATAGTCTACAAAGTAAAACCTCGGAGTAAGCCAGAATTTTAACCAAGCATAAGCTCCTAAACTTAGTAGTGCTGTCACCATTAGGGGTAAACCCAACTGAATTCGTAATGCATCGCTAAGGAGAGCAACAGCACAAACAGTAATAGCAAAGTATATCAAAAGCCCTAACTGCAAACGGTGCAAAACTTTCAGCGCCCGGCGACAGCTACTACAATGCTGTGTATGCTGTTTGTAGCGATCCAAAACTTGTTCGCGATTGTCATTTATATTCCTGATTTCTGGAACAATTATTCCTACTTGATTCCAGGGTAGTTGTCCTTGACAATACTTATCAAACCAATTCCGATACTCAATCACTAGCTTATCTGCACTTGTCGGTAGTTTGTAAGAACTTTTCCAGCTTCGGGATGATTGTGTCTGTTGTAGAAAATACTCTTGCTGCTGTAACAGCACCATATCTCCATCAATAATTTCATTGCGTTCGCTAACATGATCCCACCAACGGGGTCTTAAACGATGGAGTGTTTTGGCAAAGTTACGGGGAAATTGAGCAACAATCCGAGATTTACCAGGAGACACTGGTATACAATAGGTGATTAGTCCTGACTGCTTTTCAGCGTTACCAAACTTGATTGCATACTCCAAGCGACAAGGTGGTTCAAAAGTGATTGTTATTTCAAAGCGCCCAACTGTAGCTGCTTCAATCAAAGTTGGTGTCGATTGCAATATTTTAATAGGTATGGGTTTTGCTTTTGTGCGATCGCCCTGCACGCCGTGATGAGCAAAAGGAACATGGCTGGGATCTGCCACATTTTCCACAAGGATTTGCCAGTCATATTCTAAATCCCGTACATAAGAAGACCAAACAAAGCCTTTAGTAGTATCTAATTGCGGTGATAAAGGTAAAGGTGTATTAGCCGCTTGCTCGCTGGATTTTGCATCCGGCCAAACCCAGAGTAAATCCTGTTCCTGACGAACTGGTAGTGTCACAGTACACAGATTCTCTTTATTCTTGCTCACTATTTCTGGATTTTCCGCTTGGGGAATATGAGTACAAATTCCTTGCTCATCAAATTGCCAACCATGATAGCTACACATTAAATTCCCCGTTTTCTCATCGATGCGCCCCTCACTGAGAGGCGCAAGACGGTGGGGACATTGATCTAAAAATACTCGGAAATTTGGAGATGATTTGGGTCTCCAGATAACTAAACGCAGTCCCAAAAGCGTTACTGAAGTTGGTTTATCTAATGCTAAATCTTCTACTGGTGAAAGCGGATACCACTGTTGAAAAAAGTTGAATTTATGTTCCATTTTTCTAACAAGTAATTAAATTAAATTTAGCTAATTTGAAATTTTTAATCACGATAATTTTTAACAAAAAGTATATTCCATCTCTCGCTGGTTTTGAGCAGAATATGAAACTAACAGTTCCCCATCAATGATTGTTCTGGTGGAAAACCTTCTCTCCATTCACCTAAACTTGCATCAGGATTTTTCATTTCTCTTTTCTAGTCTATTTCGATAACGGTACCCCGGGCTTGCTAAGTTTCCGGATTCTCCTTCTGTTTTGACACAATAAAAGGTAACCCTGTGTCATTGCAAGGGCCTCCATAACGAACTGAGGTAATATGTGAGTAATCCTCATTTATTGATTGGAGTTAGGAAAGTAACCTATGACTGAAAGCCCATCAACCCCAGGCGGAATGCGCCGCAAACCCCGGCAAGCCCGCAGTCAGGAGCGGGTGAACCGCATTATTGATGTGGCAGAAGAACTATTTATTTCTCAAGGTTATAGTGCGACCACAACCAATGCGATCGCATCTCGTGCTCAGATACCTATCGGGTCTCTCTATCAATTTTTCCCAGACAAGACAGCGATTGTACAGGCTTTAGCCCTGCGGTATGAGGAACGTCTGCATCAACGTTTGGCAATACTCGATAATCCTGAACTGGCAAAACTGCCTTTATCTGCCCTGGTGGAACAAATGATCGACATCACCGAGCAGCATTTCGCTGAGAATCCAGGCTACTACGCGATTTTCATGGAAGTTCAGGGTACGCTACCGGAAGTGCAAGCAGTCGGAGATGCTGCTGATGCTCAACTAATCCGAGATTTCGCAACCTTACTCGCGCAACGCCAAGCAGAGTTGGATACGGCGGACTATGAAGCGATCGCCTTTGTGTTGGTGAAAGCGATCGGTACATTAATGTGGCTTTCCCTCAGTCAAGAAAAAGCGTTTCGGCAGCGACTAGTAGCAGAAACTAAACGGTTCACCTTAAACTACTTGCAAAGTTATTTTAGTTAGGAACTTCCAGAAAATAAATTATCCCATTTTCATAGTGGCAGATGTTTTTTAGGGAAAAGGGGAAATTTTAATGGGTAAAGCTTTTCTCTTCTGAATTTTTTCTAATAAAAAAAGTAGCAGTTTGGGAAGAGCATCCAAACTGCTACTGGGAGCAGAAAGAATTAAAATTATTTGTTAATTGGCGTGAGCGACTTCTTTGGTAGCAGCAGAAATATTGATCGCTTTTACTAAATCAGACAAGACATCCTGCAACCTCTGGGCAATTTCTGCATCTAGCTCAATACTGCCATCAGCTTGTACTTGAATTTGCTTGTCTATACTGTAGATAGTACTGAGGATATGCCTAGCTCCTAATTCTGATAGGACAGGTTTTAATGCATATTCAATTGCTAATAAATGGGCGATTGTGCCACCTGTAGCTAAGGGTAGTACAACTTTTCCCACTAAGGCTTTTTGAGGTAACAGATCCAAAAATGCTTTTAATACACCTGTGTAAGCAGCCTTATAAATTGGTGTAGCAATAATTACACCCTCAGCTTTTTCTAAAAGCGCCTTTGGTTTTTCTAAAGCTGGACTATCGTAACGTCCGTAAGCTAAATCTTCAGCCGGAATATCACGAACGGAGATGATATCTACTGTGATGCCTTGCTGTACAAGGATTTTGCTTGCATACTCGAGTAAAGAGTAAGTCCGGGAAGGATGGGAAGGACTACCTGCGATCGCTAAAACATGAACCATTTTCTTCAGTTCTCCTGGGAATAATTTTTCAGTTAATCTACGGTCGCTGCTGTTGCTTGATGAACTGGTTGTTTGGGAAAATCTCGATTAGCAACGATTTCGCCAAATGGACTTGTCATCTGTGGTTCAATCACAGGTAAGTTTTCTAAAGGCAAACGCGGGAAGAGTAACTCAGCAACACGATATGCTTCTTCTAAATGGGGATAACCAGAAAAGATGAAAGTTTCAATCCCTAAGTCTGCATACTCCAACATTCTCTTAGCGACAGTATCAGGATCGCCGACTAAAGCAGTCCCCGCACCACCCCGCACTAAACCAATTCCCGCCCATAAATTTGGACTAATTTCTAAAGCGTCGCGGCTACCTTTATGTAATTCTTGCATCCGGCGCTGTCCTTGAGAGTCCATGCGGGCGTATGCTTCTTGAGTTTTGGCGATCGCATCTTCATCTACGTAGCGAATTAAATCATTCGCCGCATCCCAAGCTTTACTTTCAGTTTCTCTCACAATGACGTGCAGGCGGATACCAAAGCGAATTGTCCGTCCTTGTGCTTCTGCTAGCCTGCGAACTGACGCAATTTTTTCTGCAACCTGTGCAGGTGTTTCACCCCAAGTTAAGTAGACATCTACGTGTTTAGCAGCAATTTCTTGGGCGATGGGTGAAGAACCACCAAACCACAACGGCGGATGAGGTTTTTGTACAGGCGGAAATAGTATCTTGCCATCTTGGATATTGAGATAATCGCCTTGGAAGTTACTAACTTCACTAGCGGCTATTTGTCGCCACACTGTCAAAAACTCATCTGTGAGTTTATAGCGATCGTCATGGGAAAGATGCAAACCATCCCCAGCTAACTCTACAGGATCTCCTCCTGTTACCACGTTAATTAATAAGCGCCCACCGGAAATGCGATCGAATGTCGCAGCCATCCTTGCAGCTACCCCTGGTGACATCAATCCCGGACGAATAGCGACTAAAAATCGCATATTTTTCGTATGGGTTACTAGCGTTGATGCCAAAATCCACGCATCTTCACAAGAACGCCCTGTAGGTAATAAAGCACCCGCAAAACCTAAGTGATCTACAGCTTGAGCAATTTGTCGCCAGTAATCAAAGTTTACTGCCCGCCCACCTATAGCAGTGCCCAGATAGCGTCCTTCTCCATGTGTGGGGATAAACCAAAGTAGTTGCATAATCCCTATTTAATGTGGCTGCAAAATTCAGATTTTTATAAAGTACAGTATTCTTATCGAGATACCGTATTAATAACATCTTCAAAGTATTACACAGATGAACAGGGAAAGCAACAATTTTAGGAGTTAAAACTTGGAGAGACGCGATTAATCGCGTCTGTACTCAAAAATCAAAAATTATTTCCCCTTGTCTCCTTCCATTACCCTATCCCTTCAAATAACTGGGATTCCATTGCAACCAGTAGCTTTCTAAGGATCTGGCGATTACGTCTGCTAATTTTCCAAATAAGGCGTACAGCAAAATGCTTAATACCACAACATCTGTCTGCATAAATTCTCTGGCGTTCATTGCCATATAACCAATCCCAGAATCAGCGGCGATGGTTTCAGCAACAATCAGTGTCAACCACATGATACCTAAAGAAAAACGCACACCCACCAAAATAGAAGATAATGCGCCAGGGAGAATAATTCGCCAAAATAAACCCCAGGTATTTAAACCATAAACTTTGCCCATTTCAATTAATCCAGAATCTACACTCCGGATACCATGAAAGGTGTTTAAATAAATAGGGAACATTACGCCCAAAGAGACAAGAAATAATCTAGCTTCGTCCCCAATACCAAACCACAAAATTACCAAGGGAATTAAAGCTAGGTTAGGAATATTACGTAACATTTGAATAGAAGTATCTAGCAATTTCTCAGCAATGGGAGAAATGCCATTAACTAAACCTAAAATAAAGCCAATACTGCCACCTACTAAAAAGCCGGAAATTGCTCTGGCAGCACTAATAGCAATGTTTTTAAATAATTCACCAGTTTGAGCTAAATGAATAGCAGCACCTACCACACTCAAAGGCGCTGGTAAAATTCGAGTGGGAATTACACCAATAGAAGATAGTAATTGCCACACAATAATAATGGATATGGGTACTAACCAAGGAATCAAAGATTGAATTTGGCGATTTTTGAGAAATCGGTATCTTAGCTTTTGATTTTTCATTGTCTGCCTTGACGGAAAAGTATTAGAAGAAGATGAGATGGTTTTCATGAGAATTTTCTATGAGTAAATAATTGTTTACATACTGCTGGATTAACTTTTCCAAGCAGCTATTACAGTAATAGGAAGTTCTTCTGTAAATTTACCGGAAGGCTCTACTTGTAATAGAGATTCTCTGAGGTCGTCTTCAAATTTTTGCCGATTTTCTCTACTTCCAAAGAAAGATGGCAAACAAAAAGCTGTAGAATATAGATAGCCAATATATGAGTCAATTGTCCAAGATTTATCATATTTAACTTCATAGTTAGTTTGGCGACTAAAAGACGATTTCTCTATAATTTCTTCATGGGAAACTGGCAAAGGTTTCCACTCTCCTTGACCACCTTGGCCTGTGCGGCGTTTTTCACCTAACCAGCGCTTCACAACTGCAATCGCAGTTTGTTTCCACGGATGCTCACTATTCCAGGGGTCTTCATAAGTTTTAATAATCGCTAGTCCACCATTATTAGAAAGTAAATTGTAGATATGTTCTATAACTAATTCTCGCTGCATCCAGTGAAAAGCTCTACCAATTGTTACTAGTTGAAATTTACCGACAGCAAGAGAGATGTTTTCTGCTCTATCATTTACCCAACTTATATTTGTTGCGCCTACTTCTGCTGCTTGGCGTTGAGCTTCCAAAAGCATATCTGCATCGGGATCTAAACCTATAACTTCTTTGAACTTATCCCGTAAAGGAATAGCAATTAAGCCTGCACCACAACCTAAATCTAGTAACCTTCCTTGACCATCTAATTGAAATTTATCGGTGAGTAAATCAAATAATACAGGTGGATACTGGGGTCGATAACGAGCATAATACCAAGCTGCACCTTCAAATAAAGTTGGATCATAAGCAGGAATTGTTGTCATATATTTAACGCCTAATTAATATCAAAAATATGTTTTGTAGGTGAGTGATTAACCACAGTAATTTTGAGAATGATATATATTCAATCAAAACTGTTGCGGTTATCCACTCACAATCTCAATAGCTAAAACGGACGGCTTCCAGCTAAACTTACACGCTTTAATACCCGTCTTTCGCTGGGGTCAAATGGTGTTCTGTGGTGTAAAGTAGCTTGGTTATCCCAATAAACAATGTCACCCACAGACCATTTGTGTTGATAATAAAATTGAGGCTGATTGAGATGCTGACGCAATTGAGCAATTAATTCTGCTCCTGCTTGAGGTTCTAATCCAACTACCTCTACTTCTGTAGCGTAATCGAGGTATAGAATCTTTTTCCCACTCTCTGGATGTGTGCGTACCAGAGGATGGGGATAGACAGGGCTAATTAATGGAATACTTTGATCAAGACGATAATCGGAACGAGGTGCATTCCTGTCTCGCAAAAATGGATTGTAAGTAATCAACTGTAAGTCTGCTATCCGCTTTTTGGTAGACTCATCTAACGTCTCATAAGCCAAATTTAAATTTAACCAAGAAGTCTCGCCACCTTGGGAAGGAACTTCTAAAGCATAGAGTAGAGAACCACTAGAGGGGTAAGGAGTCCAATGATGATCAGCGTGAAAAGATAATTCACCTGTACCTGTATAACCACCATCAACATTAGAAACAGGAATAATCACTGGTGTAGTTCCCGTTTCTGAAGCCAACACCGGAATATCTTGTGGTGGTACGAACAGCGAACCAAAGTAAAATGCAAAGTTCAAAAATTGCTGATCAGTCAGCTGTTGATTCTTGAAGATGAGAATATGGCGATCGCGCAATGCTTGCTTGAGTTGTAAAATAATTTCCGGCGCAACAGCTTGACTCGCATCTAATCCTGTAACCACAGCACCCAAAGGCGCATCTAATGGGGTGATTTTAACTTCAGTTAACGTTAACGTGGGCATAGTATTCTTGACTTTTGAAAATTGGTAATTGGTGATGGGTAATTGGTAATTGATGTTTGTGAGAGGGAACAGGGGATAATTTTGAATTGTTTCTCTCCCTTATCTCCCTCATCCCTCTCATCTACCTACTGCTTCGCCAAAACATCTTGAGGCGTAATTTTGGCATACTCTTCAGGTGTTAAAAACCCATCTTTGACATTCACCTTTTTCGGTATAAGTCCTAGAGAGTACCATTTGTCAGCCACTTCTTGTTGCTTAGTAATGATTTTATCGGTGATTGGTACTAACGAAAAATCATATTTACTATGCATTGCTTCTAGTGTTGGTACATCCAGTTGTGTTGCTGGTGCAAGTAATTCTGCAATTTCTTTTTGATTTTGTTTAGACCAAATTTGAGCTTTTTGTAATTCATCCAAAAAGGCTTTGATTACTTCTGGATTTTCTTGATAAAATTTGCGGGTTGTGGAGTAGAAATTGTTAGTGTCTCGCAAACCGTTACCGCCATCTATGAGCACGCGACCGACTTTGTTTTGCACGTTTCTCGTAACAAATGGTTCCCAAATAAACCAAGCATCTATCTTACCTTGGTTAAATGCCACATTAGCATCTGGAGGTGGCAGAAAAACAGACTGGACATCAGATAACTTTAGTCCTTCTTTTTCTAAAGCTCTAACTAACAGGTAGTGACCAATAGATGCTTTTTGAAATCCTACTTTTTTTCCTTTTAAATCTTTAAGGCTTTTAATGTTAGATTTGCTAGGAACTAAAAGTGAAATTGCTTGACCATCAGAAGAATTTGCAGCTAAATAAACTAAAGGTGTTCCCGCAGCTTGGGCAAATACTGGGGGTGATTCTGCTGTGGAAGCAATATCTAAACCATTGGCATTTAATGCTTCTAATTGTTGTGGCCCTGCTGCAAATTCAGGCCATTCTAACTTGTATCCTAAGTCTGCTAATCTTTTTTCGAGTTTACCTTGTTTTTCAAGAACAGCTAAAGCAGTTAGTTGTTTAGAACGGACAATTCTAATAACTTTCTGGCTGCTAGAGTTGCTAGCGGTATTTGTGGTGTTAGCTGTAGTAGTTGTATTAGATGAACCTGAATCACCTTGTGTTTGAGAAGTTTTATCTGATGTACTGCAACTAAATAGCGTTGTAGAAAAAACTAAGCTATAACCAAGAGCAAATAACGCTGAACGACGAGTAATATTTCCGCGTTTCCAGGATTCAAATTTATGTTTCAGACTTTGCATTAATCGGCTTTCCTCCGCCTTAAAAATCGTAACAAAAGCTAAAAATTTCGTGAAATCATAACCTAACGTCTTAAGAACTTCGGTTATATATATTTTTTTTGCTCGTGAATGGTAATTTCATGGATGTTGTTAAGCGTGGGTGCGGCGTAATCAATAAAATGATTTCCAAATCAAAATATAGTTATTATTTATTCTTGATATTTATTTGAGGAATTAAGGTGGATAATTCCACCTTAAGATAGATTTATGAGAGGGTTACTGTGGTGGAAACTTGTATAGATTATGACGATAGGTAGTAAGTTAATTTTTTTTTGCTGATTGACTTCGGAGCTTTATCCAAATATTTAGTCTTGCTCTGGTAAAGATAATGCTAATTAAGATAAGAAACAATCAATCAGCTATTTTCAAAATTTGAAATTCTGGCAACAAGTAATTACCAATTTCAAGGCTGTTGTTAGGGAAGAGAAGTATTGTGTTATGCCCGCGAAGAATTAGAGATATACACAACACTTCCCTGGCGGAGGCAAAATATCTAATAAACTTGGTTCAATATGGTTGTACTGATAATTAGAACTAGAACTGTACGTAGTCCGATCCATACCGAAAGAGTGGGTAGTGGATTTCATTGAACTATTTACTACGAAAAGCATCAGGTACATTTTCTTGACAGCAATCAAAAATCGTCATCACACCCACGAACTCAAGATAGTCTCAGAATATGGATGGCAATGATGTCTTGTTAGGTTAAAGACTGATCATTAAGACTGCAAGTAGGTAGGAGTTGAGAGAGAAAGAGTTTTCCGATTTTTGCACAGTAGCCAGACATGAGATGAAACGGATATCTCTTACACTGTTGTAGACGAGAATATAAATGAATCTGCTGGTAATCCTGGTTCGCGCTCTGGCTGACCCATCACTCGTTGTAAAATCTTTTCCACTGTCTGAGCTAGTGCAATATCTCCTCTAACTCTTGGACGTGGCAAATTAATCTCTAAATCCAAACCAATCTGGCCGTTTTCAATGAGTAAGACTCTGTCTGCTACTACAACAGCTTCTTCCACATCGTGAGTAATTAGTAATGCTGTAAATCCTTGTTCTTGCCATAACTGCTCTAGTAATTGCTGCATTTCAATACGTGTGAGCGCATCCAATGCACCTAAAGGTTCATCTAACAACAATAAAGCCGGACTACTGGCTAAGGCTCTGGCTAACGCTACTCTTTGGCGTTGTCCTCCAGAAAGAACAGAAGGCCATTCGTTAGCTCTGTCTTCTAATCCTACAGCCCGTAAAACTTGCAAAGCTGTTTGCTTGGCATAAACTTTTGAGTTAGCACCCAATAAACCTAACTCTACATTTGCTAGTACTCGTTGCCAAGGTAATAATCGCGCATCTTGAAACATCATTCGGATATCTGGGTTAATCCGATGATGGGAATGCTGATCATTTAAAAATACACCACCGCCAGTAGGTGCATCTAATCCAGCAATTAGCCGTAACATTGTACTTTTACCGCAACCACTGCGCCCAACTATGGCGACAAATTCCCCAGGCTGAATATCTAAATCAATATCCTGCAGAACAGTCTTTGTTCCAAATGACTTGGTTAGCCCTTGTAGTTTTAAATGCATCCCTCTTACTGGATATGTCATTCCACAAATCTCCTTTTTTTCTTCTCATATCAGTCAACTTATTAACTTTCTCTAGATGGCTAGAGAAGCATAGTAGTCAGAAAAAATACCTGCAAAATACACTTATATGGTCTTCAGTAACTATATTTCTCATCTGATTGATGCGGTATGAAGACCTATTACCTCAGCAAACATCTGAAAAGAATGTCATTAACTAGCACTGCAACAACATATTTTGAGTGACATTGCTTTTCCTCCCTTAAGCTTCGGTAATCTCAAAACTTTCCCAGAAGACATTTACACTAGTAATTTGACTGATTTTTGATAATTCCTGCTCAGTAAACTACGGTAAATTGGTCGAACTTTAGTAGTATATTTCTAGTAGTCTCACATAGGTGGGGCAAAAAGGCAAGTAGCTTTTAACAAAAAAACTTACAAAATGTGTTGATAACTACATAATTTGGAGAATATCAACCAATAAATTATTCCATCATTGTGTAGCCAAAGGGAGCAGAGGATGCAGAGGAGGAAACATAAACAATTAACCCCACTTTCTAACCATTGAAAGTAGGGTTAATTCTCAAAATAGATTGAGCAAATTAAGCTGGAAAAATTATCGTAGTTCAAAACCCAAATTATTCAAAATTTCCCGCAAGCGATCGCGCCCAGATAAAGACTGAGCAAAAGCCACGCGTTTAGCGGAATGTTCTGTCCAATCTCCAGGGACATTCATCTTCTGAGACTGGTAAAAAGCTTCCATCGCTTGATTATAAGAAGCGATATCTTCTTCTTTGTCTGCTAGTTTGTAAGTTTCGCGATGCAACACAGTTGTTTGGGGTAAGCGTGGTTTAATCGCTGTTTCCACAGTGCGATCGCTATAACCCACACACAAGCCAAAAACAGCAAATACTTGTTTTGGTAACTCTAAAACCTGCGCCACTTCTTCTGGCTTATTACGCAACGCACCAATATACACTGTTCCTAATCCTAAAGACTCCGCCGCTACTACAGCATTTTGCGCCGCTAATGCTGCATCAATCGCCGCCATCAAAAACAGTTCGAGATAATCTAAACCTTCATGAGGTAATCCCCGACTTTCTGCGATATGCGCCAGCCTCGCTAAATCTGCTAACCATACCAGAAATAAAGGAGCTTGGCGAATATGGGCTTGATTATTAGCTAGTTGAGATAGCTTTTCTTTACGGCTGGGATCTTCCACCGCTACCACACTCCATGTTTGGAGATTAGAGGATGTAGCTGCTGACTGCGCCGCTGCTACTAAGGTTTCTAAGGTTCCTGAGGGTAAAGCATCCGGTAAGTAAGCCCGAATTGAACGGTGAGATAACAGAGAACTGATGAAGTCATTTATAGGTAGCTCTGCATTAACTGGGCTACCACCATAACGATGATGAAGCAACTCGGTAAAATTAGGCATAGTGTGGGAGTTTGGTGTTATTACAATACTTGTCGGTTAAGGGAAAAAGTGAAACGAGGAAAGTCAGAACCTTTTACCTTTAATTTAGCGAGATTTTAGCTCCCCGACTTTTTGAAAAAGTCGGGGAGCTGAGCAGCAACTTTTGCTTAAGTAAGTGCTATTCAACCCAAACAAATAGTATGAAATTCAATCATTTGTGAGTATAGTTTGACTTTATTCTCAGCTAAGCCCCATTAAATCTGCATGTCCAAAATGTCTATAAATTTGTAGGGTAGACATTTTTTGTGACTAAATTATGCAATATCAGTTTAGCATAGCTGATAATATTTTAGGTTTTAAATTTTGGATGAACAAGCCTTAGCATCAGCCGGCTACAAAACTCTCAAACAATCTTATCTATTTTAATCCAGAATTAAATAATGTTTTCTTGCGAAGGGAGGAAATAATACCAAATCAAATAATGTTTGCGACACATCAATAATATTCTAAGAGGGCAAGGCATTGCCTTGCCCCTACAATCTGTCGCCTTCTTTTTTAAAATTGGTATAAACATTAAAAATTAGCCCACACTCAATTGTTAAATATAAAGTGTGGGCTAAATTGTGACTTAAGAGAAATTAGAAATTAA
Source organism: Calothrix membranacea FACHB-236 (assembly GCF_014696315.1). Taxonomy (GTDB): domain Bacteria; phylum Cyanobacteriota; class Cyanobacteriia; order Cyanobacteriales; family Nostocaceae; genus Aulosira; species Aulosira membranacea. The sequence goes on from NZ_JACJPX010000023.1 coordinate 79,736, forward strand.
TGCAACCGAATCTTAATTTTCGCCTACTTGCAGATTTAAAGGTTGAATATTGACAATTTTGCCACCCAAGCGATTAATCCGCTGAAGTTCTTCATTAAATCTGCTAAAAGGTACGGTAATAAACACACTACCGCTAGCACGAATCGGGTAATTGTTTTGATTTGTCACCTCATTTTGATGCAATCCCGAAACTTCTACTTGAAAACTCCGACTTTGATAAACCATGTTGATATCCTAACAATCAAGAACAATAGTCAAAAGGGCATGGGGCAATGGGCATGGGTAATTCAATTTTGGATTGGCTTTAAATCTAAAATCCAAAATCTAAAATCTAAAATTCCCAGTCCCCAATCCCCAATCCCTAAAGCGGTGTAACGCTGGCAATTTTGCCATTGCGACGTTGAACTTGTTGGAAATAATTGGATAGTTCTTCGTAGGGGATAACTACGGCTTTGTTGATGCGGCGAACCTTGGGATAACCTGGTTGAGAAATACCGGCTACTTCAACACGATACAGCCGTCCTGAACCATAGGCTTGCGAACCTTGAAATGCTGTGCTGGGGGTTTGTCCTTTGACGGAAGCACGATAAGCAAAACCATTGTTACTACCAGCAGGAGCAATAACCGTTGATGCGCTATTTCTTGCTAATTCGCTAGCTAAACGAGATGATGCTCCAGGGATTTGAGAGCGATCGCTGTTTGCATAACCGCGATATAGTTGAAAAATTCGGGTAAAGCCTACTGTTTTTTGCCCTAGTTGATTGTTAAATCCCCGATAATAGGGCACTATATTTTCACCAAAATTCGTTTGGTACTCTGCTGAATCGATGTAGGAATCAATGTCAGCTTCATAGCCTTTGGTTTGATATAAATCTAGATGATAGATAATCTCAGATTCATCATAGGGAGCGCGACCAAGCAAATGTTTGAAATTTAGCTCTGTCACACGGCTATGAAAGTTATTAGAAAAAAACTTGGATTTGTATAGATCTGATTTAGCTAACTGCCTAACAAATTCTTGAACTGTAATATTCCCGTTAGTCAGTAGTGATTCCAAACCCTTCAAACGTTCAGATTGCAACACATAATCGTTACCTAAAACCTGACGATAAATAGCCGCAATCACCTGTGCAATTTCTGCCTTGCTGGCGTTGGAACGTAATTCAATAGGAGCAGCGTTACTAAATGCAGAAGTTCCAAGTCTGGATGCAGCTGTTGTAATTGGCATCTAAAAGTCTCCTTAAAGAAGGGTTTTGAGTTGAAAATAGTGCTGAGTTCTGAGTGCTGAGTTCTGAGTTGAAAAATAAAGATTTTCAGACTTTGGATATGGTTTCTTAATTATTAGTAAGTGAGTTAAAATAACGCCTACTAAAAGAAAAACATTTCCAAGTTTGAAATCTTGCTCATAACTCATTAGTTGATTCACAAAAATTCTGACACAAAGAGATTTTTTGTAGGGGTTTAGCATTGCTAAACCCTCTACGCACTCAGAACTCAGCACTCAGAACTAAGAAAGAGCTATGCTAATTACCTTGCGCCCTTGGCGATTGAGTTGTTGTAAACGATTCGATAACTGATCGAATGGAACAACTACTTCGGTAATACTTTGGCGAATGCGTGGTGAGTTGGGAGAAGCAGCTTGTGTGGTACGAATTCGATAGGTATTACCACCACGATTTCCTGTTGATACGCCAGTTAAGGAGCCAGCATCAGCAGGATAAATGGGGGATACTAAATTTTTTGCTAAATCCCAAGTTAATTGCCCTTTGGATTTGTTTTGGGCGCGATCGCTATTTGCATAGCCTCGATACAACTGAAAGAATCGGGGAAAGCCAGCAGTTTTTTGTCCTACTGTAGTTTGATAACCCCGATAGTAAGGCACTATAGCATCGCCAAAGTTTTGTTGATACTCTACAGAATCTATGTAGGAGTTAATCTCGGCTTCGTAACCTTGAGAATTATAGATATCAACGTGGTAGGTAATTTCTGACTCATCATAAGGCGCACGACCAAGCAAATGCTTGTAATTCAGTTCAATGAAGCGCACTTGTGAGTTGGAATAGAAGAATTTCTGGCGATACAGTTCGGATTGTGCGATCGCTCTCACAAAATCCCGCACAGAAATCTGCGCCTGTTGCAAAAGTGATTCTGCACTAAATAGCCGTTCACTTTCAAACAGATGCTCATTACCTAAAACTTGGCGATATGCAGACCAAATCACTGACCGTACTTCTTCTGCTGTTTTGACAAACCGCAATTCAACTTTGTCACTATCTGCAAACGGACGAATTCCCAATCTGCTTGCTTCTGTTAAAGGTGCCATTTATCTGTCCCTTATTTTCTAACCCGTTAAACTCGGTAAAAATTTCTTAAGTTACAGCTAAAAAATGGTCAACTTCGTAATCAGCACTTTAGTGCTTTCAATTAAAGGACTAAAGTCCTAGTTACAAAATCTGTTAATAAATTTTTTTCATCATTAAGAAAAAGCCTTGCGTAATAAGATGAGAATTTATCTACCCAGACAACATAGGTATTTGAGTCATTCAGAATTGACTGCTAACACATAATGAAGTCAGTGTTTATAAATTTCTCAGCTTACTACACAAATGCTTGACGCTTTTGCAATTTGCAACTTTTTACGGTTGCAAACTTTATATTCAGTTGTTGTGGAACAGGATTAATGACTGCCAAAAATCATTCGGTAAAACTATTCATTTGTATTGCATAATTACCAAAAGATTTTCTTACCCATGTTACACAAAACTGAAAAGCTTTTGAGAACCCATTGCTGCGAATTGATCTGATTTATCAACCGACCATTTGCTGCTGTATTGACACTCAGCTAAATTAGCTCAGAGCATTGATGATGTAATCAATGTAGGAGTTAGCTTCAACAGCCGGATCGCCGCTTAAACCATGATTAGCTTTGATATATTTGAGAGCTTCAATGTACCAGCTAGGAGATAATTCAAAGGTACGGTTGATTTCAGCCAAACCACCAATCAAATAATCATCGATTGGGCCTGTACCACCTACAACTAAACCGTAAGTAACAATCCGCAGGTAATAGCCGATATCACGCACGCACTTATCTTTACCGGTTTGAGTAGAAGCGTAGTTAGGGCCAGATGTGGTGGTGGTGTAGGGGAACTTTTGGTATACAGCATTAGCAGCAGCTTCTGCAAGGCTAGAAGCTTTTTTGGATAATGCTTTTGCAGCTTCTAAGCTAGAACCAGCTTGACGGAAACGACCAAATGCAACTTGGAGTTCGGTGCTGCTTAAGAAACGGCCTTGGGAATCAGCAGCTACAACTGCTTCAGTTAATGGTGTTTTAGTCATTGAAGAACTTCTCCTAATTGCTTTTACAAAAAATTTGTTGAATAGACTTCTTGCAAAAATTGCTTTTTTAACTCAATTTTGCTTTTATGCAAGAGGCCTAATAGAAAGTGTTTTGATGTTTAGGCAACTGCTGCTGCTGCGCGATCAAAATAACCGGAAACTTCTGCAATCAGATTGCTGCAATCACCACGGGTAATACCGTTAGGATCGTTAGCAATAGCAATTGAAGATTCTTTTAGTTTTTGAATACCAACTGCAACGGAAGCGCCAGGAGTACCCAATGCCAAATAGGTTTCCCGCAAGCCATTCAGCGCGCGATCGTCTAGAACGCTAGCATCGCCAGCAAAAATCGCATAGGTAACATAGCGAAGGATGATTTCCAAATCGCGTACACAAGCTGCTGCACGACGGTTAGTATAAGCATTCCCACCAGGCGCAATTAGTTGAGGTTGTTCAGCGAACAATGAACGAGCTGCGTTAGCAACAATGGAAGATGCATTGCTAGAAATCCGGTTAACAACGTCAACGCGCTTGTTACCTTCTTTAACTAAGTTGATGAGAGCATCTAACTGACCATCACTTAGATATTCGCCTCTTGCGTCAGCTTGGGAAACAACCTTGGAAAATGCATCTTGCACCATAGTGTGATTCTCCTAAATTTTGATTAATTGAGTAATTAATTGATGAGGGTTTAAGTGAAAAAATGAAGCATTCAGCTTTTGTTGTTTTATTACAGCTTCATCATGTTTCAAAAAATCAAATCTGTTTTGATTGAAACATTGATTTTAGTGTAAAGACTGAACATACTTTCATTTTTATTAGAAAGATTTTCAGTTGTTCAACCCAAGCATTTAGACCTAAAAAATTAGAGCCTTCATTTACTTGGTTTGCCCTCTCAACCCTTACAAATTATTTTTATAATGCTTCGCAGACATTTTTTATTAAGAAATGTTTAATGATTATTCTAATAAGTATAATGAATTTTTTCTATGACTAAATAACCAGTATTGAAGATTTGGCTATGTTAATTATGTAAAGGCAGTTTTGATAATAACAGCATCGTAAAGCATTACCTGGAAAGGATTAGCGAAATTAATGTTATTATCAAAATAGTACAAAAGATAAATAAAATTAAGTTATTGTTTCAATTAAAAAGTATTATTAATAGTTCATTTTTTTGCTTAACAATAATCTTCACTCAGCAAAAACGTGTTAGTAAATACAAAAACGGGACTAAAAAGGAAATCACAATCACATTTTTTCTGAAAAACTTTACAAACTGTAATAAAAAAGCAGTATGTTCTTGAAACTAGGTTGATGGATTATCAGTTTACATTAGAATTCCCCATTGAGAAGGGGAGAATTAACGACTATCAAGCCCTCCTAGCAATGGGTGTTTACATTCCCAGCCTCCCCAGTTCCCCCTGCTTATTTGCGTGACATTATCAATGAACTGGTATTAGAAAGCTGAGAGTAAAGCAATTAGAGAATAAAGCTATTCCGATAGATTGATTGTTTCTAGAAGCAAGTGTGGTAAAGTTTCGATGCAAGTAAGGGGATAGAACTTTATGCCACTTGTGACAGTTACCCTATCAGAATAGTTAGGTTCAAACTTTACCAATTGGTTGCAAATGTTATCTATGTCCGGTGAGCGCAAACTTTAGACGTATGAGGACTGCGATCCTTCAGGGAGCGAATTTCCGCGCAACTCCTTGACTGAAAGTGTTCTGACAGCAGCTTCTTGAGTCCATCACGCGATCAGCATTTTTACAATTTTGCCTATCAACGGAACTATTCACCACTTTGTAGGCAACATACTGGAGAAAAATAGATGAGCACAATCAAAGTCAATGACGGGACAGAGATTTACTACAAGGACTGGGGCAAAGGACAGCCCATCGTCTTTTCGCATGGCTGGCCTCTGTCGGCTGATGATTGGGACATTCAGATGATGTTCTTTTTAAATCGCGGCTATCGCGTCATTGCCCACGATCGGCGAGGTCACGGACGCTCAAGCCAAACGAGCGATGGACATGATATGGATCATTACGCCGATGACCTTGCTGCGCTCACCGCACATCTTGATTTAAAGGATGCTATCCATATTGGTCATTCAACCGGCGGCGGGGAGGTCACACGTTACATCGCACGCCACGGTGATAGTCGTGTGGCTAAGGCTGTCCTTATTAGTGCAGTGCCGCCATTGATGGTGAAGACCCCTGCAAATCCGGGCGGTCTACCTAAAGAAGTATTCGACAACTTCCAAGCACAGGTAGCCACCAATAGGGCGCAATTTTATTGGGATGTGCCAGCCGGGCCCTTTTACGGTTACAATCGCCCAGGTGCAAAAGCATCCCAAGGTGTAATTCAGAATTGGTGGCGACAGGGCATGATGGGTGGGAGTAAGGCGCACTATGATGGCATTGTGGCATTCTCCCAAACCGACTTCACGGAGGATCTGAAGAAAATCTCAGTGCCAACTTTGGTAATGCATGGCGATGATGACCAGATCGTCCCCTATGCCAATTCAGGGCCACTAAGCGCCAAGTTAGTGAAAGGCGCGGTATTAAAAACCTACGAAGGTTTCCCACATGGTATGCCGACGACGAACGCGGATCAAATCAATGCTGACCTTCTAGAATTCATTAAGTTATAGACGCGAACCACGAACCTTAGTTAATAAGCTATTCTGCTTTAAGTTGCACAATCCATCGTAAGGACTGTTGACAGTTGACCGTTAACAGTTAACAGTCAACAGCCCTTATTAGTAGTTATGCAATTTAGACGCGCATTAGCTTAGTCTTCTGGCACCGCAATTTGCCTAAAGGTTTAAATCAGCGGCGGTGGAGAGTATTAAGCCTTGAGCAGTTATGTGCATATAGGATCGCTTTGAGCTTATAAAGCAAAAATCCCAGGGCTTAAAACCGTGGGAGTGTTAAAAGTCTGCTAAACCAAAAATGTGAGGTAAAGGCTGGGGAAGGGTAAGGAATCAAAAACCTTTTCCCCTTAACCTTTACCCCACCAAATTCCCTTAATGAACTAGAAGTGGAGAAAATTTAAATGGTTACTTTAGTGCCATCAAATTTGGTAAATGTGAAACCTTCAAATGTTTCGCGGAAAGTTAGTTTCTCATCTCTGAGAATACTAATTGCGATCGCTTCCCCAAGTGCTAATGAAGCAGCAGCATCTGTGCGCCAGTGAATCCCCGCAGCATTGCGGCCTAGTCCAATATTCGCCGCCAGTTTGTTCAATTCTCCGCCCACAGTCAATGGTGGCCCTTCATAGGGAATCAACTTTGTCGGATCTTGTGGATCGGGTATCACCGGGTTGGGAATCACATAATTTTCATCAAATAGCGCCTTCAAAATCGTTACGCTAGCACCAGCAGACACTGAAGCACCTCCTGGATAAGAAGAGTGGAGAGGTGAGCCTTCAGGATAAGCTTGCGGTAACAAATAAGATTTATATTTGCTGTAGATGCGATCGAGGGCTTCTGACTTCAACACATCAGAGTGAATTGGATAGTTGGTTTTCTTAACCTGATTATTATGAACCAACCCACCATAAGCCTCTGCCCTCAGACGACGGTGAAGGTAGTATTTCTGCCAGTAAGCGGCTCTAATTGCATGTGGCCCTACCCAACTACATATAGATTGCGAATATCCAGGGCCAAATGTCCCTGAACCCCCGACTTGGGTTTTCGACTTGTTATAAGGATTGCTGGGATTGTAGGGTGCGCCTATACCGCCACCTAGAAGATTATCCTTAACTGGCTTGGCAACGAGAATTAAAGCAGCATTTCCATAGACAGGTGGTGGCGTATGAGCAATCTCTGCTTGGTCGCGTCCATTAATAAAGTAGCGGCGGGTAGAGTCAAACTTAATCGTTCTCCCAGACTCACCACCATTTTGTACTACCAACCATTCGTCATAATTAGTTTGGAAAGTGTTTTCAGGTATAGCTAGAGGAACACGGTTAAGTTGGGCATAATTAAGGGTTCCCGCAGGTACAGGACGCAGCAAAAACTGTGAAACATAAGGGCCGACTTCTACCCCTGGTAAGGTGTAGGAAATCGCTTTACCAGAAGCATCTGTGTAATTTGCTGTGCCTCTAAATAGCAGTTCTGGTGTTACTTTCCCATTCTGCTTTGGCCCTTTGAATGCTGATAGCCGATTTAGCTCCTGAACAGCTGCCAGAATCACAGGGTTATTTGTGTCATTGCGAAACTCACTAAAAGGTACATCTTGTAAAAGATGTTGCCAAGCTAGTTCGATGAATTCCGCCGCTTGTTCTGCACTGTCAAGGGTAGGCGGTACGGCAATGGCTAATTGGCAAGTATTGGCCCCACTCAAGCTAATTGCTAATGGTGTGAGTGGTTGTACCAGCTTGCGTTTGCCACCCAAAACGATTTTTTCATACTCGTTAGGGTCGCCAGAGTTTAAGGCATTAATAAAAGATTGATAGGCCTTCAAATCCACTTCGCCCAACTTATTATGGGGTAATCCACGTGTATCTGTGGCAATTTTGTTGGCGTATTTTGCCTCATCTCCATTCGTCGGATGGGGAGGAATAGGAATTTCTCGATTATTCTTTGCTGCTGTTGTCCGAACTTGAAAAGCTTTCTCTCGTAAGTTACTATGGTCAGATTTTGCTTTAGGTTCCGCAGCCTGAACCGTATTTTCTCCTTTTTTAGATGTAATAGATGAACCTAAAACTCCAGCCACTACACTAGAAGTTGTAAACAAGCCGACGCGACCAAGAAAAGAACGTCTACTAGCACCACCAAGCAAAAAGCGTCGGGTTCGCTTCACTTTTGGTGTTTCACTAGGAATTAAAGCATCCTGTTCAGAACTGTCGTGAGAATAGGGATCTACTGGCATAATATGTCTCCACTGATAAAAAAATCGTCGAGATAATTACTAATTTGTAATTCGTAATTGAAAAACTTTTGAGAGTCCAAGCTTGTCAGAATTTTTGTGACTCAACGGATTGCTATAACAATGTCCTAGTACCGCAAGGCGGAATTCAAAATTCAAAATTCAAAATTAAGACAGAGTAAGCGTTTTGCGGATTTTGAATGGTCTGTTTATTTACGCCGTGTTGTACTAGTTTTTTTCAACAATCATGTAGGCACTTAGTGATGCTGTGAAAAGTGCGATGCCTGCGGCAACTTAACGGAACGCATGACTGTCTATAGTATGTTGTTAGGACTAATGCATAGTTTAGAATCTAGAGCTACAGCTAGTAGGCTTTTCCAAATAAGCATTATTTACTTAAACTCTATCGATTTATCGTATTTAATCTTAATTCAGACTTTCTCATAAACAACGGCAGAAATCAAGTATTTTACACGTCAATTTATTAGATTAAATATAAAAATTTAGATCCCCGACTTTTTATAAAAAGTCGGGGATCTGAGTAGCACAAAATGTCACCAATTAAATAGGGTTACTATATATTAGCCACACCTATATCTTTGGTGAAAAAGCTGCATATTGTTCTGGTGACAGCATTGCTTCCTTCACATCAATTTGTTTAGGAATCAATTTCAATTCATAGAATTTATCTGCAACTTTCTGCTGTATAGCAATTAAATTGCTATCAATGGGCACAATACCAAATTTCTTGCGCTGTGTAGCTTTTTGCATTGTTTCTAAATCAATGCCTAACACAGGTGAGAGCGTGGCGGCTACTTCATCTCGATGTTTATCTGACCAATCTTCAAGGGTTTTAATTTCCTCTAACATTGACTTAATTATTTCAGGATTTTCTGTAGCAAATTTGCGACTAGCTAGGTAATATCCTCCTTGCTTGTTCACTTCTGTCCCATCAATCAAAACACGAGCATTAATTGCTTTTTGTGCTGCAGCATAAAATGGGTCCCAAATTACCCAAGCATCTAAGCTTCCTTTAACTAATGCTGCACGTGCATCAGCAGGTGGTAGATATATTGGTTGAATATCACTGTATTTCAAGCCAAATTTTTCTAGCACTTGTAACAGCAGATAATGGGCGCTGGAACCTTTTTGAAAAGCGATTTTTTTACCCTTTAAGTCAGTTACCGTTTTAATCGGAGAATCTGGCGGAACCAGAATAGCTTGACCCGCAGGGCTAGGCGCAATTCCAGCAATATATGTTAATGATGCGCCTGCAGCTTGGGCAAAGATTGGTGGTGATTCTCCGGTATGACCAAAATCAATACTACCAACATTCATTGCTTCTAAAAGCTGTGGCCCAGCAGGAAATTCTATCCACTGTACAGAAACACCTTGAGGTTGTAACCGCTTTTCTAAAACACCTTTACTCTTAAGAAGGATGGCGGATTTTTGATAGCCAAACTTGACTACAGATGTTTTAGGTTGATTAGAATTATTAGCAGAAGTAGTATTATTGCTGCCATTATTAGCTGTGCAAGATGAAAATAAAAGGCTGAGACATAAGCTAGCAATAAAAGCCCCAGCCACCGGAAGACGCACAAGGGAAAAGATACTATTTTGACGCACAAATTGAGTGAATTGGAATATATTCAATCTGGCGAACAAACGCTGAAAAATCGAACTCATCATCAGAATTTACCTATCTGAGATCCTTGATTATACATTAAGTTAATCAAGTTACCGTAGTTTATTTAGATAAAACTGCGATCGCACATTGAGTAGGTAAGATTTTTCGAGATGATTATTTAGTCAAAACTGTTAATCCAAAACTGAGTGATTCCTCTTAGAAAGTGAAAGTAGTACGGAGAGCGCCTACCCAAATTGGATCATTATTAGCATTAGCTTCTGGGTTAGTAATGACAAACAACGTCGGTGTCACACTAATGTTGTCATTAAATCTATGGGTATAAAAACCCTCTATATGAAAAGAGGTATCATTATCTCTGCGAGCAGCTACATCATTACTCGTAACTTTTGGTGGTATCCCAAAGACAAACCCAGCCAAATTGCCTTTTTTACCTAAATCTGGAAGCGCCAGAGTTAGCGCCGCGTTAATGATGGTTGCATCATTACTAGTGCCTTCTTGATGGGCTTGTGTATAACCAAACCAGCCACCTATATGGAAAGCATTACTAGCTTTCCAGTTAACTTGCAGCCCAAAGTTATCTGATGAAGTAGGCGCTAGACCAAAAGGACGGCTAGCGTTAGCAGTACCTGTACCACCAGTGATGTTATAACCAGAACCAGGGGCTACAACTGTTGCGCCGTTGGGGCCGGGAGAAACCGGAGTGGGGAAGTATTTACGGGCGTAGGCGAAACTTATATCTAAACTGCGGCTAGGGGTGAAGGTTAACTGTGCTAATGCTTCATAAGCATTACCAAACAATCCCCCTGTATTAGTGGCGTTCCCTCCAGGATTACTACCTAAAGCATCATCTACGATGTAACCTGCGTTGAATTGGAGCTGGTTACTAAATTTATGGGCAAAAGCTAAACCAGCACCATCAAAACCAGGTCGGTAAATTACAGGGTTAAAGAGTCCAAATCGGGAGAGAGTTCCAGTTTGGGCATTACCAACTAAGGGATTAAGAGTAGGGGCAAAAGTTACAGGTTGCAGTGCCCTTGCGCCTACCCAGACGGTAGTATTTTTCCCGAATGGGAAGCGATAGAACAACCTGTCAAGATAAACACTATTGTCAGCGAAAAAATTCATTCTTTCTGTATTAAACCGGGTTTGGTTTGTTCCAGTTAGCGGTGTCCCACCGACAGCAGTCGCGCCTCCTAAAGCCACAAAGTTAGATGCCGTTAAGCTAGTTGTTAACTGGTCTCTGCCAGTAAAACTAGTTTGGAGAGCGAGAGTTGCACGATAGCCTAAAAAAGTATTGGTATTATCTCTGTTTGTACCGACACGATTACCAAAGGTATCAGCGAGAAAGAATTGTGCTAAACCTTGCAGTTTGGTAGTTGTAGAGAATTGAGTAGCTTCTAACTTAGCAGAACGGGCTTCGAGAGAGTCTACTCGTCCTCGTAAAGTGGCAAGTTCGGCAGAAAATTGTTCTTGCAGCTTTTGCAGGGTATTTAAGTCTTCTCGCTTAACTAAGTCAGCAGTGCTAGTTGCAATCAATTCGTTGAGTCTGTCGAGGGCTGCATTTAAACCAGCTGCAAATTCATAACGCGTGAGGGCGCGGTTCCCTTTAAATGTGCCATCGGGATAGCCAGCAATTACACCATAGCGCTCAACTAAAGACTGTAGCGCCTGGAATGCCCAATCTGTAGGCTGAACATCAGATAGTTGCGAGACAGAAGTGACTTGTCCTAAATCGCTATTTGGAGTTGAGGTTGTAGGCTGTAAAACAGGAACTTGTGCAATGGGACTCAAAGGTGCTGTCTTGATGACAGATGGTTTTGATTCTGCCTGAGTCTCTGGAGTGGCTGAGCCTGTTAAATTAGCCTCAAGCGCTGGGGGTAATGTAGTTAATGGAGTTTCTGCTTCTTTTTGGGCTGAAACTTCTTGAGCAAAAGTTTTCGCGCTAGTTGCTAATAAAAGCAGCACTACAAACGTTGGTAAGGTCAGCAATAAATTCCCAAAAATTTTTTTCATTTTGATTGAACAAACAATTCGATCTAGGACAAATCCTCTGTACTGCCAAAGACATCAAGCAAATAACTTAGTTAAATTTTCTGGAAATTTTATGCTTGAAATTGGCAGTGTCATTATCTTTCAGACTCCAGCTTTTATCTGGAGAGTGGTTACAAATCTCCAGCACAATTTTTCTCTTCTAAGTACAAAATTTAGATAGAGAAAATCACTTTGTAGCTACTACCGAATTACCTGTCGCGATTAAAGTCCGGTAATTTGGTCGAATTTTAGTAGATTTAATATTACAGGATACCAGTATTTCAGAAAAACTGTAGAGAATGAGTATTTTTAGTTACATACTCTCTATATTTTGAAAATTCCCAAAATAAACTTGTTTCTGTGAGTAATGTCTGGTAGTATACTTTTTTAGTGTTAACTCCGGCAAATCGGTAAGTTAATAGTATTTAAAGATTTTTCCCAAATCTATAATATGGGATAAGCCAAAAATGCCAAATCTAAAATCCCAAATTATTTAATGGTTTGACTTTTGGTGAAATACAGTAGAATTTGTCTCTTACAAGGTAAACCTGTAGCGGTTAAGATACTCACACCACAAGATTGATAAGCTAATCAGCATTTAAATTGCATGATTTGGGCAGACAAGATGCCCACCCCACAAGAGATTGATCAAATTTAATCTGCAAATTAGATGGGTTTTAGCTTATAGAAATTTAATTGTTGTACCTCATCTAGCTGTAATCTGCTGTAAAAGTAATTAAGAGAATTGATGCAGAAATTATGAAATACAACCAACTTGGCGAAAGCGATTTAAAAGTTTCCGAAATTTGTTTGGGAACCATGACTTATGGGCATCAAAATACTATTGAAGAAGCCCATCAGCAATTAGATTATGCTATTGCTCACGGGGTGAACTTTATTGATACTGCGGAAATGTACCCAGTACCCCCTCGTGGCGAAACTCAAGGGAAAACAGAAGCTTATATTGGCGAATGGTTGAGAAAACAGCAACGGGATCAACTAATTGTTGCTACTAAAATTGCTGGGCCCGGTCGTCCATTTAAATGGCTGCGGGACGGAAATATCAAAATTGATAGTAAGAATATTCAGCAAGCGGTAGATGATAGTTTGAAGCGATTACAAACAGATTATATCGATTTGTACCAAATTCACTGGCCCGATCGCTATGTTCCAACTTTTGGTCAGACAGAGTATAAACCAGAGTTAGAACGGGAAACTGTGAATATTTCTGAGCAATTAGCAGCCTTTGCAGAAGTCATCAAAGCAGGTAAAGTCCGCTATATAGGTTTGAGTAATGAAACTCCTTGGGGCGTAACTAAGTTTGTTCATGCTGCTAAAAAGTTAGGATTACCTAAAGTAGTCTCAATTCAGAATGCTTATAACTTGCTAAATCGCGTTTTTGATTCCGCCTTAGCAGAAGTTTCGCATTACACAAATGTGGGTTTACTCGCCTACAGTCCACTAGGATTTGGTTTGTTATCAGGCAAGTATATAGAAAATAGCAAACTAGAAAATACCCGCTTAAGTCTATTTCCTGGTTTTGGACAACGTTATCTCAAACAAAACGTCAATGAAGCTGTAACAGCTTATGCGGAAATTGCCAAAAAACATAATTTAACACCTGCTCAATTAGCTTTAGCTTTTGTGCGGAGTCGCTGGTTTGTAAGTAGTACAATTATTGGTGCTACAACTTTACAACAACTACAAGAAAATATTGAAAGTGTAAATGTAGTTCTTAACCCAGAGATTTTAGCAGAGTTAGACGCAGTTCATACAAGTTATCCCAATCCAGCGCCATAATTTGTGTCAGACGCTTTGGCGCTAAAAACATAGATTTTTTTTGTTGATTGCTGACTGTTGACCGTTAACTGTCAGCAGTCAATTAACCTTATGACTGAAAGTCATGATTACAGAAGATTTTTTTAATAAAAATTTATAAATTTCAGCTTATATTTAATATTCTATGCAAATAGATACGGCAAAGATGATAGACGTATTTTGCATAAAATATGCGGCTTGAGGCAGTATTTTTTGGTTTTTAATTTGAAAAACGCTGCTTTTTATTGAGGATTTGAAGTTTGATCAAAACACCCTCTTGATTTTTGTAAAAAATTATGCAAGGCTTCTATTGGAAATAAATACTGTAACTTGACCGACTAACCGTAATTTATGGTATTGTAAATGCCAGTGCTACAACAATATGCATTGATTAACTGTTCTAATGAACATCATTGCAGTTAGCAACTGGCATATTTATTGCATGATTATCTAAGTTTTTTTAGTTCATCAGCTAAATATTGAGGCGAGGAATTCAATGAGTAGTCCCCATTGGCGATCGCAGAATTCATCTACTATTGATGTTGACCCTAACTTGCACATAGATGTTCTAGTTATTGGCGGTGGCCCTGCTGGTACGTGGGCCGCTTGGAGTGCTGCATCTGCCGGTGCCAAGGTGGTTTTAGTCGATAAGGGTTACTGCGGTACGAGTGGTTGTGCAGCAGCATCAGGTAACGGAGTATGGTATGTACCTCCTGATGCAGAAGCTAGAGAAGCTGCAAAAGCCAGTCGCGAAGCCTTGGGGGGATTTTTAGCCAATCGTACCTGGATGGATCGGGTACTGGATCAAACATATACCAACGTCAACCTATTAGCAGAGTGGGGTTATCCTTTTCCTATTGATGAAGAGGGTAAACCCTATCGGCGCAGTCTCCAGGGGCCAGAATATATGCGCCTGATGCGGAAGCAAATCAAGCGGGTGGGTGTAACAATTTTAGACAATAGCCCTGCCTTGCAATTGTTAGTGGACGCAGAAGGTGCGGTTGCTGGGGCAACTGGAATTAACCGTCAGACTGGTAAGCAATGGGTTGTACGTGCAGGTGGAGTAATCATTGCAACAGGTGGTTGTGCTTTCTTGAGTAAAGCCTTAGGTTGCAATGTCCTGACTGGGGATGGATACCTCATGGCAGCAGAAGCGGGTGCAGAGATGTCAGGGATGGAATTTTCTAACGCATATGGCATCTCTCCCGCCTTTTCTTCGGTTACCAAAACCCTGTTTTACAATTGGGCAACTTTCACATACGAAGATGGCACGCCTATACCTGGTGCAGGTTCTCAAAGAGGGCGTTCAGTAATTGCCCAAACGCTGTTGACACAACCTGTCTATGCCATCTTGGATAAAGCAAATGAAGAGATGCAGGCAAATATGCGGAAAGCACAGCCGAATTTCTTCTTACCTTTTGATCGTGCAGGGATTGATCCCTTTAATCAACGTTTCTCCGTCACCTTGCGTTTAGAAGGAACAGTACGCGGAACAGGTGGGATTCGGATTGTTGATTCTAGCTGTGCTGCATCAGTCCCAGGACTTTACGCTGCTGGTGATGCTGCTACCAGAGAATTAATTTGTGGTGGCTTTACTGGTGGTGGTAGTCATAATGCAGCTTGGGCAATTTCTTCTGGTTACTGGGCTGGTAAATCTGCCGCTGAATACGCCCAGGATTTAGGGGAGTGGGGAAATCAGCGCCCTGTAGAAGCTGTTGGCGAGGCTGGATTTATCAGTGGTAGTCAACACCAAATTAAAGCTGAAGAGGTGATTCAAGCGACCCAAGCTGAAGTTTTCCCCTACGATCGCAATCTTTTCCGTACAGAACAAACTTTAACTGGATCATTGCAGAGATTAGATCATCTTTGGCAAGAAATTCGTAGTAGTCAAGCTGGTAATCAGCAAAATATTATTCAGATGCGGGAAGCTGCTGCAATGGTGGCTACAGCGCGATGGATGTATAACAGCGCTTTAGAACGGAAAGAAACTCGCGGTATGCACAAGCATCTAGATTTTCCAGAGATGGATGTTCATCAGCAACACTATTTAGTTAGTGGTGGGTTGGACAAAGTTTGGGTGAGAAATGAGGGATTGGGGAGTGAGAAGGAATTGGTAGGTGTGTCTCCTTAGTTATCTTTTTTCTCACGCAGAGGCGCAGAGGCGCAAAGGAAGAGATTGAGATTCTGGACTCATGTGCCTCATTTCTCAATCCAAAATTTAAAATCTAAAATCCAAAATCGTATGATTGAGTTAGTTAGTGCGTCGCGGTGTATTCAATGTAATATTTGCGTGAATGTTTGCCCGACAAATGTTTTTGATAGAGTGCCAGATGCACCACCTACTATTGCTAGACAAAGTGATTGTCAAACCTGTTTCATGTGTGAATTGTACTGTCCGGTGGATGCTTTATATGTAGCACCACAAGTTGATCCTCTGGATTCTGTCGATGAAACATTACTGAAAGAGGCTGAACTTTTGGGAAGCTACCGGAGAAATATTGGTTGGGGACGCGTTGGCGAAGCCCACCGAAGGTATCGCACTTCCTCTGCCCAAGAAGATTCTACACACCAAATTCTCAAGCAGATGAAATAGTACGTCTGCAAAATGAGTCCAAAGTCAAGGGTCAAGAGTCAAAAATTTACATAGACTCTGGCTTCTTGATTTTCATATACACACATCAACTAACTTATTTTGTTCTCTTCTCTGCGTTCTCCGTGTCTCTGCGGTTCGTTTTTCATGCTTAAACTACCAACTTTAGCTGTATCGAGTTTATTATTTCTTACTACTGCTTGCAGTTCTAATCAAACTGTTTCTCAAGCGGTACCCAATCCCACAACTACAACTAAGGCGGAAGTAAAAACTTCCACATTGCGGTTGGGTTTTATTACTAACGGTAAAGTTAAAACACCAACTGGCCCGACAGGCTGGGCAATGCATCAAGGTAAACTTTTACCAGAATTGCAAAAATTAGGGATTACAGAAATCAAAACGCTGAATTTTCCTAACGGGCCGAACTTGAATGAAGCCTTGGTAGCTGGGGAAGTGGATGTAGGAATTTATGGTGATACACCTGCATTGGTTGGTAAAGCCAAAGGTTTACCCACGCGCTTGATTGGTCAAGAACAAGTAGGGACAAATGCTTGGTTATTAGCGAAGAAAAATGGCCCTCGTTCTGTAGCGGAACTTGAAGGAAAGAAGGTAGCTACTTCTAAAGGTTCTTATATGCATCGCTATTTAATTGGATTATTGCAAAAGTCTGGAATTAGCGATCGCGTCAAAGTCATCCATATGCTACCAAGCGAAGCCCAAGCTGCATTAGAACGGGGAGATGTGGCGGCGATCGCAGCATCAACGGGAACTGGGCCATTGTTAAAAGCAAAAGGTTATCCCGTGATTGATGAAGCAATTCAACACCCAGACTTACGCGGAACTAGTGTTACGGTAGCTACAGAAGATTTTTTGGCTAAACATCCAGATTTACCGCAAAAGTGGAATCAGATTAAACAAGCATCTGTGAAAGATATTCAAGCCAACCCAGAGGCTTACTACAAGTTTCATGCTGATGTATCAGGATATCCTCTCGATGTAGTTAAGGCTTCTTTTCCCATCACACAATTCCCAGTAGAACCTTTACCCGATCAAGGCGTACAACTTTTAGAAGGGACAAAGAAATTTTTAGTCTCGCAAAAATTAGCCCAATCTGATTTTAAATTAGATGATTGGATAGCGAAGCAATAAAAGGTTTAGAATATCAATTCAGCAAAAGGTGGTGATTGATAAGAAAATAAATTTGATGAAAAACGCAAAAGTTATCCTAGAAGAGTTTAGGGAGTTAGGTACAAAGCACTATTTTAAACTGACCAATGGGCAAGAATATCAAGGATGGATAATGGACATTCTTGATGAAAAACTTAGTTTTGCAGATTCCGGGCCGCTAGCCTCTGAAGCAGAGATTGAGATTGAAATTGCAATGGTAGATCTAGCGACATTATCCTATTGGGATGAAACACAAAATCTTTGGGTTGATACATATTGGGATAATGCTACACAAATCTGGTTACATACTCCTGCTAGATAAAGTAAAAAGTAAAAAGATAATACCTATACATAAATTTAGGGTATTTGACAAGGACATATTATTTCTCGTTACACTTTCTACTGGAAGGGCTTGTGAACATTGTATTTTTTTTTCTTTTGCTTTTTAACTTTTGCCTTGTTCAGTCATCATAGATAAATACTTCTAAACTAGACCAGCGTTCTTGTAGTACTTCTGATAATGAACGTAAACCCCATAATTCGCTACGACGATGACCAACAGCAATCACACCTATTTTAGTTTCTTGTATTGCGGCTTTAGCTGGTTGGCGAAATTGTCCTGTAATATAAACATCAACACCACGTTTTGCTGCTTCGCGTACTAATAAATCTGTCATTGCACCAACAACAGCAATGCGTTTAATATCAGAGTTAGCTGCTGGTAATATTTGTTCGGGTTTGCCAAATATTTGTGTGATAAAACTACATAATTCGACGAAAGATTGAGTCTGTATGTTGCCAATCATGCCAATTGCTCTATTTTCTTTTTCGCCTAATACTTCTAAATTAGACATTTGCAAAACTTGAGCTAAACGAGGATTGAAACCTATTGTTAAGCACTCATCGAATGGTAGATGATAGGAAATTATTCCCAACTCTGGCGGAAGCTTCTCTAATTTTAAGTTCCAAGGACGATGTAAGAATAATGCATCTAAATGTTTATAGTTGACCCATTCATATAATCTTGTTTCAGCTTCCAGTGCTAACCCTAAACGTTCTACAGGATTTGATGATGGTAAATATATACCGCCTCTCTCGCCAGTAGGAAATTGCTCTACATTGAAGAATTTATTTAGAAAGTCTACTATATTTGTTAGATAAATTGGATGATATTTAAACATAATTTTAAAAAACTATAATTAATAATAGTTGACGCTAAAAAAATCAACATTCATAAGTAGATTTGACTCAAATATAAATGGAGTAAGCGACAATGAAGCTCATTCTTCCCATAGAAGTTGCTGATGAGATTAAACCGCATCTACCTAGCGATATAACATTTGTGCGGGCTGATGTTGATGGCAATATTGATGGTGACGCTACAGATGCGGAAGTATATTTTAGTTGGCTTTATTATATAAAACCAACGACTTTACAAAAAGTTCTGGATGCAGCGCCTAGATTACGTTGGCACCAAGCAACAAATGCAGGTGTAAATAATATTCTGACACCCCAATATTTAGAACGAGAAATTTTGCTGACGAATGGTGCAGGGCTTCATGCTATTCCGATGGCGGAATTTGTGATTGCTTATATTTTGTCTTACGCTAAAAATTTTCCGAAATTGCGTGAACTACAAGCACAAAAAAGTTGGCAACGAGGCTTTAGAAATGAAGAACTACTAGATAAAACATTATTAATTATCGGTGCAGGTGGAATTGGGCAAGAAATTGCTAAACGCGCTCAAGCTTTTGGTTTAAATATTTATGGTAGTCGCCGTAATCCGCAACCATTACCAAACTTCGATAAAATAGTGGGTGCAAATGAATGGAAACCACTATTAAGTGAAGCGCATTATGTAGTTATTGCCACACCTTTAACTAAAGAAACCAAGGGGATGATTGATGAAGAAGTGTTTAGCCTCATGCGTCCCGATGCTTATTTAATTAATATTGCCCGTGGTGCAATTGTTGATGAACCTGCACTGATTAAAGCTTTGCAAACTGGTCAAATTGCTGGTGCAGCTTTAGATACAGTCTTTACAGAACCGCTACCACCAGAAAGTCAGTTATGGACGCAACCAAATATTTTTATTACGCCTCATTGTTCTGGTCATTCTCCCAAAACTAGAGAGCGGGCGATCGCACTTTTTCTCGATAATTTTACACGCTATTACCACGGTCAACCCCTGCGTAATGTCGTCGATAAAAATGCTGGCTATTAAAAGGAAAGAGGGACGCACAGCGGTACGTCCCCAATATTGGTTTGGAAACAATTACAAATCTAATTACCAGACTTAGCTCTGCAAGTTATGCAGTTAGAAGTCGTTTTGGTAAAACTGTAACCGTGCTACACCCAGAGATTGACCTTCTGTACTTTGATCTGCGGGAGCAGCTTTGACATTAAACAAGTAAAATCCTTCGTAAGCAGGATTACGATATGGCTTTAGAGCAATGGTTACGGTTTGACCAGGTGGTAAAGGCTGTGCAAACTGGAGTGTCACAGTATTATCTTGATTGGGGTTACTAGCGATCGCAACTGGCAGATTTTCTCCAATGCGGTCGCTTGTTCCCACAAAGGCGCTACTTTGTTGAGCATCAAACTCAATATTTTCGCCACCTTGAATCTGTGTCAGCGTCACCTGTTGTAAGGGTTTGGTTGCAGAAGCGGGTACAGCGACAGTGAAATAATAGGTTGCTGTCGAGACATTGGTTTGATTGTATGTAGTCCTAGCACTCAGAGGTACTGGAACATCAGTATTAGCAGCATAGCTTTTGGAAATCGGCAGCAAACAGAGTCCAAAACTGAGAGCTAAAACAGCTTTAGATAATCTAGAAATATTCTTCATGGCAGTTACGGGATGGATACGGATGGATACGGATGGATATTTAAATTAGGCTTTAAAATTGGCAAATCAATTGCAAAAGTATCCTCAAGTTATAGCCAATTTATGACTATAAGCTGATGCCACTTTTGTTGAGATGCCATAGATATGTAGATGAAGAAACTCTCCCAGCGTAATATGTCTGACGGTTTCTTATCCTATGGAAGACTTCATCTTCCTCAGCCTAATTTTCGGAGCATGGCAAATATATTCTGGCTTAATTATTGAGATTTTTACAAGTAAAATGCGTCAATAACTAAATATTTTTTGTTGCCCAAAACACCCATAATCCCATCAGATTTAGAGCTTTTAAAACATATTAAAAACAGAAGCTACTAATGAGATTAGCGGTGTTATTATCCAGGATTAGCGATATACTTCATAGGCATCTTTTATTCAAAATAAAGCTAAAAAATTTCAGGTGGATGTTTGATTTCTTGTATTTACAAGATAAAACCAGTACGATAATTAAAGCAAATACTCTTTCTTTTTAAAATGATAAATAAAAATTATCATTGCACCAATGATCAATGACCCTTTCAAGTTAGGGGGCAATTCCCCTACAGAAACAGAGGTTGAACTGTCAGATCCTTAAGGGTGATGGTAAAATTACGCTGTTGTGCGATCGCAATGAAGGAAATCACCGCTTCACACGCTACTGCAACGGTTAACATTACCAAGTTGCGCGCCAAGGGATAATCACAGACATCATCATTTACATCAGAAGGAAGGCGATAAACTTCATTCCAAATCACCTCTGCATAGTCGGCTGCAAGCCCAACATGAAGACAAGGAATATGGAATTTTTCTGCATAATCCTTGACTGCTTGACGGGCGATACTGTTATCAAAAACATCGATAATTAGTTGGCTATCCTTGAGGAGTTGACTTGTATTTGCTGGTGTCAACTCTTTGGTTTTGCTTTCAATTTTTGTACCAATGGCGCGATATAAATTATTCGCCAAAATCTTCGCCTTAAACGCGCCTACATCGGAACGGTAATAAGGCTGAGTAGAAAGATTACGTTCCTCAATGCGATCGCAATCAATCACAGTCAGTTTATCAAAACCAGACCGAGCTAAGTTTTCTGTGATGTTCGCTCCCAATGCGCCAGCACCACAGATAGTAACAGGATAATCCTTCAGCTTTTTCATCACAGCATTGCTGCGGTAAAGCTGTTCGTGAAAAAAGATGGACATAATTCGTAATTCGTAATTCGTAGTTAATAAATTCACCACTCTTGTTGTTCGATGACACCCACTAAGGATTGCAAATCAAAATCGCGATCGCGTCCACTCAAACAAATACCAGAACTAATTACAGTCAAGTCTGTTTTGGCGATCGCGCTTGTATGGCGAATCCCATCAGCAGTACGCCAATTCACTGTCCAGTAATCACCGTGATCTTGGAATTGGCTTAACTCACCACCGCCTTGCTGTAAGGCTTTACGCAATCGCTTTTCATCCTGTTGGGGTTGACTAAATTCTGCAATTTGCTCAGTGGCTAATTCATACACTGTACGCATTTCTGGAGTCATACCCTTAAATTGCAATTCCGCAACCGGAGTTAATTCCTGAATCGCAGATTGCAGCGTTTCCGCAATTGTCGGATCGGTACGGCGATCAATCTCCTCAAACCAGCATGACTGTCCATAACAACGGCTAATGATTTGCTCAAAAACCACACCCTCAGTAACTAAATGAACTGCGATCGGCTTTACCACCTTCAACCGTTGACGCATATCTACTTCATTCACAGGATATGCTAACCAAGTTTGTCCCCGTAATTGATGTGCTAATCGCAGCCGAATTTGGGGGAAATGTTGCAAGTATTCGGTAATTTGGGGTAAATCTGCTTCTTCTACAACCATTGCTGTCTTTGCATCCACAGGCTGAAAGATACCCCAACCTGCAAATTGACGCGGCTTTGGTGTGAAGGTGTAAATCATTCCCGCTACCTTTGTGCGAACTCGTCCACCTTTGACACAAGGCGCAAGGAATTGAGTAGCGGATAACTGCGCTTCTGCCTCAGCTATTTGATTGATTAACTTACGAATATCAGGCATAAATAATCCTAATTTATAGGATGCAAAAGCTAGATAATATTTTGGCAGAATGAATTACTCTGTCATCTCTTCTCTCTGTGTTCTCTGCGCCTCTGTGGTTATATTTTTTATTTTTGAACCGCAGAGTACACAGAGAGGAAACATAGATTTTATAGCTTAGTTTTAAAGGGCTAATTAAGAATTAATCTGCGTGCAAGTTGGTGGAGCATTGCGTGTTCTCAGTTACTAGAGGGACTCCACTGGTGAGTTGTTACACACTCTTTTAAAGATGGCTACTTTTAAGCCCACTTACCAGGTTCTTCGCACTCCTCGTTCACACACGCCCACTGATTTTGACAGTGTTACCTTCCTCTCGTACTAGTATGTAGGCTCACACGAGTTAGGGCACGCAAGATATCTATATAATACACTATACTACAAAAATTGCTAGAGATGAAAATAGAGATTTTACAATAGTGCGATCGCCCTACTTAAAATTGCTCATAAATGGAACTACTCAAAAGCCAATCTAAGATAAAATCATGAAGAAAACTAAACCTCATCTTTGAGATGGCAGAATATGATAACCTCTGTAAAATCCTCGCAGAAAAGTACCCTCTTGATTTTACCCGTTGGTTATTAAATCAAGAACCACAAAAAATTGAAATTTTAAAAACTGAATTAAGTATTGAACCTATACGTGCTGACTCAGTCACCTTTTTACAAACAGAAAATCGGATTTTACACCTAGAATTTCAAACTACTATTAAGTCACAAACACCAATTGCTTTAAGGATGCTAGATTATTACGTGAGATTGACACGTAAATATCAAGTACCTGTCACACAAGTAGTAATTTTCCTACAAGAGACAAGTGACGAAATCGCTTTTACTGAGGAGTATATTAGCGAGGTAAAAACCCACCGTTATCGAGTTATACGGATGTGGGAGCAAGATTCCTCAATATTTCTTGGCAATCTGGCGTTATTACCTTTAGCACCGTTAACAAGAACAAATTCACCCACAGCATTATTATCGCAAGTCGCCCAGGAAATTGCTAAAATTCCAGATATAGAGACAAGACAAAATACTGCTGCTTACACTGAGATTTTAGCAGGGTTAAAGTTTGAGCAAGATTTGATTCTACAATTATTTCGGGAGTAAAATATGCAAGAATCAGTGATTTATCAGCATATTTTGCATAAAGGAGAACAAAAAGAAGCGTTGAAATATACTTTGCGTCTTTTAACTAGACGCTTTGGTGAGATAGATTCAGTAATAAGTGAACGTCTCCAAGTATTATCTACTGAGCAATTAGAAAGCTTAGGTGAGGAGTTTTTGGACTTCTCCAATATATCTGATTTAGTTGTTTGGCTTGAGCAAAATATAAATATTTAAAACATATAAAATAGGCAATGCTTACTATTTATAATAATAAGCATTACCATAATTTAGAAATTACCTATCATCTCTTACAGGTAACGGCAGATCCATAATCTCCATCAGCAAATCGAGGCGAGAGGGACGAGCTAGGAGTGGAACAAGGTTCGGTAAGCTGTAGTAGTCACCCGCAAAGGTAAAGGTTTCTACAGGTGCTTGTTGCTGCTTCAGTTGAGTCTCCAGCCAGTTGTAATGAGTACCTACACGGACAATCACTACATTGGGGATTACCGCTAATTCTCGGCAGTAGGTCTTGTAGACTTCACTAAAGTAAGGTGTAGCATTTTCACCTTCATCAGTTACCAAGATAATCTGGTCAACTACTTGCTTTTTCTTCCGCATTGCTTCCAAGGCACAGCCGATACTAGTGCTACCACCTGCTCTGATGTGCTGAAAAGCACGCTCCCAATCTGTTAACTCTTTGCCCTGGGCGGTAATAGCGTAAGGCATGGTATCGAAGGCGTAGACATATAATTCTGCTTGAGCGATACCAGAGATGAGGGCAGCAAGTTGCTTACCAACTGCGATCGCATTCTCCATTGAACCAGATTTATCCACAAGTAGGGCAGTAGGGCGAGCGATCGCACCACGCCGTTTCACCTGCTCATTGGTGACTTTTTCCAATTTCGCAACGGTGTCTGCGTCTAAATCTGCGCCATCTGCGGCAATCTGTGCTTTGAATGCTGCTACACGTCCACTCTTAGATGCTTCCTCCAGTTTGGCATCAATCAACTGCTTGACTTCTTGCTGATCCATTGCACCTTTTGCCTGGAGAGACTTAAGGTTGTTGATTACTTCCTGGGGAGTCATGCTATTGATTAACGCCACCAAGACAACTGGTGTTAGTTGCTTGATTGCACCGATAGCGATCGTGTAGGGAATATTGAATTCCACAATTAACTGTGCTTGTTCTGCGGGAGTTTCCGCCTTTGCCAGCTGCTTCAGTACATAAGCTAAAGAACCTTCTGGCGGAGTATCGCGGAAGAGAATCGCATTTGCCCGTTCATTTGGCTTAATATGCAGTGAAGCATACAAGTGCTTCATCGCCTTACGTCCTCGCAAAGCCGCGCGATCGAATAGTGCGGGATTACTTTCTCTTGCTTTAAGGTAACGCCGCACCGCAGTCCGAGCCGAACGAGGTAGTTTATTTTGTTGCTGCTTCATAAAATCCACTACACGAGCCACCTGATAAGGCGGAAACTCTTGCAGCATCATAAATCCAGCATCTCGGTGTTCGGTTAAATTACTATTTAATAAGTGAGCAACAAATACTTCTTTATGGTCGCGGACATCACCATGACGCTGATACCAAACCGCTAGGTGTCCGTAGAACAGGGGATCTAATTCAACAATTAACTTATGAACTTCTGCGACTTGCTCAAGTTTGCGGTGAGGTGTTGTGAGCAAACTATTGAGCATTTCCAAGCGCAAATCGCGTTCTGCGGTATTCATGATAACCTCCTCTAGTTGTAATGAATGAGGAGGCAGATGTTGCACACGGGGCGATAAATTCACCGCACAAGTTGTAGAAGCATTGTGTATAACTGAATCAGAGTTATGTATGCTTCTGCGATCGGGGCGCGGCAACAACTGCCAATTAATAAAGTTGAAAATTCTATCTCTTGTATTTCTTCTCTTCGCGCTCTTTGTGTCCTTTGCGCTTAGTTTAAAAAAGGATCTCACGCAGAGACACAGAGGCGCAGAGAGGAAAGATGAGACTATTGGAGAGAAACGATTGCTCCTGTTTCTTCTAAGTAAGTCGGCATAAAAAAACCAAACTATGTGAAGATAAGTAAATACGTAGAATATATCTACTAAGGTCACTTGTATATGGGCGCTCGTTTAAGGGTAT
>NZ_JACJPX010000024.1 GCF_014696315.1 Calothrix membranacea FACHB-236
AAAGCTGTTTGGATTAGTCAAAACCAGGCGTAAGCGCCATCGAGAGATTGACGCTTACACCCAACAAATTTGGGCTTTATCTTCTTAAGTTGACACCAATGACTGGTGCCGTGCCCCTACAAAGAATTTATCTGTCGCAAACATTATTTGAATTGGTATTAATTTATTTAACCAAAATATAATCTTCTGTTAAATTATGAGATTTAAATTTAACATTTAGATAGGTAATTTAATTGTTCGTAGCTTATACAAGTAATCTATATTTTTAGAATAAAATATACAATCAAAATATTATATTTTAATTGTATATTTAGAGTTAATTGTCATGATTAAATTAAGTCGTAGACAAATTTTAATATTTTTTGCCGGAAGCGCAAGTGCTGCTTTATTAGGCGATAAAATTATCAACAATCATTCTAGTAGTGCAGCAGATAAAGTTAGAAAATTCAACTTTACACCTGTACGTTTACCGCATCCGCTGCCTATTTATCAACAGTACCATAATTACTTACCAACGGGAATTGGCGAGGGCAAAGTATTAAATGCATCGCAGAATGTTAATTTAACGAGCTATAACGTAATTGATGATGTGGTAGTTCCCCCAGAATACGAACGTTATGTAATTGTAAGTTGGGGCGATCGCGTGTTTTCTAATCAAGAAGAATATGTAGGCTATAACTGCGATTACACAGCTTTTATCCCCTTAAGAAAAAACAAAAATGAAGGCTATTTATGGGTGAATCACGAATACGTGAGTTATCCTTTCTCTATTGCAGTATTGGAATCTGCTGGTGATTTAGCAGGATTGCCCACTGCCTTTGAACCTGTAATTGGTTGGGCTTTACCTGAAAGCAGAAATCTGCAAGTTGAAGGAGAATTTTTGTATAATCTTGGTGGTTCAATTATGCGGATTTCTCGCAACAAAACTAGCAAGCGTTTTGTTGTAGTGAAAGATGCTAAAAATCGCCGCATTCATGGTCTTTCTGGATTGGGAATTAACAATCAACGCACTGATGGCTATCAAAAGGTCACGGCTTGGGGAAATCTCAGTTATCAAAAAGATGACCAAAACTATTTAATTGCTACTGGGCCAGCTGCAACTCAAGTTTTTAATTTAAGTAGTGATGGATTAGGTAACAAAATTATTGGTACTGCCTACAATTGTTCTGGGGGGACAACACCTTGGGGGACAATTTTAACTGCAGAAGAAAATTTTCAAAATTTAATTGGTGTAACTGAAGCAGTCAAAAGAGACGGTACTCAAATAGGTTACACCAATGGCAGTACTGGCAAAACTTTTGGTTTAGTTGGCGAAAAATACGGCTGGCTAGTGGAAATTGACCCCGCTAACCCAAAATTCCGTCCCCGAAAACACACTTGGTTAGGTCGTTACCGCCATGAAAATGTCGCTATGCGAGTTGTAGCGGGGAAAAAATTAGTCGCCTACATGGGTGATGACAGACGCGGTGGACACACCTGGAAATTTGTCAGCGCAAGAAAAGTTTCTTCACCCAGTAGTAAAAGTAATAGTCGATTGTGGGAACAAGGAACTTTATATGTTGCGCGTTACAATCCTGATGGTACAGGTGAATGGCTACCTTTACTTTTAAATACTCCTACTAATCCCATCGCCCCAACTGTTTTGTCTTCAGTAGAATTTGCGGCTTTAGAAAAAGCGCAAAAAGACGGAATTTTAGCCTTACCAAAGCGTAAAGGTATAGCAGGACAAACAGAAGATGGTGGTATATTTAAATGCGATCGCACTAACGAAGTGCAAGTCCTACCTGCTTATCAAAATAAAAAATTAGCTGATTTTTATACTAGCCAAGGTGCAGTTCTTTGTGATGCATTTTTAGCAGCCAACTTAATTGGTGGAACTCCGACAGCGCGTCCAGAAGATTTAGAAGTACATCCCCGTACACAAGAGGTTTTCATTGCTTATACTGATGGCGCGCCGGGAAGTGATGGTTATCCTGATTCGCGCATTTTTCAAGTTGCCAAGTTAAAGAATACTGCTAACGCTACACAACAATCTGGTGGATTGTACAAAATTATTGAAGATAGCGCCGATGGTACAGGTCTTACCTTCCGTTGGCAAAGATTAGCTCAAGGTGGAGAAGCCGGCTCAGAATCGGGTGCAGGTTTTGCTAATGTCGATAACTTAGTTTTCGACGATGCTGCTAATGTTTGGGGTGTAACAGATATGTCTACCAACACCCACAACGGTTTTAATACTGGTGCGGCGGGTAAAGCAACTACTATCGATCACACAGCTAGTGGTAACGTTTCTGATTTGACGGGAGTTTTTGGTAATAACTGGTTGTTCTTTATTCCTACTAGTGGCGCTAACGCTGGACAGGTAATACCCTTTGCTTATGGCCCTGTGCGTTGTGAAATGACTGGCCCTACCTTTGTTGGTGATACGCTAATTATTTCTGTACAACATCCTGGGGAAGAATGCCCAATTAATGATGGTAAAATGTTGAGCCGCAGTATTGAGTTATTAGATTTGAATGGTAATATATTCAATCAAACTCGTACTGTTCCTCGTGGTAGTAGTTGGCCTAGTAATATTTCTAAATCTGATGGTGGAAAACTTCAGCCTACTGGCGTTCCCCGTCCATCTGTAATTGGTATTCGCCGCAAAAATTCCCAAAGTAAGTTTATTTAAAAATATCAACTATCATAGCTTTTCTAGCAATACTTCTTGTTGAAATTAAAATGCTAATTTTACAAAAAATAATGCTATAGCTTTGCTATGAATTGTGATTTTAAAAACTAAATCCAGTATTTCTATGACAAATTAACTAGATGATTTTTGTCTCACACAGAGGCGCAAAGTCGCAAAGAAGAAGGTGAGACTGCAATCTAAAAGTTGTTAGCTATGTTGACAAAATTTACTAAGGTAATCCCAGGTTTTCAAATAACTTAATTTCTAGATAAAAGATATGTGTATAATAATGACTCATTGTTTGTTTTCCTAAGTGGAGAAACTAATGGGTCGCGCCAAAAAGGTTGTCCTGGCTTATTCTGGGGGAGTTGATACTTCAGTGTGCATTCCTTACCTCAAGGAAGAGTGGGGTGTGGAAGAGGTAATTACGTTAGCAGCAGATTTAGGTCAAGGAGATGAATTAGAACCAGTTCGAGAAAAAGCCTTAAAATCTGGTGCAAGTGAATCTCTAGTAGCAGATGTTAAAGACAGTTTCATTAAAGATTACGCCTTTGCAGCGATTCAAGCTAACGCCCTCTATGAAAATCGTTATCCTTTAGGAACTGCGCTTGCCCGTCCATTAATTGCCAAAATATTAGTAGAAACAGCTGAAAAATACGGTGCTGATGCGATCGCGCACGGTTGCACCGGTAAAGGTAACGATCAGGTGCGCTTTGATGTTGCCTGTGCTGCATTGAATCCTAGCCTCAAAATCCTTGCACCCGCACGGGAATGGGGGATGAGTCGGGAGCAAACCATCGCCTATGGTGAACGCTATGGTATTCCCGCGCCTGTGAAAAAATCTTCTCCATACAGTATTGATAAAAATTTGCTCGGTCGTAGCATTGAAGCTGGGGTGCTGGAAGATCCAGCATTTGAACCACCAGAAGAAATTTATGAGATGACTAAAGCGATCGCGAATACTCCCGATCAGCCTGAATATATTGAAATTGGTTTCCAAAATGGGATTCCTACAACTCTCAATGGAGTGGCAAAAAACCCAGTTGAGCTGATTGAACAACTCAATCAACTAGCAGGAAATCACGGGATCGGGCGGATTGATATGATCGAAAACCGCTTGGTGGGTATCAAATCTCGGGAAATTTACGAATCCCCGGCAATGATAGTGTTAATTCAAGCACACCGAGATTTAGAAAGCTTAACTTTAACAGCAGATGTGAGCCACTACAAGCGTGGTATTGAAGAGACTTATACCCAATTAGTCTACAACGGTCTGTGGTACAGCCCTCTGAAAGCAGCCCTAGATGGGTTTATTCAAAAGACACAAGAACGAGTTTCTGGTACTGTACGGGTGAAACTGTTCAAAGGTAATGCTACCTTAGTCGGGCGTTGGAGTGACAATTCTCTTTACACCCCTGACTTAGCAACCTACGGTGCTGAAGACCAATTTGATCACAAAGCAGCTGAGGGCTTTATTTACGTTTGGGGTTTACCAACCCGGATTTGGGCACAGCAAAACAAGTAATACCAATTCAAAATTCAAAATTCAAAATTCAAAATTAGGAAAAACACACACCACAAAGGTTTGTGAGTTTGAAACTGTTGCTGGATTTTGGAGAATTGGTATAAATATATAAAGTAAAAAGGCAAAAGCTCAAGTAAATGAGGACTTTTGCCTTTGGAATGTTTACTTTTTAGTTTATTATTCTCCCGCGGCGCGCTTGACTTGGCGAGATTCCAACCACAGGGGTATAACAATCAAGGCTACTAAAATTAGTAAGGCCGCGATCGCAAAATGGCTTACCCAGGAAACCAGTTGTTCTAAAGAAACAACTCTTCCTGCGAAGAAAGCTAATGTCACCATCACACCAGCCCAAGCACTAGCCCCTGCTAAGTTGTATACAAAGAATTTCCCGAAGGACATTTCAGCTATCCCAGCTAGTGGAGCTGCAAAAATTCTTAGTAATGCAAAAAAGCGGCCAAAAAATACAGCTTTACCTGCATTTTCACTAAATTGCGCTTTAATATTTAGTAGTTTTTCTTCAGATATCCGGAATAACTTACCCATTTGCAGTAAGAAACTCCACCCTCCGAGTCTACCAATCCAATAGCCACAAGTGCCACCAAGCACAGCACCGGCAACGGCGTTCCCAAGCACAAACCAGTAATTAAGTTCATTACTGCCGGCTAAAAACCCACCCACAAGAGTTACGGTTTCGCCAGGAAGGGGAATGCCCAAATTTTCTAGCAAAATTCCCAAAAATATTGCCCAATAACCATAATGGTGGGCGAATTCCTGGATGTTTTCTAGTGAAATCAACTCAAGAGACATTCCGCACCGCCGTCTTTACAAATTTTTACTTGTATTATAATCTTGGCTCCTTTTTGGCTGGCCTGTCAATCAAGCCATTTACAGGGTTTTATAGTCTCTAATCTATCTTAGCTATTAACTATCGGCTCTTGACTATTGGTCTTTAATAAGTTATTAGCATAACCGTATAGTTACTGATGCTCAGTATAATCTTTTTATAAAAAATTTATTAAAAAGCTACTAAATATAAAAATCTTGTAAAAGATACCTAGGATACTGCCAATCTTAGGGGGTTATGCCTATATTGATGAAAGTTAAGACAAATTATACGGCATGAATACTGAAACAACTTGTCTCAACTGCTATGCTGTAATTACCCAAATACTGGGATAGTACTGCCACGGCTGTTGTCAAGCGAACATAGTATTAATGCCCATTTTTTGTTTTTTGTTTGTTATAGTGTTGCAATTAATTCAGTGAAATTCATGACTCTAAAACAGAAACTTCAAGTGGTTTTATTCAAACCTCAAGGCAGCATTGATTTAGAGGGTGGTATAGCTTTAAGTAATGAGATGGCTCAAGTAATACCCCAACCTCATCAACTTTGGGTGATCGATTTAGCTGCAGTGGATTTTATGGATAGTTCTGGATTGGTCTCCCTAGTCAAAGGATTAAAAGCTGCACGCCAAAGTGGATGTCGCTTAGTTCTTTGCAATGTAGAAGCACCTGTCCGGTTGATTTTAGAAATAACTCAACTGGATTCAGTATTTGAAATTTTTGATACTTATGAAAATGTTCTCTCTCTTGTCCACGATCGCAGACTGGCTCTAGCAAGTTGAATCTACATTTCATCGGAAAATGCATGGTGAGGTCAACAAATTTTATAAATTCTTAATAATGGCTCTGGGTAAGGCATCCTCACCATGATTAACGATACCAGACTGGTGCTTACACAATTTCTTGAAATTTCAACTATCCCAGAGACAACCGCTCATTAAGCGTCAATAAAACACCTTAAGGGCAATTGCCCTTGGGGCATCTACATAAACTTATATTTTTAGAACTTTAAGTTTGATTATAAAAAATTAGGTAAGACTAAGGGATAAACGATACAAAACTCCAAAATTTATTTAAATTTTGACTTTTGAATCTTCAGCCCTACTGAATGACAGATTACTAATTAACTATTGGGTACAGGAGAAATAGAAGTTTCTTCTGATGCTGGGCGGGGAAAACTGGGCAAATCAATGCCACTATGGTTAGCGTTACGGCTTTTTAGCGCTAGTCGGTAACTTACGCTTTGTAATTCTGCTTGCAGTTGCCGATTTTCTCGTTGTAGCATTGCTACTTTTTCTCTCACAGGAGCCATGCGCTCCTCGAATTTGCGACGATATATTTGAGGTAACTCCTGTACTACTTGCTCCAACATCCGACTGCGATCAGTTAATTCCTGCACATTCTGCCGCAATTGGTAAATTTCGGTATCACGTGCAGTAATTTGCTCTTGGTAGAATGTCACCTGTTGTTCAATAGCTTGCAGTTGTTCCTGCAAAGCCTGCAACTGCTTGGTATCTTGCTCTGGCTCTGGTGGCTTTGGGGGCATAAAGCTAGTATTGCCCTTCACCAGT
Organism: Calothrix membranacea FACHB-236; assembly: GCF_014696315.1. GTDB lineage: Bacteria > Cyanobacteriota > Cyanobacteriia > Cyanobacteriales > Nostocaceae > Aulosira > Aulosira membranacea. The sequence continues at coordinate 6,611 of NZ_JACJPX010000024.1, forward strand.
CGGAAGAGTTCTTGTGATAGCTGTTGCACTAATTGATCGCGAAGCTGCAACTCCTGGCGCAGTTGCGATACTTCGGTAGAGAGAGCTTGGATGTTGGATGTATCAGATTGGCTCACAGCGGCTTACAGCTCCCATTCAAAATCTTATGCACTTTTAGGTAGAACTGCGGTCATACTTGCTTTGGCAAGTACTTGTTAATTTAGCATTACTAGCCAATTTAGTCAGAAAAAAAAGCACATTTTTTTTGAGTTTTATGTTACCCAATTTTAAGTGCTGAGGAGGTAACTCTCAGCACTTAACTTGCTTAAGCGGTTACAGCCACTTGTTCTGCTTTTTCCTCGTGAACATCCTGTTTAATAGTCAGGTAGCGAATGACTTCTTCGCTTAAACGCATAGCCCTTTCTACAGGGGCGATCGCAGTTCCCGGGCCAGTATAGTTGAATTGAATGTAAATGCCATCCCGCTGCTTTTTAATTTCATAAGCTAGACGACGCTTGCCACGATTTTGAATTTGGATATCTTCTGCACCGTGTTCTTTGAGCAAGTTCTGATATTTAGTAATCGCTTGCTCTACTTGTTCGTCTCCTAAGTCAGGACGCAGGATGAACATTGTTTCATAAACTATCGACATGGTTTTTCGTCTCCTTATGGACAAAATGGCTGCTGGTGCTAACTTATACTTTAACTGCCAGAAGCAAGCTCAGTAATAATCAACATCTGAAGCAACAAGGAACTATAATCTTACCAGTTTTCAAATTGAATCTTGAGCCAAATTAGCCAAAGTTCCAAATCTCTTAGCTAACTTAAAGGTTGCTCTTGGGATCACAGCTTGTAATTGCATCCAAAAGGACATAAATCAAGGTTATGGCACAACGCTATGTGCGAGTTCAAAATCAGGAAGGACAGATTTACTATGGGTTGTTACAACTCTCCCTGAATGTCCAGGTGCTAGATGCTCCACCTTGGCTACAGGGACAACCTACAGATTTAATCTTGGAACCAGAAGAATATCAAATTCTGGCTCCTTGTGCTCCCTCAAAAATTGTCGCAGTGGGTAAAAATTATGCTGATCATGCAGCAGAAATGGGAACTCCTGTACCAAGTGAGCCACTCCTATTTCTCAAACCGCCAACATCAATTATTGCCTCTGAGACTGAAATCAAGTATCCAGTACTATCACAACGAGTAGACTACGAAGGCGAATTGGCGTTAATCATTGGCGATCGCACCAGTGAATGTACCCCGGAAGAAGCCCAAACTAAAATTTGGGGTTACACCATTGCTAATGACGTAACAGCCAGGGATTTGCAAAAAAAAGATGGACAATGGACGAGAGCCAAAGGTTTTGACACCTTTTGTCCTTTAGGCCCTTGGATTGTCCGAGAATTAAACCCGGGAGCGAGATTGCAGACCTTTCTCAATGACAATGTCAATCCAGTACAATCTAGCTGTATTGATCAAATGGTATTTCCACCAGATTTTTTGGTGTCATATATCAGTCAAGTAATGACACTAATGCCTGGAGATATAGTACTTACAGGTACCCCAGAGGGTGTAGGTTCCTTACAACTAGGCGATCGCGTCCGTGTGGAAATTGAAGGCATTGGTCGCCTAGAAAACATCGTTGTATCTCGTTAATCGCTACCGCACTTGCATATAAACAGCATCCGAAATTGCGGGAATTTCTGCGTAACGTCCCATTAAAGACTGGGCAACAGAATATACCACTGCTGCTACCAAGCCGAGAAAGATTGTGCTAGCTACTGTTTGCACAGCAAAAACTATCCCAGGGAGTGCGACAACCCGCAAAACTATACTGCCAAGAAACACAATAATGTCTAAAAGAATTGCCTGCATAGTGTTATAGCGAATGAAATGATTGATTTTTTCATTTCTCACTACTAAAAAAAATAAAGCAAAGAAAACAATTAGTTGCCCAAATTGCCCTAAACTACCATAAATGAGAAGAACAGGCTGAAGAGGCACCAGCAGCACTTGCAGCGCTGGAAAATCTCTGAATAAAGACACACCGAACATCAGTCCATCAATCAAGGGCAGTAAATAAGGTAAGCAAGCAAGAATCCGCTCCCAAACCGTTGTAGACCCACGCCAAGCCATTGTGCGTTCTCCTGTGGCAAAAATTCAACAGTTACTTGAGCCTAGGATAACGCAGTTACTTGCTCTTGCTAGCAAATCTAATTATTCAATATTGGCAATGCGGAAACCCATCATACATTCAAACTGCTCTGGCTGTTGTGCAGTGAGTTTGTTGACTTGGTGACCGCAACGCAGTTGACCTTGACTCCAACGGGGTTGACCACTCCTATCAGCTAATAAACAAGACTGGCAAACCTTCCCAGGAGTAAGGATTTGATCTTCCATTAAAATGACTAGCATCTCATGCCTCCTGTAAATCCTCACTGTGACCCACATTTTACTGAGGAAAGGATCGGCCTTTCAGACGCTCAAGCCGTAGAATTACCTGATGTTCCAGCTTTGCTCAGTCTAGACTGTGGAAAAAGTGGATTGTGATTCAAAATGGCAATGAACGCCTAAAATCAACCTTTCAGGCTTTCCTGGGCAACAATGTGGGCAAGCGCAACTCAAACAAAATTGTCCAGTAGCCTTTAAATTTATTGTATGTTGTCTATATTTTGAGAAGAGTTTTTTTAGTTAAAAGTAATACACGGATTGGTGAATGGGTAATTGGTAGTTGGTAATTGGTAATGGGGATTGGGACAAAGCTGAGGATTAGAGGAGAAATAATCAATGCCCAATGCCCCATTTCCAATGCCTAATAATTTATTTTCAAAACCCATTGAACTATAGGCTTTGAAATATGTAATCTTGACTGTGGACTGTTGCTAAAATGTGACACTCAGGCAAAATACACAGTTGGGCAATCCCCTAAGGATAGCGGAAGTGACTAAGACAAACTCAGACATTCTTAACTCTAGCGATCCGGCGATCGCAGAGCTACTTAATCAAGAACTACAGCGTCAACGCGACCATTTAGAGTTGATTGCTAGTGAAAACTTTACCTCTGCGGCTGTACTAGCAGCTCAAGGTTCTGTACTGACAAACAAATATGCTGAAGGACTTCCTGGTAAACGTTACTATGGCGGTTGTGAATTTGTCGATAAAGTTGAGCAGATAGCAATCGACCGTGCAAAACAGCTTTTTGGTGCTGCTCATGCCAATGTTCAACCCCATTCCGGCGCACAAGCAAATTTTGCGGTGTTTTTAACACTGTTAGAACCTGGTGACACAATCATGGGGATGGATTTGTCTCATGGGGGACATCTGACCCACGGTTCACCTGTGAATGTGTCCGGTAAGTGGTTCAAAGTGAAGCACTACGGTGTTAGCCAACAAACAGAACAACTCGACTATGACCAAATTCGCGAGCTGGCGCTGAGGGAGCGTCCTAAGCTACTAATTTGCGGTTATTCGGCTTATCCCCGCATCATTGACTTTGAAAAGTTCCGCAGTATCGCAGATGAAGTTGGTGCTTACCTACTAGCTGATATTGCTCATATTGCTGGTTTAGTCGCAACTGGTCTGCACCCCAACCCAATTCCTCACTGTCATGTGGTGACCACTACTACCCATAAAACTCTACGCGGCCCTCGTGGTGGGTTGATTTTAACAGGCGACGCAGAATTGGGTAAAAAGCTGGATAAATCAGTTTTCCCCGGAACTCAAGGTGGGCCTTTAGAACATGTAATTGCGGCGAAAGCTGTAGCTTTTGGTGAAGCACTCAAGCCAGAATTTCAAACTTATTCTGCCCAAGTGATTGAGAATGCCCGTGCTTTGGCCACTCAACTGCAAAATCGTGGTTTAAAACTAGTATCAGATGGGACAGATAACCATCTCATGCTAGTAGATTTACAGTCTATCGGCATGACAGGTAAGCAAGCAGATCAGCTAGTGAGTGGCGTAAATATTACTGCTAACAAAAACACAGTTCCCTTCGATCCACAGTCACCATTTGTCACCAGTGGACTGAGATTAGGTTCACCAGCTATGACCACTAGGGGTCTAGGTGTGGCAGAATTTACCGAGATAGGTAATATTATTGCCGATCGCTTATTATCTCCAGAATCAGAGGAAGTTGCAGCTGATTGTCGGCGCAGGGTAGCAGCATTATGCGATCGCTTCCCCCTCTACTCTCATCTAGAGATTCCTGTACCAGCTTTGGCATAGGGTATGGGGCATGGGGCATTGGGCATTGGGTAATTGATATATTGATTTCCCCTGATTCTCCTCTGCTTCCTATGCTCCCCCGCTTTTTCCCATTACCAATTACCAATTACCTAATCTTCAATCCCTAAACAATTTACTTATTGAAAATTACAGATGCCTCCTGAGATTTATCATCTTATTTCCTTCCTAGTTGCGGCTGTAGTCGTTCTCTGGACAACACCAGATATTAGGAAAATAGGTATAAAAAGTGGACGTGTAGATCAACCTGGTGAGCGAAAAGTGCATCAGCGCCCGATGGTACGCCTGGGAGGAGTTTCTATTTTCGCAGGGACTATAACTTCTCTACTCATTGTCTGGTGGTTAGGTGGATTTGGCAGTCTACCCCCAGACAAAGAATGGCAAATTTGGGGTGTAACTTTAGGTGGTCTCGGCTTTTTCCTCATTGGTTTAGCTGACGATTTGCTGAACTTGTCACCCTTATCGCGTCTGCTAATGCAAGTAATTGTGGCAGCTGGTGCGTGGAAAGCAGGGGTGAGTATAGATTTTATAACTATTCCCACAATGGGGATTGTCAACCTAGATTGGCTGAGTTTGCCGATTACAGTAATTTGGCTAGTGGGGATGGTCAATGCCATTAATTGGATTGACGGTTTAGATGGATTAGCTGCGGGAGTCAGTGGAATTGCGGCTGTGGTGATGCTAGTTGTAGCACTATTTATGCACCAACCAGCCGCCGCCCTCATCGCCGCCGCCCTTGCAGGCGCAGCACTAGGATTTCTCCGCTACAATTTCAACCCCGCTCAAATCTTTATGGGAGATGGCGGGGCTTATTTTATGGGATTTACCCTAGCGTCTGTAGGTGTAATTGGTTTGGTAAAAATTCCTGCTTTCACAGCCGTATTATTGCCTTACCTGATTCTTGCCGTGCCGATTGTCGATATGTCAGCAGTAATTTTAGCGCGGCTAAGACGTGGTAAATCTCCGTTTACAGCCGATAAAAGCCATCTACACCATCGATTACTTAAAGCAGGTTTATCCCATCGCTGGACGGTTTTATTTATTTATTCTCTAACCCTATGGGTGGGAAGTTTAGCCTTAGCTATTGCTGGAATACCCAGTGGTATTGCTTACGCCTGTGCTGGTACTTCGTTGCTGAGTTTCGCAGTTTGGCGAGTTTGGAAAATATCTCGATAAAATCAAGTATTTTAAATGTGTTAATTAAGTTTGTAGTCAGGAATTTAATCTTTGATTTAAAGCATTAAAGTCCTGACTGAAAAACTATCAATATACACTAACTGATATTTACGAATAATCTAAATCTAAAATTTTATGAGTGCAGAAATTATTTGTGTTGGTACAGAAATGTTGCTCGGAGATATTCTCAACAGCAATGCCCAATTTCTAGCGAAACAATTAGCTCAACTAGGGATTCCCCATTACTATCAAACCGTAGTAGGAGATAACCCAGAACGGCTAAAACAAGTTATAGAGATTGCAATTTCCAGAGCGCAAATTTTGATTTTTACAGGTGGTCTTGGCCCCACACCAGATGACCTCACCTGCGAAACCATTGCTGATTTTTTTGGCGTTCCCTTGGTAGAACGTTCTGAAATCATCGAAGATATGACCGAGAAATTTGCCCAACGCGGTCGGGTGATGACTTCTAGTAACCGCAAACAAGCTTTGATTCCTGAAGGTGCAGACATATTGCCCAACCCTACGGGAACAGCACCAGGGATTATTTGGCAACCCCGACCTAATGTGACTATTTTAACTTTTCCTGGTGTACCTTCCGAAATGTACCGGATGTGGGAAGAAACAGCAGTACCCTATCTCAAAAGCCAAGGCTGGAGCAAAGAAATTATTTACAGCCGGAGTTTAAGGTTTTGGGGAATTGGTGAATCTGCTTTGGCGGAAAAAGTCGCCTCCTATTTTAATTTGCTTAACCCGACAGTTGCGCCTTATGCAGGTAACGGAGAAGTGCGGTTAAGAATTTCTGCTAAAGCCGCTTCCGAAGCAGCAGCAGAGGATTTAATCGTCCCAATTGAGAAACAAATTAAAGAAATTGCTGGCTTAGATTTTTACGGTGTCGATAATGAAACTCTGGCTTCAGTAGTTGGGAAGTTATTGCTACAGTCAGGTGAAACCCTATCAGTAGCAGAATCCTGTACAGGTGGAGGGCTAGGGCAAATGCTGACGGAAATTTCTGGTAGCTCAGAATACTTTTGGGGCGGGGTAATTTCTTATGACAACTCTGTGAAAGTAGGAATGCTAGGGGTTAACCCAGATGACTTGGCTAAGCTGGGCGCTGTTAGTGCTACTGTTGCAGAGCAAATGGCAGTTGGGGTAAAAACTCGCCTTTCTACAACCTGGGGATTGAGTATTACTGGTATTGCAGGCCCTACTGGCGGTACAGATACCAAGCCTGTGGGTTTAGTTTACATAGGTTTAGCAGGGCCTAAAGATGAAGTAGCTAGTTTTGAATATCGATTTGGACAAACGCGGACTCGTCCTTTTATTCGCCATGTCAGTGCTTGTACAGCATTGGATGTACTGCGACGCAAGCTATTGACGAGAGAAGGCTAAATCTAGCTGATTACAGCTTAATTACCTTTTAGCGTTTGTTTAATAGTCTCGATGACTTGAGCTTCTGCTGGCGTAATTACTCCATCTAAATGAGCGATTCTATGGCATTGAGCTATTAAAGGTACAGCAAAATCACTGTTAACCTGAGCCAGCAATGTTTCTAAGGATGGTGGTGATTTAATATGAGAAGCGATCGCATCGATAGAAGCCGTACTAAAATTAGCAATTCTTCTGCTGCATTTTCTATCTGATATCTTGCCTCATAAATAAAATACCTACTCGGTATTCAGTAAAAATGCAACCGATAACAGAAATCAAAGTGCTTAATTAACTACTTTCGCTCAAATAATGCAATTAGAGGGTGATGAGATACTAGGTATTGATTGAGAGTTTCGAGGGCTGATTGTTGATGACAAACATAGGCATTAATGAATAACCCAATCGTTTCTGCTATTAAATTCCGTAGTTGCTCTTCGGGTTGAGTTGCTGGAAAATCTAAGAAAGGTCTACCCGTGGTGGAATCGAAGGGATAGCATATAGAAAAATGGTTAGCACCCTCTAAAAGCAGCAAATAATTATCTCCTCTATGACTAAAGATTGCTTCTTTGAAAGTTCTGACTATTGGGGTTGTTGGATCTTCCCAAGTGACTCCATAACGATGGCTGCTTTGAAAAATTACGCCATCACAAGTGCCGCCAATTAACATTAGTGGTACAGCATTGGGCAAGGGTAAGATTGTGCCGGATGGATATCCTATCTGTACACCTGCTGCAGTATGGGCACCATAGGCAAAAGCCGCTACAACTTGGGGAAAAAACTGTGGATTTGCACTTTCGATTGCAACTCTACCCCCAGCAGAATGACCTCCTAAAATAATATGCTGTAAATCAAGCAATCCAGCTAGAATACCCTCTGATTGTAAACGCTCTAATTGGGCTAGCAATGTTGGTAAAGCAGAGGCTGTTGGCCCTGAACCATAAGTGTTTGGAGTCAACATTTTAATATCAACACCAGGGGTCAAAGACACCATTCCGGGTAAGTTTTGGGCAACCCATGAAAATGTCACAACTACAAGCCCACATTCTGCCAATTTCACAGCAAGCCATTGATATATTTCCGGGCCACAGTTGATGCCGTTAAAAAAAATCACTACTTTAAAGGGAGCCAGTTGAGAATCAGCAGGAACAATACCCATATCTTGTTCCTGATTACTACCTGACATTTGACCTGGATAGAAAACTTTCAAGTGAATGGTGTCATATGGGGGAAAAGCATCTTCGACTTTGGTAGCGTGGAAAAATGCTCGAACGCTCATACCCTATAAAATTTGATTTACTTCGGTTTAGTTAATTTTAGCGAAATATGACCTCATGATTTTTTAGCTTGAATTACTTGTAAACTTCCACCAGCATATAAAGTTTTTTTACTAACTTCAAAGCCAATTTCTGTTAATAAATTTGGTAAATCAGTCTTGAGTAATTGCCATGCTGTTTCCGTCTCAAACAACAGCAAAAATAGTGATACCCCAGGCCAAAATATGGGATTGGTGGGAGCGTGAAAATCTACCAATGTAAACATACCCCCTGGTTTCAGAACTCGATAAACCTCACTAATAATTTGCTGCAATTGCTGAGGTTCCATTTCGTGTAATGCCACACTTGTATGCACTACATCAAATTCACCATCTGCAAAGGGCATATTTTCTGCAAATGCTTCGACATAGGAGGCGCTAGGTACATTTTGCCTCGCCCGCTTTAACGATAAGGGAGAAGCATCTAAACCTGTTACGTTTTGTGAAAATTTCACTAAAAATTGTGTAGCCTGACCACTACCACAACATAAATCTAAAATTTTAGTGTTTGAGGAAATGGTTAAGCCTTGCAAAGCTAGTTGCCGAAACCGAGTTTCACCGCCTACACTTAACGCCGCTAAACCTGATATGCCGTCATACAACCACTGATAACGATAGCTCCAGTCTCTTAAAATTGTTGCCATGACATCATTGAGTCCTGTTAACCTTTATATTTAATAAAGATATATTGTTAACATTAGTAAAAAAACTGAAAGGGTTGGGGGAAAGTAACTGCTATGGGTCGTGTAGGCGTTTTATTACTCAATCTCGGTGGGCCAGATAAGTTAGAAGATGTTGGGCCATTTTTGTTTAACCTGTTTTCTGATCCAGAAATTATTCGCCTACCATTTCGTTGGCTGCAAAAACCTCTAGCTTGGTTTATTGCTTCACGGCGTACGAAAACATCACAAGAAAACTACAAGCAAATTGGCGGCGGTTCACCACTGCGACGCATTACGGAAGCGCAAGGAGAAGCACTAAGAGAACAATTGAGTGAGTTAGGACAAGAAGCCAAGATTTATTTGGGAATGCGTTATTGGCATCCCTATACTGAAGAAGCGATCGCACAACTAACTCAAGATCAGATCGAACGGTTGGTTATCTTACCCCTATACCCACAGTTTTCTATTAGTACCAGTGGTTCTAGCTTCCGTCTTCTAGAAAAACTTTGGCAAGAAAACCCCAAGCTTCAACCTCTGGAATATACTGTTATTCCCTCTTGGTATAAACAACAGGGCTATCTACAAGCAATGGCAGCACTCATTGCCCAAGAACTCGAGCAATATCCCAATCCTGATGAAGTTCATATCTTTTTCAGCGCTCATGGCGTACCTAAAAGCTACGTTGAAGAAGCAGGTGACCCCTATCAGCAGGAAATTGAGGAATGTACTGTTTTGATCATGCGTACCCTCAATCGTCCTAACGCCCATACCTTAGCTTATCAAAGTCGTGTAGGCCCTGTAGAATGGCTGCAACCCTATACTGAGGATGCGCTGAAAGAATTAGGAGAAAAAGGCATTAAAGATTTAGTTGTCGTACCTATCAGTTTTGTCTCAGAACATATTGAGACATTGCAAGAAATTGATATTGAGTATCGCGAAATAGCTGAAGAAGCCGGGATTCACAATTTCCGTCGTGTACCTGCTCCTAATACCCATCCAGTCTTTATCAAAGCATTGGCAGATTTAGTGATTGATTCTTTAAAGCAGCCTAGCTTGAAGCTATCACAAGTCACTCAAATGAAGAAGAAGGTGAAAATGTATCCCCAAGAGCGTTGGGAATGGGGCATTACAACCAGCGCCGAAGTCTGGAATGGCCGAATTGCTATGCTGGGCTTTATTGCTCTCATCATTGAGCTAGTCACCGGACGGGGGCTGCTGCACATGATTGGCTTGTTGTAACTTCTACGCAGACTAACAACGGAACAGAGTGTTATTGAAAGAGTCGAGTCATTTATAAAGCTTGAGGTGCAAACCTACAATGACTCTCAACCCAATTCTTTGGAAAGCACTCACAGCATTGACTCTTACCTTAGTAACTACTGCTGTTTCCGGTTGTACTGCATTTACTTCCAGAACTCAGGACTTAATCACCCAATCTTCTCCAAATAGTCAACCACTCCGCAAACTCTCAACAGAGTCAGATTCGGGTTATTCAGTTGCTTATTCTCCAGAAGTATCTAGGGCGAAAAATCCTGTAAATTCTGTTCTTGCCAGTGCTGGTGCTAAAACTGTTAAACTTTGGAATCCCAGCACGGGAAAACTCATTCGTAGCTTTAACGGACAGGCTTGGGCTGTGAATTTTAGCCCAGATGGTCAGATTCTGGCTAGTGGTAGTCAGAATGGAGATCTCAATCTCTGGAATATTAATACTGGAGAACTAATCCGTAACCTCAAGCATTCAGAACCAGTGATTGATGTGGTCTTTAGTCCTGATGGGCAAACACTAGCTACTAGTCTCGACCAAGGCGCTAATATCAGGCTGTGGAATTGGCGGACTGGAAATATTATTCCCATCCCTGATGACTCGAACGCTTCTGCAAGGGGATTTGATAATTTCAAATCTGTACCCATCGCTTTTAGCCCAGATGGTCAAGCATTGTTTGCCAGAAGTGGTTCAGGTAGTACTAGTCAGTTGTGGAATCTTAGTACTGGTAAAGTTATCCGTAGTTTCGATGCTAAATCATTGATTAACGATGTCGCTATCAGCCCAGATGGAAAAACCCTTGCCACTGGCGTTCGTGACAATGCTATTAAGTTGTGGGATGTTAATTCTGGCAAACTCATCCACACTTTGACTGGTCATACAAGTGAAGTGAGATCCGTTGCTTTCAGTCCAGATGGAAAAAGTCTCGCTAGTGGTAGTCAAGACGGTAGTATCAAGCTATGGAATATTAGCACAGGTAAACCACTCGGCACTTTTACGGCTCACAAAGAACAAGTTTGGTCTGTAGCTTTCAATCCAGATGGAAAAACTCTTGCTAGTGGCAGTCAGGATGGCACTATCAAGATTTGGCAGGTACTACCACAATGACCCTTAACCCCTGAATTTTGACTGCTGACGGCGATATTGCCAATACCAGTCATACCATTGCTTCGCACTATGAATTGCAAACCACAGAAGGGCAAAAGTGATTAATCCTCCCGGCCAGGGAGCATTAAAGGCAAATATTACTAAAACAACGCACAAAAAATCTTGGAGAAATACTGCCCACAATGGTAATCCACGCAAGCGATAAAACCAACCGACTTGCACTAGTTGAAAAACCAACGCTAACAAACCCCCAGTAAAAGCTATTAGCCATTGTGGAGCTACTGTTGTAGAAGATACAGCTAACCCCATAATTGCACCCACAATAGGAGATAGCAATAACTCAAATATTTGTAGTACTCTTTGACCCAAACGTTTTTTGGAAGCAAATAGCTCCAGCAAAGACCAAATACTAAAGAAACCTAGCAACACCGATGGCGAAATGTGAGCCAAAAGCGGGACTTTTGACCACAATTGGCCTCCATGCAACAATCCAATAATCAGTAGAGGTATACCAATTCTAATTCCTGCAGCCGCAGAAGCAGAAAGTGTGGCTAGGATCTCAATCATTAGTGCATTCAAATTGCTACTAAATAGTCTTATAGTTATTAATTATACTTTGTAAAAAAATTAATCAACAGTTGGAAATTACATAATTTACGTATATAAGATATATAATATTTTACAAAAAATTCATCCGTTTGAGTTTGGGGCAAGGGGGATGAGGGGGATAAAGGGAAATAACAAGCTTCAATTACCCATTCCCCATTCCCCATTCCCCATTTTTAAATCCCTAGCCGTTGATAAACCTGTTCTAAATGCCGCAGATGTTGTTGGGGGTCAAAACACAACTCTATTTCTGCTGGAGATAGCTTTTGGGTAACACGCGGGTCTTTGGTAATTAAATCGTGGAAATTGCCTTCCGGCTTGTTCCAAGCGGTGTGAGCATTTTCTTGGACGATGGCATAGGCTTCTTCGCGGTTAGTTCCCTTTTCCACTAAAGCTAGTAGTACTTTTTGGCTAAATACTACTCCCCCATAGCAGTTGAGATTTCGTTGCATATTCTCGGGATACACCAGCAGGTTGGTTACCAATTCAGTAATTTCTACCAGCATAAAATGGGTCAAAATACAAGCATCTGGCAAAATTACCCGTTCTACAGAACTGTGAGAAATATCTCTTTCATGCCAGAGGGCGATATCTTCTAAAGCTGCACCGGCATGACTTCTCACTAGCCGCGCCATCCCTGTTAACCGTTCGGAACGGATGGGATTACGTTTGTGTGGCATAGCTGAAGAACCTTTTTGACCTTTGGCAAAAAATTCTTCAACTTCGAGAACATCTGTTTTTTGCAGATTGCGAATTTCGACAGCAAAGCGTTCAATAGATGCGGCAACTAAAGCTAATTGCTGTACAAAATCAGCGTGGATATCGCGAGATATGACTTGTGTAGAAGCAGTATCAGGCTTTAGTCCAAGTTTTTGACAGGCGATCGCTTCTACACGTGGTTCAATATTGGCATAGGTTCCCACTGCACCAGAAATTTTACCCACAGCAATTGTTTTGCGGAGAGTTTGCAAACGTTCTTGGTGTCGCAATACCTCTGCTAACCAACCAGCTAACTTAAATCCAAAGGTGATGGGTTCAGCATGAATGCCATGAGAACGCCCAATCATTACCGTATTACGATGTTCTTTTGCCTTTTTACGAATCGCCTGAATTAAATCTTCGAGGCGCTGTAAAATCACATCTAAACTGGCTATCAATTGCAATGCTAAAGCTGTATCAAGCACATCAGAACTAGTTAAACCCAGGTGAATATAACGCCCGGCATCACCAACATATTCATTGACATTTGTTAAAAAGGCGATGACATCGTGGCGGACTTCAGCTTCAATTTCTAGCACCCGCTTTGGGTCAAAATTCGCCTTTGCTTTAATTTCTTCAACTGCCTGAGATGGGATGTAACCAAGTTCAGCCTGTGCCTCACAAACAGCAATTTCTACTTGCAACCAAGTTTTTAGTTTATAGGCTTCACTCCAAAGATTACCCATTTCGGGCAAGGTATAACGCTCAATCACAGTCCGCCACAGAATACAACCGTCATATTTTACATTTTTATTAGGGCAGATCGCTTTTTGTTTTAGATTCTTGGTTAACTATAGAACTAGTTTTGGAGTCGGATGTAATGACACTAATGCTACCGTCAGCTTCCATATAAGCCAACTTGACATCAGTCAAAAATTCTACACTTTGTTGGCGTAGCTTACTCATCAACTCATCCTCTGTAATCAACTCTCGTTCTAAATGCCGATGAATAATCCGACCATTTTTTACCAGTAATAGTGGAGAGGGATTGAGAAATCGCTGGAACTCAGGAAGTTTGTACCCCAACCAGTTAAGTAAGTAGCTCCAAAAAATTACGGTTCCTACTAGGATAGCTCCTTCAGTAATAGACGTATAATTACTGGCCATCGCATTTTGAGCAGCTTCTGCGAATAACACAACTACTAATAAATCGGTAATTCCTAGAGTTCCCATTTGTCGGTTAGGAAGCAAGCGTAACACTGAGAATAATGCTAGATACACTAACGAGCCACGTATAATTAATTCTAAAATACTGATACTAGGGACAAAGATTGCTTGCCAATCAACAAAAAAGAATTTTTCCATGATTGCTAATTTTCTTATGGTTTTCTAGATGCAATACCTCTGTGGGGCATTCAAAATTAAAATTTCAAAATTAATTACCCTACACATAAATCTAAAGGATTACATTAAAGCTTCGATTATGCTTGGCTCTAATATTCGTGCCAACCTAAGTATTAATGAACTGTCACGGTTTTACCTTATCTATAAATCAATTAATGGCGCTATTTACCTTATTTTACGTGATATTAATAATATTTTTAAATGTATTTATTAATAGCTTTACCTAAAACATTAATTATATAAAAACCAAAATTTATCATTATTTTTAATAGGAAATATTCTAAAAATTATATTTAATTTTTTAAAAAAAGTATATTTTCATTTCTTCTTCTCTGCTTCCTATTCTCTGTTCTCTTACTACACAAATAATTTCATGAATCAAAGGAGATTTCTATAGTATTATTGATAATTGATTGTCAGCACTTGGCTTAATATACAGTAATTCTAGATAGGTCAATAAACAAAAAATTATAATGGCGAAGTGTGTTAGGGGAGCCTATCGCAGGGAAGGGTATTGCTGACACCTACACGAGGTAGACTTAAGCAAGCCATGCATAGGCTCTTGTAGACAGTAAACCCATGAGGTAGAGGGTAGTAGAAGTATCCAGGTTTAGGAACGCAAAAATTCTCCTAAAAGCTTTTTATTTAATATCTTCGATGTAGTATATAAAAGCTTATCTATGCATAAACTGTAGCTCTTTAGTGAAAAGATAAGAATCTTTTTAATTGGATATTACTTGTGTTAATAGAAGCCATTGGCGTGAGATTCTAGATAAAGTCAACACGTCACAGGAGTTTAAACAGACATGGAACAAAATCGGAAGTCAACGGTTGTGATTACGGGTGCTTCTTCCGGGGTTGGGTTATACACTGCAAAAGCGATGGCTAAAAAAGGATGGCACGTCGTGATGGCTTGTCGGAATTTAGCTAAGGCGGAAGAAGCTGCTCAAACAGTAGGAATACCTAAAGATAGCTACACCATTATGCATCTCGATCTAGGTTCCTTGGATAGCGTCAGACAGTTTGTGAATAACTTTAGGGCTAGTGGCAAAACTCTAGACGCTTTGTTGTGCAATGCGGCAATTTATATGCCCCTAATCAAAGAACCGTTGCGTAGTCCGGAAGGCTATGAATTGACAATGACCACTAATCATCTTGGTCATTTTCTGCTGTGTAACCTCATGCTTGAGGATTTGAAAAATTCACCATCGCCCGATCGCAGATTGGTGATTTTAGGAACAGTAACACACAATCCTGACGAATTGGGTGGAAAAATTCCCCCACGTCCCGACTTAGGAAATCTGGAAGGCTTTTCAGCCGGGTTTAAAGAGCCAATCTCGATGATTGACGGTAAGAAATTTGAACCTGTGAAAGCTTACAAAGACAGTAAAGTTTGCAACGTGTTAACCATGCGGGAACTGCATCGCCGTTATCACGAGTCAACTGGTATTACCTTCAGTTCTCTATATCCGGGATGTGTAGCAGAAACTCCACTATTCCGTAACCATTACCCCTTGTTCCAAAAAATCTTCCCATTGTTCCAGAAGTACATTACTGGGGGATATGTATCACAGGAATTGTCTGGTGAACGAGTAGCGTCGGTACTAGCCGATCCTGAATACAAGCAATCTGGTGCTTACTGGAGTTGGGGAAATCGGCAAAAGAAAGACGGTCAATCATTTGTGCAAAGAGTTTCTCCTCAAGCACGCGATGATGAAAAAGCAGAACGCCTGTGGGATTTAAGCGAGAAGTTAGTGGGTTTAGCTTAATTACCCAGTCGGTAGTTGTGCAAAATTAAATTCATCGAGAGAGAATAGGGAACAGGGGAGAGAAAAAAAGAACATTTAATAATTCTGTTTAGGTACTTATTGGGTATGGGGCATGGGGCATGGGGCATTGGGCATGGTTGATTTAATGAGAATTTCTCTCCTTGTCTCCTTGTCTCCCCTGCTCCCTACGCCCTTGCCTCACGAAAGTGGGTGTAGCAATTGAGCAACGGATTGCACTAACATCTCTGGTTGTACAGGTTTGGAGATATGTAACTGAAATCCAGCGGCTAGGGCTTGTTGTTGATTGATTTCTCCGGCGTAAGCAGTGAGGGCGATCGCGGGAATGGTTCCTCCCTGTTCTGATGACCATTGTCTGATTTGCCGAATTAAGGAGTAACCATCCATTTCTGGCATACCAATATCACACAGTAGTAAATCGGGCTGAGATTGCTTTAACAGCGTCAAGGCTTGTAATGCGGAAGCGGCTGTTGTTACTTGTGCGCCCGATTGTGTGAGGATAAATTCTGCCAACTCTCGCATATCTGCATCATCATCGACAACCAAGATGTTAATATCTGTGAGGTCGATGACACTTTCGGACGCGCAGTCATCATGAGATAGCTGCTGCTCGACAATATTTAACGGTAGTAGCACTGTGAAGGTTGCCCCTAAATTCTGTCCAGGGCTGCTGGCTTGAACGGTGCCGCCATGCAGTTCGGTAAAATGACGGACGATCGCTAGTCCTAATCCTAATCCACCAAATTGTCTTGTGGTTGTGCCATCTTCTTGGCGGAAGTATTCAAACACAAAGGGTAAAAACTCGGGCTTGATGCCAATTCCTGTATCTTTAACTTGAATTTGGGCATACATTCCCACTTGCTCTAGTTTTACCTCTATTTTTCCGCTTGATGGTGTGAATTTCACAGCATTAGAAACCAAGTTCCAGACAATTTGTTGTAGACGATTGGCATCACCTGTGACAGTACCGGCGACTGGATTAATTGTGGTTTGGATTTCGATGCTTTTGGCTTGTGCTGCCAATTGTACAGTTTCTAGGGCGGCTGTTATGGTGCTAGCTAAATTAACTGGCGCAACGTTTAAGGTCATTTTGCCTTGGAGGATGCGGGAGACATCCAACAAATCTTCAATTAATTGCGCTTGCAATTTAGCGTTGCGTTCGATGGTTTCTAAGGCTTGGTCGGCTTTTTTGCCCTCTAGTCGCTTACTGCGGAGAATTCTTGTCCAACCAAGAATGGGATTAAGGGGCGATCGCAATTCGTGGGAAAGTACGGCTAAAAATTCGTCTTTAATGCGGTTGGCGGCTTCGGCTTTGACGCGATCGCTTTGTGCGACTCGATACAACTGAGCATTGTCGATGGCGAGGGAAGCACGACGGGCTAATTCTTCTGCTAGTTGTAAATCGCTTTGAGTATAGCGTCGCCCAGATTCGGCACTGACAAAGGAAATTACCCCTAAAATTCGGGCTTGGGTGCGGAGTGGTACTGTCATGACAGATTTAAACCCAACAGAGCGCAGAATTTCTAAATGTTCTGGATCACGGGCTGCTTGGACAATTAATTCATCGGGAATATCTGCCAAAATATCAGATTGCCCTGTACGTAATGTCAAGGCAGCGCCACGAGGATTATTTGGGTTCAAAGGATATTTACTATTGGTTTGCTGCGCCCATTCTAATTTTGCGGGGTCGCTGTGAGCTACTGCAATCTGATCAATGCCACCATCTTCTGCAACTATGTGGACTGTACACCAATCTGCCAAATCTGGTGTTGCCAACTGTGCTACTTGTTCTAAAGTAGTTTGGTAATCGAGAGAGGAAGCTAAAACTGCACTGGCTTCTGCTAAAAATCTTTGGGCACGCTCTAACAGTACTTGCTCTGTCACATCGATAACATAGGCTAAAACATCTTCTATCTGACCCTGTAAGTTGATATTAGGTAGATAGTAAAGATTGTAATAACCGGGGCATCGATCGCTGCGTCCGGGAGCATTGACAGCAAAGCTATTGACAATAAAGGGATTGCCTGTTGTGTAAATTTCCGAGAAAAGTGCAACTATATTGGGGTCTATTTCACCAAAAAGCTCGGCAACTGAATGCCCTAAGTGTTGTTCGCGGGTTAAGCCGTTAATTTGGGCTAATGCTTCGTTGATGGCAACAAATCGTTGCTCGGCATCTAGCAGAGCCATACCTACTGGAGCGGTATCAAAAATGCTTTCTAATTGGCGCTGTACTGCTTCAGCTTGAGTACGGGCAATGCGTTCGCGTTCTAGTAATAGTTCTCGTTCTTGTTCAGCCTGTTTGCGTTCTGTAATGTCAATGAGAACGCCAATCATTTGGATGGGCTGCCCTTGGGCATTGTATAAAAACCTGCCTCTAGCTTCTATCCAATGAATAGAGCCATTTTCCCAGAGCGTGCGATATTCATGATGATATTCAGTTTTATTGAGCATGGCTTGTTGCAGCGCTAATTCAGTGTGCCCTAAGTCATCGGGATGAACGCTGTTAGCCCAAAGTTCATAGCTGGGTGGGTACTCATATGGTTGCAGTCCCATGATGTTGTAATGACTATCTGACCAGGTGAGGGTATTGATTTGCATATCCCAATCCCAAGTACCCATACGTCCAATTATCAAGGCTAGTTGTAGGCGAGTTTTGCTGTGTCGCAATTCTTCTTCTGCCCGCGATCGCTCTACCGCTAGCCAGGTTTTTTGGGCAATTCGCTCCATGAGTATTACGTCGTCCTCTGTCCACTGGCGGGGGGTGACATGGTGTAAGACAAATAGGGCGACAAATCGTTCTTCTTTCACCAAAGGCACGCACAGCAGAGATTTTGTTTGGATAGCATTAAAAGCCGTAGCCCCACTTCCAGTAGTCCGCGGATCGGTATCGACATTATTCACAAAGATGGTTTTGCCTTGCTTAAGTTCAGCAATGATTTCCACGCCAAAAGAATTTAGGTAGTGACTACCAGCGACGCTCATGACACCATTGCAATAGTCGCGATCGACAATTACGTATTTTTGACTACCATCAATCTCACCGTAGGTACATCGGGTAACTTGGAAATGTTGCCCCGTAGTACGAACTACTTCCCACATAATTTCTTTAGAGTCTTGAATGGCGCGAATAGTGTCATTTAATTCAATTAAAAACTGCTGCTGTTTTTCCTTGTGCTGTAACTCTTGTAGTAATTGTTCAATTTGTTGCCTTGCCCGTACTTGGGCTGTAACTTCAATTCCATGAAGCAAAACACCCTGAATTGTCCCTTCAGCATCGCGTAAAGCTGGAAAGACACAGTTAAAAAATGCTTCTTCTAAGACACCATCACCGTTGCGATCCCAATATACAGGTGACTCGTCCTGAATAAAGGGTTCTCCAGTTTGGTAAATTTGATCGAGCTTTTCAAAATAAATTTGCCCCTCTGTCTCCGGCAAAACTTCCCGAATTGATTTGCCGATAATATCGGGAGTGCGTCCAGTCAATTGTAGATAGGTGGGATTAGCAAATTCAAATATATGTTCTGAACCAGTCACGATCGCAATCATCGCTGGTAACTGCATGAGGATTTCATACAGACGTTTGCGCTCGGTTTCTGCTTCTAATCTGGCAACTTGTTCTCTCTCAAAAAGGCGATCGCGTTCGGCTTCAATTTGTTTGCGTTCTGTAATGTCAACTGAAACGCCAGTCATCCGCACTCTTTGTCCCGCCGCATCGTGAACTCTTCCTTGGCTGTTAAGCCAGTGTATAACGCCCTGGGGAGAAACAACGCGATATTCTTGATTGTAGAAAAGTCCTCCAGCGATCGCTTGTTGCACTGAGTCTATTACCTGCTGGCGATCGTCTGGATGAATCAGTGCAAAAAATTCTGCGGCCGTTCCTACTTGAATACCCCAAACTGAAAGCGCATTGGGAGAACATACCACCTGATTGGTGATTAAATCCATGTCCCAAGCAAACATATGTGCTGAAGATAAAGCTAACTGTAAGCCTTCTTCCGTCCGTCCCAGATTTTCTTCAATTTGCTTGAGCCTAGTCACATCTTGAAACATGGCAATCCCAATAGCTGGATGTCCATACATATCTGGCAAAATTTCGCCCCAGCAAAGCATGGAGCGAATACCACCTGGTGTATGCCAGTTCATCTCATAATTTTGTACCTTTTCTCCTTGTGCAATCAGTACAGCAGGCATTCTGGCTGTAGGGATGCGATCGCCATAAGTATCAGTGCAGTAGTAAGCTTCGGCATACTCATCGAGGGATTTATTTTTTGGAAAATCTCCACCCGCTAATTCATTGGCAATTTGGTTAGCAAAAGTAACTTGTGCTGTGCCTGGCTCAATAAATATCATTGGCGTTGGCATCAAATTTAATACTGTTTCCAACCATTTCTGCTGATTTTGCAGCGCCAATTCTGCCTGTTTGCGTTCTGTGACATCTTGAAAGATGATAACAGCAGCAACTATTTGATTTTGCTGGTTGAGAATCGGTGCAGAATTGACATTAATTAAAGTTTGGCTGCCATCACTGTAATGCAAGTATATTTCTTCATTAGCAATCACTTCACCTTGGAGGAGCGATCGCATTAGCGGATAATCTTGCGCCTCGTAGCGTCGGCCATCACCATCAAAGCCGACAAAGGGAGTTAGCGGTTCATATTCTTCTAGGTTTAACGACTGTTCGTAGCCAAACCTCAGAATCTGTTTGGCTTGGTCGTTGGATAAAACCAACTTCCCAGAAGCTGCATCTGCTATTAGCACTCCGGCTGGCATTTGGCGTAAAACTGCTTCTAAGCTACTGCGTTCAATTTCTAATGCGTACATTAACCTCTCGCGCTCCGCTTCCGCTTGTTTGCGCTCTGTGATATCACGAAAATACACTGCCAAACCATAAGCTGAGGGATAGGCATTCACTTCTAACCAACGCTGAACAGGCTCTCCAAATTCTTCCCATGAAACAGGGGTTTGTTCTGTAATTGCTCGATGTAGGTTTTGGTAACCTATGCTACCCACAAGCTCAGGAAAAATTTCTGTCCAAACATTCTTGCCAATCAATTCTTCTGGTTTTTTGTGCAGAATTTTAACTGCCGCACCATTTACGTATGCATAGCACCAATTTTTATCAAAAGCTACAAAAGCATCAGTAATACTTTCGAGGATTAGGGTCACCGTGCGCTCAGTAGCTTGAGGATCGGGAGCATTTGCAAGTCTAGATTCTAGTTCCTGGTTCTGATGTTGCAACAGTGCGATAACTTCTTGCTGTTCAACTATCTGTGCTTCCAGTACAGCTGTCTTTGCAGATGCGGGATTTTTTTCAAAACTGCGAGCAACTTGTTCAATTAATTCCGAGCGAGAAATTCCCTGCTTGTGAGCTTCTTCATCCAGCGATCGCCAAGCCGTACTGGTAAGAGATATGCTAAATCTTTGTTTCTTTTCGGAATCCCAATTACTAACAAACTTACCAGTAATGTCACGCTTCATGAATTATTCATCCGTATGCATACACGGTTTCTTCTATTGAATCTGACTTATACCCACATCAGGATCTCCCTTCAGACTGAGGTTTGATTGTCAAGATCTGTAGAGACGCGATTCATCGCGTCTCTCCCTTGAATAAAGACGCGATGAATCGCGTCTCTACAAGAAAGAAAGCTGTTTGGATATTTGACATTTGGCGCTGAAAGGCTTTTGATATTGTGAAGCTCAACAGTCAATGTGATAAATCACACAAAAATGGCTTAACAATCTCCCTTCCCAGCCAACAGTCAACACTATTGAGAAGATGAACGAAGCATCAGGAGAATGTTGGAAAGTTCAGCGTCGATTTGTGGAAATGCGCTCAAATTGGCTAACTGTGATTGGCGAACATCTTCAAGACGATCGCGGACAAATTTTGGAATACTGGCGTGTAGAAAAAGCCGACTCTGTGGTGATTTTACCAATTCAGTCTCATCAGATAATTTTGCCACCCCCAAGTTACAGACCAGGATTAGGTGAACTCACTTTAGATTTCCCTGGTGGTCGCGTACCCCAGGGACAAACCCCAGAGGTTGCAGTACCAACTATTCTGCAAAGAGAACTAGGAGTTGAAGCTATAGCAATTAGTCAACTTACAGCCTTGAATACTGAAGGTTGGCCTGTAAATAGTTCTTTTTCTAATCAAAAGCTTTATGGTTTTGTTGCTCATCTTCAATCTACTCCCACAATTGCAGCTGAGTATATAGGAGCAACTTATCCCGCAACTTCCACAGGTGTACATGATTTACTTCAAAGTCTCATCTGTCTTCAATGTCGTGCTGTATTAATGCAGTGGTGGTTAGGGTTTGGTACTTCCCAGTAAATAACTATTCCATTGCTTTTGAACTTTTGAGCCTTAAAGGTGCAACTTTCCAGTTCAAAACCGCAACTTTCCGATTCAAAACCGCAACTTTCCGATTCAAAACTGCAACGTTCAGCTTCCAAGCCTCAATCGTCAGCCTCAAAACCTCAACGTTCAGCTTCCAAGCCTCAACTTCCAGCCTCCAAACCTCAACGTTCAGCCTCAAAACCTCAACTTCCAGCCTCCAAACCTCAACTTCCAGTCCCCAATCCCCAATCCCCAATCCCCAATCCCCAGTCCCCAATACAATTAAAATAAACGCGATCGCACCCATCTCACAGACAATGCAAATTATCAACAGTCTTCATACCGCCATTCTCGTTACTGACCTGGAACGCTCTGAATTCTTTTATGGCAAAGTATTAGGACTAGCTAAAATTGATCGCTCTCTGAAATACCCTGGAGCATGGTATCAAGTCGGTAACTACCAAATTCACTTGATCGTCGCACCATCTTCCCCTACAGATAACCAAAACGAAAAATGGGGACGCAACCCCCATGTTGCTTTTTCTGTTGCAGACTTAGAAATCGCCAAACAAGAATTACTCGCCCACAATTACCCTATCCAAGCCAGCGCCTCTGGTCGTCCTGCTGTATTCACCCAAGATCCCGACGGGAATATTATTGAGTTGAGTCAGCAGTGAGGGGACTGGGGGGATGAGGGAGATGAGGGAGATGAGGGAGATGAGGGAGATGAGGGGGATGAGGGGGATGAAGAGACAAGGGGAAATCTCAATTACCAAATGACAAATGAAAATCATCGCCTACAGCTACACCGATCCTTTGTTAGAAAATCCTCCTGATGTTGATAGTTGGGGGTGGGAAGTAGATCGAGTTTATTATGATCTGGGAGAGCGAGAGTCCTTGGGACATGGTACGCGAGATTCCTGCGGAAACGCTGGGCGAGTGCAGTTACAACAATTAATCAAAGATTGCCAAGCTGAGGCTGCAAGTTATCTGCTCATCCGGCGATTGGAAGAATTGGGTGATACTGTCAAAGAAGTAAGCGATCGCCTCAATGAATTGGAAGCTATGGGTATTGTGGTCATCGCTACGGAACAACCTTACACTTCAGAACATGGTAATCTCCGCGCTCAATTGCTGACATTGTTACAAGAAATTCAATACCAGCAACGTAGCCGCCGTATCCGCCAAGGACACGCCCGTAAGCGTTTAGATATTGCACCTCCACCAGGTAAGCCGCCATACGGTTACAAAAAAAGTAAAGATAAATACACGATTGATAGAAGCACTTCGCCAGTTGTTAAGGATTTTTTTGAACAATTTTTGCTCTATGGTTCTTTAAGGGGAGCAGTTCGCTATTTAGCTAAAAAATACGGTAAGAAAATCTCGGTAACCACAGGGAAGCGCTGGTTAACTAATCCAGTTTATCGGGGGAACACAGCTTATCAAGATGGCGAAATTATCTCGAATACCCACGTTCCCATAATTTCCCCAGAAGAAGCCGCTCAAATTGACAGGCTTTTACGCCGTAATAGTCGGTTACCATCTCGCACAGCTAGCGCGCCACGCTCTTTAGCAGGGTTAGTAATTTGCGGCGAGTGTCAATCTCACATGACTGTCACCCGCGTTACCCAACGTCGCCAAAACAAAGAGTATCTTTATTTACGTCCAATTAGCTGTCCTAAAAATCCTAAGTGTAAGGCTTTGGCTTATGATGCAGTTTTAGACAAGACAATTACCAAGGTTTGCCAAGAATTACCCCAAGCTGTGGCTGGGATGAACTTTCCCCAGTTGGATGCAATTAAGAATAGTTTAGGAGATGCGATCGCTCGTCAACAACAAATACTTACCCAGCTACCTGCTTTAGTAGAAACTGGGGTTTTAGATCCAGAAACAGCAAAGTTACGAGCATACAAAATTCACACAGAAATCTCTGCACTTCAAGCCAAGTTAGCTACTCTTCCACCAGTAAACTTAGGTTCAGTGGCTCAAGCTGTTTCCATTCCCCAATTCTGGTACGATTTATCAGAATCAGAACGAAGATTTTATTTAAGAGAATTTATTAGCCGCATAGAACTGATTCGTCAAGAACCACAATGGAGTTTGCAAATCATTCTGATTTTTTAAGAATGAACTGTAAATTATGAATTAAAAATTTAACTCTCAAAGAAGTTTAAAAGCTGCAAAAATATTTTTTCCCTAGGGGCTTCCCTGCCCGGATTGTGCAATTACAAAATCATCCAATTCAAAAATTATACTAAATCAAATAATGTTGGCGACATATCAATATATTCTAGAGGGCACAGCACTGAGGTGACCCTACAATCTTTCGCATTCTTTTTTCAATTTGGCTATATATTTCTTGAAGTGATAACGAGCAATTGCAGATTTATCATGAATGACATTTTCACTTTGTAATTAAATTAGCTATTTTTAAGTTGTGGAAATTACAAGTCATCAGAGTTTAATGAATGAGCTTCCGTGTACAGTTTTTTGAGGAAACACTGCGGCTGTGATTACTTGAGAAATTACATCAACAAACGGTGTGGTATCCATCAACAGATATCATAGCCTTAGAGCTTTTAACATTAAAATACTCAGATTTACTCAAGCAGACTAGAGTAAGTTAAAGCTAGCATCATGGTATTAATTATATCTTTTAAGCAAAGAATATTTTAGAGATATTCAACTTTTAAAAAGTTAGGTGTTTTCGTCACAAAAAAAAATTCCTATTTTGATAAATTTGAGTTAATTTGGAATCTAGCAATTACCAAACACACAGTTGATTACCGGGTGGCAACATTAGAGATTCGCTCTAATCTCTATGTAATCAAACCAGCAAACAAGATGATTATCATAGAATATGCAAGAAAGAAGCTTTATTTGGGGTCATCTAGGACAACGGTACCGCACAGTTGAAACATTAATTGATGGGGTATGGATAATTGTCCTGCTTGTAGCAGCAGTATTATTGTTTAGCATCAATCTTGGCGGCGCACCGCTGCGAGATTGGGATGAAGGTACTGTGGCACAGATTGCGCGTGAAATTGTGCGTTCCCCAGCGGGTTCTCTAAATTGGCTTTACCCCACCCTGGGAGGTGTACCTTATCCCCACAAGCCGCCTTTGATGCATTTGCTAGTTGCTTGGGCTTATCAACTAGGAGGCATTAATGAATGGACTACACGCCTACCTGGAGCCATTTTAACAGCTTGTTCCGTACCTTTACTGTATTGTATTGGTCGAGAAGCATTTCGCCAACGCTGGGCGGCGATTTATAGCGCCTTAATTTACCTGACAATGCTTCCTGTGGTGCGTCATGGTCGATTGGCAATGATTGATGGCGCAGTGGTAAGTTTTTTGATGGTGATGATGTGGTGCGTTTTGCGATCGCGCCGAGATTTGCGTTACTGTCTGGGTGTTGGTTTGGCCTTTGGCTTAATTTGCCTAACTCAAGGGGTATATGGTGTATTGTTAGGTGCGATCGCCATTGTCTTTTTATATTGGGATACCCCCCGACTCCTCACTTGTTACTACCTTTGGATTGCCGTCTTTCTGGGTATCTTACCAGTACTTGGTTGGTATGCTGCTCAGCTGCTACACTACGGTCACACTTTCCTGCAAATGGCTTTTATCAGTCCAGCCAACAATCAACTAGGAACAGGTGCGGCGGGTAATTCTAGAACATCTTGGTACTATCTCAAAGAGATATTGATGTATGCATGGCCTTGGCTACTGTTTTTACCCCATAGTTTGCGTTTAGCCTGGGAAAATCGCAATTTGAGTTGGGCAAAACTTGTATTAGCCTGGAGTGGTGTTTACTTAGTAATTATTGCCTGTATGGGGAGTAAAATTCTCTGGTATTTATTCCCGATTTACCCAAGTTTAGCTTTAGCTTTGGGGGCGCAACTCGCGGAAACTGAGAATTTACCTTTACTCTCATCCTATCCCCGTTCTTGGATAGCTGGTTTATCGATACTTGCATTAGCGGCTTCTGCTGGAAGCATTTTTTTTAGTTCAGGTGCAAACCCGAAAACCGACTTACAGGTAATTTTTGCCGCAGTTGCTTTAACAATGACTTTAGCAGCTATTTACGCAGAGCGTGGCGATGGGCAATTCCTGAAGATTCTGTTTTGGGGAAGTTATATTTCACTGCTGTTGTTAATGAAATCTAACTACTGGGTGTGGGAATTAAGCGATGCATATCCCGTCAAACCAGTAGCTAGCATGATAGTAAGAGCAAATCCAGCAGTCAAAAAGATTTACACATCCTTTGCTTACAATCGTCCTTCCTTAGATTTTTATAGCGATCGCACAATTATTCCTGCGAGTTTAGGGGAACTGCAATACTACTGGCGCTACAACGGACAACCCTATTTTTTGCTGAATGCATCTGCTTACAAAAGTCTCAAACTCGATTCCATTAAGCTGATTGATGAAGCAGAAGGTTGGAAACTGATTACTAAAGATACCAATCGCTTGTAAGCATTCTCTGCGATCGCTTACCAGAATCGTTAAAATATTAAGTAAGGTAAAGACATTTATGAGAAATCAACATCAAAATCATGGGATTATTTGGATTTGGCAAGAAAACAGCAATACCTAAGCCTGAGGAAGCCTTACCAGGAAGAGCAGCAACAATGCCTGTACCTGCTCATCACCATGTCAATGGTAATCCTCTCAAGGCACCTTTTCCCGATGGATTAGAAACAGCTTTATTTGGTTTAGGCTGTTTTTGGGGTGCAGAACGTAAATTTTGGCAGCTTAAAGGAGTTTACACCACAGCAGTTGGCTATGCGGCTGGATACACACCCAACCCTACCTACCAAGAAGTATGCACCGGATTGACTGGTCATAACGAAGTAGTATTAGTTGTGTTTGACCCCAAAGTAATTAGCTATACCGAACTGCTGAAAGTGTTTTGGGAAAGTCACAACCCCACCCAAGGGATGCGCCAAGGTAATGATGTCGGTACTCAGTATCGCTCCGGAATTTACGTCTATTCTGAAACTCAAAAGCAGCTAGCAGAAACATCACGCGACGCATATCAGCAAGCACTCAAAGATGCAGGCTACGGCAAAATTACCACAGAAATTTTAGACGCGCCTGAGTTCTACTACGCCGAAGAATATCATCAGCAGTACCTTGCTAAAAACCCCAATGGCTATTGCGGCTTAGGCGGAACCAACGTTTCTTGCCCTGTAGGAATTGCTGAGTCACAACTTAGTAGTTAAGTATCAAATCATTTGTTGTCAGCCTACTACAGTTGACAACAAATGATTTGGGGCAATGGTAATAAGTAATAGGTAAAAATTTTGCCTCAAGCACCCTTGATTCGGGTTCAGCATAATTTCTAGCATTTTGGATTTTTTCAGCTTATTTTTGGTTAATTACCATAAATTAGCGGAAATTGGGCATTGGGAATGATGTTGTTGTCAGAATTTATTTGCGAAGATAACGAGAATTGTGCTGTTGGTGACCAAAGCGATCGCCACACGGGAATACAGTTTTTACATTAAATTAATGATTATTTTGCAATTTGTCGCTGCAAAACAGCCACCTTAGCTGTAATCATGAATGAAGTTCATAGTATTGTTGTTTGTCTGAGGCGGATACCGATGGCAAGGCCTATCCGCCTATTTATCTAAAAGAAAGCAGAGACGCGATGAATCGCGTCTGTACAAGATAATCCCCAATTCCCAATTCTAAAGTTTTGCTGTAATTCCACCATAGCTGACATATAGCTTCAGACCTAGGACTGATAAGCATTGCAAGAGCGATCGCACGTCCCCAAGTCAAGCTATTATGTAGTCGGAAACTATGCAGCATCAAACTAAAGGTTTTGCATGAAAGTAGCAGTCTTCAGTACTAAAGCCTACGACCGGCAGTTTTTGGAAGCTGCAAATTCTTCTAAACAGCACGAATTGGTATTCTTTGAACCCCGTTTAGATAGAGATACCGCCATTTTAGCCGCTGGCTTTCCAGCCGTTTGTCCCTTTGTTCATGACCAGGTTGACGCTTCAACTTTAAAGATTCTCGCCAAAAACGGAACTCGCCTGGTTGCTTTGCGCTGTGCCGGATTTAACAATGTAGATCTCAATACGGCAGCCGAATTAGGGATGCAAGTATCCCGTGTCCCAGCTTACTCGCCCTATGGTGTCGCAGAACACGCTGTAGGTTTGATTTTAAGCCTCAATCGTAAAATTCATCACGCCTATAACCGAGTTCGGGATGGTAATTTCTCCCTCAACCGCTTACTAGGATTCAATCTGCATGGACGCACAGTCGGGATTGTTGGGACTGGAAAAATCGGTTTAATTTTAGGGCAAATTATGAGAGGTTTTGGCTGTAACCTCCTCGCCTATGATGTCTATCAAAACCCTGGAATAGAAGCAATGGGTGGTAAGTATGTAGAATTACCAGAACTATTTGCTAAATCTGATATCATCTCGCTACATTGTCCCCTGACTCCAGAAACTCATCACCTGATCAATGAAGATGCGATCGCTAAAATGAAACCAGGTGTGATGTTAATTAACACTAGCCGAGGTTCCCTTATTGATACCCAAGCCGTGATTGAAGGCTTAAAATCTGGTCAAATTGGCTACTTGGGTGTTGATGTATACGAGCAAGAATCAGAATTATTCTTTGAGGATTTGTCAGGCGCAATCATTCAAGATGACACATTCCAAAGGCTGACAACATTCCCCAACGTTCTAATCACTGGACATCAAGCCTTTTTTACAGAAGAAGCTCTGCGTAACATTGCGGATACTACTCTGTCAAATATCACCGACTTTGAACAGGGAAAAGCTTGCCCTTATGAAATTTGTCCGCAACCACAACCCGGACATAATAAGGTGTTGGTAAGCTAAGCTTCAAAAGAGGCAGGGGAGCAGGGAGCAGAGGAGCAGGGGGAAAATGCAGATTTGATACACTATGTTCTCGCAGCTTCATATCAAGGATTCAGAAGATTTTCCCCGTTTCTCCCTGCCCCCTGCCCCCTTGCAGCCTTAACGAACAGTTTTTCAGCGAACACGATATTACTTCTCCCGAATCCACAGCGCCAATCCACCGCCACGACCACGAGCAGCGATAAAATTTTCTGTAGCTAAGAAAAAGGCGAAAAAGGCTTGCTTTGCGATTGGCTGAGTGTAAAAATCTTGATTCTCAACTTTACCAGAGCCAATTTGTCCGTTGTACACAATACGATTAAATAGACTAATTTGCATTTGCGTAAAGTCAAACGCCAAGAGATTTTTCTTCCCTAAATATTTGGCTGGCCCTGTCAACTTCAATAATACTGGGCCGACTTGTACCTGATTCCCTATTTCGCCTTTACCTAAATCTGCTTCGGAAGTCTTACTAAAAGAAATATGTGCGGCGGCAAATTTGGGCATATATATACCCTTACCTAAGACAATTCCTCCCCGCTGTCTTACCTTGCGAGTACCCGTAGCAAAGCACAGCCGCCATTTTCCAACAAGCGACTCAAAATTATAAGTTAATCGTTGCTGCTTGGCTGCTTTTTCTGCTGCTAGCAACGCATCCACCACCAAAGCAGTAGCCGGAAGTTTACCACCTTCACCGCGATAAGCAGCCGCAGCTTGGAATAATATCGCCAAATCAGGTGTAGCCGTAGGTGTTACTTCAGCAGTCATAAATACACTCTTGAAATTCTCTGATCGTATGGTAAATCAACACGTCAGAAGGGGAAGGGGGAAAGGGACAAACCTTTAACCTTGAACCTTTCCCCTTTTCCCCCTGCCCCTGCCCCCCTGCTTCAAACTACTGGCGCTGAGACTATACCCTGCGCTTCGAGGAATGATGCAACTTTTAAAATTAATGCTTCGTTATAGGGTGCAGTGATTAATTGCACGCCTAAAGGTAAGGCATTGGGGCGTTGAATTGGCACTGAGATTACAGGTAAGCCAATAAAAGATAATGGTTGCGTAAATAATCCCAGATGGGGACGAATGATAATTTCTTGTCCATCTAAAACCATAGTTGTTTGCCCAATTAATGGCGCTACCATTGGTGTAGTTGGAGCCAGAATTATATCGACATTTTGAAAGATTTCTCGCACGCGATCGCGGTACCATCTTCTAAATCTCTGGGCTTGTAAGTACCATTGACTGGGGATTAAAGCCCCAGCTAAAAAGCGATCGCGTGTGGCAAAATCAAAATCTTGGGGACGCGATCGCAATCTCTCTATATGCAGATTTGCGCCTTCGCTGGCTGTAATCACAAATGCTGCAGCCCTAGCGCGATGTGATTCTGGTAGCGTTACATACTCAGTTACATTCAAAGCCCGCGCCACTTGTTCGACTGCTAACAAAGCTTCTGGTTCTGCACCCTGAGTATAATAATCCCCGGCAATGGCAAATCTAATCCCAGATATATCTTCATTAATTTGGGGTAAACATAATTCCGGTGGACGCTTTGTACATACCGGATCGCGATCGTCTTCTCCCTGGAGAATATCAAAAGTTGTCGCAATATCCCGCACCGAACGGGCAAAGGGGCCAACATGGTCAAAACTAGTAGAAAATAAAGCTACCCCAGCCCGCGATAACCTACCGTAAGTCGGTTTTAAACCAAAAATTCCACAAAAAGCGGCGGGAACGCGAATCGAACCGTTAGTATCAGAACCTAGCGTCAACGGAACCAACCCCGCAGCCACCGCCGCCGCCGAACCACCCGAAGAACCACCAGTGACGCGCTGTAAATCATGGGGATTATGAGTAGCACCGTAATGGGCATTTTCCGTCATAAACCCATAGGCGTACTCATCCATATTTAACGCCCCAACTAACACCGCACCAGCTTGTTTCAACCTGGCTACTAAGGTTGCATCTTGGGTAGCTGGGGGATTTTCGGCATTAATTTTCGCACCCGCTAGAGTTGTTAAACCAGCGACATCGAAAAGGTTTTTGACTGCAAAAGGTACACCCGCCAAAGCACCAGGATTGTTACCTTGGGCAATTTCTTTGTCGATGCGTGCTGCATCAGCCAAAGCAGTTTCCGCAATTACCGCCGTAAAAGCATTGATTTCGCGATCGCGCGCCGCAATTTTGGTTAAAACATCTTTGGTAACTTCTACAGCGCTAACCTTACCCGCACGTACAGCCGCCGCTATTGATACAGCATCATTCATGGTTCAAACACAGGTGCAACTTCAACTTCTTCAGCTATAGGAAACTCATTCACGAGTTGAGCGATCGCTTTTATTCTCTCAAAATTTGCCACCACTCCATCACGGTACTCATCCCGCAGTTGTAAATTTACCAACAACGCCATCTGCTCAACATACTCACCCACATCGAATTCGCGATTTTCCATATTTCCTCTTCGCAATTGTTTCAGCTACATTTACAGCTATTTGCCCCTGATGCCAAATTAATCACCTGAAACAAAATTTACCAAATTATGACTCCAAAGCTTTAAAGT
The DNA here is from genome assembly GCF_014696315.1 of Calothrix membranacea FACHB-236. Classification (GTDB taxonomy): domain Bacteria; phylum Cyanobacteriota; class Cyanobacteriia; order Cyanobacteriales; family Nostocaceae; genus Aulosira; species Aulosira membranacea. The sequence goes on from NZ_JACJPX010000024.1 coordinate 38,071, forward strand.
TGGGGCTAGCTTCTGGTCAACAAGAGGAAAAGGGGCAGGGGGCAGAGGGGGAAGACCGGAACGGATCTCAATACTTGTCGGTTAAGGGCAAAAGGGGAAGGGAAAAAGGGGCAAGAAAAAACCTTTAACCCTTACCCTTTCACCTTTTCCCCAAACCAAATTTCGACTTGAAAATCCTTAACCGAGCAGTATTGGAACGGAGCTTGGACTTCGCCGCGTATAAGCCAATACAGTTCAGTTAAGAAAATAAATTGACAACAAAAACAATAATTTTGGAGGGGGTTTGGGGGACGCAACCGTCACCCAATCGGGGGTTTGGGGGAGAATCCCCCAATTGTGCTAGCTGTTTCCACAAGTGACAAATCAATCACTAATGAGCATATCTGGACTGTATTGCTGTATAAGCACTCCTTATGAATGGGGCTTGTACGAGATGCTTATTTCCCTTACCTCTTCTGGTAACACTACGCGAACAAACCTGTGGAAATTTTAAATTTTCAATCGTCAATCCAACATTCAAAATCTCAAATCTAAAATTCGGTAATAATTAACGCTGTTGGATTTAGTACAAGGCTAGGGGCATTTATGGGACAGGATTTTCAAGAACTAGCTGAACTTTACAAAAACACGCTGCTGCACGATGTACTCCCATTTTGGGAAACATACTCAATTGATTGGGAACAAGGCGGTTATTTTACTTGCCTAGATCGTGAGGGTAAAGTGTATGACACAGATAAATTTATCTGGTTGCAAAATCGTCAAGTGTGGACTTTTTCTATGCTTTACAACCAGCTAGAAAAACGCGACAATTGGCTCAAAATTGCTACTAATGGCGCGAATTTCCTTTCTCAACATGGTAGAGATAACGATGGTAACTGGTACTTTGCCTTAACTCGTGAAGGTGAGCCTTTAGTCCAACCTTACAATATTTTTTCTGATTGCTTTGCAGCAATGGCTTTTAGCCAATACGCCCTCGCCTGTGGTGAAGATTGGGCAAGGGATATCGCTATGCAAGCTTACAATAATGTTTTGCGCCGCAAGGATAACCCCAAGGGCAAATATACCAAAGCTTACCCAGGTACACGCCCGATGAAATCCTTGGCTGTACCGATGATATTAGCTAACCTCACCCTGGAAATGGCATGGTTGCTACCTAGCGAAACCCTAGAGAAAGTCTTAGATATGACTGTTGAGGAAGTGATGAACGATTTCCTCGACAAAGAACGGGGGCTGATGTATGAAAGCGTTGCCCCCGATGGTTCTCACGTTGATTGTTTTGAGGGGAGATTAATTAACCCTGGACATGGTATTGAAGCGATGTGGTTCATTATGGATATTGCCCGTCGCCGCAATGATACCAAAACAATTAACCAAGCTGTGGATGTGGTGTTAAATATCCTCAATTTTGCTTGGGATGATGAATATGGCGGATTGTATTACTTCATCGATGCAGCGGGACATCCTCCCCAACAACTGGAATGGGATCAAAAGCTGTGGTGGGTGCATTTAGAATCTTTGGTGGCGTTGGCCATGGGCGATCGCTTAACGGGGCGTGCGGAGTGCCGAGAGTGGTATAATAAGATGCACAACTATACTTGGTCACACTTTGCCGATCCCGAATATGGCGAGTGGTTTGGCTATTTAAATCGGCGTGGGGAAGTGTTGTTAAATCTTAAAGGCGGTAAATGGAAAGGCTGTTTTCATGTACCCCGTGCGTTGTATCTTTGCTGGCAACAATTTGAGGCGTTGAGTTCGCAAACTGTTGGATAATTAACCGCCGATAAACGCAGGTAAAATTAACCTGATGTAATGCTGGGTTTTTCTGATAGATGAATTGCACAGGTAGGGGCAAGGCAATGCCTTGCCCTAAAGACTCGCAATTTTATTATTACTATATTATTCTGCTGGATATTCGCTAAAAGTTCTGGCTGTTTTTTCTAAACAAAAATCCGTCGCCATTAAATCAATACCATCAATAATTTTACTTTGTTGGTTAATTCCCAAAGCGGTAAAACATTTGTCTCGATAATCGGGATGATTTTGGAAAAATAATATCGCTTGTTTTAAAGGTTCAATCACAGGATAAGCTGCTTCTGCTTTATTAATAGCTGCTTGGGGAATTGGAGAATTTAGACGTTGAATAGCTAAATCAATTAAATCTCTGGATTCAAAAGAGGAATCATTCCATCTATCAGAATTGGCTAAAAGTTTTTCCGCAAAAATATCAATTTGATTGAGGCATGGTACAGGCGACCAACTGGGATATTCTGGTTCTCCCAATTCCATACGTCCTTCCATAATAATTTCAAATTTAATTAAAACTTCATCAGCTAGAATTGCAAATCTCACACCATATTGGTCAGCTTTGATTTCTCTGGGTAATCGGAAGTTATTTTGCGTATTAAAGATGGCATTGTATTGATGTTCAGATATTGCTTTTCGTAATAACCTATAGCCTGTACCTGTGGAACAGAGAAAATCTATATCCTTGCTTAATCTATATTCGCCATTATTTAAACTAATGAGAGTACCACCGCCAAAATATGCACCACATTCTAATAGAAAATTAGCATTTACTTGATTAAGTACATTAAAAATTTTTTGATGAAAGTCCCTGGCAAACATCTGCGTCCCTAACCATGAATCATAATATTTAGCTAAATTTTCCACAAATAATGCTTCTGTTTGGCTTAAATCACCTAAAATTCCTCGATAATGCCAGCCTCGCTCATATATTTTGAGCATTTCTAAAAGAGTAAGATTTTGTAAATCCGCTCTTTGCCAGCATAATTTTTCTAAAAAAGGTAATTTGTCAGGAATTTTAATGTGAGGTGTAATTGTCATAGGCCATTACATATAGCATGGGAAATTTTAGGTGCGCTACCCTTGGCTTGAGTAATACAAAATCAAATAATGTTTGCGACACATCAATATATTCTAGAGGGCAAGGCAGTGCCTTGCCCCTACAATCTTTTGTATTCTTTTTTTAAATCGGTACAACTTTTGCTTTAATGTTTTCTTGTTTTGTTAAAGCTGTAGCAGCTTTCGTTAAAGCTGTAGCAGCTTTTGCTTTAACATTTCGGTGTTTCGCGCAAGCTTTAGCAGCTTCTGCTTGAACATTTCGGTGTTTCGCGCAAGCTTTAGCAGCTTTTGCTTTAACGTTTTCGTATTCCGTTCAAGCTTTAGCAGCTTTTGCTTTAACGTTTCCGTATTCCGCGCAAGCTTTAGCAGCTTTTGCTTGAACGTTTCCGTATTCCGCGCAAGTTGTAACGACTTCTATCTTGATATTTTGAACTTAGGGACTTTCAGAACAGAAATTACCCAATTTACTCAGATTATATTTTATTGGATGAGGATGATTGCTTCTTTTACTTTGGTGGAAAGTGCAGCCTCTAATCCTTGCTCAACTTTGGCGATTAATTTGTCAAAAGCTTCTTGATTTGCTGTTAGTTGTTCTTGAAAAACTTGCTCTAACTCAGGCTGGATTCTCTCGCACATTTCGTCAATTTTTTTGTCATTTAAAAAACTAGAACGCAACCAACCAGGAACATCTACATTGGCTTTGATTGCATCTTGTACACCTTTACGATTGAATTCCATTCCAGCTGCGATCGCAGAAGCACCATATACTAATGCGATGGGCCAGGTAAAATGTCCGGTGAGTACTAGGGTGATGATACTAGCAAGAGTACCGCCGCCAATGATAACGTTAACAATCAACCCTACAGTTTCGGCAAGAATTGCATCACCAATTCTTAATTCTGGGTTGACAAAAGCCGGGTCTATACTATCTTCAAATCTTAAACTACTTCTAGGAATTTGAAACTTACGGCAGATGGGATCGGTTTCTGCGGCTAAGTCTGGTTGAATTTTTTTGTTAAACCAACTAATACATTGATTGTTAATTATTTGCTGGGCAATATTCCCTTGCAACCAATCCTCTGCGCGATTTTTCATCGAGGTTTCTAAATCGCTTAAGGTCTTGATTTTATTTGTCTGCCAGTCTTTAATTCCTGGGCGTACTGCATTTTCAATTAAACCATTAGCTAGGGGCTGAGTTAACAATTCAATTAATTCGGGAATATGTCGCGAAATTAATTCTTCTAGCTTGTTTGATTCTACCAGTTTGTTAACTTCTTGTTTAAAGGCAGTAGCCCGCAAATCCCATCGACCAACACGTGCTAAACCCAATGCTATACAACGTTCTGGTTCTGGGTCAGGTCGTAGTAAAGTTTCCGGTTCGGGAAAGATTTCTTGACAGATTTGGTGAGTAAATTTCATCCGCGATGCACCACCAGTCATCAGCAAAATTTTCGGTACAATTCCTTGTTTATCGAGTTGTTCTTTTGCTTCTTTGACTGCTTCACGAAATGCTTGCATCCAACTTTTTCCTTGCAATGCAGCTAAAGGTTGATGCAAGATTTCCTCCATAATTAATTTATTAACTTGGGGGATAAAATAAATTTGTTCATTGATAGACTCAAAGCCACGGGCAAATGATTGAGAATCGCTATATAGCTGTTCGTTAGAAAAGTAATCTTCTTTAGTTTTGCGACAAGCAAGTTCACAACGTGCTTGGTGATGGGGATATTCTGTAAAGACTTTCTCTAGTAAGTTTCTTTGCTCGTGTTGGGCAAGAGTGCGTTCAAAAATAGCTTTGTCAATTAATGATGCACCTAAGATATTACTACCAAAATCTATAGGAATTTCCTGTAAACTTTTCACCAGGGTAAAATCTGTAGTTGAAGAACCAATATCAACAATTAATACTGAAGAAAGCAGTTTTTCATACTCTAATTTCCCGGCTTCTTTGGCTTGCATAAAAGCAGCCCGTGATTCGGGGATAACATTGAGGAAATCAATCCCGGCTGATTGTAGTAGCTTTTGATATTCTATGCGATCGCTCACTAACCACCCAGAAGGACAACCAACATAAAAGTATGTAGTTTCGCCGCCTTCAATTTGTTTACTTTCTTTTAACAGGCGGTAGTAAGTTGCCACAAATGTGCTAATAGTTTCGCGATATTTAGCATCATTTTTGGGTTTTTCTTTGAAAGAAATTTCTAGTTGAGTAACCCCAGCTTGAATTAAAGCTTGTTCTCCAACAAGATAGCCCAATCGAGGATGCCAACCAAGGGCTGTAATTTGATTTTTCTTATTATTAACCTCTAGCATTTGTGGAGGTTCAATACTCTCGACTATAGCTTTGGCTACAGCTGTTTCACCATGTCCTAAATCAAAACCGACTATTTCTAAAATTTCCATACTCTTGTTATTGGTCATTGGTCATTCGTCATTGGTCATTAGAGATAATTTATAAAGTAAACCTTAAATTGTAGGATGCGTTAGCGATAGCGTAACGCATCGATAAAGATGGTGCGTTACGGCTAAATTTCATTGTCTCTAAGTCCGAAATCCTTGCACAGCCGTAACACACCCTACTTAATATTTACTTTATAAATAGCCTCTTAGTGTTTTGTCCTTTGTCAATGCAATGACTAATAATAAATAACAAAGGACAACCTAATGTGTTTTTACTTAGGGATTTCTATAAAATAATTCAATTTGCAACAGAGAATATTTTCTTTCTCCCCCCTGCTCCCTGCTCCCTGCTCCCCTGCCAAAAAAGCAATAATATATTTTGGAAGCCCCTTATGATTCTTTAACCTGGGAATACGCTGGTTCAATGACTCGACCGCGTCGCAGCAAGCGATCGCCTTTTAGCAGCGCTGGTGTTAAAGTAACGTAATCTTGGGTGTCAGGGTCGATACTCGGCTCAAAATCGAAATAATTGCGATCGCTTGTGGGGTCGTTGGCTTTGTAAATTTGCGCCCGAATTCCCTGTTCCATTAAAATTTGGGGGAGAAGTTGCGTCAGTGCGATCGCCATTTGGGGTTTATCCAAAAATGATGCACCCATCAGCTTTTGCAAAAAACCCAACAACTCTGGAAGTTCTTCTATACCAGTCTCACCCGTTGATTTGTTTCCTTCTTCAAATCTAGCAACTGCTAAGTCGATAGTGTTGAGTGCATCAGCCAGGTTATCTAACAAAATTTTGCTATCAACCCGCAGAGAAGGTTGAGATAATTTCAAAGTTTCTGCTGATGTTGAATTCTCTTCTGCATTGCTTTTATCGAGTTGTAGCACTACTTCTAAACCCAAAAGCACAGCAGTTAATAAAATCCCCATCCAAGCACCAGGTGTAGTTTTACTTAAATAAAATAACCAAGCTACAATTCCTAAATAAAGCAGCACTTTGAGAAATTTGATAATTAATCTGTTGGCGGAAACTTTGCTAACTGGGTTAATAATTTGCTCTGCTTTTGTTGCAGTCATGGGTGCAAAATTTGCTGCTGCGAGATTGCTGATAGATTGTCTCAGCATATCTAGAAAAAATGCCGCCAAGCGCACCTGTGTTAAATTTAGTTCACTAATGTAAACTCTTTCTAAATTATCTAATCGATTTTGAACTAGCTTAACTACAGCATCAATACTATTAGCATTTTCAATATCTATCTGTAGTTGGTTGCGTTCTTCACTAAAAAGCGTGGTAATTTTTTTCATAGTTTTTAAATATACTTTAAATATTACTAATATTAGAGTAATTCAATTAGCAATTAAATTGCTGTAGGATGCGTTGTAACGCATCCTACGCTTTTACGTTCCCAGGCGCTTCAAGGGTAAAAGGTTCAAGGTTTTTTATTTCCCATTCCCCATTCCCCATTCCCCATTCCCCATTCCCCATTCCCCATTCCCCATTCCCCATTCCCCTTTTTCCCTTAACCGACAAGTATTCCTCATAGCGAATCATTGTATTAATATATGCAGTCCATAAAGACTACTGATGCCAAATTCTTGCTTTGAGTACCACAAACGACATATTCTTGAGTTAAGAAGCGTGTCAAATTATTAAGAACACTAAAGCATAGTGTCAAAAATCATGGATGTGTTCAGAACATTCTCCAAATTTGTTCAATCCCAAAGAAAAACAAGAACTCCTTTTCTTGTCATCAGAGGTTGGGGAAATTACCTGATATCAAGGATTTCCTAAAATTTGCATATCCTGATTGTGGTTAAAGCTTTTTTTCATAGTAGGTAGTCAAGCATAATCAAATACAAGATTTCCTGGCGAATCAAGCGTTAGTATCTCTAACTTGCTAAAAAGTCTTGCGTTTTTTATTGAGTAAAAGACTGTAATTAGCGTATATATTTTGCTTTTCTACTTATCAACATATTTCTGCAAAATTAATTAAGGTTAACCCTGACTTTACAGATGATTCCTGTATTAGAAGCAAGTGTCTTTGCCACCATATTGTGCGGATTTTTTGGCATCATTCTCAAAAAAAATCTGGTGATGAAAATCGTCTCAATGGATGTCATGAGTACAGGGGTGATTGCCTATTACGTACTGATTGCATCACGGGAAGGCTTATTTACTCCAATTTTATCAACTGTCAACAAGGGCGCTTTTGCCGATCCAGTTCCCCAGGCTGTTATCTTGACGGCGATTGTCATCGGCTTTTCGATTCAAGCTTTAATGCTGGTCGGTGTCATGAAATTGTCACGGGATAATCCCACCTTGGAAAGCAGTGAAATCGAGAAGAACAATACACCATGACTACCATTACACTCGCCTGGATCGCACTACCATTTTTGGTGGGTTTCGTAATTTATTTAGTCCCGAAGCTGGACAAATACCTGGGAATAGCGATGGGTTTGGCTTCGGCTGGATATGCGGCGCAATTATTTTTGCAGCGATCGCCACTGGAATTAAAATTGCTGGATAACTTCGGTGTTACTTTAACACTGGATGAATTGACTGCTTACTTTATTCTAACAAATGCCCTGGTAACGGTTGCAGTCATTCTCTACTGTTGGCAAAGTGATAAGACAGCTTTTTTTTACGCCCAAACCATGATGTTACATGGTAGCGTCAATGCTGCTTTTGCCTGTGCAGATTTTATCAGTTTATATGTGGCGTTAGAGGTCAGTGGAATTGCGGCCTTTCTGTTAATAGCTTATCCCCGAACTGATAGGTCAATTTGGGTGGCTTTGCGCTATTTGTTTATCAGCAACGTTTCCATGCTGTTTTATCTGGTAGGCGCAGTACTGGCTTATCAAACAAATCATTCTTTTGCCTTTTCTGCCTTACGTGGCGCGCCACCAGAAGCTTTTGCCTTGATTGGCTTGGGATTACTAGTCAAAGGTGGGGTGTTTGTATCGGGGTTATGGTTACCTTTGACTCACTCCGAATCGGAAACGCCAGTCTCAGCGTTACTGTCAGGAGTTGTTGTCAAAACCGGAGTTTATCCCTTAGTACGTTGTGCGCTGGCTTTGGATGAAATTGACCCCATCATCAGAATTTTTGGTGTAGGAACAGCACTTCTGGGAGTGTTCTACGCCATGTTTGAAAAAGATACCAAACGGATGCTGGCGTTTCACACTATTTCCCAGTTAGGTTTCATCTTAGCTGCCCCAGCAGTCGGGGGTTTTTATGCGCTGACACATGGCTTGGTAAAATCCGCACTATTTTTGATTGCGGGTGTTTTACCCAGTCGCAACTTCAAGGAACTGCAACACAAGCCTATTAATACCGCAGTTTGGATTGCCCTGGTTATTGCTAGCTTCTCCATATCCGGCTTTCCCTTATTATCTGGGTTTGGGGCAAAAGTTTTGACAATGAAAAATCTCGCACCTTGGCAAGTTATCGCCATGAATGTTGCAGCTTTGGGAACAGCAATATCTTTTGCCAAATTCATCTTTTTACCCCGTGGCGGTACAGGAGAAGTCAAACCCAGTTTTTGGCCTGGGGTAATACTGTTAATTGGTGGGCTGATTGTCGCAAATATTGCCTATTACGATGCTTATACTGTTGCGAATATCGTCAAACCACTTTTAACCATAGCAATTGGCTGGCTTGTATATTTTTTCATAGTGCAAAAATTAGCAATCAAGCTGCCTCGTGTACTGGAGCAATTTGACCATCTCATCGGTTTTATGAGTCTGATGTTGGTACTACTTTTCTGGATGGTATTTCCCTAATTTCTGTAGATTTTTAATACACAACGCAAGCAGAAAAAACTTGTTTTTGAATTTAACAATTTTGAGTACAAGCCTAGATTAATAGCAATTTTGAATTTTGAATTGGAGTGAAGCGACTTGACTGGATATCTAAATATATTATTGCGGCTGGCTATTTGGTTCTTACTCACTGCTAATTTTAGTGTGGCAAATATTATCATTGGTGTCAGTATTGCCCTGTTATTGCCACACAATCACCAATCACGAGAAAAATTAAAAGATTGGCTGCGGGCTTTGTGGCAAGGATTAAAAGCAATTCCCACCGCCTATATCGAAGCATTGCAAATCATTTTCCAGCCCCATACAGAAGAAGAAATAGTCATGGAACGTGTTCCCGCCAGAAGAACACCCGGACTCATCTTTTTAGATATTTTCATTATTACCTTTACACCCAAAACCATTGTCGTGAAATATCACGAAGATGGCTGGTATGAAGTCCACCGGATTCAACGGAGGAAAGCCTGATGAACCTGGTAGTAATTGCCATGATTTTGGCTTTACTTATACCCATCTACGAAGCATGGAAAAACGATCACGTTTGGCAAAAGATGTTGGCATTTGCCAGTATTTCTTCTAAAGCTTCCGTGATGATTTTGGTTGTCTCAGTCTTACGTGATGACTGGATGATTGGCATTGTTGGGGTGATCATCCTGAGTGTGGGGAATGCGGCGTTAATGCTGCTGGCAAATGTACTAAAACGGATGAGTGATATATGATTAACGTTTTAAGTTATACCTGCATAATTATCGGTATTTGCTTCTGGTTTTGGGGAACATCATTTCTCTTGGGGAAGCGATCGCTTTTATTCAAGCTGCATACTCTTTCGGTTTCCGATACCCTGGGTTCGATGAGTATCGTCTTTGGTTTGCTGCTGAAAATACCTAGAGAATGGCCATTGCTGATTCTTGGCATTCTTTGCTTGGCAATCTGGAATACAATGCTGGGTTACGTGTTGGCGTACTGTTCTACAAGTGGAGGTAATGATGACTAAATACGATTTATTTATCTATTTCATCACTGCCTTGCTGCCCTTGTCTGCTTGTATGCTGATAGTGCAAGTCAATCCCTACAATGCCTTAGTAATTCGGGGAATACTGGGAGCCGTAGCCGCATTATTATATGTGCTTTTAGGCGCTGCCGATGTAGCTTTAACTGAAGCATTAGTAGGTACAATGCTGGCGATTACACTGTATGCGATCGCAGTCCGTTCATCCCTAGTCATGCGTCTGGGTATCATCCAAGATGGTGATGCTTTACCAGACAGCCATTTTGGGCAAATTACGGACGAGTTACGCAGAATTTTTAGCAAACGCCACATGCGCCTAGAACTCGTTCCCTACCCAAACGAACAAGCTTTAGAACGGGCGCTGTTAGATAAGGAAGTTCATGCTAGCTGTAGCAAACTTGAACAAAATGATGAAAACTTCGCCTATCACACTGCTGTCAGGGTAAAACGAGTTTACGACATTATGCAAAGCGAACTTTCATTACCAGCAACCACCCTCACCTATGTAAATACACCAGAGTTAGGGGAGGGGCATAAATCATGATGAAATGGATTTACATTGCAGCTGGGGTAGCGCTGTATATCAAAATGATTGTCTTACCCAATCCTGCACCACAAATACCAGATTTCTCCATTGTGGAATCGATTGTTAAAGATGGTGGTATCCCCAATGCGGTAACAGTCATTATTCTCCGCAATCGGCTTTATGACACGATTTTTGAAGTTATAGTATTCACAATCGCCATCATGGGCGCTTATTTTCTGCTGGCGAACGAAAGACCGTCCTGCGCCATTTATAATTTCACTGATAAACCCTCAATTGTGCTAGCGCGTTTAGGTGCCACAATTACCTCATTAGTAAGCATCGAGTTAGCAATTCGCGGACATTTGACACCAGGTGGTGGTTTTGCTGCTGGTGTAGCCGGAGGAACTGCGATCGGACTTATAGCAATTACCTCATCCCCAGAGTGGATGCAAGCAATTTACCAACGCTGGCACGCTGCTAAATGGGAAAAAGTTTCCGTGCTGATTTTCATTGTACTGTCGGTAATCACCTTATCCGGTTATGAATTACCCCAAGGAGAAATGGGCGCACTTTTTAGCGGCGGAATTATACCTATTCTCAATATTTTGGTTGCGATTAAAGTAGCGTTGGGTTCTTGGGCGGTGATTTTGGTGTTTATTCGCTATCGCGGATTGTTGTAGGATGCGTTGCAACGCATCCCACAGCTTAATTTGCCGGAGGTAATTCCAAAATAAAACTATCTCGCAGGTGAAAATCAGCCTCATCACCTCGATGAGTTAAAGCCCAATAAGTTACATCACCATCTTGGGTTTTAATCACAGTGGTAATCGCAACTTCTAGTGCTTGTTCTTTGCCAATAATTTTATCCAAATCCAAATCTAGAGTCAGTTCTACATTCTCCGTTTGCTGCTGCACAATAAACGGAAGCCTAGAAAAAGCTGTTTCCTCTTCCATTCCTTGACGATAATCATCAAAGCAGTAAATATTCCAATCACCACTAGGAGATAGGTTAAATTCCCAATATTGGGGAGAATTCCTAACACCAATAAAGAACTCAAAGCAAGTATTTTGCCATAATTCGTGCTTTCGCAATGGTATAGGCGATGGTGGCGTAATGGCAATTTCTTTAATATCACCCAACAGGCTATATTGAATAGTCAATTTATTTCCATTACGGGTAATATTACCTGCAATTTTGACATCGGGAAATTTTTCAGTTCCCGGAAAAGGTTGCAGAGAAAATGACTGATGATTCATTTCACATCCCCAATTATGGCGCGAATTGCTGTTTCTTGAGATTCGATGCTTTTTGTCAGCGCAAATTGCACCAGCGCCCTTGCTAGGTTATGTTCTGGATGCTTAACTTTGAAATAGACATTCCCAGCTAAATAATCAGCAAAAAATCTCAACCCTAATTCAAAAGCAATCAAACGAATTGCATCATATATATAGGCATAGTCATTTTCTGTCATAAACGCCTTGGCAACACAGAGATAACCTTGCAATATACCTTGGCAAGTCTCAGTATCAAAAGTCACGCTTTCCCAATCTTCAGTTTCTTCCCCAACGGGATTGCAACCAGAACGCAAACAGTCGCCAATATCGTAATGTACTAAACCTGGCTTGACAGTGTCCAAATCGATGACACTGACAGCAAGCTGAGTTGCGGTGTCAAACATCACATTATTAATCTTTGGATCGCCATGCATTAGCCGCAGTGGTAACTTACCCGCAGCTTTTGCATCTTCCAGGGTACTAGCAAAAAGTTGGCGATCGCTCACAAATTGCAAGCAATAATTTACCTCTGGCGTTTTCTTAACAGTAGTTTTCGGCAAAACCTCGTTGTAATTTTGCAGGTAGCGCGGCGTAATGTGGAAGCCTTCTAAAGTATCAGCGAGTTTTTCTGGTGGTAAATCGCTGATCAGATTATGGAACATTCCCAAAGCATAGCCGACTTCGGGCGCTTGGGAGCGATCGCCCATAGTGTCAAAGGACTGCGAACCTGCAATAAAACTAATCGCCCGCCAAAATGAACCATCTGCATCCCGCCAATGGTCTTGTGTATTCTTGGTCAATAGTACACGTGGTACTTCCCAACGGCGATTAAGTGGTTTTTGCTCTAGCTTTTTACGAATATGCTCAGTAAAAATACACATATTACGCATAATCAGTTGAGGCTGGCGGAATACTTGTGTATTAATCCGTTGGAGGACAAAATTATGATTTTCTAAGGAATTTGTAGTTACTAAAAAAGTGTCATTAATATTACCGCTACCAAAAGCCTGAACACTTGTAACCTCACCCTGAAGCGCGAATTGTTCAGCAATAGTAACTAGATTGTCTGTACTTTGGGTTTTGATATCTTCTATGATGCTCATATTTAACCTGGACTACTCCCCACGTAACGAACCAAGAGGAATAGGGGATATCGTAGCCTAAGTTTTACATAAGGTCTGTGTATAAGTGTTGCAGTTTTTGCGATTTGCTACAGGCTAAAAACATTTGAGAGATATTTCTGCACCAGCTGCTTCTAAATCTCTCTTAAATAACTCTGCCTTTCTTTGTTCTATATCCCTCATGATAATTTCGGGGATATTATCAAGTAAGCTCTTAACTTCCATCAAACCTAAACCAGTAATTTCTCGTAAAACTTTCATCACATCTAGGCGCTTTGAGGAGTCAAAACTTTCAATCTTAATACTACACATAGCCTCCTCATCCTTGCGCCTAAAATTTGCCTGGGGTAGTTGAAAGTTAAAGTCTCCTGTTTTACTGACAATCAACACCCCCAGCGAAGCTTTACAACCACAATAGGGACAAGTACTAGTAGATACTCGTTCAATATATTCATCATCAAAATCCTCTAGCATAAAATTAAGTGATGGTCTGTACCATGCATCGTAGTATTGACCACACTGTGGACACTCTACAGTAATTTCTGCTGGAGGACTTGTCATAAATCAAAATAAGCTTGGTTTGGTGACCAACATTGTAACTTTGGTGATAAACTCAACGCTTAACGATAAGCTAATACGCTTGGGTTAAGCTCATTAGCGATTGATTTGTCACTGATTAAAAAAGCCAGAAGAATTGGGGGAGAATCCCCCAAACCCCCGATTGGGTGACGGTTGCGTCCCCCAAACCCCCTCCAAAATTATTGTTCTGTTTTTTGGTTGAGTAACTAGTTTTTTGGTTTTGTTATCAATTAATTTTATTAACTGAACTGTATTTAACGATAAGCAACTTGGAGACTACGGACTAAAATCACCAAAGATGCGATCGCCATTAATCCACCCCAAAACCAATAAGGTAAAAACAGATACCTTTCCATTTGCCCTGTATCCGAAAGTCCAAGCGGGCCTGCGTTATAGCTAAATAAATAATTCAGTTGATGGTATGTACTGATACAAGCTTGTACACCTAAAAATTGAATTGCAAAACCTTGTACCCAGCGCGGTGCTTTGAAAGCAATACCTAAAATAATTAAACCCAGCAAGGGAATTGCCACAATTCCAAATAAGGAACGTACCCATACTAATGTAGACAGCAGCAAAAAGCCACCTAAGATTTTCAAACTCAGGGAAGCAACTTTAAAACTACGGGAAGCCAAAATTAAAGCTGCACCAGCAATTGGCGGCCCCATTGGCCCAGCTGCGGCAACAAATGCTGGCCCAATGGGCCCTAATGATCTAGCAATGCGATAACTTGCAACACCCGAACCATTGCCAAAAATCTGTAATTTATCAAACTGTCCCCCCAAAATCATCGCCATTAAGCCGTGAGCCATTTCATGAAACCAAGTAGCCAGGATAGTAAAGGGGTATAAAATATAATCGCCTCCTGGCACTTGCCACAACACAACAGTTGCGATCGCAGCTGCAATTAGCCAGGTTAGCCCCATTCGTTCTACTTCTTTAGGCGTTTCTTGGGGGAGCAAGTTTTCAAAATTTTTTCCTGGTTCCCGCATGGGTCACTTTCCTTAACGTAATTACTTCCAAGGCTTGAGTGTATTTTCTTCCATGCTAATCTACTTGTTTAGGTTTCAGCGGGAAAGCAAAAATAATTTTAGCTTCGTTGTTTTTTCCATAAAACTACAACGATTTACTTAGCTTTTGTGAAATTATCGCTACTGTTTCACAATTACTGATTATTGGATTTTCTACTTTAGTTAAGTACAAATTTATCGGCAGGGCGGTTGCTTCCCTGCGGGTTCCACATTAGCGGTACAATTCGGAGAAACGTAAGGGCGCACTGCCTTATTTATCTGCCTTTATCCTTTGATATCGGCGGTTAATTTGTGATTGCTGTACCTCATCAATATGGGAGACACTATATTTTATTTTCTGTTTCAAGCTTTATGAATTAAAGTTATTCTTTTTTCAAAATGGTATAAACTTTTGACACTTAACCTTTGACCCTAGACAATCCTAATGAACAACTTTGATGACGTAAAACTATTTGGCTTACCTGCCGAAAAAGGACGATGGCTACTAATTCCCTTGGGTATAATTGTCCTACTTTGTTTAGGTACTGCTTATTCTTGGAGTATTTTTCGGAATACGATTGAAAAATCTCTCGAGGTAGGAGCAACACAAAGCTTACTACCTTTCACAATTTTATTGGTAGTCTTTTCAATTTTGATGCCCATTACTGGGTTTTATATTGAAAAAATCGGCCCGCGCCTAGTAACTGCGGTGGGGGCAATTGTGATGGGGATTGGTTACGCCGCTTCGGGTTTAGTAAATAGTATCCCTTTGTTAACTATTACTTACGGTATTATTGCTGGTGCTGGTGTAGGCATTGTTTACGGTGTACCACTTGCCGTTAATGCTAAATGGTTCCCCGATAAAAAGGGTTTAGCTGTGGGTACAACGGTGATTGGTTTTGGTTTATCACCCCTTGTAACTGCGCCTTTAGCTAAGAATTTAATTGCTGCTAATGGTGATAAGGGTTGGCAACCAACATTAATCATTTTTGGTATCGCTTTTACCCTGATAATTTTAGCGATCGCCCCTGTGATGAAATATCCGCCTAGAGAATGGCAACCTGCAGGGTGGACACCGCCTGTTAAACTGAGTGAATCTGAAAGCAAGATTAATACACCTTTATTAAAATCCCTCAGCTTTTACGGCTTGTGGTTATGCTTTACTATTGGTACTTTTGCCGGGTTAGCTGCTATTGGGATTGCTAGTCCAGTGGGTACAGAAATTATTGGTTTAGATAAAAATACAGCAGCTAATGCGGTGTCATTATTTGCAGTGTTTAATGGTTTAGGCAGACCGTTATTTGGTTGGCTTGCCGATAAATATAAACCAAAAAATGCAGCAATCATTTCTTATGTATTGATTATTATTGCCTCAATTATGATGCTCAGTACTACTAAGGGAGCGATCACAACTTACCTAGTAGCTTTTAGTTTGATTTATCTTGCCCTTGGTGGTTGGTTAGCAATTGGGCCGACATCTACTTTAATTCTGTTTCGGAGCCAAGATTATGCCAAAAACTACGGCGTAGTCTTTACTGCCTTTGGCATGGGTGCGTTACTAGGAACTTTACTTGTTGGTAATATCCGCGATATTTTTGGTAATTATTTACCGTTCTTTAATGTCACGATGGGATTATCAGTTTTAGGAATTATCCTGGCTGTATTTTTGTTGAAGCGCAAAGATTAAAAAATCTCAATTTAATTTAATTATTCGTAGTCAGAAGCTTTAGTTCTTCAAATTAGAACTAAAGCTTCTGACTACAAAATTTATCTAAGCGAGTTGGAAGAGGAATGTTACCATATCGCCTTTACCCAAACTGATGCGATCGCCTGGGCGAAGGCGGTGTCTATTCCCCGGTAATAGTGGCAAATTGTTGATGTAGGTGCCATTAGAACTACCCACATCTTCTATATAATGAGCATCTCCCTCAACGCGAATATCTGCATGAATTCGCGAGACAATTTCTGAATTGGGAAACCCAGAAACATCCACATCTGGGGGAATACGGTCATTAGGTTTGCCGATATGAATTACAGACAAAGTTTGTGGTAATTCAATATTCATGTTGCTTTGAACATGGAATAAACTTGCCGTTACCTGTTGTAATTGCGTTCTTGCAGGACTAACGGCGGGTGCAGGCGCGGCTGCTACTGGTTCCGGTGCAGGTGGATCTGGCACTGGTTCTGGTTCTGGTTCTGGTGCGGCTGCTACTGGTTCTGGTTCTGGCATAGCAGCAACTGGCTCTGGCTCAGGTGGTGGAGTTGGAATACCTTGCCCAGAAACAACAGGTTGTGCAGGAGTAATTTCTACTGCTACAGGTGACGGTGCTACTGGTGGTACTTCTGGGGGAACTGCCACCGCTGTTGGCGGTAAAGTTGAAGCTGCAGGAGGATTAGCAATTGCTAAGGGATCAGGTTGTATCAGTTCTACAAGTGGATCAGGAGTAACCAACGGTGGTACTTCTAAAGGAACATCGGGAGCAACTGTAGGTGCTACCGCTGTTGGGGGCGCTGCGGCATTAGCGCGCAGATTAAAACCACACTGACCACAGAAAGCGGCATCTGCCTGCACAGTTGCCCCACAGCTGGGACAGTTGTTAGTCGCTGGTAACGGCGTATAACATGCTTCACACTGGACAGCGCCGTCTGGATTGGGATGATTGCAATTAGGGCAGACGATCATGGATTTAAGCCTTTGTTCAAGCTCATCATAAAATGGTACTGGCAAGCAGAGAGAACTCCCAGTGGCGGCTACCCTTCAGGAAGGCTTAACGGCGAACCGTCGTAGACGCGCCCGGGCTTGCCGCTGGTATCAAAAGTTAGGTATAAGAAAGATCCTAGCTTTCGATTCTCACAATTACTCCTGATAGGATACTTAGGTTTGGAGTTCCGCACCCGCCGCCGCATCTAGCAACCACCAAAGCTCACCTTGGGGCTGAATGAGACGGGAGGGGTAAGTAAATTCATCAGCTGCGGGTGCAAATACTTGAGCTAACGCTGGTCGTTTATTAGCACCTGCAACTACAAACATAACGCTGCGAGCCGCATTGATAAATGGGTAAGTAAAAGTAATGCGGATACTGCTATCTTTATTACCCACAGTAATTAAGCGATCGCGTACTTTTAACGCTTCTGTGTGGGGAAACAAAGATGCTGTGTGTGCATCATCACCCATTCCTAGCAAGACTACATCTAAAGCAGGAAACTCTCCAGGTGCAGTATTAAAAAAGTTGTGCAGATGCTTGTCGTACTTCACTGCTGCAACTGCGGGATCAGCTTCCAAGGTCGGGATGGCGTGAATGTTAGCCACTGGCATCTTAACGCGGTCTAGCCACGCACGACGCGCCATCAACTCGTTGCTATCGGGATGATCTGGTGGTACATAACGTTCATCACCCCAGAACACATGAATTTTATCCCAAGGCAGTTTTTGCTGAGCGATCGCCTCATACAATGGCTTAGGTGTACTGCCACCAGACAAGGCAATGGTAAACCGCCCCCGCTCTTGAATAGCAGTATCTATCTTAGACAGAATCAACTCTAGCGCCCGTCCAACTAGCGCCGACTGATCTGGTAGAACTTCGACCTTTTTGTTCATGGCTTTATCATCACTTTGCCTGCTTCCAGCAATACCATACCTAACTTATAGCTGTTCTCCTTTTTAACTTTTGAAACTTTTAACAACATTAGTGGGGATTGGGCATTGGGCATTGGGCATTGGGCATTTGTCATTTGTCATTTGGTAATGGGTAATTGAGATTTCTCCTTGTCCCCTTGTCCCCTTGTCCCCTTGTCCCCTTGTCTCCTTGTCTCCCTAATCCCCAGTCCCTAATCCCTAATCCCCAACCCCTAACCCCTAACTCCCGACAAATATCGCATTCCAATCTGTAATCGCTTCTCGCTGGGCGATTAATAATTCTTGAATTCCTGTTTCTGCTAAATCTAATAACTGATTCAACTGGCTGCGGGTATAGCTGCCTTCTTCTGCTGTTCCCTGCACTTCGATGATTCCCAAATCTTGATTCATCACGACGTTGAAATCTACTGTGGCAGCTACGTCTTCAACATAGTTGAGATCTAAAAATCCCTCTCCTTCCAATAAACCTACTGAGACAGCTGCTATTTGTCCGCACAGGGGCGATCGCGTTAAGACTCCTTGTTGTAATAATCGGGAAATAGCGTTAGCTAACGCCACAAAAGAACCTGTAATTGCGGTTGTTCTCGTTCCTGCATCGGCTTGCAATACATCAGCATCTACAGTTAAAGTGCGTTCGCCCAATACTTCAAAATCTATTGCTGCCCTTAAGCTACGCCCAATCAAGCGTTGAATTTCTTGCGTCCGTCCAGATAATTTCATCAATTCTCTTTCTTGCCGTTGTTGGGTGGCGCTTGGTAGCATCCGATATTCAGCAGTTAACCACCCCTTGCCACTTCCAGCTAAAAATTTTGGGACTCCTTCGGTAACGCTAACAGTACAAAGTACTTGAGTATCACCACATTTTGTCAGCACAGAACCAGGCGCATAACGGGTAAAGCCACTGTCAAAGTTGATGGGACGGAGTTGGAAGGGTTGCCGACCATCTGGACGCTGCCAAGCCATTGGAGTTTCCTCAACATTTTCATAAGAGAATATGCCTTAAGGTTACCTTAGTGTTGCAATCTCTCTAGACCCCTAATAATTGAGTCAGCACAAAACTTAGGTAATGAAACTTGGTAGTTAAATTAAAGATTTTTTTAAGCAACGGCAAGTAGGTTAAGAATACTTTGATGGACTGCGTCCGGTAACTGGTCGCCATTAATCGTTAATAAACGGCGACGACGGTCATAATATTCCAAAATAGGGATAGTGCGATCGTAGAATAACTCAATGCGGCGCTGTACGATTTCCGGTTGCTCATCAGGAAGCGATCGCCCCAGACAGCGATTCACCATCGTCGCTTCTGGTACTTGTAAATAAATTGCCCAATCTAATTTTTGTCCTAAATATTCCAATAAAAAATCTAATTCCTCTGCTTGGAAAGCCGTACGCGGATAGCCTTCCAATAGCCAACCAGATGGGATATTAACCTGTGTTAGCTGCATCCGAATCAAGTCAATCATCATTTCATCCGGGACTAGCTCCCCTTTTTCTACGAATGGCTGTGCATAGTGTCCCAAATCGCCTAAATTAGCATTAACACTGAGACGCAAAGCGTCTTCCCGTAAAGCTAGTGGCTTGTCACCAGACATCGCTTCTCGTAAAATTTCACCTGTAGAAATCTTAGGGATCTCAAAGTGTCTACAAAGGCTTTGTGCTTGAGTGCTTTTCCCCGATCCTGAACCTCCCAGAATCACTAATCTCACAACAATTCGCTCCTCACCTGTCAAATTTACTACTTGTCAACCATGTTGTGCCCAAACAAATGGGAAATCTAACATCTACGATTTTCAGCCCTTGCACCCAACTTTTTGCTTGAATCTTACTATTATTACTGCGTTCCTATTTTTACAGCCACTTGCTTTTAGCAGCTATTCATGTCAATATCATTAACTCTTGACTTGAACACAAACCTAGTGGTTGACTAAGAATGCAACTTGCAAACTAGAATACACTTGTAAAATTCAGATTGATTATACAGCTAGATTTGCGATCGCTCACCTCAGCAATATCTCTTTGATAATTTGTAATATTTTAAACTCAGTTATATGGTTGCCCAGTTAGATACCCCAAGTGTCAATTCGACCCTCAGTGTAGCATCTCCCATTGCCGGGCTAGTACAAGTTTTTACTAGTAGTCACCGTAACTTTTTTACTAACGTCATGGCTCAAGCACTGAGAATTGCCGGTCAAGGTACTTCAGTGTTAGTCGTGCAATTTCTCAAAGGTGGTATTCGTCAAGGGCACGAGCGACCCATGCAATTGGGTCAAAATTTAGATTGGATTCGTTGCGATTTACCTCGTTGCATTGACACACCCCAGCTAGACGATACGGAAAATGAGGCTTTACAAAAGCTGTGGCAACATACACAACAGGTAGTATTTGAAGGTAAGTATTCTCTCGTTGTCTTAGATGAGTTAAGTTTAGCGATTAACTTTGGCTTGATTCCAGAAAACGAAGTATTAGCGTTTTTAGCAAAACGTCCTTCCCATATTGATATCATCCTCACCGGGCCCGAAATGCCAAAATCTCTGTTAGATGTAGCCGATCAAATTACAGAGATCCGGCGTAGTCATAGCCCATAAAGATTGGTCTACTTCGCGATATCCTAGTAAGTCGATTTAAATTAGCCCTGAACTTGTGATTAAAAACGATATCTGGATTACAGAAATGGCTCAAAAGGGCATGATTTCCCCCTTTGAGCCAAGTTTAGTCAGAAAAGTACAACCAGAGCCAGATGTAGCGGTTCGTCCTGTAATCAGCTATGGTTTATCTTCCTATGGCTACGATATTCGCCTTTCTCCTGCAGAATTCCGCATTTTTCGCCACATTCCTGGCACTGTAATTGATCCTAAAAACTTTAATCCACAAAATTTGGAATCAACCCAACTACATACAGATGAAAATGGTAGCTATTTTATCCTACCTGCTCATTCATATGGATTGGGCGTTGCATTAGAAAAGCTAGCTGTTCCAGACTATATAACTGTAATTTGTATAGGTAAATCCACATATGCACGTTGTGGAATTATAGCAAATTTAACACCTGCAGAGGCTGCTTGGCGAGGTCATTTAACCTTGGAATTTTCCAATTCTTCCAGCGCTGATTGTCGCATCTACGCTAATGAAGGTGTAGTGCAATTGCTATTTTTAGCAGGTGAACCCTGCGCTATCAGTTACGAAGCAAGACAGGGTAAATATCAGGATCAATCTGAGATGGTAACGTTAGCTAAAGTTTAAATTCCGCGTAGCGGTGCTAAGGTGCTAATCTAGCTTTACCTAAACGAGACTTTTCATACCATTCTGCGATCGCAGGTACCCACTCAGCAAAATGGGGCCACATCATTTCACATAACTTTTGAATTTCAAGTTGAGCGTCTTTCTTATTTCTTAAATCACAGAAATGTAAGAAAGACCTTAAATTGAAACTTACTACAAAATGCTGGCGATAATCAAAGGGCATTTTACCTCTAGCGTGTTCCTCAGACATACCACCTTCAAAGTCAGCTTTATATCGTTTAGCAGCTTCTAAACACCACTCTAAGTCTTTTGCTCTTTGCTCTGGTGAGTAATAATATTTTTTACCTTGTCTATCAGTGTAATAACCAACAGGACGCAGATAGAAAACATCTTCAATATCTTTCTTTCCAGTCACTACATCAATAAACTGGTTACCCGTATACCTTAGAGATTGTACATCAAATGATACCGCTACCCTATGAGTACGGGCCTGTTGCATCACACTGTGGGGGAAGAAGCCACAGTTAAAAACAATTTGGGGATGTTCTAGAGGCCCGTAATGTCCTCTCTCCCCTGCTAAAAGTCGCTTCACAATAACTTCACCACATTGAGACTCCGAGGGCCATGAGTCCCGTTCGTCATACACGAACGCCTCAGTGTAGTCCTGGTGCATGGCGGCGTAAATCACCTGCTGAGGATTTGGTGTTTTAGCAATAACCTCTACCCGGAATCGATCCATGATCTGCTAGTTAAAACTTGATTGGTGGTTGAGAGTCCCTACTAATCAGTTGTTTAGCCTGTTCGTGAGACATCTCCATGAGAACGATTCATTATCATATCTCTGCCTTGGGCTTCATCTTCAAGATACTCATTTACTTTACAAAAATTAATAAACGCGTTACACTTTGTTACATAGTGAATTAAAGCGGGAAAATCTTATGCGTACAAATGCTTCTATCGTTGACGACCAAGGTTTAATGAATAACTTTGCGATCGAGCCTAAAGTATATGTAGATGAGCAAGGCGATCGCACTGGATTTACAACCTATGCAGAACTCCTCAATGGTCGTTTAGCAATGATTGGTTTCGTCTCCCTCATTGCATTAGAAGTTGTCACAGGACATGGTATTTTTGGTTTGTTAGCAAATCTGTAAATACTAATTTTAATTTTTAATATTAAAAATTTAAAAAAATATAGAGGCAGGATAATTCTTGCCTCTATATTTTTTTTTGCATAAAGCATTATGTAAATATCCAAAATTTGCTATTTTATCCAGTAAATTATCTACAACACTTTATTTAATAAGTAGACTCACTTAAGAAATTACCGAAACTATTTGAGCAAAGAATTAATAGTAAATAACTAAATAAGTAATTTAGACATTTATGATCTAGCGAGACTTTTGCTAGCCTCGTAAGTATTCATCTATCAACAATAAGTTGATTATTCACTATCGCTCAGTCTATATACTTCATATTAAGAATACAAAAGCATTTGTAAACTAACTTATTCCTCAAAGATTCAAACAAAATATACTGATTGGCAAAGTAATGATTATATGACATAACTTTATTCTAACCAAATGCCAAATATCTAAAGCTTATCAATCATGGATTTATCTATTATCTCAGCAACGGAGCGAAGTTATTTTAATCCTCTAGAAAACTCTACTTTGCCAACAAGTTCCTGTAGTGTTACAGATTTTTTAGGGGAATCTAAATATCACGGACAGATGTCGCTAGAACTATCTTCTGCCCTTTTGGAAGTAGGCAGTAAGTTAGACAATTTTCTTCAGAAACCAGATTTTCTTAATCAGATGCAACTGGCTTTTGGTAAAGGCTGGGAGCTGCAACAGGCAACAAATTTGATAGTGGGGATCGTTAATGGCGAGTCTATACCCCAAATTGATATTTTGCCTGTTGATTTATTAAAAGCTCAAGGAGCTTATGCTGGAGATAGCATCTATTTAGCGCAAGAATTATTCGGTGATTCAACAAAACCACAAGCATTAGTCTCAGTTTTATTAGAAGAACTTGGACATTATCTTGATTCGCATTTGAATGTTCAAGATTCCCCTGGAGATGAAGGGGCAATCTTTGCCAAACTAGTGTTAAACCAATCGCTACAAGGTGAAGAACTGTTAGCTTTAAAAGCTGAAGATGACAGCGCGATATTAAATTTAAAGGGTCAAAGCATTTTAGTAGAGCAATCTGCCTTAGATTCTGGTACATTTACCGTCGGCACGGATGGTAAAGTCAGCATTGAGTTTTTAGCTGATGCTGGTAGTTATCATAGTGAACTGGGAATTTTTAGTTTGCAGGGAATGGAAAAATTACAACCAGGTTCTTTGGAATTTATTCAAGAATCTGCGCGCCGTGTTCTCAGCAATTCTAATTCTGGTTACTTAGCAATTTCTGATGCAGCAGAAGGAGCAAAATTTAGCGGTGATTTAGGCGAAAGTGAAAGAAATGATGGCAAATTCTCAGGAGAGAAAAACTTTGCCATGACTGCTGGAGATCAGTTTGCTTTCTTACTGGTACCGGATGGAAAAATTAAGGAATTGTTAGATAATCCCAATTCAGCCAAGGATAAAAATCCCCTAGTCTCTATCGCCTCAGCTAATTCTGACGGTTCTGTACATTTTGCTCAACTAGGACAAGGAACAACGAAAGGTGGGACTTTTGGTGTAGAAGATATGCTGGCTAGCCAAGGAGCAGATTGGGATTACAACGACTTCATATTTCAAATTAAAGGTGCTACCGGAAAAACTGCTCCCCTAGAGACATTTATTCAGTCAAAAAAAGAGTGGTGTAATACCCAGTCAGCCAAAGAATTAATTGAATACGCTAAACAAGTCAGCCAATTTCTCACTTTAGCTGCTCCCTTCAATAGTTCTTACACTGTCGCTAGTTTGGGTGAATTACCAGGATTACCAACTCCTTACGTAGGATTAGCCTTTAAAGCTGACGATCCTAATACTTTGTATATTGGTTCAACACCGCAAGGAGAAAAAGCCGAAATTTTTGCGATCGCACTTAAACGTGATGCTAATAATCGTATTGTAGGGTTTACAAGCTCGGCTAAGTTGCTCTCCTCAGCACCAGGCCTCAATGGTGGGTTGAATGATGCTGGCTTGGCTTTTGGCCCTAATAACGTTTTGTTTTATACAACCTGGAATGACAACACAGTTGGGCAAATCAAAGTTGGAAGTTCTAATCCTGACAAACAAGTAGAGTTAACTTCTCTTGGGTATCAGCCTTCTGTCGGTGGCTTAACTTTCGTTCCCCAAGGTTTCCCTGGTGCAGGAAGGCTAAAAATTACCTCCTACGATACTGGGAATTTTTATGACACAACTGTATCCGCCGATGGTACAGGTACTTGGAATATTGCACCTGCAACAAAATCAGTGCAAATTACCGGGGGGCCAGATGCTTTTATCTATGTATCTGCTTCCATGCCACAATTTACTAGCGATGGCTCTGCCAACGCCTTCAGCGAACGCATTTTAGTTGCAGAACAAGATACAGATACAGTCAGCGCCTATAATATTGATGCTAATGGCGATCCCATTCCTACCACTCGCCAAGAATTTTTAACCGGAATAGACGGCCCCATCGGTGCAGCCATTGATCCCTTGACAGGTGATTTCTTCTTCTCTACCTATTCCTTTGGCGATTTTAATCCCCAAGGATTCAATCAGGTAGTAGTCGTGCGGAAAGGATGATTCACTGGGGGTAATTTCGTAGTTATAATTAGTGATGGCTTGTACTGAGAGATTATTTATAAAGTAAAAATAAATACTGTAGGGTGTGTTAGGCGCTGATTAGCAAGATAATTTGTTGCAAAAGAACTATCTAGCGCCTAACGCACCACTGGGATGGTGCGTTACGGCTAAATTTCATTGTCTCTAAGCTCCAAATCCTTTCACAGCCGTAACACACCCTACTTAAGATTTATTTTATCAATTGTCTCTTAATTACGAATTAGCAATTATTTCCCAGGGTTATAACTATGGCTTTAACTGCATCTACAATGCTGCCTCTAGGTACTGTGGCTCCAGATTTTCAGCTACCAGACGTAGTATCTCAAGAGATAATTTCGTTAGCTAGTTTTGCTGATAAAAAAGCTCTCTTGGTAATGTTTATTTGTCGGCATTGCCCTTTTGTAAAGCACATTCAAGAACAATTAGCGCTAATAGGTAAAAACTACTTTGAAAGTGATTTGGGAATTGTAGCTATTAGCTCTAATGATGTTGAAAATTACCCAGATGATGCGCCAGATTTATTAAAAACAATGGCGATAGAATTGGGATTTAAATTTCCCTGTTGCTATGACGAAACCCAAGAGATAGCCAAGGCTTATACTGCCGCTTGTACCCCTGATTTTTTTGTATTTGATGGGGAACGCAAACTTGTTTATCGCGGACAACTAGATGATAGCCGACCCAGCAATGGTAAGCCTGTAACAGGTGCAGATTTACGTACTGCGATTGAGGCTGTGCTAGCAGGTAAACCTATACAAGATGAGCAAAAACCAAGTATTGGTTGCAATATAAAGTGGAAACCAGGAAATTCCCCAAATTATAGTTAGTAACACCTCAAAGCTTTGAGAAAAATGCGTAAGCTGGTGCTAACTGCAAAATCCAAAGTCTAAAATTAAAAAATATTCCCCAATGCTGTGATAGCAAAGGGGATGGTAAATGCACCTGTTGCACCATAAATGGTTAGATTGTCATCCAAAATTGAAAATTGAGGCAGGTAAGTTTGTTTGATTTATCTCAAACAGTAGAATTTATAATTTGCAATTAGTGCCTAATTTCCAAATTGAGGATGTAGCGCCCCAATTGGACTTTGTCTGACCACAATTCATACTCTATCCGTAAATGCTCTGGTAATGGATGCCCATTAAGTACCATTGCATTAGTAAAATTGCGTAGACGAATAGGCTCATTGGCTTGCCATGACTCAGTTGGTAACCAATAGCGACTAATACCATAAACACCCTGTTCCCAGAAATGGCGATAACTGACTTCGGCGTTACCTTGCATCGTCATGATTACTCGGTAAGGAGAAATCTCTAACCACAAAATTCTGGGACTGCTGGGTGCGTTGTTTCTCTTTTGCGGAAGCTTATCTTCAACATTCAGGGAACTCGCTACTTCGCAGGTAATTAAAGGCGGTGCAGTCAATAGCAAATGAAAGCGGTCAGTATCTTTTTGATACAATGTCCCGGCGGTTTCCACAACAGACCAAACTGGCAGGTCAGTGGAAATAAGTGATAAGCACACGGGCTTGCGGTGATGGGTCAGCATGGGAGCGATAAGGGCTAAAAGCTAGTGAACAAAACGAAATCAACACCAGGGTCTCTAGCAGTCTATGGTCAGAAACTAATAGTAAAACATGCTTAGATATTAACTGAATCTGCTAATTTGGTAAGCCAAATAAACAAAAATGCAAATAGTTAGGGTGCTAATTTAAAAAGCGAAAATTGCGATTTTTCTCCGGAAAGGTGATTTAAAAGTAAAGTTACGGAATATTTTGTAAATAATCTTTAGATTCCGGAATTAATATAGCTGGATTATTTGCTAAAACACAAGAAGAACGATTTTCTTTGGTTTTATAACAGCTAGGACGTTAAGCGAATGCGCGAATAAAATTATTCATTTATTCACGTTTGGCAGTACAAAATCCAGGTTAACCTTGACTTTTAAGAGTTGACAACCCAAATGAGTAATTATGCTTGGACTAAAGTTGCGAGTCAGATTTTTTTTTATAGAGGTTGTGCAAAGTCAAAAATCCAAAACATTTAGACTTTTTCACAATTGACATCGAATTTACTGATTTTGGAAGATTTGATTAAGTTTGAGCGAGCAAAAGACGATACGATACTAAGTAAAGAAGTCCACAGTAGCGGCATATGCAGTCGCTCATGTACTTTCGATGTATTCAAAAGCCAGTGTATCCTAATGTCGGCTGCTGTTATAACCCTAGAAACGCAAAAAGACCTTTCAGATAAGTTAATTATTCAACGACCTCCTTTAGGGCTATCCTTGCAAGGTCGTATTCGCATTCCTGGTGATAAATCTATCTCTCACCGTGCTTTGATGTTAGGTGCGATCGCCCAAGGTGAAACGGAAATTCAAGGTCTTCTCTTAGGCGAAGACCCCCGCAGTACTGCTAGTTGTTTTCAAGCAATGGGGGCGGAAATTTCGGAACTCAATACAGAGTTAGTACGGGTGAAGGGTATTGGTTTAGGAAATTTACAAGAACCAATAGATGTATTGAATGCCGGAAATTCTGGGACTACCTTGCGTTTGATGTTGGGATTGTTAGCATCTCATGCAGGGCGTTTTTTTACGGTCACAGGCGATAATTCTTTGCGATCGCGTCCCATGTCTCGCGTAGTAAAACCACTACAACAAATGGGGGCGCAAATTTGGGGACGCAAAGGTAATTCTTTAGCACCCCTAGCAATTGCTGGACAAGCCCTCAAACCAATTCACTATCATTCTCCCATCGCCTCAGCCCAAGTTAAATCCTGTATCCTCCTCGCTGGTTTAGCCACAGAAGGAAAAACTACCGTTACCGAACCCGCCCTTTCCCGCGATCATAGCGAAAGGATGTTACGGGCGTTTGGTGCAGAACTCAGCGTTGATCCCGAAACTAATAGTGTTACTGTTACCGGGCCAGCGCAATTGTTTGGACAAAAGGTAGTTGTCCCCGGCGATATTAGTTCCGCAGCTTTTTGGTTGGTAGCTGGTGCAATTGTTCCAGGTTCGGAATTAGTAGTAGAAAACGTGGGTGTGAATCCTACCCGCACAGGTATTTTAGAAGCTTTAGAGCTGATGGGAGCAGATATTCAACTGGAAAATCAGCGAGAAGTCGCAGGTGAACCAGTAGCTGATATTAGGGTACGTTCCAGTAGTTTAAAAAGCTGCACTTTAGCTGGTGATATCATCCCCAGAATGATTGATGAAATTCCGATTTTAGCAGTAGCAGCAGTATTTGCCGAAGGAACAACAATTATTCGCGACGCAGCCGAATTAAGGGTAAAAGAAAGCGATCGCATTACGGTCATGGCTCAACAACTCAATAAAATGGGAGCTAAGGTCAGCGAACTACCCGATGGGATGGAAATTACTGGCGGTACTCCCTTAGTTGGTACAGATGTCGATAGCCATACCGATCATCGCATTGCCATGAGTTTAGCGATCGCCGCCTTAGTAGCCAATGGCGTAACCACCATTCACCGCGCTGAAGCTGCTGCGATTTCTTATCCGAGTTTCTTCCAAACTCTCACTGCGATCGTTAATTGAGTAGGAGAGGTTAAGGGGGAAAGGGTAAAGGGAAAAGGTTAAAGGTTTTTCCCATTCCCCCTTACCCTTACTTTTAACTTTTGTACAGACGCGATTAATCGCGTCTCTCCGACTTTTGACTTATTTACGCCCCTTCCCGCAACTTATCCAACACACTGCGGTCTTCTAAAGTTGATGTATCGCCCGATACTTCTTGCCCTGCAGCCAGATTTCGTAGTAAGCGCCGCATAATCTTACCCGATCGCGTTTTTGGCAAAGCGTCAGTAAAGCGGATTTCCCCAGGACGGGCGATCGCACCAATTTCTTTGACAACGTGTTGCTTGAGTTCTTTACTCAAATCATCGCTGGCTTGGAAAGTCCCTTCGAGAGTCACAAAAGCCACAACTTCTTCACCTTTGAGTTCATCTGGCTTACCTACTACCGCAGCCTCTGCAACTGCTGGGTGGGAAACTAAGGCTGATTCTACTTCCATTGTGCCCAGGCGGTGTCCTGATACATTTAATACATCGTCTACCCGCCCCATTACCCAGAAGTAACCATCTTCGTCTTGTCTGGCTCCATCACCAGCAAAATATGTAAACTGGCCATCTTTGGGGGGTATATGTTCCCAGTAGGTACGGCGGAAGCGTTCGGGATCGCCATAAACTGTACGCATCATTCCTGGCCAAGGGTGACGCACTGCTAAATAACCGCCTTCATTGTTGGGTACAGTGTTACCATCCAAATCTACGATATCTGCAAGAATGCCAGGGAAAGGAAGCGTTGCAGAACCCGGTTTGGTCGGAATTGCACCAGGTAGGGCTGTAATCATAATCCCGCCAGTTTCAGTTTGCCACCAGGTATCAACAATTGGGCAGCGTTCGCCACCAATGACTTTGTGATACCACATCCAAGCTTCTGGGTTAATTGGTTCGCCGACAGTCCCCAATAAACGTAACGAAGATAGGTTGCGTTTATTAGGATGATGTTCGCCCATTTTAATAAAGGCACGAATGGCTGTAGGTGCAGTATAAAAAATATTGACACCATACTTTTCAATTACATCCCAGAAACAGCCAGGATTAGAAGCACGGGGCGCACCTTCATACATTAGAGTTGTAGCACCGTTGGAAAGTGGGCCATAAACAATGTAGCTATGCCCCGTAATCCAACCGACATCGGCAGTACACCAATATACATCCGTATCTTTTAAATCAAAGATCCATTTGGTGGTGATGTGGGTATATAAGTTGTACCCTGCCGTGGTATGAACAACGCCCTTAGGTTTGCCAGTACTACCAGAAGTGTAGAGAATAAACAGCAAATCTTCGCTATCCATTGGTTCAGCTGGACAATCGGCTGATACACCCTTTTGTAAATCATGCCACCAATGGTCACGTCCTGGTTCCATGTGCGTTTGTTGCGCTGTACGTTGCACTACCAGCACATTTTTCACATTGGGGACAGCGTTATTGGCGATCGCCTTGTCTACTTGTTCCTTGAGGGGAACGATCGCATCTTTGCGCCAACCACCATCAGCCGTTATCACTAACTTAGCTTCCGCATCAATTAAGCGATCGCGCAAAGCCTCAGCACTGAAACCACCAAACACAACGCTGTGGGGTGCGCCAATTCTCGCACAAGCTAACATTGCGATCGCTGCCTCTGGAATCATGGGCATATAAATCCCCACGCGATCGCCTTTTTGGATTCCTAGTTGTTTGAGTACATTAGCAAACTGGCAAACTTCTCGATGTAATTGGGCATAGGTGAGAGTCCGCGAATCTCCTGGTTCTCCTTCCCAAATCAGTGCAGCTTTATTTTTGCGCCAAGTAGTCAGGTGTCTGTCAAGACAGTTATAAGAAATATTAGTCTTACCACCAACAAACCATTTAGCAAAAGGTGGTTGCCAATCTAAGACTGTGTCCCATTTTTGGAACCAATGCAACTCATTTTCCGCCAATTCTGCCCAAAATTTTTGTGGATCGGCTTTAGCTTGATCATAAAGAATTTGATAATCTGCCAGACTTTTGATATGAGCTTTTTGCGAAAATTCAGCAGTCGGATGAAATAAGCGGTGTTCTTGTAGGATTGATTCTATTGTCGGTTGGGACATATCTGTAATGAAATTGCGACTGAAAACTATTCTGTACTGCAATTACTCATAAGTATTTTGATTTTCGTTAAGAAATCGCTAAAGCGCCCTAGTAATGCATCCGAAGAATGTTGATGTTTCCAACAATTCTTAGCCATCAAGTTATTATCCGCTTGCTTCTCTACTAACAATTATTTTTTGATACAGATCTTAAACAGCATAACTCTAGGCAGTTAAGTAAAGCTTGAGTATTATAAATTACAGAGGCTTAAAAAAATTGATAACGAAAAGTGGTATATAAACAAAGCGGTAGTAGCGAAGCGAACTACCAAACTTTATCAATAAGTTTGTTCGCGTTTGCATGTCATAGTCAACAATGGCAGTGGTTTATTCTACCTGTTCTCAGGGCAGCGAAACAATCGCCGTTATGAATAAGCCAAACCATCAAGATGATGTGATTGTCCAACATGAGCGATCGCTTACTACTCTTAGTAGGGCAATTACCAATGCCCAAGGACGATTCACTTTAATTTTAGTACGCTGCAATTACGCAGGTTTGCAAGAACAGATATTAGCAGAGTTAAGACAGCGTTCTGGGTTAGAAATTTTAGCAATTAACTTGCGAAATTCATCTCATAGTCTCTATTCCACCATGACAACTACAATCAGTTTTCCACAGCCTAATGCTGTTATTGTCTTTGGGATAGAATCACTTCAGAATGTAGATGATTTTTTAGTTTCTCTGAATCGCTTGCGGGATGATTTTTTACACAATTTTCCCTTTCCTTTAGTATTGTGGATTAACGATTTAGTGCAGCAAAAACTCATGAAGCTGGCACCTGATTTTTATAGCTATGCACCTGTACCAATTCGGTTTGCGATCGCTACTGAAGAATTATTTCCCTTTCTCCCACAAGAAGCCGAGGAAATATTCAGACAAATCACATATCAATTATGTATGAATATGTGTCAAACTATGCCACTGAATTGGCAAACAATGGAAGATTAATCATAAAATTTATTGTTAATAATAGCATTGACTGGTGAACTTGCTAATTTTTAATCATATTAATAACGTGCTGAAAAAATTTGTTCAGCCGTTAGATTTAAATCTGTAAATGTTAGTGAATTTAAAATTTCATTATTTCTAAATTGTTTACCACGAATGGACATTTTGATTTTATGGCAGAGCGATCGCTCTTTCTAAAAACTCTAATAGCATGGTTCGGCAGACTTTGTTTTGATAGCCCCAGGCTTCTGGTCTGAGGGCTTTTTTATGTATTACTCAGTTTGTTGTCTTTGGGCAATTTGTATTAACAAACGCAATGCGTCATTAACTGCTTCAGCATTAGGAAAGGCTTGAGCAACATCAGGATCTAACAATACCAAGTTAGTTCCTGCTTGGTATCGTTCTGCATATTTTCCTCGAATACCGCCTTTGAGTTGGGAAAAGTCATATTCAGAACGTAACTCATCTTCTGGTTCGTGTTTAGTTTCCTTCTTCATAAAATCCTCGCTCTTGACGTGTAGTTTCCCGCGCGCTGATAATCCGAATGCGATCACCTCGGTCGGTATGAGCTACAATCAGTAACCGACTAAACCGAGATAAACCGATAGTAACGTATCGGCTCTCTCCAATAGAGTGGTCAGGATCGGGAAAAGTTGTAGATAAAGGATCGCCAAATACTGTAGCTGCTTCCTGAAACGAAACACCATGTTTTTGCAAATTTCGAGATGCTTTGTCTGGATTCCATTCAAACTGCATTTGGACAAAGTTGATTTAAAAATATAAAACAAGGTAAGTTCTTATAGATAGCTCTAGGTTGAAATTTTGCGGACTTCAAAAATCTTCATCATCAACAAAAAATTCAGCATCCTCATCTAATCGAGAATTACCGCGCCCATCAGCTAATCCCCACAAAGGTTGCAGCAAAGCTATGCCAACTAAGCCAAGACAAACGCAAAAAGCCAGCACCAAACCAACTGGTATTTGAATTGATCGGAAACTCAAAAACTTTAAAGATACTAATGTAGCGTTTTGCACTGAGAGAATAGCGATCGCCATTACCCACACAGCTATAACTACAGATATCAGCAAATTAGCAATACTTTTCATAACAAATTCAATAAAACCAAAACTAAACGCAGAAGAACACAGATAATTATCAGCGTTCATCTGCGTTTATCGGCGGTTAAAACTCTTATTCTAGTTTAGCGATCGCACTTTCCATTTCTTGGGCGATTTGGGTAAGTTTTTCTGGTGAGTTAGTTTCTAAATAAACGCGCACCAGAGGTTCTGTACCCGAGGGACGCAGCAATATCCAGCTACCTTCTTCTAAATACAGCTTAATTCCGTCTTTACGACCCACTTCTTTAACTTTAATTCCCGCTACCTCTTTAGGGGGATTTTTGGTAAAGGAGTCGATGACAGCAGTTTTGTGCGCTTCGGTAAGGTGCAAGTCCAGACGATTATTGTACAGCGGGCCATCAGCTTCGGCGATCGCTTCTTTAACTAACTGACTCAGAGGTTTACCTTCGTAGGCGATCGCTTCTGCTACTAGCATATCGGCTAAAACGCCATCTTTTTCGGGAATATGACCGATTATGCTTAAACCGCCCGATTCTTCACCACCAATTAATACGGTGGTTTCCCGCATTTTTGCACCAATGTATTTAAAGCCTACGGCAGTTTCATAAATTGGCAGCCCGTATTTAGCTGCGAAATTATCTAACAAGTGAGTTGTGGCTACAGTACGGACAATAGCGCCGCTTTTACCTTTATTTTTAATTAAATGACGTGCTAAAACTAGCAGCACAGTGTTGGGGGTGAGGACATTACCTTGTTCATCAACAATCCCAAAGCGATCGCTATCACCATCGGTTGCTAAACCCAAATCGGCTTGATCGGCGCGTACTGCTTCGATCAATTCAACTAATTGTTCTCCCTTGGGTTCTGGCATTCCACCGCCAAACAATACATCACGCCAAGTGTGGAAACTTTCTAATTGCACCCCACATTGTTGCAAAACTTCATCTAAATAGCCACGAGAGGTAGAATACAAAGCATCGTATTTTACCTTTAACTGGGCACTTTTGATTTTTTCTACATCAATTAAGGTGTAGATAAATTGCAGATAATCTGGTTTCGGATCGAAAATAGAAATAGAACCCGATGGATTACTACTAGCCGGTGCATCTGATGCACTTTCTATATTTGCCACAATAGTATCAGTAATCTCTGGTGTGGCAGGGCCAGCATAATCTGGGATATATTTTATCCCACAGTATGGCGCAGGATTATGGCTAGCAGTAAACATCAACGCCCCCGCCGAATTTAGGTGACGGGCGTTGTAGGCAATTACTGGTGTTGGGCAATCCCGATTTGTTACTTTTACCGTCCAACCCAAGTCAGCTAAGACTTGGGCGGCTGTCTGGGCAAACTGGTCAGCTAAAAATCGAGTATCGTAGGCAACAAGAACTGGTCTGTCTTTGCTATAGGCCGTTTCTAAGTAGCTAGCGATTGCCCTTGTTACTTTTCTCACATTGGGAAAAGTAAAGTCATCGGCAATAATTCCTCGCCAACCATCGGTACCAAATTGAATTTTGCTGGATTTGCTACTAGCGCTCATTTTTGCCACTGTCTCCCTTCCAACTTCTTTACTATAGGAAGCTTCCCGCAAAGCGTGCGTAGTCCGCAAGTATCCCCACCGTTATTTTTCTCACTGCTTGTTAGCAATGTCAATCCCCGATCGCCCTTTTGCCAGTTACCACCTTTGGTCTTTAGTTGCCCCAGCTACCGGGCAAGAACGCTGGCATTGCCAGATGAGACGGGGGTTTGTCAAAGCACGTCAGCATGAACCGAAAGTCAAAGCACTGTTAGCTACGGCGACTCCACCCCAAAAGATAGGCATACTAGCCCAAAAAGGCGTTTATGAATTTCATCATCATCGACATTTGTTAAGCCAAACAGATGGTGTAGAAAAAGTTGCTCAGTTACTGCAATTAAGCCACTCCTCTGAAGAAGTTCAACAGCGAGTGCTGCAAATTTTGAAAAAATATCACAATGCGCCGTTGCTGTTGAATAAACACATCATCCAATTAACGCCCGGTGACGAAGGCTTTCCCAAACCTATTTTAATTGACCAGGATGATTACTGCTTCCGGTTATACGCAGCGATGGACTGTGTGTTTATTGACAGCGATCGCACTTTACATATTTTAGATTTTAAAACTGGCAAAGCTGCTTTTGACCAGCGACAAGCATTAGTTTATCTCCTTGCTGCCCGTTATCTTTACCCTGAACAGGAAGCTGTTGCATCATTTTATAATTTAGAGCTTTGTAAAAAATCTGACTTAATTCACATCACTCATCAAGAATTACTATCCTTAGAATTTGAATTGGCACATATTGCCCAAAAGCATCAGCAAGATTTACAGAAATATCACCAAGAAACCAAAGATTTTAGCAAAATATTCCCCCCTAATCCCGGTTCTCACTGTCGCTATTGTCCATTTCGTTCTATTTGTGATTTTGCCGATCAGCCCCGGCCACATTCCCATCCAATGCCTAGTTTAAGGGTGAATGGGTGAATTGGGGGATAGATTACAGACGCGATGAATCGCGTCTCTACAATGTTTAGAAAGGTGGTAATTCTTTAAGAATTGTAAACCTAATATGATTGATTGCCAGGTCGCCAAGGGGGATCTCTTCTTTGGTGAGACGCACACCTTGACTGCTGATGGTTTCAAAAGAAACACCCTTGCCGATTTCGATGTGATACCAGCATAAGCCCATGAAAAAGCGTGTGGGATAAGGGCCGGCGTTACCAACATCATCAGGGTTAGATTCCATTGGCAACCAACCAAAATTGGGAACGTAGAACTCTAACCACACATGGTTAAAGTCTGGTTGCAGGGGTATACCTTGCAATTCTCCATTTGGCGGGCATTTGTATCTACCGACTGTGCGGCAGGGAATGCCGTTCAATCGACACAAAGCCAGCAATACACCTACATATTCGCCACAGGAACCTACACCCCGTTCTAAAACCACGTCTGGTGTATCGATATATGGTTTAATACCATACGACAGTTCATCGTAAACATAATTACGGATACTGTACATTTTCCGCAGTAGATTAGTTTCCGAACCCACTGCATCGCGTGCAGCCCGGCGGACAATGCTGGTCTCCATTGCTAACTCATCATCATCTACCAGATAGCGGCTAGCAAATTCTGGGTCAACTGGGGGAATATCTTCCACATCTTTGGGTGTAATGCGATACTTAATACCGCGCACTTCTAAAGTAGCTTTCCAGCCAAAGATATGGCGTTCCCCAGGAGTAAGGGTATCAAATTTAAATACTGCTACCCGTTGCCCATCAATGACTTCTTCTGTAAAAGGTAGCCCAATGGGTTCAACGTGTTTAACTTTTTGGCGTTCGGTTTCTGATGGTAAAGCAATCCGCCACTCTAAGTCTGTGAGATATACCTCTTCTAAGGGAGCAATTTCCTCAGCATAGGACATTTCAATCAGGTAGCCATTAGAGAGGGCGTAGCGTTTCTCTGGTTCGTAATGATAATACAGGGGATGAATAAAAGTGCGATCGCGGTATGTTAGTTCATGATTGGGATCGGCATTAGGATTATCCCGGATATAAGGCTCCTCTGAGGCATAGGCGACATAAAGACTTTCTT
Organism: Calothrix membranacea FACHB-236; assembly: GCF_014696315.1. Lineage (GTDB taxonomy): Bacteria > Cyanobacteriota > Cyanobacteriia > Cyanobacteriales > Nostocaceae > Aulosira > Aulosira membranacea. Next base: position 74,633 of record NZ_JACJPX010000024.1, read on the forward strand.
TGCCTGTTTCTCCATCTTTATGTACTGCGATGCCTGTAGGAGAGTCAAAGGGTGTGAGTACACTAAATTGAATTTCTCCCGTTGCCCGATCCATAGAATAGACTGTTTGCTCTGTGCGATCGCTCACCCATAGAGTATCTTGACTGACTGTTAAATTTTCTCGTCCTACACCTGGGGCATAAAATCTGGTGATTTCTTTGCGGCTATCGGATTCATAAATTAAGATATAGCCTAGCTTTTGGCAGCTGATATAGACTGTAGATTCCCAAACAGCAATACCCTCAGCCGCATAAGGCAATGTCACAAAATGCTCTAGTCCTAAAGCATTGAATTGGCAGCGATAAACAGTATTACCACGGGTTACCCACAGGGTATCTTCCCAAACTGCTATACCTGTGACATCGGTAAATTCCTTAACTTGATGCGGATTCAGTATTTTACTGTTATCAGATATTGGGTCAATCTCTAGCAGATGCCCTTTAACAGTATCAATGGCAATAAGTCTATCTTGAATAAAAGCAATACCACCCAAGGCGGCAGCAGTTAACGGTCGAATTGTTCTTTGACCAAACATCTGACTAACGGTCATACTGGGGAGTGCAAAACTCATATTAAGCATATTCATTTAACCGTTTAGCACGCCTAGAATAAATTGTGGTACATCCCATGTGACCAAGTTTCAGACTGGTGCTGCTTATAATTATCAGTGCAATGTGTTCCAAAAATCTCTTCCGTAGGAAATAACACATAAAAAAAGGATAAAGGGTAAAGGATGAAATTTGGAATCTAAATTGACGATACAAACCGCCAAAATTTATTTACGATGCAAAATTAAAACCAATTATCCTAACTTTTGGCTGCTGTGCAACCTGCATGGTGACTTAAGTTTATACTTAACCCTTCATCCTTCTCCTGCAAAGACGCTACGCGAACAACCTTCAGATGACAAATGTCAGGAATCACATCTAAACTGAACTGATACAAACTGGCGAGAGCCTTTATGTAACTTTAGTGGATGGTTTTCTGACCATCACTAAATTATGATCGAATTTTGTAACCTTTTCCTGTAACTTAAGTGATGTCTGCTAATTCTCTGCCTGAAAGTGCCGCCGTTTGGCATAGTTTAGAAGTTGAAAAAGCGCTCGAACTGCTTGATAGTAATGCAGACAGTGGCTTGACACCCCAAGAAGTGGAACAACGGTTGCACAAATATGGCCCCAATGAACTAGAGGAACATGGTGGCCGTAGCGCTTGGGAGATTCTGCTAGATCAGTTCAAGAACATTATGTTGTTGATGCTGATTGCTGTAGCTATCATCTCTGGGGTTTTAGACCTCGTGGCTTGGCAAGGAGGTAACCTCAAACCTGGGGAAGTACCCTTTAAAGATACGATCGCGATTATGGCGATTGTCATCCTCAATGGTATCCTCGGCTATGTGCAAGAAAGCCGTGCTGAAAAAGCCCTCGCAGCCTTGAAAAAACTCTCCTCTCCCTTAGTGCGAGTCATCCGCGATCGCAAACTTTTGGATGTCGCCGCTAAGGAAATCGTTCCTGGGGATGTGATGCTGCTGGAAGCTGGGGTACAGATAGCCGCAGATGGGCGCTTGATTGAACAATCTAATTTACAAGTGCGGGAATCGGCGCTCACGGGTGAAGCAGAAGCTGTTAATAAACAAGCCACATTACAATTACCTGAAGACACAGGATTAGGCGATCGCATTAATGTTGTCTATCAAGGCACAGAAGTTGTCCAAGGACGGGGCAAAGTTCTAGTTACTAGCACTGGGATGAAAACAGAGTTAGGCAAAATTGCGACTTTGTTACAGTCGGTGGAAAGCGAACCAACGCCTTTGCAACAGCGGATGACACAACTAGGTAATGTCCTAGTTAGCGGTTCTTTAATTCTGGTGGCAATTGTTGTTATTGGCGGTATTATCCAGGCCAGAGGTTTTAGCAACTTACAAGAACTATTAGAAGTTTCCTTGAGTATGGCAGTGGCTGTGGTTCCTGAAGGTTTACCCGCCGTGATCACTGTCACCTTGGCATTGGGAACCCAGCGAATGGTCAAACAAAATGCCTTAATTCGCAAACTCCCTGCGGTAGAAACCTTGGGTTCAGTCACCACTATTTGTTCTGATAAAACAGGCACCCTGACTCAGAACAAAATGGTCGTGCAATCAGTTTATACAAATAATGCTATTTTCCGGGTTACAGGGCAAGGTTATGCACCCACAGGGGATTTTCAATTCAACGGACAAACAATTGCTGTAGATGAATATCCCGAAATCTCTGCCTTGCTAGTAGCTTGTGCTGTTTGTAATGATTCAGTGCTGCAAAAAGAACAAGGCGAATGGGCAATTTTGGGCGACCCCACCGAAGGGGCATTAATGACCCTCGCAGGGAAAGCTGGTATTGAAAAAGATCAATGGGAAAGTAAATTGCCAAGGGTAGGAGAATTTCCCTTTTCCTCAGAACGGAAGCGGATGAGTGTAATTACTCGGGTTGAGGCAGTTGCCACAGGAGATGCTTCCGGCACAGGAATTGATCCAGCGATCGCAGGTTTTCTGCAATCCGAAAATTATTTAATGTTTACCAAAGGTTCCCCAGAGTTAATTTTGGCGCGTTGCAGTCAAATTTATCTGGGTAGAAATTCAGCTCCCTTAACAGAAGAACAACGCCAAAAAGTTCTAACAGAAAATGACCAAATGGCGAGTAAGGGGTTGCGAGTACTAGGTTTCGCTTACAAACCTTGGGCAGCAATCCCCCCAGAAGGTTCAGATGAAGCCTCTGAAAAAGATTTGGTGTGGCTGGGACTAGTGGGGATGCTAGATGCACCACGCCCAGAAGTCAGAGCTGCAGTGGAAGAATGTCGCCAAGCTGGGATTCGTCCAGTGATGATTACAGGTGACCACCAATTAACAGCCAAAGCGATCGCGGCTGATTTAGGCATAGCAGAAGAAGGTTCTCGTGTGCTTACAGGGCAAGAATTACAGCGCATGAGTGATGAGGAACTGGAGCAAAATGTAGATTTAGTCAGCATTTATGCGCGGGTTTCCCCAGAACACAAATTGCGAATTGTCAAAGCTCTGCAACGCCGTGGTAGATTTGTGGCGATGACTGGTGATGGTGTTAATGATGCTCCAGCCTTGAAGCAAGCCGATATTGGGATTGCGATGGGTATTACTGGTACAGATGTGAGTAAAGAAGCTAGCGACATGGTGCTGCTAGATGACAACTTTGCCACCATCGTTTCCGCTACTAAGGAAGGTAGAGTAGTTTACACCAACATCCGCCGCTTTATTAAATACATTCTGGGCAGTAACATCGGTGAAGTACTGACAATTGCGGCTGCACCTTTAATCGGTTTGGGCGGTGTTCCTCTAACACCTTTACAAATTCTGTGGATGAACTTGGTAACAGACGGTTTACCAGCCCTAGCATTAGCTGTGGAACCCCCAGAACCAGATGTGATGAAACGTCCACCCTTCAGCCCCCGCGAAAGTATCTTTGCTAGGGGATTGGGTTCTTACATGGTTCGTATTGGGATTGTCTTTGCGATTATTTCTATTGCTTTAATGGCTTGGGCTTACAACCATACCCATGCAGCAGGTTATCAAGGCAATCCTGAAGCTTGGAAAACAATGGTATTCACTACCTTGTGTATTGCCCAAATGGGTCATGCCATAGCTATTCGCTCAAATAACCAACTCACTATAGAGATGAATCCCCTCTCCAATAAATTTGTGTTGGGTGCTGTGGTGGTTACCACAATTTTGCAACTCATGCTAGTTTACGTTCCACCCCTGCGAGCCTTCTTTGGTACTCACTATATCAATGGTACAGAATTAGCTATTTGTATTGGTTTTAGTGCCTTAATGTTTGTCTGGGTGGAATTGGAGAAGCTATTCTTCCGATTCATGGGCAAAAAGACCGTGTAATTAGGGATGAGGAAGATGAGGGGGATGAGGAAGATGAGGAAGATGAGGGGGATGAGGAGGCAATGAGAAGGAAGATAAAATACTCCCTCATCCCCCCTGCTCCCCCTACTCCCTCATCAGCCCACACCCCTGCTATCTCATCTCTCCACTATGTTTCTCCAATCCATTCACCTGAGACAATTTCGTAATTACAAAGACCAGAAAGTGGAATTTACGGCTGCCAAGACAATTTTGGTAGGCAATAATGCTCAGGGAAAGTCAAATTTGTTGGAGGCAGTGGAGTTATTAGCGACATTGCGATCGCATCGTATGGCCCGCGATCGCGATTTAGTGCAAGAAGGAGAAGCGATCGCGCAAATTAATGCTTCCCTAGAGCGCAAATCTAGTATTAGTGACTTGACTTTAACCTTACGCCGCAATGGTCGGCGTACAGTGGCGCTCAATAGTGAAATTGTGCGTCGCCAAATGGATTTTCTTGGTATTTTAAATGCTGTAGAGTTTTCTAGCTTAGATTTAGACTTGGTACGTGGTGGCCCAGAAGGCCGTCGTAGTTGGCTAGACACCTTATTAATTCAACTTGAACCTGTATATGCTCACATTTTGCAGCAGTACAATCAGGTTTTGCGACAACGCAATGCATTTTTAAAACAGACTCAAGATTCAGCACTCAGTAGCCAGCAGTTAGAACAATTGGCTGTCTGGGATGCCCAGTTAGCTACCACAGGTACACGCGTTATTAGACGACGTGAACGAGCGCTACAAAGGCTAGCCCCAATTGCGACTAATTGGCACGCCAGCATCAGTGGTAGTACGGAAGAACTGCAAATTAAATATGCACCCAATGTTCCCTTGGGAGAAAATTATCCCCAAGAAGTACAACAAGCTTTCTTAAACAAAATTCAGCAGCGAACTATTGCAGAACAACGCCAAGGCACTACCCTTGTTGGCCCTCATCGCGACGAAGTAGAATTAATTATTAACCAAACACCCGCGCGTCAATACGGTTCTCAAGGTCAGCAGCGCACCCTAGTACTAGCTCTGAAATTAGCTGAGTTACAACTAATTGAAGAAGTTGTTGGCGAACCACCTCTGCTCTTGTTGGATGACGTTTTAGCAGAGCTAGACTTATATCGCCAAAATCAGTTACTCGATGCGATTCAAGACAGGTTTCAAACTTTAATTACCACAACTCACCTTGGTTCTTTTGACTCACAGTGGTTGAATTCATCCCAAATTCTATTGGTAAAAGCCGGAGAAATATCATTGCCAAATCCACTTTACTAAGCCAACATAATAAAGTGTGAAGCTTCATCAGCTTATCAAAATCCTGAGAATATCAATAAGGGTGCTATCCGGCAAAAATTCCCAATTTTTATTAATATTATTTAAATCTAAAAGCTAGCTATTTTAATCAGATTATTTTCTTCATAAAACTTAGTTTTTCATAATTTTTAATCAAGGGATTTAGTATTACTTAAAAGTAATTGGATTTTATTTGGGAAAAATTTTATCACCTTTCACCTAGATAACAAACTGATAAACATACATTAAATATTAGATATGCCTCAAAAAAATTACCTATTAAATAAAGACGAAATTCTTGCACTAGGTGCATCATTACGAGAAATTGAGCCAAGCCTACTCAAAAAATGCCAACAACCAGGGATAACAAGAATGTGGTTCCAAGGAGAGGAACCATACTTAGATGTTTTCTTTGAATTAAAAGATGATCAAATATTATGGTTTCAATTTACTTTACGTGGTAAATCAGTTTCTTGGGACTATCAAAAAGGGCAATTACAAAGTGGTACTACTAATGAACTGAATTGCAACGATGTCAGCTTTTATGCAGCTAGTAAAACAATTGAGAACGATATCAAACCTAATTGGGATTTGATTACTTTAGTAAAATTAATTCTCCAAACCAGAATCGACGTACCTATCTTTGCTAAGGCTTTAGAATTGTTCAATTAAATAAATTCGAGATTTTTAATTGGAAAATCCAAAATCCAAAATTAATTAACTAATTCCATCTTTCTAATGCTTTAAAAAGGTTGAGAACTAGGAAAGTTAGAGCCGCACCAATTAAACTTAATTGCCACAAGTTACATCCAGCAGCAATTCCTAAAGCCGCTGATACCCAAATAGCCGCAGCAGATGTTAATCCGTGAACTTCTGCGCGCTGTGATTCGTTAGAAGATTCGCGTAAAATCTCACCAGCACCCAAAAATCCTATCCCAGCTGCTATACCTTGAATTACCCGGCTGAGTGCATCAGCATTGGCTTGTAGCCCATCTGTATGCAGAGGTATGAGGGTAAAAAGAGCTGAGCCAAGGCTGACTAACATATGAGTTCTTAAACCTGCTGGCTTGTGTCGCAGTTGACGTTCTAAGCCAATAATCGCCCCACTTAGCAACGCTATGCACAGCCTAAAGAGAATATTTAGCCAATCGTTGGTCATCAATAATTACAATGATAAGTGTTTAATAATACTTGGTTTAATTCAGCATTTAACAACAATTGTCAACAATAAAAATTGCTATTTGGTTAAGATCTGCATCCATATTTTCTCACAAAGGTTGAGAAGAGATTCTAGTTCCTTCGCCAAGTTTTTGACTGATTAAGGTTGTGATTTTGAAGTCTTTTTGCCACAAATTCTCAATTTTGTCTAATTTTCTGAGCCAAAATCTACCTTGGGCTAGATACATATAATTCCAATATAAAATTTCAGGAATTTTTATCTGTTAAATAAAAATTACTAAATTTAAAACTTATTATATCGATATTTAGTTATGTAAAATAATTTAATCTGCATAATGTACTGCAAATTGCTAAATTTAACCATACACTCAATAATTAAGTGAGATAACAGTTTTAAGGAGTAGAAATAGGATGAATTAAAGAAAATTATGAATTCCCAAGATAATACAATTTAAGCACTAATCATTAGTGTTAACGAATGTCAATTTCAGCAATAAGTTAATCCTGGTGAAGTTTTCAGATTTTGCTTCTGATTCTCTAAAATTAAGTTGTGCTAAAAACAGAGTCAAAAAACTAGAAGCGCATCGGTGATTTCACAAGCGGTTTACAATCAGCTGAGATTGCGAGTATTCAACGGCGTAATTTTAAATACAAACTAATCCCTGGTCACAGCATTACTTATTCTCGATTGCGCCTTTGCAACAGTCAAAAATTCTGGCAGAGTAACTACTCTAAGATTCAGAGGATGTAGACTCAGAGAAAACAGAGAAATTTGACGTTAAGTACCAGAGAGGATTCGAGCTTAAGTGTACACAAACGGTCATTACGGTGACCCAAGCAAATGAATGACAACTGAGAACAAAAAATTGAGTGGACAAACTCTACTGGCTTGACCAAATTAAACTCCAAGACCGCGCCAAAGTAGGTGACAAAGCATTTTACTTGAGCAGAATTATGCAGCGTGGCTACCCGGTAGTACCGGGTTTTGTCATTGGGGCAGAAATTTTGCGAGAATTTTTAGAAACTCTCAACAGTTCAGAGTCATTAGCCGCTGATTTGCCATATTCTTCTTTGCACTTAGATGTTGGCAATTGGCGACAACTCCAGCAGGTAGCTGGCCGTTTGCGTCAGGAAATTATTACTGCCACTCTACCATCATCATGGGTGAGCAAAATTTTCCAAGCTGCAAGAGAATGGGAAACTAACTATTTAATTTTGCGCCCTAGCCTCATGGTACCGACTAATAACAAGCAAGTCGGGGCTATCTCTGGGTTGCTAGAGTCAGTCTTTTGCCCATGCGATCAAGAAGCGATCGCAACAGGATTAAAGCAAACTTGGAGTCAATTGTTTCGGGCGAGAAGTTTACTATATTGGCAGCAAGCAGGAACTAACCTGCAACAAGTTAATTTAGCAGTTTTAGTGCAGCCTGTTCGCAATGCCATTGCCAGTGGCTCAATTAATGCGAGTACATCTGCGTGGGAGATCACCGCTACTTTTGGATTAGAAGTAGCGATCGCTAATGGTGAAGTTCAGCCAGATGTCTACTATATCCAACCAGACAGTGGCAAACTCATTGAGAAACACCTAGGCAATAAAATGTTAGCTTATTGCGTTGACCTGCCAGAAGTTACGGATGAGTGGCAAGTATTACCAAATTCAGTACTAACGGCAAATAATACTTCTCTAACTACCTATTTACTGGAACAAGCTCAACAACAAAAATACGCTTTACCAGCAGAATACCTGCCCCAAATAATTGATTTAGCTAGTCAGTTTGTAGGTGAGTTCGGTAAACATTTTTCTGTGAAATGGACTGTTTCACAGGACAATCCCTCGCCCAAGCTCTATATTACTCAAGTTAAGTCCCCCCAATCTGCCATTCCCAATGTACACATCATCAAGGGATTAGGGGCAGCTAGGGGACGTGTAACTGCTACTGCCTATGTCGTAGGCAATTCCCAATTACAACCAGAAAAACTACCCCAGGAAGCAATTTTAGTAGCTCGCACTATCAAACCCGATTGGTTACCTTTATTACAGAAAGTTAAAGGTATTATTACTGAGCAGGGAGGATTGACCAGCCATGCCGCAATCCTGGCTAGGGAATTGGGTATCCCAGCAGTTGTGAGTGCTACAGATGTGACTGCCTTAATTCAGAACGGTGAAAAACTACTATTAGATGGTGATAGAGCAGAAGTTTATCGGATTAAAGCAGATGTAGCAATAGAGGAAGTTCAACAAAGATGGGGATCTGCGGAGGCTTTAGAACTAAATTACCTGCATTCTTCCATGTCCTCATCGCCTGTTAATACCAATTCTTGGGAATCCCCTGCTTTTGTGGCTACCAAACCGATAATTGCTACTCAGTTGTTACTCAACCTAAGTCAGCCCAACTTAATAGAGCAAGTGCAAAATTTGCCTGTGGATGGAGTAGGATTATTACGCTCAGAGCTGATGATCGTCAACATCCTAGAAGGCGAACACCCTAATAGTTGGCTAGCAGATGGGCGACAGGCAGAATTATTAGAGATCTGGGCCGAACAGATTATGCAATTTGCCCGTGGGTTTGCACCGCGACCAGTATTTTATCGCTCTTTGGATTGGCGATCGCACGAATTACCATCTTTCCCCCATCAGCAACAATCTTCGCCACAGTCAGTTTTGGGTGAACGGGGAATATTTAGCTATTTACTCAATCCCGCAGTCTTCGAGTTAGAACTGAATGCTTTGGCCACTGTACAAAAAGCAGGTTATAGCAATATTAACCTCTTGCTGCCATTTGTTCGGAGTGTAGAGGAGTTTACCTTTTGTCGCCACAAAGTTGAACAAGCAGGATTAACTCAACTACCGCAATTTCAATTGTGGATGATGGCAGAAGTACCCAGCGTACTATTTTTGCTGCCTGAATTTGTGAAAGCCGGTGTCAATGGCATTTCCATTGGTACAAATGACCTCACGCAACTCCTACTTGGAGTTGATCGAGAACAACAACAGTTAGCACGAGTATTCAACGAACTCCATCCTGCAGTTATGAGTGCGATCGCTCAATTAATTGAAATGTCTAAAAATGCTGGAATTCCCTGTGCCATCTGCGGCCAAGCACCAGCAATTTATCCAGAAATCATTGATCGTTTAGTGCAATGGGGCATTACAGCCATTTCCGTAGAACCAGAAGCAGTTAGCCGCACCTACGAAGCGATCGCCCGTGCTGAACACCGCCTAATTGTAGAAGCTGCACGCCGACAGTTGAAGGAATGAGGATGAGGGAGATGGGGAGATGGGGGGACAAGGAGACAGGGAGATATTCCAATTACCAATTACCCAATGCCCAATGCCCAATGCCCCATGCCCCATACCCATTATTTTACATACCCCGTTTCACGTAGAAACTTGCGTAATTCTGTGAAAAATTGGGTGCGATCGCTTTTTTTGTAAGCTTGTTGTACTTGTTGCCAGCCTTGTTGTCCTTGACCGAGCATATATTTATCTGCTAAGTATGCGGCGAGGAAGCCTTTACCATCTTCACCTTGTTGGCGAATTTCGTTGTAGGTTTTCCAGAGTTCTGCAGCATTACTAGCAATTAGCTTGGGATAGCGACGGGTAACATTAACCATTTTGCCTTGGCGATACTGCCAAATTTGTAGGGGATAGCCAGAAGCCGCATAGGAACTAAAAGCATAAGCAAAGCGATCGTCTCGGCTATCAAATTCTGGTAATCCATCATTATCTAAATCTTTGAGCCGATAGCCACCATTACCCCATTCATGACGAATTTTCTTGTACTGTTTGGCTTTACTGTCGTAACGGTAAATTAACGAATAAGTACAGCAATGTGCGCCGCCTGTAAAGAAATCGGCAATTACTTCTGGTTCTTTATTGCCATCTAAATCTAACACTGGAATATTCTTTTCTTGCCCTTCCAATAAGTCCCCGATAGGTCTGTCATATTCGCTTTCTTGGGACAGCTTTTTATCTAAAACAGTTTGACCAGAGCGGCTAATTTGCAACCGTACATTTTTATACTGATATTCCTGGGGTTTTTCGTAAGTGATTTGTGCCTGAACATTGCCAGATTTACCACTGATAGTTTCTGCTGTAGCGCTTTGAGCTAATACAGTTGCAGTATTTAAACAAGCTAACCCAATTAAAGTTTGACTAATAAAGCCACGAATAGAACTCATTGATGGTGTTGTATCTATTAAGACTAATTTAATACAACACCATCATAATCTTTAATATCGGAAAATGGCTGCAACAGGAGTGCTGTAAGGGATTTGTTCTGGAGGAACGGCGTAGACAGTGCCACCATTTAATAAAGTATGACTAGCAACCAAATCTAGCAAATCTTCATCACCAGTTTCTTTCTCTTCATGCAAATATACTGTTTCGGAACTGGGATCGAATAAACCCCATTGCTGCTGATCAACTGCAACTAACAGTGAATCAACTCTTTGATAATAAGCTGCAGGAATAATTTTTTGCAGGTCGTTGCTAGCCTTACCAGTATTACCACCAAAGAGTTGTTGAAAACGGTCTAGAAACTCTTGTTGTGACTTTTGAAAATCAGCCTCAACAATTGGCCAAGCTTGATCATGCAACTCTTGTGCAGAGAGAATTTCGGGATTACCAGTAATACCTTCAATCATCAAGTGCTGATAAGAATTTGCCTGTCTGTACAAAGGTAAGAGATACTCCACTCCAGCCAGAACCAAAGGTGCTGTTTCGTCTCGGAGTTTTTCGTGTAATGCGTTATCAATCACGTAAAAGAATTGGCGGATTTGTTCTTGGTGCTGATCTCTGTCAGGACTTCCTTGTCCATGAAACTCACCTGGCTGTACAAAAGTATTAGCAGTTCCTCCTTTAGAACTAGCAATCCGAAATTGCCCTTCTTTAGCCGTATCATCTCTTTGCAGAGCTTCGTCTAAACTTTTAGGCATATTTTCTACTTCTATCTGATTAATTGTGTAGCGCGTTCCCTCAAAAAACCTAACATCTTGTTGGCTCAAAGCTAAAACATAGAAGCGACCATTGCCATTTAAAATCGGTAACAGTGGCTTGACATGGAATCTGTCTGTAACGACGACCAACTCTTGAAAATTGAGTGGTAAGGTATAGTAACGAAAAAAATCTTGAGAAATAAAAATTGCTAGTCCTGGCTCTCCCATTTGTTCCCAAAATGTTGGGGTATCAAGGTCAATAGCTTTTTGCAACAATTGGGTTGCTTCTTGCGGTTCCAAACCTGCATCAACCAAGCGTACTTCAGCTTCTCTAATTAAATTCTTAAATCGAATTGGGTCTTGTCGCACTTCTGGCCCGGCTGGGTGCGCTGGCATATAAATTGAAACACAATTTCCCTTAGGCTGTTCTAGTAGTGGTTTGATTTCGTCTCTAGAAATTATTTGCATAAATATCCCTCCTAGCAACATGACCAGACAAATGACATCAGAACCATATATTCAATGGGCCGATGTCATCTTTTTCCGATGCAGCCTTTGCAGCCACATTCCTTGAATCTGGACTTATTTCACGTCAAGGAGGGTAAAGTTTCATCTTTCTCAGGACTTACGGGGGGAGTATATTTTATGGGATATGGGGCATTGGGCATTGGGTAATTAGTAATTGGAATATCTCTCTGTCCTCTTACCTATGCTCCCTCTGCTCCCCTGCTCATCGGCTCCCTTATCCGTTTTTCGTTGATTGTGAATTCATGGGTATATTAATATTCCGTTGTTGAACCCAGCCTAAGGTTACCCGCTTCATAATCGCGTACAAACCTATAAGGATCACAAAGGTGACAGCAATAATAACTAAGGGCTGTTTACCTACAATTTCTTCTACACCTTTGGTAAGCACTGCATCTGGCTGTGTAATAAAATCCCAACTATTGAAACGCAGGAACCTTCCCCAGTAAATACCAACAGCAGATAGCGCATGGGTAATTAACTCAACCCATAAAATCCATTGACTTTTACCAATTCGGTGTAAATAATAACCTAAATTAATTAAAGAGACGACGTAAGCTTCAAATCCAGCGAAAATTACTAAAATATAGAGCGGAATTAACACTAAGGTAATCATCCACACTGACTGAATGGTGCGGATATCATGTATTAAGTGAATGACATCGGTTAGCAAATAGGGCGCATTTGGTAAAAAAGCGTAGAAAACTAAAAATCCTAACCACCAAACCCATGTTCTGCCACGATTCCTGCGAAATAGCCAAATACTCAAAGCCAAAGGAATGAAAGCCAGAAACAGATTCCAGGTCATCCATCTCATATTAATTCGTAAGACCTGCGCTAATTTGATGAGCAACTCGACTAATTCTGTTTTCATAGGTACTATCTCACAATCTTTTAATTAACCTTGATGAGATTTATACTGATAAATTAATTAACTGACTGTCACTAATCTCAACATTAAATCGGGTTTTTATCCCTGAGTCTAATAAAATCTATTTATTCAAAGTCCAAACAACATAATTTTCTTTGTGAGAAATAAATACAAGCTATTAGGTAAAGAAATTACAGGGCAATTTTAGCTTATATCTGAGCTACTGCAAGTCCTACTAATGTCTTATTTATCAATTAATCTAGCTAATCTAGAGCAATCCTATTTCAGTTGTGAAAAATATCCTTTGTGGCTGTTAATTCTTAACCGTTGACAGTCAACAATCAAAAATCAACGAACCTTGATGCTATATTTCACAAATCATTTAGGATAGCTATCCTAGTATAGCTATCAAACCATGAGTGGCAAATCTGTCGCTTTTATGAATTGTATAAGTTACAAAAAGCACATTTAATAGAGAAAAAATACATATTCAGAAACAGCCTATTTTTATATACAGTAGATTTGAACTGATTTACGAAAGGCTACATCAGTACAAGATAAAGATTATAACCAGGGCGCATATATGTAATGTATTACCTGTGTATTTTAAAAACGCAGTCAATATTTTGTTTAATTTCTAGATATGGAGATCAGAGAATACAGGAAAAGGGAGAATCATCTATTTTTGTCCCTTTTCCTATTTTTTCTTTACCTTCTACTGATCTGTAAAAATCAGAACATTAACTAGGGACTTCCAGAAAATAAATTATCTAATTTACTCAGATCATATTTTTTTCTTTCCCTACCCCTGCCTACACAATCATGGGATATTTTTTGGTTGGAAGTCTTATTCTGGTTGACTACAATACTTATTGAGATCGCCTACTAACTTATCAGAATCCTTACCAGCGGTTTTAGCGGCTGCTGTTAGCGCTGTGTCAATTTCTGTTCTGGCTTTTTGAAGTTTTGCTCTACCTACTTCTGAGGCTTCGGCGTTTTTAGCTAAACCAAGGCCCTGAGCAGCCTTGGCGATCGCTTGACTCAAATTCCGGAACACCTTGGCAAATCGGCTCTGAAATTCTTGTAACTTAGGATCTTTTAAGTTTAAGTCTTCTATGGATTTGGTTACGGCTTGTAAATCTTTGGACAGTTGCACACTGGTAATTACTTGCTGTCCTTTTTTCTTGTCAATTAGAGAATTACCTTCATTCACTGCTTGAATTAGTCGCTGACACTGAGAAGCTTTATTTTCATTACATCCAGCCATGAGCAACGCGATACTCAAGCTAACAGGAATAATAACAGTATATTTACGTGACACAAACATTAATCCACCACTAGCAATAAAATCCAAATAATAGTACCTAATATTTTCACAATCATGTTGTGACTTAAATCGGTTACTTCATCAGATTACTCGGTTAGAGGCTAGGGACTAATACGACAGCCAAAAGCGGGAATAAGCATTATCCCGCTTTTGATTAATAAATTACCAATCTACTGGTAAGCCCAATCGATCTAAGGTATGCCCATCCTTTAAAAGTGGCTGAATGTCTGTGTCTATGGGAATCTGCCCTCCAGCCAGTACCAAAGCTCGTTGAGTCACTTTACCTAACCAATTGAGGTCATGGGAGGCAATTAAAATTACCTGCACTGGCAATTTTAATAACACTTGTGCTAGATGTCGCCGCCATGCAGGATCGAGACCGTTAGTAGGCTCATCTAAAATTAGGATTGCAGGTTCTAGAGCTAAAATTGCGGCGAGAGCAACCAAGCGTCTTTGTCCTCCAGAAAGTTGATGAGCCGAACGGTTGGCGTAGGCTTCTAAGCCAAAATCAGCTAATAACTGACGCGCCCGATCAATTGCTAATGCTGGTGAAACACCATAATTACGTGGCCCAAAGGTAATATCTTCTAAGATAGTGGGCATAAACAATTGGTCGTTGGCATCTTGAAAAGCAAAGCCGATGTGACGACGCACTTGGGATAGAGTTTTATGTTCTACGGGAATGCCATTAATGCAAATTCTCCCACTTTGCGGTTGTTTTAAGCCGATGAGATTCTCTAGCAAAGTGCTTTTGCCCGAACCTGTTGCTCCCATCAAAGCCACGCGATCGCCTGCTTTTAATGTAAAAGAAATGTCGCGCAATACTGGCTCTTGATTGGGATAGGCATATACCAAGTTCTCCACCTCCACTACAGTAGGGTGGGGATGATGGATGGGATATTGGGGATTAGATGTTAAAGATTTCAAAATTCACAACTCAAAATTCACAACTGCGCTGTTACTGACTGTTGAATATTGACTGCTAAATGTTGACTGCTAACTGATAGGAACTGATGGTTAAACAAGCAGCGATCGCACAAGCTGCTAATAAAGCAATACGCTCTTTTGGCCTTAATGTTGAGTCTATTGGTAACTGCCCGTTGTAACCACGGGCGATCATTGCGGTGTAAACTCGTTCTGCTCGTTCTAGACTACGCAAGTACAAGGCTCCAATCATGGCTGCACTGGCGTAGCGCAACCAGCCAGCAGAGCCATTGAGTCCGCGTAGTTGGGCGCTGCGCTGCATTCTTGTGACTTCTGACAATAAAATTTCTAGGTATTGTCCAGCTAATAGTAAATTCTCCTTTAACGGTAATGGTAACGGTAAACTTTTCAGGGCGATGCCGAAGCTATGAGCAGGTAAGGTTAACAAGAAACTATTCATGGCAATCAAACAAATCAGAGAACGAACTAGCAAAAAACTAGCCCGTTCCCAGCCTAAGGGCAAAGCCAGTAAGGATAAAAACAGTAACTCCGTACCGAGTAATTTTCCCAATTGGGGAAGACGTACACGCAATAACCAGGCCCATAACAATGCGATCGCACCATACACAGCCAAGGAAGGCCAAGCATGATGCTTTAATAAAGCTGCGCCGATGACAATCACCAGCGACAGTTGCAAACGTAATGGTAGGGAGATGTTAAGCATTATTTGGTCTCACCACCTTGGCTATGCCAAAGGCGACAGCAAAGCAAACAGCAGCTCCCACCAGCCCAGCAATACTGGTGCCAATCGTCCCTAATCCCTGTATACCGTAATCAGCTAAAGGTGTGGGCACAATTACCCGTACTTTGTCGCCTAAGTCGATAAAGCCTAAGTTCTCGGCAACTCTTTCTAAGCCATCTGGCCAAGCTGAGGCAAAAAGTGATAGTACACCCGCTACTAAAAAAATAGTAACAACAGGTATTGACCAACCGCGAAATTGCTGCTGTTCCCCTGGTAATAAATCTGGTCTCTGTCTAGCGAGGTAAACTAATACGCTACCAGTAATTAGCCCTTCACCAATGCCAATCAAAATATGAGTACCAGTCATTGCGGGTAAAACTACAGCTACCGATGCTGTTCCAGATAAAGCTAACTCCAAGGCACAAGCTATGGCTGCTACCACCACGCTCACACCAGCTGCAATTCCAGCTGCTAGGGGTAAGCGCTGTTTCGATCCACCAAATAGCCGTTGCAAAGTTTGAGTTAATCCCCAACCAACCCAAACGCCAATAAAGGCCATATTTAAAATATTTGCACCTAAGGCTGTGATGCCACCATCTGCAAACAACACTGCTTGGATAATTAAGACCGTAGCAATGCATAATGCCCCAGCCCAAGGACTTCCTAAAATAACTGCTGCTAAGGTTCCTCCTAATAAATGTCCACTAGTACCCCCTGCTACAGGGAAGTTAACCATCTGGGCAGCGAAAATAAAAGCTGTAGTTAAGCCCAGTACTGGAGCGCGGCGAACTCCAAAAGCGTCTTGCGATCGCCTCAATGCAATTAAGAGTGCTGCCGCACTCGCTACACTAGTAGCCCCTGCTACTGGTATAGAAACAAATCCATCAGGAATATGCATGATTTGCCCCGTGTATGATGTTTTTATTCACACAAATTACTTAATGTAATTGCGGCATTAAATTAATAAAAAGCAGAAAACTTACCCTTTTTACAATGCCCTCTTGGGGGATTTTATACTGATACTTTCGACAGATTGACAATAAAATATGCGTTAAATAATATACTTATTTTTTAATATATCAACTTTTATTAATTTTATTTTTAGATTACATACAAAAAATTAGTAAAAATGTCATGTTGGTACCTGCTAAGGCTAGAGTTTGGGCTTTTAGCCAATTGACGAATATTTATATTTATCTATGTTTAGACGCAAATTAATTTGATATTTATCTACGCGAAAAAGCTAGAGCTAAAAAATAGATTTACCTTTATAGGCAAGATTCGCATTAGACAAATTAGTGATATTTGATTCTGTCTCATCAGTAAATCTGAGATTTTTTTGCAGATAGATCATTTAAAAGTATTTAATATCACCCTGAGAGCAAATTTTCTATGAGTAAATCAGGGTTAAAAGACCAAAAGGAATACTAAAAATACAGCATATTTTAGGTAAATGAGGTATGCGCTTCGGGGCAATGCACTGCCATGCCCTTACAATTATCCGTACTTCACCAACTTGCAACCTGCTGTAATTTTCTCAATATAATGTAAATTACATTAATAAAATTTAATATTCTCTAAGGGTTATTTTTAGGGCAGCACTAAATTTTCTGCAATCCTACACCTTAGCTTGCTTCTCTGCTAACACTTATTTCTCTACACCTGAAAGTCAAAAATTGTTGACATCCACAAAAAAGTGGAAGGGATTTTCGGTGAGAAAATATTTACAAATTTATTGACAATGATTCTTAATCACTCTAATATACCAAGAGTAATTGCAAATCTTTTGCAACTCTCCATTGTAGCGCTAACCGTTATTTAATGTCATGCCCAATAACTTAGCTTTGGGAAAAGAACAATTTTGGAGTCGTCGTCAATTACTAAAGCTGGGTTTAGGTGGTACTTGTATGGCGGGAGCAGCAGCACTTTGGCACGCAACGAGTGTCAATAGTAAGTCCATCGTCAAAGTCCCACCTCTGGAAATTGAGGCATCTGAGGGAGTTACCCAACCCATGAAGATGCTAAGAAATTTCGATTATGGGACATTAAAGCAAGAGAATGGACGCACTATTCGAGAGTTTCAGTTAACTGCTGGTACTTCTGTAATTCAGCTCAATAGTGCTGTCTCCTATAACATCTGGGATTTAAACGGTCACATACCAGGGCCAACACTACGAGTAAAACAAGGCGAACGGGTAAGGATACTATTTCTCAATAAGGCAGGACATTCTCATTCTTTACACTTTCATGGGGTTCATTCATCAGATATGGATGGTATCCGTCCAGTAAGTAATGGGAGTGCGACAATTTATGAATTTGATGCCGAACCCTACGGCGTTCATTTATATCATTGCCATATTGAACCAGTTACCCGTCACATTGCTAAGGGGTTATATGGGATGTTTATCATCGATCCGCCAAAACCCCGTCCGCCTGCAGATGAAATTGTGTTGGTAATGGCTGGGTATGACGTTAATGACGATAGCCGTAATGAATATTACGCTTTCAATGGTTTACCGCATCACTACATGGACAATCCCATCCGAATTTACAAAGATCAGTTAATTCGGCTCTATGTCCTCAACATCATCGAATATGACCCAGCAGTGACATTTCATCTTCATGCTAATTTCTTTGATGTTTATCGTAGCGGCATGACGATGACTCCTAGTGAGAAAACTGATGTGATCACGATGGGGGTAGCCGAAAGGCACATCTTGGAATTTGCATTTCGCTATCCAGGGAAATATATGTTTCATCCCCATCAAGATGCGATCGCAGAAAACGGTTGTATGGGTGTATTTGAAGTGATCTAACAATCTTTAACGATTGTATCAAGTTTGTTTGCTGTTGACTGTTGAATGTCAGCAGCTATTTTTGAATTACCGGGTGTTGTTTATGGCGTTAGATTCACAAGTTGATTCTGGTTCCAGTCAGTTTCCACGACAGCTAGATATTGCACAAGTCGCTGTTTATGGATTAAGCATTTTATCTGCTGGAATATTCCTGTTTTTGCCATTCATGAATCTATTGCATCCTAGTCCTTGGCAAAGATGGATGGGAACAATTCATGGTTGTGGAGCATTATTAGCAACAGTTGTTGCTGTTTACACAGGACATTTAGCTTTTCCTTTACTGCGAGGAGTTAGTAATATTCTGCCTCAAATACGTACTCTGACTTTTTGGTCGAGTGTAATTACCTTTTTGGGGATCGCTACAGGTAACCTAGCATATATGCGTTATCGTGCAGGTTCAG
The DNA here is from genome assembly GCF_014696315.1 of Calothrix membranacea FACHB-236. GTDB lineage: Bacteria > Cyanobacteriota > Cyanobacteriia > Cyanobacteriales > Nostocaceae > Aulosira > Aulosira membranacea. Next base: position 93,633 of record NZ_JACJPX010000024.1, read on the forward strand.
AATTTGGCGGTGCGCGCGCTTGGCTCAAAGAAAACTCGCCATTAACTCATTACGTATTCATGGAATATCACGAATTTAGCGTTCTGTTTACTCTGCCATTAGGAGTAGCTTGTACTTGGGTTTTGTGGAAGTACGGTGACTCGATTTTAGAAAAGCAAAATCGTCCAATTTTGACAGCTACTTGTGTAGCTTTAATGGCGATGATGTTTTTTTCTATGGGTGGATTAGTCACAGGACTTGGTGTTGCTAAAATCCATGCTTTGTAATTTATAACGCCAAGATTGTGATGAATAATTTACGTTAAGGATGATTACATGAGTAGAAAAAGGTTTTCTAGTCAAACATTAGCATCGGCACCTCTATACAGCCAAATTTGGGAAACATTAAAAGGCTTTCCTAGCACTTTAGCCGCAGGGTCAAATAATCCTCCTACAGTTTCTGGCCCAGCCGCAGCAGCCTTTTTAAGTGTGGGTATTGGATGTTTTACGATGATGGTTACTCATCACTTATCTGATACATCGAAAAATATCGAAAATATGGTTTGGGGTCTTGGTAGTTGGATACCAGGAAGCCATAACCCAAGCAAACTATGGGGGAATATTGGCAGTTATACCGGCAAGGAAACAATGTTGTTACTAGGCTGGCTGGTGAGCTGGTTTATTCTTTCTGTGCTGTGGAATCACAAAAAAATTCAACCCAGAACCATATTTTTTTGGATGTCTACCCTAATGATTGCTGCTACAGCTATGAGTTGGCATCCTTTATTCCCCTACCTACCGTTAAGTTAATCAAAAGTCAAGGAAATGTTGAGTTATGGAGATAGAAAAGAGTCGGATTTCCCGCAGAAAAATGCACAAATATATCTGGATGTTAGTAGGAGTTTTTAGTCTATTAGCTGCTACTTATCCCACCGCAATGATACGGGTGAGTCAAAAGCCAAAATTCCACGGTTATCACGTCAAATCTTTGCAATTGGACGGACACATCGCCAATAATTCTGTAAAGTAAAGACCCCATACAGCATCAAGAATAATAGGCAATATGGAGTCCGTTTAGATTTTCTTGTGTTTTAATTTTAGCATTCCCAGGTGAGAGCCTGGGAAACCCCATAATACATTGAAGTGACTGGCGAAATTATCAATCAAAACTGTAAAAATCATTAAATTACAATCAAATATTTTGGCAATTAGTTGATAAAAACTCTTATATATGATAAATCAAACTAATACCTAATGAAAAAAACTATCAATAGTTCCTAATCACGCCTGGAACTTATGAAATTATGGGTTGAAAAACTTTTTAGGAGCAAAAATGATTAAATTACGCTATGTCTGCTTGGCTATTAGTGCTTGTGCTATTGTTTCTCTAAGTTCTTGTAATAATAGTACGCCAACTGCCAGTAATGCACCTGCACCTACTGCTAATAGCTCTACCGCCCAAGTTACGGAAGCAGCAAGTCATAACAGCCACGGTGGAAAAGCCAAAATTAATATCAATACTGCTATCTTGTCGGAGTTAGATAAGTTTGAAGCCAAATTAGGAGTTCCGGCGTTATCAAACAAAATTCAAGCTAGCCGTCCCTATGCAAATCCAGAGGATTTGGTAAGCAAAAAGGTAATTACCCAAGAACAGTTTGATCAAATCAAAGATCAAGTAACTGTACAGGAAGTAGTACTAACAGGCGAGGCGAAAGATGTTGATTACATGACCAAATTAGGGTTAATGAAAGGACATCTTTTAGTAGCGCAAGAACTTTTGGATCAAAATCAACCTAAACAGGCTGAACCTCATATTGGACATCCAGTTGAGGAAATTTATGTTGATGTTGAAGAACAATTAAACGAACGCAAAGTTAAAGAATTCAAGACTAGTTTAGTGAGTTTGCAAGATTTAGTTAAATCTAATCCCAAGAACCCGAAACTGAAAACAGATTTTACTACTTCCGTGCAAGCCGTTGATGGCGCGATCGCAACTTTACCAGAAGCGCAACGTACCAAGCCAGGATTCGTGCTTCAGGTAATTAACGGCTTATTGGATGCAGCTAACTCAGAATATGGAGCTGCGATCGCCAATAATAAAATCTCCGCAGCAATTGAATATCAAGACTCTCGCGGCTTTGTCGTCTACGCTAATGACTTATATAAGAGCATTGCTAGCCAAGTAGCCCAAACCAGCCCTGAAGCCAATAAAGCAATAGAAGCAAGTTTTGCTGATTTAGTCAAAGTTTGGCCCACCGCCATCCCGCCAGCTAGCCCAGTGAAAACTCCTGAAGATGTCACCAAGCTAGTTAAAACCATTGAGCAAAACTCTCAAATAGTGATTGACAAAACTAGCACCCAAGCACAACAATAGCAATTCTGCCGGATTAGCGATGTAGATAGACGAGTTTAAAATGAGTAAATAGTGAGGAAATATTTAGGAGTTAAAAGTGAAGCTCGTTTCGACTTTTAACACTTCAAAAGAGTATAACTTCTAACTCATTTCTCATTAATCTACATCCCGTAACCTTTGCTGAATTTAACAACTGATGCAAGAACTTGACCACAAGAAGACCATTGATCTACTCAACGCCATCATGGAATTTGAACTAGCAGGAGTAGTGCGTTATACACATTATTCCCTGATGGTAACTGGCCCTAATCGCATTCCAATTGTGGCTTTTTTCAAAGCACAAGCAAGTGAATCTTTACTTCATGCTCAACAAGTGGGAGAAATCCTCACTGGTTTAGATGGACATCCTTCGCTGAAAATTGCTCAAATGGAAGAATCTTACCAGCATTCAGTCAAGGATATCTTGGCAGAAAGCTTATCCCACGAAAAGAAAGCGCTAGATTTGTATAAAGCTCTCCTAGATACTGTCACAAATGCCAGCATTTATTTAGAAGAGTTTGCTCGTGGCATGATTGGTCAAGAAGAGATGCATAATCTTGAATTGAAAAAAATGTTACGCGATTTTAGTTAATTGTCGTTAGTCATTAGTCGTTAGTCACTAGTTATTGCTAAAGACTAATGACTAATGACTAATGACGAAGGACTAAGGACAAAGGACAAACAATGAATTTTAGTACTGCCTTACCTACTTTTGTAATTACGCTCAGAGAAGGAGTAGAAGCTGCTCTCGTCGTGGGAATTGTACTGGCTTTGCTAAAAAAAGCTAAACAATCTCGACTCAATTCTTGGGTCTATGCGGGTGTTGGTGTTGGTGTTGTTTTAAGCGCGCTTATAGGTATAGTTTTTACTTGGTTAATTCAAATCTTAGGCGCAATTAATCCTCAATATACTTCGGTAGTTGAGCCAGTGATGGAAGGCATCTTTAGTGTCTTAGCAATAGTCATGCTCAGTTGGATGCTAATCTGGATGACGAAACAAGCCAGATTTATGAAAGCTACAGTTGAGGGTGCTGTTACCGAAGCACTAACACAAAACTCGAATGCAGGTTGGGGCGTTTTTACATTAGTTTTAGTTGCTGTAATTCGTGAAGGTTTTGAAACCGTTTTATTTATTGCCGCTAATTTTCAACAAGGATTTATGCCTGCGTTGGGTGCAATTGGTGGTTTATTAACAGCAGTAGTGATTGGCGTACTCTTGTTTAAATGGGGTGTCAAAATTAATATTCGCCAATTTTTCCAAGTTATGGGCGTTTTCTTAGTTTTGATAGTTGCTGGATTAGTAGTTTCTGCTTTGAAACATTTTGATGATGGCGTTGCTAATTTAGCACTCAGCAGCCGCGCTACAGAAAGCCTTTGTTTTTACTACGAACGCTTTACTAAAGTTCACTCTTGCATTTTAGGGCCAATGGTTTTGAATACTTCTAAAATCTTGCCCGATGAACAATTTCCTGGTATTATTCTCAAGTCTTTGTTTGGCTACAGAGAAAATCTTTATCTTGTGCAAGCAATTGGCTACTTAACATTCTTGCTGACAGTTGGTGGTATTTATTTCCGGAGTATTACAGGTAATTCTTCTCAAGATACTAAGAATTTGCGTTCTGTACAATAACCAAAAGTAGGGTGCGTTGCGCTGAAGCTAACGCACCATCAAGAATTTCATGATGAAGATAAAACTTGTGTGAGTTTCTGACAAGCCTTTTGAATTGCGTTTATACTACCAGGATTAACTAGCCCATAATAATCAAAACTATAAACTCGATTATTTTTAGTTGCTTGTAATTGCTGCCAAAAAGCTTCTTTTTTCAAAGAATCTAAAAGCTGAGGATCTGTACTATTCACGACAATTAAAACATCTGGATTTGCCTCCAAAACTTTCTCAGCCGAAAGCGTCACATATCCGCCAATGGGACTTTTACCCTGAAAGTCTGCAACTAAGTTTTTAGCATCAAATTTGGCGAGTAAATCTCCAGCCCAACTATTTTTATTCGGTGCTAAAATTGGTTGACGGCTAACAAGCACCAAAGTTGAAGGATTATGAGTTGGTTTATCTGCTAAAAAACTTTGGTAGCGATTCAACAAAGGTTGAGGATTTACACCTATTAAGTCAGCCAGCTTTTGAGTTAGTTTTTCTAAAGATTCCCAACTATTAACTTGAGTAAGAATAGTAGAAATTCCCAATTGCTTGAGCTTTTCAATCGGCTGATTAGAAAAGCCTTCTGCACCAATTACTAAATCTGGCTGCAAAGCGATAATTTTTTCTAAATTAGGAGGGGTTTGTCCTTCACTTACACGAGGAATATTAGCAAAATTGGGATCATCTTTAAATAATCTGCTACCAGTAATACCTACTAATTTAGTTTTATCAAGTTGATAAATAATATCAGCAGATAAGGAAGAAAGCGCCACAACTCTTTTTGCTGATACTTTAGTTAGCTCTTGAGAATTAGAGTTTGCAGTTGATTGATTCAATGGCTGTTGAATAGTTGCAGAGTTACAAGCAAACAAAAAGATACTTAATAAAATTCCTAAAGTGGATAATATCCAACGACGAGGCATAATTAATCCTTAGTACTTATATTGGTGTTTAAATAACTTATACCAAATCCAATAATGTTTGCGACAAATCAATAAGATTTTAGAGGTCAAGGCATTGCCTTGCCCCTACAATCTGACGTATTCTTTTTTCAAATTATTATGAGTCAGTACTAAATTAATGAGAATTATATTCTTAGTAAATAATTTGAAATTTAAATTTGATGAGTATCCTAAAATTTACTATGCGAAATTCAATGAAATCTATAGATACAAATTATATATTTTATAAATTAAGCGAGAGACAAGCAACATATTCTCCATATTTCTGTAATGTATTATACATTTTATTTTAAATAAAAAAAGACGAGTAATGACACTAGTCAAAACCCTTAGTAAGGTGTGACCGTGCTACTCGCCAGTAACTATACAAGGTTTATTGAGAAATACTATATTTAATATAGGTTAATAAGTAGTTAAAATATTGTTCACACAAGAACAAATATTTAGAAAACATCAATAGTTTATAGTAAATTATTTTACTTGAAAAAATGCTTCATCAAGTCTTGATTTCTTTTATTAAAGTAGATAATTTTACACTTTATACTTCTCATTTATAGTCGGTACGGAAACAAAGAAGTTGCTTTTAAAGCAAATGGGAGTTTAGTTGACTTTGCCAAAATCTTCTGGAGTATTACAGTTAAACAGCATTTCTGGTTCCAGTAAAGGCAAAACTTGCACAGAATTTTGCTTCAACCACTGTTGAAACGATCGCCCGCCTTGATTGATAAACTCTAAGAGTTCAGGTAAACATCTTTGGCGATAAAAACCACACAGAGGTTCCCATCCTTTCGCATGATGAGCCAAAGCTGCGATCGCATCATCCCCCACAGTATCTAATCTAGCTATCCACTCTTGCAGCGCCTCAACCCTTAACCTGGGCAAATCGCAAGCCAGCAGCAGCACCCAATTCGTTTGCACCTGTGCTAGTCCTTGAGCGAATCCCACCAGTGGGCCCTGGGGTTGGGGACTGGGGATTAGGGACTGGGGATTAGGGACTGGGGATGAGGGAGATGAGGGAGATGAGGGGGATGAGGATAATTCTTGGATAAATTTACAATCAGGTAGAAGCAAGTGTTGATAGCGTTCTGGCCAGGGAGTAACTATATAAACGGTATCAGCACAAGCTTGAGCAATGGTACAAACACGCTCTAACAAAGGTATTCCTTGAATTTTGAGCAAAGCTTTATCTTCACCCATCCGCGAACTTTGACCACCTGCAAGCACAATTGCTGTTAATTTGGTGTTTGCCATTTTTATATCTTCCTCATCCCCCTTGCTTGGAAACATCAGCTTGCTATATTAATGTATCGGGATGCAATGCCATTGTATCGGCTGACATTGTTAATGCATCGGGATGCAATGCCATTGTATCGGCTGACATTGTTAATGTATCGGGATGCAATGCCATTGTATTGCCTGACATGGTTAATGCATTGGGATGCAATGCCATTGTATTGCCTGACATTGTTAATGCATCGGGATGCAATGTAATTTTAGTAGCCAATAGCCAATCCCTCATCCCCTACTTTGACTCTGCTGCACTTGTTGCCACATTTGTTCTACACTTTCTGCTGGTGCAAGACATTTCAAACCTTGGCAAACTAAGGCAATGCTGTTGTCTGGCAAATTGGATACTGCTGCAAACACCACCGTAGGCAAATGCTTGGGGATGAAAGACTTGATATGTTCAGTAGTGCTAGTGCGAATCAAAGTAGAATTGCGATACCAATCTAAAGCTGTAAATAAACTGGGACAAGCTTGAGTAGCACTACTCATCACACTCCGAAAGGCTTTTAAACCTTGTTCGGCTAAATTTAGATAATCGAGATTATCAGTAAGTAAAGTGAGACGCACAAGATTAGCGATCGCAATTCCGTTGGCTGAGGGTGTAGCATTATCTGCATAACTGCGTTCGCGGACGATTAAATCTTGACTTGCATCAATTGCAGCATTGTAATAGCCACCTAATTCTACACTCCAGAGAAATTCGTTGAATTCATCTTGCAGTGCGATCGCTTTTTCTAACCAAAATGCAGGGGAAGATACATTTCCCATCCCTAAAGAAGCTTGGTGTAAATCTAGTAGCGCTTTAATAAAAAATGCGTAATCTTCAGACTGCGCTAAAAGATGGGGTTGATTGTCATAATTAAGGCGGTGAAAACGCCCATCAACAAACTGATGCACCAGAATGAAGTTTGCCGCTTTTGCTGCTATTTCCAAATATGATGCTTGTTGAAATACCACAGATGCTCTTGCTAAACCGGAAATCATTAAGCTATTCCACGCCACAATCATCTTTGTATCTGTGACTGAGGGAATGCGTCCCGGCCATTTGGTGGTTTTGGCTTCTTGGTTATTCCGTGCAGGGGGGAAAGTATCTAATGATTCAGCATTTACACCGTATCTAGCGGTAAATAATTTATGTAGAGCGATTTCTAATGTGTCACTCAGTTTACCTGGATGTCGCCTTTGCAACACAATCTGCCCTTCAAAGTTACCATTAGCGCTGACTGTAAATTGCTGTTGTAATTCAGCTAGTTCCTCATCTGTGAGCAGTTCTTCTAGTTCGCCATAACTCCAAACGTAAAATGCACCTTCCTCTGGCTCTACTGCTGTGGAATTGGTGAAACTATCAGCATCTTGGGCGGCGTAGAAATAACCTTCAGGAGCAGTCATTTCTCTTTTAAGCCATTCTACAGTTTTAGCGATCGCTCGCTCAAATGCTGGTTCTTCTACTCCTGCACTCCATAAATTCGCCAAATACTCGACAATCTGACCATTGTCGTAGAGCATCTTTTCAAAATGGGGTACTGTCCACGTAGGGTCAACAGTATAACGGTGAAAACCACCAGCCACATGGTCAAAAATCCCGCCCAGCACTAAATCTAGCCCGCGCTGGGTAACAACTTGTGCGCCATCATAGCGTGATGGAAAATTTAATCTATTTAAACGTAATGCTAATTCGCCATAGGGAATCATCGGGAAACTATTCCCAGATGGGTTAGGGGTAATTATTGCGGTGCAAGTTTCCCAACCTTTGCGGAGTAATTCATTTTCTGCAACATCCCCACCTGTACCATCTTGCAACACAGCCGAGGTGAGCAAAGCTTCCACAATTACGGCTTTGCGTTGCTGCAAATCATTTTTTTCTGTATCGTAGTAGCGCCGAATAGCTTGTAAAACTTGCAAAAACCCAGGACGGCCGTAACGCGGTTCTAAAGGAAAATAAGTACCAGCGTAAAACGGAACTAAATCATCGGGAGAGAGAAATGCATTTAATGGCCATCCTCCCTGACCACTCATCATTTGCAAAGCTTGCATATAAATGCTATCGATATCTGGTCTTTCTTCCCTATCTACTTTGATGGGGAGAAAATTAGCATTCATGTACTCAGCAATAGTCAGGTCAGAAAAAGCCTCACCTTCCATGACAGTACACCAGTGACAACTAGAGTAGCCAATAGAAAGAAAGATAGGTAGATTCTTTTCCTTTGCAGTTGCTAGTGCTTCATCACACCAAGACCACCAATCAATAGGGTTCTCAGCGTGTTTGCGGAGATAGAGACTCTTAGCTTCAACAAGACGGTTAGTCATGAGCGGATGGGAGTGAGTTGCTTTCTTTGCTCAGTCTATCGTTCTCAAGCCTTGCCTTATTTGGAAAACTACTGATTTTATAGATAAAATTTGCAATTATTTTTCATCAACTTACTTCATAAAAGATAAAATTTATTTAATGAATGAAAATTAATTGATTATATTTTTTTATGAATAATCAGCAATCTGAAACAATTGAAAACGAAAAACAGGTAGATTACAAAGCCCTGTTAACCAATGCAAAGCTGGCTTTAAAGGTTCAATATCAGAAATCAGCTGCTTTAGCGTCACAACTGGAAGCGGTAAAAACTCAGTTAGAGCAAGTTAAAGCTGAAAATAAAATTCTCAAGGAAAGTACTTATGAAGATGTAGTTAAACACTTTGAGGCGCGCGCCCAAGCAGCAGAAGCAAGAGCGCTAAAAACTGAAGTGCGCCAAAAGTTCCTCGAAGCAAATGGTTGTAAGGATGACGAGAGCTTCGATACTTTATGGGAAACCATTAAAAATCAAATTCAAATCCAAGAAGGTGAAGTGAGAATCATTTCTAAAAATGGTACGCCTAAGTTCACTTTTACAGGCACGCTACTGAGTTTGAAAGATTTTATTCAATCTCTCAAAGAGAATCAAATCTCTAGAAAATTTTTTTTAGATTAGCCTAGTAGTTTGGCTAGCCAACTTTTTTTGTTAGCCAATAGCGGGAAAGAACTGGTAAAAATCTCTCCCCTACTGTTAATTTTTGGTTGCTGTACCACTATTAGGAATACGTTCAATTTGCGCGTATCCAGTGAAAATTAATTGTTTACCTTGAGTTTCTAATCGGTTGAGCCGCATAGTAATGCCATCAAGATCAAAGCTCTCCAAATCGACCATCTGATCCAAAATTTCTGCTAATGCGGCGCTTAAGGTTTGAGAAATTTTCCATTGAGATTCTGGCACAGTAGCCGCTTCAAACTTCGGATCGCAGAAATTAAGCCTACGTCGCCGCTCAATTGCTATGGTTGCACTTAAGCTAATCGGTACGATTTCGCCGTTGCTGAGGTCGGCTTGAGCTAAAATCCGCACCTGATTGTTGGGTAACAGCTGGAATTGCATAGCTTCAAAGGATACCACCTCACCCCCAGGTATACCACTTAAAGCAGGTAGCGAAAGATTTTGCAGTCGCTTCTTCACTAGTTCTGCCTGAAAAGCTTGGTTAATACTTGCTTCTGATAGGGTAACTTGGGCAATAGCTTGGGTGGGTTGCTTAAGAGTCAGTTTTCCTCTCAAAACGTTACTGAAATCAATTACTACAGCATCGGTCTGAAAGGATAATTCTTCGGCTCTAAAATCTCCCCGAATAACCAGCCCTCGTCCACTCATTTTGAAGCTATCAATGCTACCTTGCAAAAGTTTACTTGAAGGATGGCATTGGACAAAGACTTCTACTAACTCGCTTTGAGTAAATAAGTAGCGAATTGTTTTACTAGCAACGGTGTTAAGTAAACGCTCTCCCCAATCACCGTCAGTAGAATTGGTTAAACTTGTCAGGCTGTTAAACATAGAGATTTGCCTCCGCAAAACTTCTTAGGCTTCATTATCAACGCCTCTGAGCTAGGTGAAGACATACTCCAGTAGTCATACTAGCAAGCTCTTACCTCGTTTTATGTTCTTGTTAGCAATACATTTATGTGGGAAATGCCCACCAAAACCCTGATATGGTGGGCATTGCCTACAAATAAACTTCAGGTGAGAATTTTTTCAAAAATTAAACTGGATTCCTATATTTGCTTCCCAGTTCTACCCAGAGAATGCACCTGAATCTAGTTTCCACTCCTGCTTCAGCAATTCTTTGTAATTTGCTTCTTGAATCAACATCTGCTCGTACAGTTTGAGCAAAAATGCCTGGGCTTGTTCATGAGACATATACTGCACTTGGTTAGCAAAGCTTCTCAGGCTAAATTCTTGTTCTAAAGATAATTTAATGGGCTGATTCATTGCTGGCTCCTGCGCCCAAATTGGGCGACAACTAGAAGGTCAATACTGGCTATCTTTGTCTAAAGCTAATTACCTCACTAATTTCAGTAGGTCATTCACTCATTGAGGTATTGGGCATTCCCTTGTTTAGGGGTATAGCGCATGAGTGTGACTGGTTTGTGTAGTTATGTTAACTACTATAACAAAATATTTACAAAATGGAGATGAGATAGCCGTATACAGAAATGCAGTCTGCTGGGTTAAACACCCAAGTAAAGCGATCGCACTGCTGTTTTTGACTTATATAGAACCCATTTGACATCTTTACAATTATCATCTAAGGTTCTCATACCCGTTGAATCTAACTGCTATGAGCTATTCCACCAGCCTTACTGATGAAGAGT
>NZ_JACJPX010000025.1 GCF_014696315.1 Calothrix membranacea FACHB-236
CATTCTACTTTGAGCATTCCTGTTTATTTTCTACCACACCCACTTATCTACAGTAATATGTTTTCTGCAAAAACTCCAGTTTTCAAGATGGATGAGGTTTAAGTTAATTTCGGTAGCAGCAATATTTTCTTCAAGGTAAGTACGGCGTTTTGTGCCAGGAATGGGAACGATATCTTCGCCTTGCGCTAACAGCCAAGCTAAAGCTAGCTGGCTAGGAGTTACGCCTTTAGTGTTGGCGATCGCTTTAACTTTATCCACTAATTCCAAGTTTTTGTGGAAATTCTCGCCTTGAAAGCGGGGAGCATTGCGGCGATAATCATCAGGGGCGAGATCGTCAGGACTAGCGATCGCACCTGATAAAAAACCACGCCCTAATGGACTGTAGGGAACAAAGCCGATTCCTAATTCCCGCACCGTGGGTAAAATTTCATCTTCGGGATCGCGACTCCACAGAGAATATTCTGTTTGTAGGGCGCTAATTGGATGCACTGCATTTGCCCGGCGAATTGTGCTAGGCGCAGCTTCCGAAAGTCCTAAATAGCGCACTTTGCCTTGTTGTACTAACTCCGCCATCGCGCCTACAGTATCTTCAATTGGCACATTGGGATCTACCCGATGTTGATAATAGAGGTCGATGACATCAACTCCCAAGCGTTTCAGCGAAGCATTACAAGCTTCATGGACGTATTCTGGTGTACCACTAACACCTTTCCAGCCACCATCTTCCGTGCGGACATTACCAAACTTAGTTGCCAAGATTACACTGTCTCGACGGTCTTTAATAGCTCTGCCAACTAACTTTTCATTAGTAAATGGGCCATACATATCTGCAGTATCTAAAAAATTCAGCCCCAATTCTAAAGCGCGGTGAATAGTAGCGATCGCTTCTTGCTCATCTCGTCCACTATAAAACTCCGACATTCCCATACAACCTAGTCCTAGTTGGGAAACTTCTAGCCCTTGTTGACCAAGTTTTCTTTTTTTCATATCATCTCCTATTTGTTATTAGGTATGGGGCATTGGGCATTGGGCATGGGGGGTTGGTAATTGGGGTTTGTCATTCTTACATTGATTAATTTGTAAAAATAACTTTAGTAACAACCTTTATGTTTTAACTGCGATCGCATTGCGGTTTCATCTACCTTATGGTGCGAGACAAAAACAGGGTTTTCGTTGTAATAATCGCAATTGGCAATTTATTAGTATAAGGTGCAGGTGCGATCGCATTGGTTTGCATCGTTAATGTCAAGCATGACAATGGCAATGTATCGGCTTGCATCGTTAATGTCAGGCGTGACAAGGGCAATGTATCGGTGTACATCGTTAATGTCAGGGGTGACAATGGCAATGTATCGATGTACATCATTAATGTCAGGCATGACAATGGCAATGTATCGGCTTGCATCGTTAATGTCAGGGGTGACAATGGCAATGTATCGCTTTGTTATGTTTTTTGTTGTAATGGGCACATTAAATATATGATTTTGCTTATATATACTTATGTCAGCCCAAGACCAAAAACGCCGTCTATCGCCTCAAGCAATTAATCAAGATATAACTTCATTCCACGGTTTGCAAACCATCAGCACATACACTACAAACCGTACAGATGCTTCGACTGCACATTTACAGCAAGCCTATCAAAATATGTTGGCACAGCAACAAGCCAAAAATGAGCAATCAACTTTATACCAGGCTGCTGCTGATGCGGCTCGATTAGCAGAATGGGAATTCCATAATGCGGTGTTAGCTATGAAAGAAGTAGTACTGGGACAATACGGAGCAGACAGCGAGCAAGCGCAAGCAGTTGGATTCAAGAAAAAATCAGAGCGCAAGCGGCGTATTCGTCACAATTAAAGCATTAACAATAATGCGATGGTTTTCTAATTTAACCTTTCTTTAATTCTCTATGATGCGTTACGCTTCGCTAACGCATCCTACGCCTGAATACGCCTTAATTTTTTGAATTTTAATTTGCTATGACTAACTATCGGCGAATTGCAATCGCAGGTGGTACTTATTTCTTTACTCAAGTTACCCATGAGCGTTATCCTTGGCTATGTTATGCCAATGCTCGCGCACTACTGCGACAAGCAATTATAGAAGTTCGCCAAAAATATCCATTTACAATTGATGCGCTGGTACTTCTACCGGATCATATTCATTGCATTTGGACATTACCGCCAGGAGATAGTAACTATGCTACACGCTGGCGACTGATTAAAACCTACGTGACTAAAAATAAAACCCGCGATTTAGAAATTGATAGCAGCATTAATGAATCAAGAGAGAAGCGAAGAGAAAACAATCTTTGGCAACGAAGATTCTGGGAACATTGGATTCGTAATGAGGCAGATTTTATCCATCATTGTGATTACATTCATTACAATCCGGTAAAACATGGATTGTGTTCTACACCTAGTGAATGGCCATATTCTAGTTTTCATCGCTTTGTAGCACAGGGTATTTACCCAGCCAATGGGGGAGAAACCCCAGCACCAAAATCGTAGGATGCGTTAGCGCAGCGTAACGCATCTTATATATTAATGTTTAACGTCGCTTCATCAATCAACCCCGTAGGATGCGTGATTAACGCATCCCACAGTTCTAAGGAGTATTAGGAATCAATCTTCCGCAAGGATAAGTTGCTGCTTGCTGAGATGCATCTTTTGCAACAGCCGCAGGGATTTGATCTGATGGTTGTGATTTAGCTGCGAGATAATCTTGTCGCAGTGTTTCCACAATTGCATCACGCTTGTCATACAGTCGCTTCAATGGGCGAGGCTGACATTGTTTGAGGACGTATGCTGTTACTAATGGTAAAGCGATCGTGCTGTCGGTGTAACAAACAATGGTGCTGGGTAACTCTTCTGGGTCAATCTTACCCCAACTTACAGCTTCTGAAGGTGTTGCCCCAGATAAACCACCTGTATCAGGACGTGCATCGGTAAACTGCACAAAGTAATCATGTCCCCGTTCTTCTAAGCCTAGTACTTCGTGAAGTTGCGGTTGGGTTTGTAGCAAGAAATTCTTAGGACTACCACCACCAATAATTACCGCCGCACTTTTACCTTCAGCTTCACGTGCATTGTAGGCGATCGCAGCTGTTTCGTTTACGTCAATTGAAGGATCTAATATTAACTGTGAACCTTCCAACGCTAAAGCTGCAACGTTCATCCCAATTGAACTATCGCCAGGAGAAGAAGTATAAATGGGTACGCCATATTCATAGGCTGTAGCTAGCAAGCAGGAATTTTTCACACCCAATTGCTTTTCGATTTCCCAAACATACTTACCTAACAAATGGTGAAACTCAGCAGTTCCCATGCGCTTTTGGAAAGGTTCAGCTTGGAGAATCTTGCGGATAAACGCATCGGTTTCTAACAGCACATCGTAACCGAAAATAATGTCATAAATGCGGATAGTTCCTTCCTGGCGAAGCTTTACATCATCCAAAAATGGATTACCAGCGAAGAGTTCAAAACCTAAGCCATAGTGCATATCATGATAAAGATTTGCACCAGTACTAATCATCCAGTCAATAAAGCCGTTGCGAATCAAAGGTGCAAGGACAGAAACACCGAAGCCGGCTGGTGTCATTGCACCAGAAAGGCTTACGCCTACAGTTACACCATCTGTCAGTACATCACGACTTAGCAGTTGGCAAATTTCTCGCAACCGCGCCGAATTGTAAGCAGTGAAGTAATTATCAATCAAATCAACCACCCCAATATCTGCTGACATGGGTACTGGTGCTATTTTTTGACCTAGCTGTTTTGACATTTTGAGAATCCCGAAAAGTAAACGCGCCGAATCTAATGTTAAGCCGTTACGCATTTAAATTGTAGATTTACTTTTCATGGTTATTCTTTGTCATTGGTTATTAGTCATTTGTGTTTGCTTCACTCTTCACTCCTCATCCTTTGCCTTTAACTTAACGAAAAGCTTAAGTTAGCAGCTTAAAACCTTTATCTTTACTGGTGCAGTTTCAAGATTGATCGGAAACTTTAGTTAGCAATAGCTAAAGAACTCTAACTTTAGTAGTGCTTTTTCGATATTGTTCAGAAACATTAACTAGCAATTATGTAGAGATTAAAAGTTGGTAATCAAAGTCAACGTAGGATGCGTTAGCGATAGCGTAACGCATCGATGCCATAGCTGAGATTTTTTCAGAAATCAAATCGGATTTCTATCAATGAGGATTAATCACAAACAGCAATTCTCAGCAGACGTTCACTTTGTACGTCCCCATAGCGTATTACAAACTACGAATTACAAATTATTTATTAAGGTACTCAAACTATGACAAGTTCAATCATTAATCCTGTTGAGCGTCCTGAAATTACGCAACAACTATCAGAAAATATTATTCTCACCACCGTAGACGATATTTACAACTGGGTGAAAATGTCCAGTTTGTATCCATTAATGTTTGGAACAGCTTGTTGTTTCATGGAATTCATGGCTGCTTATGCTTCTCGCTTTGATTTGGAACGATATGGAATGATTCCCCGTGCAACTCCGCGACAAGCAGACTTATTAATTACAGCTGGGACAATTACCATGAAGTATGCGCCTAATTTGGTGCGGCTTTATGAGCAAATGCCAGAACCTAAGTATGTCATTGCAATGGGCGCTTGCACAATTACAGGAGGAATGTTTAGCATCGATTCTCCTAGCGCAGTGCGCGGTGTAGATAAGTTAATTCCTGTTGATGTTTATATTCCAGGATGTCCACCTCGTCCAGAAGCAGTGATCGATGCAATTATTAAATTGCGAAAGAAAATTGCCAATGAAAGCATTCAAGAACGCCATCTCAGCGAACAAACTCATCGTTATTACAGCATTCCTCACCAAATGAAGCCTGTAAATCCTGTGAATGATGGTAAATATCTCAAAAGTTCAACCAGGGAAGTTGCACCGCCAGAACTTGCGATCGCACCAGGGTTAGAATTACCTTTAACATTGTCAGAAACTCAAAATTCTGAACTTCCCCCAGCTTAAATGATTTATACTGCCCTAGCCCAGTCTGATATAGAAATTGAGCGTTGTTTTGCTATCATGCAAGCGCTTCGTCCCCATCTCATGGCTAGTGATTTTGTGAATCGCATTAGAAGACAAGAACAGCAAGGCTATCATCTTGCTTATCTTGAAGATGAAGGGAAAATCAGGGCAGTAGCAGGATTTAGAATATCTGAAAGCTTATCTTGGGGTAAGTTTCTCTATGTTGACGATTTAGTCACTCAAGAAAGCGATCGCTCTCAAGGCTATGGTACTAATCTATTAAATTGGTTGGTAAACTATGCCAAAGCCAATGCTTGCGAACAATTACATCTCGACTCTGGCGTTCAGCGTTTCGCAGCTCATCGTTTTTACTTCAAGCAACGTTTAGAAATTAGAGCTTATCACTTTGCTATCAACTTGACTAGTAAGTAAGTCGGTAAACATAAACCCAACTAGGTTAAAAAACGTAAATAGGTTTAAAATCCTTACCAATGACCAATGACCAATGACCAATGACAGCCTCAGCCAATTATCTTTAATTTCGCCAACTTACTTAATAGATATACCTGTAGCATAATTACGCGATGGCTACGCTATCCGCAGCTTTTACTTATCGGCAATATCTTAATGTGAAAGATATTGTTCATTTCTCAAAGGGTGAAAGCTGATGTCGGATTTAGGTTTTACTCACATTGCTCTTGGGGTAAGCGACATCGATCAAAGTATATCGTTTTATGCAAAGTATGCGGCAATGCAAGTAGTGCATCGTCGTACTGATAAAACGAAGCACGTAGACGTTGCTTGGATTAGCGATTTAACTCGACCATTCGTGATTGTCTTAATTCAAGTAGCTGAATTAAAAAGCACACTCGCACCTTCATCTCATCTGGGGGTAGCTTGTCAAACTCGTGAGGAAGTAGACCGACTCTGTAACGAAGCGCGCTTAGAAAATGTGTTGATCGATGGGCCCCATGATTGGGGATTTCCCGTTGGTTACTGGGCTTTTTTCCGAGATCCTGATGGACATACCCTTGAAGTTTCCTATGGTCAAGAAATTAGTTTTACCGTTGACCAGGCGGTTAACAAAAGTAACTCAAATGTAACAATTGAAAATTTTAGAAGATGAAGCATGATGACCACAACTAAATTGCAATCCTTGATGAAACAAGTTATTGGGAAATAGTTTACCGCCGTAGATATCCCTCGCAAGTTTAAAAGCCTAAAAGTGATGTCTACGACGGGCTGAGCATACGCATCATCCAAAAATGGGTAATTTTATGATGTTAAGCAAACTCAAAGCTATTTTAGCTGCCAAAAACTCGGGAAACTTAGGCGATTTTGCGATTCTCAAATCAGATTTCTTGGGTGCAAAAGTTGCTCCCGAAGTAGCAGACAAATTGCGATCGCTTGCAGGATATCACCCTCCAATTGATTTAGCAAAACTAAGCCAATACTCTCAAGGCTCCTTTGGGCGAGAATACGCCGAACACATGAATGCTAACCACCTCCAGCCATTAAATGTTAGCCCTGAACTTGATGAGATAGCTAAACGCAATGTTTTTGCTTTACGCTATGTCGTCACTCACGATATTTTTCATGTTTTGCTCGGCTTTGATACTACCTATGCTGGAGAAATTGGTGTTTTGGCTTTTGCAGCTGCTCAAAACTACAGCAAATCGCTAAAAATTAGTTTGTGGTTAGCCAGATTACTTTATCCAATTCTTGCTCCTCAACAATTTTCCGAAATTTTTGTTAACCTGCAAAAAGGATATGAGCTAGGTAAAAAGGCTGATTTTCTCCTCGGCTACCGCTTTGAAGACCATTGGGAAGAACCAATTAATGACGTGAGAAAGCGTTTAGATTTACCACAAAATTTCTCACTTACACTTTAGATTAAGTACAAAATCCAGACAAATTATGTTAATAAATTTCAGGGTATAAGTAATGATTAAACTTCAAGAAAATTCTGCTGAAACAACTGTTGCTAAACTCCCATCTGGGAGTCGAAAATCTCAATTATTGCAAACAATCAAAATAATTTTACAACCGATTAAAAATCTGGAAAATCTGCGCCAGCGTTATGGAGATATTTTTTATAGCGAATTTGCTAGCTTTCCACCGCAATTAATTATTAGTGACCCAAAAGCTATTCAGGAAATTTTTACTGCTGATTCTAAACTATTTGAATCAGGTGCAGGAAATCAAGTTATTCAACCCTTGGTAGGGGCAAACTCATTAATTTTATTAGATGGCGATCGCCACGTGCAACAGCGTAAGCTGTTAATGCCTCCCTTCCACGGTGAACGGATGCGGGCTTACGGTCAAATTATCCGTGACATTACAGCACAGGTAACTAGCCAATGGGCGATTGGGAAACCTTTTGTTGCTCGTTCCAGTATGCAGGAGATTTCCTTGCAAGTGATTTTGCGGTCTGTTTTTGGGCTGGAGGAAGGAGAACGTTATCAACAAATTAAGCAAATTTTAGTTGAGATGTTGAATACTTTTAATACGCCCTTAAGTGCGATTTTACTATTTTTCAAATCGCTACAAAAAGATTTAGGCCCTTGGAGTCCTTGGGGGAAATTTGTTCGGCGCAGACAGTTACTTGATAAACTGCTTTATCAAGAAATTCAGGAGCGTCGAAAGCAAGGTAAAAGTGACGGTGAAGATATCCTCAGCTTATTAATGTCTGCACGTGATGAAGCAGGCCAGCCAATGAGTGATGTAGAGTTACGCGATGAGTTGATGACCATGTTATTTGCAGGTCATGAAACAACTGCGATCGCACTGGCTTGGGCTTTATATTGGATTCATTATCTCCCCGAAGTCCGCGAAAAATTGCTACAGGAACTCAATTCTATTGATATGGTCAATGCAGATCCAATGGCGATCTCCCAATTGCCATATTTAAATGCTGTTTGTTCAGAAACTCTGCGAATTTATCCAGTGGCTTTCTTTGCTTTCCCCCGCATTCTGCGGAATGATATGCAATTCATAGGCTACGATTTACCAAAAGGAATGTACCTATCAATCTGCATTTATTTAACTCACCAGCGTTCTGATATTTATCCTGAACCTAAGCGTTTTCGACCAGAACGTTTTTTAGAAAGGCAATTTTCACCCTACGAATTTATACCCTTTGGCGGTGCTAATCGTCGCTGTCTGGGTGCAGCTTTCGCCATGTTTGAAATGAAACTGGTATTAGCAAATATCCTATCGCAATACTCCCTAGAATTGCTGGATAAAGTTCCCTTGCAACCAGTCCGCAGAGGTATAGTATTTGCGCCACCTGGGGGTGTGCGTTTGGCGGTGAGGGAGAATGTGGGGAAGGGGTAATGAGTAATGAGTAATGAGTAATGGGGAAGGGGTAATGGGAAAACAAACACCGTTACTGTAATATTGCTTTGGCTGTGGCGATCGCATCAATTGCACTATCAACTAAATAAACATTGTCTGGCGAAAGTTTTTTAAAGAACACTTTGCTTTCTACATCCTCAGTCAATAAAATTACTGGCTGATTTGCTTTCACAGCCAAAGCTATTTCCGAAGCAGTTCCCGCACCCATTCCACAAGCAATAATCACATTACTAGAGAGAACATTAATATTGTTTCGAGCGTTCCCCATGTCTGTGAAAATGGCAATATCCACCTCATCACAAATGCTATCTTGCTCATTTCTTGGTAGAATCCCCAGCGTTAAACCATCCGCAGATTTTGCACCCTTATTTGCTGCATCCATCACCCCCGCATTTCTCCCGCCACTGAGCAAAATCCATCCTTCCTGGGCAATGAGGCTACCTAATTCATAAGCATTTTGCAAATCACTTGCGATCGCCTTCTCTCCCGGCCCCATCACTCCCACAATAATCTTTCTCATGGCGGTGTCAATTTCTCAACAGTCATTTACCACTGTTCCGCCCAATATACAATTTCCGAAGCTGAACTATCAATTGCTACCCCGTAGCTATTACCATGATTCCACTTAAAGCCAGGTGTGCCTTTATCTTCAGCATCTAATACTAAGATTTCATAACTGGACGGAAAGGAATCTTCTGATGCATCACCTGTATAAAAAAACGTTGTCGGCACTCCTTTATCAACGTTAATGTGGTCGTTTGTGTTACCACCTCTATACTCGTATTTTGCAACAGGCTTATACTGCGACAGTAATTTTTTTATCTGTTCAGGTGACTGTTTTATACGTACTTGGAAAAAACTACCACCTTGTGCAAATCCTGGTGAGTAAGCAATTCTTACATCTTTATCACCATTAGAAATTTGGGTAGGGAAATGTTTTATCTTGTAATCCTTGGATATTAATTGATTACGTATTTCTGTGTAACGTGACGTGTCAGTAACAACCTCTGGTTCACCCGAACTACTAAAAGCTTTTCTGAGAAAAAAACTTCCCCCAACAACACCAAGACTGCCAAGGGAAAATAAAACTATCATGGCGATTTTGACAAGATATGATCGCTTCATGGAGTTGGATAAGGAGAAAATTTAGAGTTATATATCCAACTACTAAACTAAACTCGTACTATTTCGGATATCACAAGAGCAAGATTGATGAAATCTTTGTGAATTCAGGGAAAATACGGTTTATTTGTAAAAGTTTGATGAAGGCAATTAGAGTAAATTGTGCAAAATCGCAGGTAAGTATACTGAGCGCTTATTAATACTTTTGCTTCTCCTTCAGTGTTACGGAGAAAATACCAGGCTAAATAACTTAGAACTCATGAGAATTGATCAAACAGACCCTAAAATTTACTTAACGACCCAGCCATGTTTTGATAATATCAAGCAGACTAGAACCACCCCACATCAATGCAAACAGAATCGATGCAGTCAAAATACCTCCCATTAAACACAAAACTAAACCGCCTAAGCTAATAGCACCATCATCTTCTAACAAGCCAAAGCCAGTCACAAAAATACCCATAGCAGGTAAGGTATTCGTCCCTGGAATTGGAATCATCATGGAAATTGCCATTAATGCGATCGCACTACCAATTGTGACTCTACCCGGTAATGTCGTACAGATATAAGTAAGCCGTGGGCGAGCGATCGCTTCAATTCTTCTTAACCAAGGAATTCCGCCTTTCAAAAATCCTTGAACTGTTTCTAATTTCAGAGGATGATTCATCATTCGTTGCGGTAACCAAGGGCTTTTAGCACCTGTAATTAGCTGTATTGCTAGTAGAAAAATCAAGATTCCAAAAGGAGTTGAGTAACCAGGAGCCGGAATTGGTAAAGCAGAAGGTAAAGATAAGATAACTAGTAGAAAGCCAAAAATTCTTTCCTGTGCTAGCTTCAAAATATCTGCCAAAGTTACTTGCGCTGGTCGCTCTTCTTCTAAAAAATAGCGATGTAATTCCTGAGAAAGTTTAGCCATAAAATACTCCTGATTATTAATTTTGGCAATTATGAAATGTCATTATGGTTGAGTTAAGCACAACATAAATATCCAGCCTACCATCTAATTTTTTTCAAGGTAGGCTTTGCTTATATAAGGATATTTTTATAAAAACTAGTTTTTGTTCGCTCTACTTTCTTGGATTACATGAATAATTGAGGGTAGTAGAGAAACAACTATAATTAATCCAATAATTGGTAATAAATATTTATCTACTTGTTCGGCTGGTAAAGATTTTCCTAAAAAGAATCCAAGCAAAGTAATTCCAAATGTCCAAGCAAATCCACCAACTAAGTTATAAGACATAAAGGTCTTATAATGCATAGCACCAACACCAGCAACAATTGGGGCAAAAGTTCTTACTATCGGTACAAAACGCGCTAAAACAATGGTTTTTTTACCATGTTTTTGATAGAATTTCTGAGTTTTAACAATATGTTTTTTATGAAATAACCAGGAATCTTCTTTGCTAAATAACTTCCGCCCAAATCTATAGCCAGTGGTGTAACCGACATTATCACCAAGTACGGCAAAAATAAAAGCACCAATAATTAGAATCCAAATATTGAGTAATTGCTGAGAAGCGACAAATCCAGCTGTAAACAGCAAGCTATCACCAGGAAGAAAAAAACCAATGAGCAAGCCAGACTCAGCAAAGATAATTCCCCATACACCAAAATAGCCAAGTGATTTAATCAGTGCTGGTAAATCAAAATGCATAGAACATCTTACCTTTAAGCATAAACATACAACATATTAACGTTCAGCAAATTTTCGGAGAGGGAAATACTGTTAAGTTTACGAAAATTTATTGCTTAGTATAGAAAATATTCATGAAAAACAGTAGATTTTGGGTTAAGGGTACAAAATGCAAAGATACTGGAAAGTACTCAGACTATTTTGGAGTACTGCGATCGCAGCTGAGATGGAATATCGAGTTAACTTTATCGTTGCTACCATCACCAGCGTGGGTAACTTAGCAGGTAGTCTGTTTGGACTGTTCTTGTTTTACCGCACTGGCTATACTTTCGCTGGTTGGTCATGGAATGCGGCTTTAGTTGTTCTCGGTGTTTTTACGCTATTACAAGGTTATTCTTCAACTTTTTTAGCTCCTAACCTCAATCGCATTGTCCGTCATGTGCAAGAAGGTACGTTAGACTTTGTGCTACTGAAACCTATCCGCAGTCAATTTTGGCTTTCTACCCACACCATTTCACCTTGGGGTATGCCAGATTTAGTTTTTGGTACAGCAATTATTGCTTATGCAGGTAAGCGCCTTGACTTGAATCTCAACAATTATCTAGTCAGTGCATTACCTCTAGCATTAGGCTTGGTAATTCTTTACAGCCTGTGGTTTATCCTAGGAGCTACTAGCATTTGGTTTGTCAAAATATACAACGTTACTGAAGTTCTACGGGGTTTATTAGAAGCTGGCAGATATCCAATGACAGCATATCCTGCTGCTTACCGCTTTTTCTTTACCTTCGTTGTGCCAGTAGCTTTTTTAACTACAGTTCCAGCGGAAGCCATGTTAGGGCGAGGGCAAATTACCTGGCTCATAGGTGCAATAGTATTGGCATTAGGGCTATTTTCACTTTCTACTTGGTTTTGGCGGTTTGCATTGCGTTTTTATACTAGTGCTTCTAGTTGAATCCACAAGCGAAGCGATATTAAATTTTGCTTTGTTTAGAGTAATTTCTGATTGCAAGACGCTTTTGCCGCACTTATATTATTACAACACTTCCGTGATAAATGTGTTTGAAACTATACGCAATTGGGCATATTAAATTGCGTATATAAGGAGGCTGGAAAATGCGATCGCTCTTTGTTGTCTCAAGTTTAGTGAATCGCGTCTTGGCAAGTTTAATACTGCCATTAGGAATGATTTTCCTGGGCAACAACTATGCTCATGCTCAGGTGATATCTGATGACACTACAAACACTAATGTTAACTCTAGCGATAATAATTTTACAATTCTTAATGGTATAGCTAAAGGAAATAATCTATTTCATAGCTTTAGTAATTTTTCTGTTCCTTCGGGTGGTACAGCAACCTTTGATTTAGTCAACACACCAAATATTACAAACATATTTAGTCGGGTGACAGGTGGAAATGTCTCCCATATTGACGGGTTGATTAGCACAATCAATCACAACAACTCAGTCAGTTTATTTTTGCTGAATCCAGCAGGAATTGTATTTGGGCCAAATGCCAGCCTAAATATTGGTGGTACGTTTGTAGGGACAACGGCGAGTAGTATCAAATTTGCTGATGGGGTGGAATTTAGTGCGCTAAATTCCGCGACACCACCATTATTAACGATGAGTGTACCTGTGGGATTGCAACTAGGAGCAAATGCTGGCGGGATTCGCGCTCAAGGTAACTCATCAGCCAACGTCCTGTATGGTTCCCCACAAATATTTAAGGCGGAAACTGTAGCGTTAATAGGTAGTGATATTGATATGAATCAGACCTATTTGGCTAATCCTGATGGCAGAGTTGAATTATGGGCATTGCGGAATGCTGAGGTAGGTTTAAATAATCAAGCAGGACTACAACTAATTAGCCCTGCTGCGGCTGATTGGGGAAATATTTTGCTCAGACAGTCCTCATATATCCAAACTAACGGCATGAATGGGGGAGCAATCAACATTCGGGGGCGGGGTTTGACACTTCAGGACGGTTCGCAAATCAGTTCCAGTACTGGAACCTTAGGAAAAGGGCAAGGAATCAACATTAAAACTACAGAATTTGTAGATTTGTTAGGCGCATCTGCCGCAGACCAATATTCTACGCCCGGTTTACACACTAGCGTCATGGGGAATCAAGGTAGAGCAGGAGATATTACAGTCGAAACCGGGCGTTTACGTTTAGCCAATGGAGCTTGGATAGAGTCTACTCTGAGTTCTCCCTTCGACTTTATATCCTTTAGCCCCATCGCTAGTAATGATTCGAGAACGGGAGATATTAATATTAAAGCTGCAACTGTGGAAGTTACTGGTTACAATCGATTTCCTTATTTCTTTATAGGTTCTGATTTAGGTCTATACTTTACTAGCGCTATTACTACTTTAATTAGCGGTGGTCACTCGAATGAAAATGGCAAGGTAACTGTTGATGCTCAAAGGGTGAGTCTGCTTGATGGTGGTTTTATTAGTGCAGATTTAATCGGCTTTTATATCCCTGGTTTTTCTGAGTCTCCCACCATCGGTAAGTCTGGAGACATTGTGATTCGAGCATCTGAGAAACTAGAAATTTCGGGATTGGGAGCTAATAACTCAAACAGTGCCGTAATTAGTTCGATTCAACCTTTTACAGTAGGTCAAGCTGGCAATATCTTGATTGATACTCCACACTTGTCGCTGTCAAAGGGTGGGGCTATTGCTAATGATGTAACAGGAAGTGGCCAAGCGGGAAATATAGAGATTCATGCTCAGGATGTAGAAGTTAGTGACCCAATAATTGATGATTTTAACCAAGCAGTGAGTGGCATTACTGTGGGAGTGGGTAAGGATGCTGTTGGTCGGGGTGGGACAATTAACCTGACAGCAGATAGTTTGCGTGTATTTAACGGTGGACAGATAACTTCCTCTAGCTTGGGTCAGGGATCTGCTGGTAGTGTTAACCTCAACGTGAAAAATATTGACGTACAAGGAACTTCCCAAAGCATAATTAATGGTGTCTATCTGCCCAGTGCGATCGCTGCATCCTCCGCTAATAGCTTGCCTGCGGGGTCTATCAATATCACATCAGATAATGTCACTGTTAAAGATAATGCAGTAATTACTGTGAGTAATACAGGCAATGGTGATGCAGGTAACCTTAATATTACAGCCAAGAACCTTTTCCTCGATAATAGCGCTAGCCTACGTTCTGAGGTGAATGGAGGTGGTCAGGGTAATATCGACCTCAATGTCAATAATGTTTTGCTATTACGGCATGGCAGTAAAATTATCACCAATGCTTTGGGTGCTTCCACAGGGGGCAACATTAATATGCGTGTGGGGTCGATAGTCGCTGTGCCAAGTGAAAACAGCGATATTTCAGCGAATGCTGTCTTAGGAAGTGGTGGTAATATCCAAATTACCACTCAAGGCATCTTCGGGTTAGAGTTTCAAAACCAACCCACACTCAATAGTGACATCACTGCCAGTTCACAATTTGGGCTGAGTGGTAATGTACAAGTGAATACTATTGGTGTTGACCCGAATTCTGGTTTACTCGAACTACCAGAGAATGTCACAGATTCATCGCAGCAAATTGCTTCAGGTTGTGCAGCTAATACTGGTAGCACGTTTGTGGCTACAGGTCGGGGTGGAGTCCCTCAAAATCCGATGCAGGAAGTCAGCAGCGATCGCACTTGGTCTGATATCCGTGATATCTCTGCATATCGGAAAAATGGTGCAATTACAGCACAGATACCTCAATCGCCAAAAACTCTTATGCAAGCTACTGCTTGGCATCGTCACGCTGATGGCAAAATTGAGTTAGTAGCAGCGCCATCTCCCGCAAATATCCAGCCGCAGTTAACTTGTGCTGCACTTTCTCAAATTTAATGTGCCTGAATAAATTAAATGCCTCAAAAGTCGATATCAATTTAAAAAAAGAAAAAGGGAAAAGGTTTTAATTTACTCTTTCCCCTTTGCTGTCTCTACACTCTTAAATTGATGAGGTTTCCCCTTGTCCTTTAACTAAGGGTATCTTTTACTACCTGCTCCTACGACTCCGATTTTGTGGCGATAGGAAAGTTCTGCACCGAACCACCCAGAAAGGCTAGTCAGTGTACCGACAACCAGCGAGATTAACAATCCCCAAGGTAGTATGCGTGACTCTATATCACCAAGACGAATCAGGAAATTAACAAGAGTTAAAACAAGGACAGAAACATTTAGTATCAAATGTGCCCAGCCAGCCTTGCGCTTGCGGACTCGCTCTATTTTCATAAAGTCGCTGAGGCCGATGAGTGCGGCTAAGACTCCGCCTGCTAATCCCAGTCCGATTAACCAGAAGGAAGCCCTAGCCCAGAAGAAATCTTTGGTTAACCAGTAACCGAAATCACTTCCCAAAGCTGCTGCTAAAAACGCTATAGGAAAGATGACACTTAGAGGGTGTAGGGGATGACCTGCGATCGCAACTGTACTGGGTACACCGCTATCAAGATATTCGCGATCGTCACTTTCAATAATTGGTGGAATATTGGGAAATGGTGTCGAGGTTGTTTGTGTATTCTCTGTAGTTTCCATTATTTTAGTACCTTAATTTTCAGAAGAAGGAATTTGCTCAACATAAGCTTGAGCTTGGAGTATCAGTTTTCCTGGTTCTACCTTTAAACTGTTAACTTGCAAGGTCATTCCTTCCAAGTCAAAGTTGCTCAAGTTTAAAAGTTCACTGGTTTGATTTACCAAAGCTTTAGTGAGTTCTGGCGATATTTCTTCACCCTGTCCATACTCGACATTTTCTAAAGAAACAGTTTTGCCGTTAGAACTGACACGGGGTACTGCGTCAAAAGCAACTTTGTGTGTTTCGCCAGTTTCTACTAACAAAATGTTTGCATTGACTGTAACTTTCCCGTCGCCTGGTAGATGAAACTCTACATTTTGTGGGTTAATCGTTCTCGCTTCTCCATTGACATTTATTTTCTGACTTTGAAGCTGAGAACGCACATAATCTGAGTTAAAAGCGCGGTTAATATCTGCTTCAGTTAAAACAACTCGCGCACTGCCAACAGTGGGTTTTGTTAGTTCAATTTTGCCAAAAGCAACACTTAAAGGATTGATGGCGACGCTTTGGATTTGCATATCCATTTCCTCAACTCGGAGGTCTTTTTGCATCACCATACCTTCTCCTTCAATGGAGACTGAATCTAATTGTCCTTGAACCAATTTGAGCGGATCGGTTTTAATATCGACATCTAAATTTTCTACTTCATCTAACTGGCTAGATAAACCGACTTCTGCCGCTTTATTAAGCGCCTGCTCTCCTAGCCCAGGACTTTCAGCCATGATAATTTAATCTCCGAATTTGACCAGAAAAATGAATTGTAAAGCCTAAAAAATGATAAAATTTTGTATTTCTTACGCCTGCAATCTAAGTAAATAAATATCTATTTTCAGGATTTATAACCTATTTATAGACGTAGAGCGTAATTTTATACATCATTTTTCAGCCTTTATCCTTCATTCTTCAATTGACTACCTTTGAGTCAATCTAGAAAATTGGCGCAGAAAAATTATCTATCTGACGGTGGAGTAAATATTGAATATCTCTATATCTAAAAGTAGAAGTATTTATTTATGAATAAAATTTTTTATTTTTCTACCCGAAGTTATTAAAGTAATCACTCAAAAGAAAGAGGGAAGGATTCTCAGCCGTATGCAAACTTGATATTAGTGACAAATAAGAATTCTTTCTGAGGAGAACTGAATAATGGTAGCTAGTTTAGATGATACTAAACGTAATGCAATTGCCGTTAAATTGGCAGATATGAAAGCTCTGCAAGAGTTAGTTCTACAAAATGAACAACAACTTTTACAGCAAGGTCTTGATTCCGAAATTGCTGACCGCATTCGGGATTTCATCAAAGACGATCAAAAAAACTTAGGCATTTTGGAAACCGTAATTGGTCAGTATGGTATCCAAGCTCAACCCAGACAAACAGTTCAACAATTTATTGACAAAGCTAGTCAATTATTCAAAGGTTCTGAACTCAGCTTGTATGAGAAAGTATCTCAGCATGAATTGTTGAAGCATCAAATAGTAATGAGTGGCTTAATTATTCACAAGGCTGCTCAAAAAGTTGGTGCTGACG
This sequence comes from Calothrix membranacea FACHB-236, assembly GCF_014696315.1. Lineage (GTDB taxonomy): Bacteria > Cyanobacteriota > Cyanobacteriia > Cyanobacteriales > Nostocaceae > Aulosira > Aulosira membranacea. The sequence continues at coordinate 17,230 of NZ_JACJPX010000025.1, forward strand.
TGATGGTTGCGATCGGGCCTTTGAATGCAGTTAACTTTGAAAACCGCGCTCACCAAGAACAACTAAAAGGCGTTCTCGAAATTCTAGGTGTTCGCGAACTCACTGGACAAGAAGCAGATCAAGGTATTTGGGCACGTGTTCAGGATGCTATGGCTGCAGTTAGTGGTGCAGTAGGTAGCGCCGTTACCCAAAGCAGTGACAAAAAGGATATGAATATCCAAGATGTCATTCGTTCAGATCATGCTAAGGTAAATACTCTATTTACTGAACTGTTGCAAAGCAACAATCCCCAAAAAATTCAAGAGTACTTCGGTCAAATCTACAAGGATTTAACCGCCCACGCTGAAGCAGAAGAAGAAGTAGTTTACCCACGTGTACGTGCTTTCTACGGTGAAGGTGACACCCAAGAACTGTATGACGAGCAAGCTGAAATGAAGCGGGTATTAGAAGAAATTAAAGCAATTAGCCCCTCTTCAGATCAATTCAAAGATAAAGTCAGACAGTTGATGAATGACGTTGGCGACCATATCCGCCAAGAAGAAAGCACAATGTTTGCTGCTATTCGCAACAACCTCAGCAGCGAGCAGACCGAACAATGGGCTACTGAATTCAAAGCCGCTAAGAAGAAAATTCAAGAAAGACTTGGCGTTGTCAGCGAAGCTAACGTCTAGGATATCTTCAAGCTTTCTTTGGAAGCTAGTAAAGGTTAGTTAGAAGCTACTCCCAGCACCTCGGTGTTGGGAGTATTATTTACAAATAACCAAGATTTTAGGCAATTTGCGGAGACTGCCAATACTTATAAGCCGTATAAGCCATAGTTATCACCCCAGTGATAATTGCAGATTCATCAACCTCAAATTCTGGATGGTGTAGGGGGTGATTAATAATTCTATCTTTGTAGCCTACGCCCAAGCGGAACATGGCACCAGGGGCGTGTTCTAAATATACAGAAAAATCTTCAGCACCCAGGGAAGATTCAGGTAAGACTTGGACGCGATCGCTACTCCATGCTTCTTCTGCTGCTGATTGCAATAATTGAGTCAGGGCATAATCATTTTGGACGCTGGGTACACCCTGGTGATAATTGACTTGATACTTAGCCCCAAAGGAATGGCAAACATTAGCCACAATTTTTTCAATCCAGTTGGGGAGACTAGCACGGGTTTCGGGGTGAAGCGATCGCACAGTTCCCAACAAACGTACTTTATCAGCAATTACGTTGGGCGCTCTGCCACCAGTAATTTGCCCAATGCTCAAAACTACAGGCCTTAGGGGATTTTGCGTCCGGCTAATGGCTTGTTGCAATGCAGTAATTACCTGCGCTGCAATCCAAATCGCATCTATCGCTTCATGGGGACGGGCCCCATGTCCAGACTCGCCAACAATGATAATCTCTAAATCATCAGCCGCAGCAGTTAACGCACCATAACGCACGCCAATGGAACCCGCGGGTATAGAAGGGAAAACATGAACCCCCAATATTGCCGAAACTTTTTCCATTGCGCCATCTTTTACCATCCAGCTTGCGCCCTGGGCAATTTCCTCGGCTGGCTGAAATAAGAACCGGGTTTTACCGCCTAATTCTTCTGCTATTTGGGACAGTACCATTGCTGTTCCTAATCCCACTGTGGTGTGGACATCATGACCGCAAGCGTGCATCACACCTTCAGCGCGAGAGGCGTATTCCAAGCGTGTGCGTTCTTGAATGGGTAAAGCGTCCATATCGGTACGAATTGCCAATAAACGCTCATCACTACCATTACCTTGTAGTTCTCCAATCACACCGGTTTTACCAACACCCTCTTGCACGTGAAGTCCACTAGAAGAAAGCACACCAGCAACAAAAGCAGATGTTTGGTATTCTTGACCGCTGAGTTCAGGGTGAGAGTGAATATGACGGCGAATTTCAATCAGACGAGGTGCTAGTTTTTTGGATAAATCTTTAATCTGGGTAAGCATGAATTGATCGCAAGTGACAGGCTTTGTTCCCATGATAAAGAAAGGGTTAAGGGTCAAGAGTCAAAGGTCAACAGTTAAGGGTCAAAATTCAAGAGTTATTTCTCCCCATTATCCATTCCATTACCCATTACCCATTACCCATTACCCATTACCCAATCCCTATTTCTTCTGATTCGCTTGCGCGTCTGGCCCTTCTTGTAAAGACCAACCATAAGGTTTGTCAGAAGTAACCACACCATTAGCCATAGTTGTCAGCCGGAAATTTGCCGCCCGGAAATTAGTAAACAGCAATGTAGCACCTTTGAGGTTAGCTGCTTCTAAATTGGCACTGATAAAACCGGCATAGGAAAGATTGGCATTTTCTAAAGTTGCTGATTTTAAATTAGTACCTGTTAAAGAAGCACCAGTAAGATTTGCAGCACTCAGAACCGCAGCTTCTAAATCTGCACCAGTGAGATCAGCATTCGTAAGATTTACCTGGGATAAATTAGTTGATTTCAGGTTAGACCCTCGTAAGTTTGCACCAGCTAAATTCAGCTGAGTGAGGTCAGCACCACTTAAATCGCACCGTGGACAGGAAGCAGAAGCTTTTAACTGATCCACATCTTGCTGATTGAAGGCTAAAGCTTGTTCTGCTAACCCAAAACAAGCTAACAGGCTAAGGATAGCAACAATCTTGAATTTCATATTTTTTACGGATATTCACTAAATTGGTGATATGTAATATCTTGTACTATTGAAAGACCATAATACTGATATTAGCTATTTGCCTTGAAGACGAGGCAGAGTGCCAGATTACAGTATATTCGAGGATACAAGATGTAGTATCACAACTATAGCTGTTGTCATACCCAACATATCCAAATTTTTCGCTAAATTACAACTAATGAAGCGTCAATGAAGAAGTTATAAAATTAGTATAAATTCTCGTGATTATACTACCCAAAAGCAAGTCTAGGGTTTAGAATCATCTCGTAACCAACTATACTGAACCTCTTATAGACTACCACATATTGCGATCCCCCTAGCTCACGAGAAAAGCAGCTAGGGGGATCTTAAATTTTTAGGGGAAATAAGGAATAAGGGATTTCCAACTAAAACAATATACTATCGCTTTACAATACCGTTGCCAATTTACGAGGGTGGGTTGATGATGCTTTCACCATTAACTCGCTGTTATCTAATGTTTGGCAAAAACAATAAGTCCTAAAAATTCCTTCCAGGTTTCCATATTGGATTTTTTTGGCGTATTGTCGCAGTATAAAGGGTTTGAGCTTCCAACCTCCCTTGTCAGCTGAACGCTTATGTATGGGTCATTTTGCCATTTTTGCCAAAATTTGTTTGCCCTCTTATTTTGGCAAAGGTATTGATTAGTACTCAATATTTGGTTGTCTTAATTTTTCCCTACTCCCAACAACCTACCTACACGAGCTTTCAGCTTTTCTTAGTGCCATTCAACTCTGAGACTGTAACTATCTAAGAAATCAGGTCTAGAACAGAGAAAGGAAGAAAACGGAACTCTCTAGAATACTGACAATTACAAAATATCCATCTTGCAGGAATCTAATCAGGCTTGTAAATGTAGGGAATAAGAATCTGATAGCCAGATTATAGAATTACAACGAAGTAGAGGCGCAAAGATGTGCGTTTCTACTTCATTTACTAGAGAATATTCTGTTCTAAAACTGCAAACCTTTGTTTTGTAAATTACGCTCAATATCCTCTATATTTTCTACAGTTTCTCCCGCCACTATTCCATAAATTTCGGTGTAGATTTTGCCGTATTTAACCTTCTCTAAAGCCGATAAAATTATTAAATCTTTGTGTTCTAATTCGGGTTGTAAATTCACTAAAATAGAGTCTAATGTTCCATCTATGCGGTAATCTGTGGAATATTTAGCTACTGCTTTTCCTAAATCCAATAGAGTATGGCGCTGTAAGCAAAGTGGAGTTGAGCCATTGACACGGAAATTAGCGTCTATCATATAAAATTCTCCGTCTTGATCTTCTAAGACATCGAAGCCAATCACACCGAAATAGCCCTGTTTGTGAGCATACTGACCAATTGCAGCAATCATTTCATAAAATCTGCTCATGTCAGTGTTGAGGTAGTCAATCAACCCACCTAAATAGTCGCCTTGTGGAGTTACAACTTGATTTGTAGTTCCTATAAGGGTAATATCTCCTACTTTGTTGACATAGAATTGAACACACCAGTTTTGTATGGCATTCTTGACGAACTCTGAAACAATAATTGTCGAGAGCAACTGAATATTAAGATATTTCTTAATTTCTGTGAGACAGTAGTTTAAATCACTAGCGTTTTTGATAATATAAGTGCCTTCGCCAGAAAGCCCATGAGAAGTTTTGATGAGATAGGGAAATTTTTCTGGTAGCTGAATATCTTCTAAATTGACAGAGTACAGATTGTAGCTAGTGTATTTAGGGCATTGCACTCCTAATTCAGCTAAAGTTACTTTACTGAGTAAACGGTAATGGGTATCGGGAGCGATCGCGTGTTTTTCTGGCTTCAGATGATCGAAGGGAAATAGAGTGATAATTTTGTCAAAACGTTCGCTATGGCTGAGTTCATCCAAATAAACTGAGCAATCTCTCATTTCTATATTGCTATAGCTACAGGGAAAATGCGATCGCCAGTAGTCAACTAGCAATTTATGCGGTGGAATAATGATAATTCCAGGAATAGCATCACCTAAAATAGCCAAATTTTTCCAAGCTTCCTTCTGACAAATCTTGTCAAAGGAGGTTTTAGTCGATTCGCTGCTACCATCTTGAATAAAATATTTTTTCGTGTTGGGGTAAGCTGCCCAACTAGCGGTTGCTGGATAGTTTAATAAAAATCCATAAGCGGCATCTGTGATGTCTTGAGCAAACAGATCTGACAAAAAACTCCCTTGAAAGTACTGAAAATTATATGTTGAGTTCATAAGCAATCTTTTCAAGACCCACTTCTGCATTTACTTGATAAACAAGGTATTAATTGTAGAATGGTGATGCTTCTGTCTTTAAGTAGAAAACAGATTGCTCTAAGTATTAAAAATTTATTTTTGTATCTATGACTTTTGTATTACTCAAAACCTTAACAGTTACAAATAAGTTAATAGTATTTAAAATATAAAATCTAGCAAAATAGAAATTTATAGATAGCAGATTTTATAATTATAATGAAAAATTAAATATGTATAACCAATGACAAAAATAACAATATTAATTTTAAGTTAATTCAAGAGCTAAATGCTGAACTGTAATGTTAATAAACAAAGTATTTTTACTTACAAAATAAAAGTCATCAAGCAGAAAATATTTTTCTAATCTAAAATTTTTAATTCAAAAAAAATATATATAGTAATCTGCTTTAAGGATGTGTATGCTGCCAAATCTACTAATTATCTAAAATCCAACAACAGTTGCAAACTTTGGAACTTAGACAAAATCGAAATTTCTTAATTTTGAATTTCCAATGCTACTAGTGCCACTGTGCGAAAGTCAAAAGGATTGTATTCAGGGCTTTTACACAATTGGAAATGGTCTGTTTATTTACGCCGCACTTTACTAGGCATTGATTAATGCCAGTGAAAAACTTTACCCCTTGTCTGAGAATTGATTTTGCTTCTGTAGAAATGTCTTGGATAACACCTCTACTTACACACTAAATTGTCGTTTCAATTGAGGAAATTAAGATGGTTACCATACAACCTCAGAGAAATCAGAACTCTCAAATTGATCGGTTAATGCGCGATCGCGTCGTTCTCATCACTGGCGCAAGCCGCGGAATCGGTGCAGCCACAGCTAAATTGTTGAGTCTTCATGGTGCAGCAGTAGGGGTAAATTACTACAGCAGTGAAAAAGCTGCTCAACAGGTTGTAGAAGAAATATCTGCTAATGGAGGTAAAGCAATAGCAGTCAAGGCTGATGTTAGAGACTTTCAGCAAGTAAACGCAATGGTGCAAGAAGTTTCTGAGGCTTTTGGCGCAATTGATACACTTGTGATCAACGCCAACGCTAATTTTCCCATTGCTCCTTTTGTTGAATATTGCTGGGAAGACTTTGAAGCTAAATTACTTGGAGAACTTCAAGGAGCTTTTTTTCCTTGCAAAGCAGTTGTACCATCGATGATTGAACATCAGCGGGGTTGCATTATTGCTATAAGTAGTGGGCTATCTCGCAATCCTGGTGAGGGATTCTCAGCTCACAGCACCGCTAAATCTGGATTGGATGCTTTTGTGAAAAGTTTAGCCGTAGAACTAGGCCCCCACGGAATTCGTGTGAATGCGATCGCGCCTGGATTAACTCTTACAGATGCAACTGCAAGATTACCACAAGAACACAAAACAGCAGCGGCTCAATTTACACCTTTGAAAAGAAACGGAATGCCAGAAGACATTGCTAGCGCAATTTTAATGTTAGCTTCTGACGAAGCTAGATTTATTACAGGTGTTTATTTACCTGTTAGCGGTGGTGATCAGATGCTTTAATTTGGTCTTTAAAGCTAGAAGCTAGAGCCTCAAGAAAAGAGATATTCATGACTCATTGTGTAATTTATCACGTGCTCTTCTAGTTTGAAAAAGAATACAAATATTATGATGTAAGGGCACAAAAATTTTGTGCCCTTACCTATCTGTTGATTATTGTTTCAACTTAGTATTTCTTTGTGCAGATGGCTAATTACGAATTAGTAATTAACTTCGGTGCTTTTGCATGTGAACCATATAACTCTACAAATCGCTTAAACAGCAACATGGTTTGATGATTGGATGCAAAGTTTATATTAAATAAACGCTCAAGATTTTTCTCACCCAAGTTGCGTAAATAAGGTAAATCTTCAAACAGCGTCAAGCAAGCAGCGAGATGTAATAAAATTTGTAATATAGGCTTTGGCCAATCTAAATCGCTGTAGATTTCTATAAATAGATAATGCTCGCTCTGAGTTAAAGGCAATGCATAAAACATGACAGTGATTCGTTTGCCATTGTAAACTGGAATACTCAGTTCAACCGTATAGGGAGTATGCAAAATTAAATCCACTTCAACAATTGGTTGCCGCCAAATTCTTAGCGCATTCACTGGAGACTCTAATATTGTTTGAAATTGGATTTTACCCCCAATCTCTGTAGGTTGAAAAGAGTTAATATTAATCACCCGCAGATTGTTCAAGCTGAACTTGTGGATGGTTTCTAAATGTTTTAGATTCAACAAATGGTAGATTTGGCACAGATAAGGGAAAGGTAAAATGTATTCTTGGCTAATCATGTGCCGCTTCTTCAAGTCAAACTTGTTATCTTGAATGGGACATAGAGAGCCTGCATTGCTATTTACATCTTGTTCCGGTCTTAAATACAGCCAACTCAAAAAGAAGAATGACGCTGTAAATAGCTGAAACACTTCCAGAGTAGAGATATAACCATCGGCAAATGCAGCAAAACTTCTATCAGTTATGCCAAAAAGCCAAGAGGGAATTCCTGCTAGCCAAATACCATTTTTGAAGTTTAGTATAAAAAGACCAAATTCAAACTCTAGTGATTGAGTAGTATTTTCAGGAGTTTGATCACTCTGGTCATGTATGAGGTTAGTAGACATATTATTCAAAATAAAATCTATCTCTATAGCAATAATTACTATCTGCAATTGCCTCGATTCTAGCTATAGATAATTTCATCAACCTCTACCTCTGGCTGTAAATACAAGATTTATGTAATCAATAAATGATTGCTTAAATATACATTTTATATTTAGGCAAAAAGTAATTTTAGTTACTAAAGAATTCAATGCTAGTATTTGATATTTACTAGATTGACAGAGTTAATTAAATAAAAATATTTCTTGGAGAAGAGGTCAACTTAGATAAACTGACTCAGAAAGTCAATGAAGAGTAAATATATTGGATATCATGACTAACTACAATAATCAATCTGAGCATCTATAGATAGAATAGTTTCACTCAGTTATCCTGACATTGAAATAGTTACCCTGATTGAGATTCACTAAATTTACGTAAATAAACTAATAAAAATATTTGGGGGAAACTAACAGAAATAAATACTCCTCGAAAAGCAACACAATAATTAGCACCTCAACCTATAGAATTACTACCGCTAAGGCGGTATTATTTTTAAATATTTTCGCCAAAATTCCCCAGAGACAGCAGTAATGAGTATCCGCCATGCGACTGAAATTGACTTACCAGCTATTGTGGCAATTTACAATGCTGCAATTCCTACCCGCATGGCTAGCGCTGATTTAGAACCGGTGTCTGTAGAAAGCCGCCTAAATTGGTTTCGCGGGCGATCGCCTTCCCATAGACCCCTATGGGTTATAGAAGTAAACGGTGTAATAGCTGGGTGGTTGAGTTTCCAATCCTTTTATGGACGACCAGCCTATAGTAAGACTGCCGAAATTAGTATTTACATTTCTCCAAACTTCCAAAAATGCGGTTTAGGACAACAACTCTTAGCACAAGCAATAAAGCAAAGTCCAGATTTAGGTTTAAATACTTTAATCGGTTTCATATTTGCCCACAATCAGCCCAGTTTAAAGCTATTTGAAAGATTTGGATTCACTGCTTGGGGACACTTACCCAAAGTTGCAGAACTTGATAGCGTAGAACGCGACTTAGTAATTATGGGACTGCGACTCAAGAACTAATAGGTTGGTGTTTATTGTTTGGTGCTTGTCTCCCTCATCCCCCTGTCAAGGAGTGCTGTAATTTTGAATTTTGAATTGATTTATCCCCAATCCCCCACTGTAGGGTGAAAGACATCTGCACTCTCACCCCTCGTAATAGCTAAAATAAAAGCGCCAGTGAATACGGTGTAAAAGCTGGCGCTGGTGTTATCGGTATTTGTGGAAGCATAATCTTATGCCATGTGTTGATGATGCGCTAGTATGGTAAGTCCCCTTGCGGGTTTCACCCCTAGTGGGCTTTATGCTGATTGGTGATGAAACAGCACGAATTTATACACATAAAATACATTACAAATCTTTAGTGAGGTAATTTGTAATTAATAATTCGTAATACCCTGTGAGTGCGTCTTTAGGCTATCTCCCAGGGTATTACGAATTACGAATTAATTGTTTACTATTGCAATCCCACCCAAATATTTCCTTCTTCTACACGAGTAGGAAATACAGGTACTGATTTTTCTTTAGAAATCATGCCCATAACCTTGTTAATACCTGGGGGAAAGGTAATCCATTCAGTAGGGTTGCCAGTGGCAAGGTCAAAAGCGCTACGGTGAAATGGGCAGACGATCGCACCATTATCTGTGATTTTCCCTTTCTTCAAAGGTAGCTTCATGTGGGGGCAAGAATTTTCTAGGGCGTAGATTTGGTTGTTGTGGTGAACTAATAAGATATTGCGTTGTTCTACTTTTACCACTTTGCGATCGTTAGGTGGCAGTTCATTTTCCGGAAGAACGTTGATCCAGTTCATAATTACCTCGATACCTCGCTGAACATCATCTACAGGGCCGCTGCTTGATGGAAGACGTGGAAATATTATGCTCTTTTAGCCATCAACAAGCTGATTAACTCCATCATTTCACAAGTGTGTAGCTCTATAGATAGCTTGATAGAGAACTAAGTAGATTGGCGAAATTAAAGATAACTGGCTGAGGCTGTCATTGGTCATTGGTAAGGATTTTAAACCTATTTACGTTTATTAACATAGTTGGGTTTATTTTTACCGACTTACTTATATGAACTATTTCTCCCAGAGACAACGCATCTATACTTATACCAACTGCTTTCCTTTCTAGGGGTATTATTAGTGAGATGACAATTCCGTAAACTCAAAGACATCATGGCTGCTACCACGTAGCACTGATTCAGTATGTTTGCCAATTAATCGCTTACCAGTAGCCTGTTCTAATACTCCCCAAATAGCACCTAATGTATAAGTACATTTACGTGTAGAACCAGGTATTTCACCCGCAGAACATAAAGTATCTGATGCAAAAATATTGATAGTATCGCCTTCTTGCTGGACTTTCTCAATAATACACAGGCGAGTACCATTTTTGCCTAAAGCTAAACCTATTTTGGAGACGACATCCTCTAAAGGTAAATTAGTTTTTACTAAGGCTAATTCTTGCGCTAATTGCTTACCACGACTACGACCAGCAGCAATCAAAGCGATCGCAGTTGCTTTTTCACCTAAAGCTTCTTCCATCCCTCTAATTGCTGCTTTAAAACAAATAATACTACTAAAATCTCCCAAAGTTGGACGTAACATTAATAATTAATTCTCCTGTTCTAAGAAATCTATTTTTTATATCTACAATGTCTAAAAATATTGCGGTAAAAATTGTATTTTGTGAGACAAATAATTAATTTTATAATTCTTGTGTATCTAGCTGTAAATAAGCTTATAAGCTAACTGTTAAAATATCCTCTTATATCAAGTCCAGATAATTACTTACGATATGATTGGTCTTGTTGGTAATTGGTAATTGGTAAACTGTATTTTTCTTTCCTATTACCCATTACCCATTACCAACCTTCACACGATATGATAAATACTCAAACGAACATGATATTACATAGCTTTAGCACCAGTACTAATTAAGCGCTTAAATAAACCTTCTGACCAGCCTGTTTCCTTCAAAACCGCAGATGAAGATACTTCTATATAAGCTTGTTCAATAAAGGCTAAGTCAATCATGCAAATACGACCGAGAGCGTCTTTGAGATCTGCGCTTTTACCATCGTTTGTCAGCCGCTTACCTACTTCATAAATTACTGTCGCCATTGCAGGAACAACGTGTTGCGGGCCAATACCAATCCGGACGTGAATGAGACCAATTTTCCAACGTCTTTCGGCGTAAGCATCTCCCCAGTTATCCATACCTGTAAACATTTCATGAAACCATTGAATAAAGGTTTCCCGGAGGCGATGTATACGTCCGCTACCATCATGTAAAATCGCACTCATTTCTGGATCGCGTTCCAAGTAATCATAAAAATATTCAGCCATATTTGGTGCTACTTCTAAACCCCAATCTGCCTGAGATTTTAGTAATTCTTTATCCTCAGATGTCAAACCAACACGCTTTTCTAAGATGGAGAAGAACTTATGTGGATCTAAAGTCATAGTTGAGCTTTCCTACAATACGCAAAAATTAGTGTTGGCTGGCTATTAAAAAGAAAGTAAATTATTCAGTTGTGCTGTTGAACTGATAAATTTATCGCAGCAGAATATTTTGGTTTTTGGATGACATCCAAAAACCAAAATATTAGCTATATCTTGTTCTTAACTAATTAAAGGTGCAATTTGAGCAACGGCACGTTTGATTTCTAGAAATAACAAGCCTTGTTTAACAGCTGCATTCGCTAAAACCAATAAAACTGCATCTGGGCCACAGCTAACTACAATACCAAAGCCTTTTTCACCTTCAACAACAATCCGGTCAATAGTGCCCCGTACTAGTTCGCTACCGATACGTTCCCCTAAAGAAAGCATTGCTGCTGACATAGCAGCAGTACGGTCTTCATCCATTTCTGCTGGTAATACAGAAGCTAAAGCTAAACCATCAGGGCTAACTAAGGCTGCACCTTGAATGTTAGAGGTTCCGCTGACAAAGTTTTGTAGAACTTCTTGTAACATTGAAATATTAATCATGCTTGTTTCCTCAGTGATTCTTGCTAAAGCTGGTTGATGACTTGCCAATAAATTGGTTTGTGAATCTGTTGGCAGGTTGGCAGTTTTATCTGCAATTAAAAACATTTTGATAAATGTTCTTGGGAGGAGCTTGAGAATATTTCCCAAATGCATCAATGCTCATCTGCTTACTACAAAATGGTTGTTTAAATTATTTTGGGGATGATGAGATTTAAAGCCTCAGTAATTGAAGCTTTTTGGGTAGGATTCACCGCAATTAAAGGTGGTTGGTGATTTAAATTTTGCAATCCTAATGCGATCGCTATTTTTTCCGGTTCCACAATTCTGGGACAATCAGTATGAGTTAGCCCTATCAGTATCGGAATTTGCACCCTTTGGTTAACGAAATCGAGAATGTGAGTCCCATAGTGGAAATGTTCAGGACGATGAGCATCCACAAGCAGGATGCAAGCTTGAACTTGGCGAATCAGGATATCCCACATAAAATCAAATCTAGGTTGTCCTGGTGTGCCATAAAGGTGAACTACTTGATTTGGTAAGATTGTGAGCAGCCCAAAATCCAACGCTACTGTAGTTTTAGATTTGAGTAGCGCTAATTCATCTGTGCTGTTTTTATCGGTATCAACGGCCTCAATTTCACTAATAGTGCGAATAAAGCTCGTTTTCCCTGCACCAACGCTCCCTGCGATCGCAATGCGTAGGATTTCCATTTAAACCTCCGCAAGGATATTACTTCCCTAGGTACTAGGAAAAGTTGGGACAGTTGAGATAATTGCAAATCTGTTTTCTATGAAAGTAAGGCCATAAGCTTTACCCTCACTGAATCTTAGGAATGCAAATAGATTCTGCGAGTACATCAGTAGTTTGTTCTGCTTTGAGAATTACCTCAGTAAATATTTTTCCTCAATGATGCAATTCACAAAGCAATTGCACCAGATATTTGCACCCTAAATTTTTGATATCCGTATAATAACGGATTTTACACTAGTATTATTTTCTTTTTCAAACATTAAAGTATTAAATTTTTTTATTTTGGCTATATGTAATTGAATATACTCACCATGAATTCTCTATATTCTGCTGTATTGAGTTATCTTGCAAGAATAAATAGTAATTACCTGTATTTAGCTGCTTTTATCTCTTTTTGTTTAGCTTAAGCAAGTGTTGCCGCTTGATAACGCGTCTAATTTTTTTATGGTTCAGATGTGTTAAAAAATAAAAAATGTAAACTTATATCCTAATTCCATTAAAGATATGTTTTAGAAAAATGTAACTTAAACTACAAATTAGTAAGTTTTGGAATTAGCAGTCCTTGGAGTGAGCAAAATACCACACAATTGTTTTGTAGAGAAATCTTGTCTGGATTCACAATTAATTACTGCTCATGAAGGCGATTTGGAGTTTGTGCTTGGTTGCTTGCTTCTGTTTTAGCTGGAGTGGAAACGCCGTTGCGGGGGAATTATCGCAACGACTAGCAAATTTTCCTCAGTGGGAAAAATTAACTTCAGTGCAACCAGCGGTGGGGGATTTGGTTTATCCTGATTGGATGGGTGGTTCTTGGCAAGTTACAAGTACATTGGTGGATTTAGTTGCACCTTTAGCACCAGATATCGTTACACCTGGATTTGAAGCTAATCGCCAACAACTCAATCAGCCAGTGAATTTTCTGGTAAGATTTATTAAAGAAAAGTTACCTATTACTCGATTAAAAATACTTGCACAGATAGATGATAAATCAGCTAATTTTATAGCCGATAGAGCATTTAATAGCTTGAATTTGGCACGGGCTTATTTAGGTGATGGCGCAGTACTATCAGTAAAAGTAGATCCAGATTCGCCAAATCGTCAGATTACTTTATTACGTGGAGAACGGCAACTAGTTTCTATTGTCACAGCACGGGCTACAGAAACTACATCTGATGGTAAATTCATCACTACAGAACTTTTTCAACAACTATTTAAAGGTGGTTCTCGTCCTTATTTCAATTCTGTAGAATCTACAACTTCCTATCACAAACTGTCTACATCCAATCCAGCAATTGAAGCAGATCAAGTAACTGCTGTCTACCTATCACCCCAAGATCCAGATTACTTTAGAGCAGCCTCAAGGCCAGTTGCGCTTTATCGTTATCGTCTAGAATTTTCTCCCATTCAATGACTAAATCCTCCCTGAGAATGATTTAGCGAGTTCACTCTTGACTACGTTGTAGTATGAATGTAGTATAAAGATTCCAAGCTCAAGCTTACGCTCTTGGAAAGAGTGCATCATGGCCAAATTTAGAGATATTCTGCATTATTTTCGTCCTTACTGGGGGCTGAGTATATTCAGTATTACAGCATCCAGCATTTACGAAATTATTGATTTAGTTGTACCTTATGCCATTGGGCAAATTTTAAACATCTTATCTGGTCAACCATTAGATAAACCGCTTGCAGGTGCGATCGCCAATTTTTCCAACCTAATTAATTACCCAGTTAATAACAATCTATCTTTGGGTGTATTGCTGGGGATAATTTTTGTTGTAACTGTTGTGAGAGCGCCAACGCAGCCTTGGTTAACTAGTTGGTTTCACTGGGATATAGCATTAAGAGCGCGTCGAGAAAAAACGCAAACAGCAATAGCTAAAATTCTCACTCTCCCGCTGGAATTTTATGATGAAAATAACCCCGGACGTATTGCCGGTAGAGTAGCTAGAGGTCTTACTAATCACACTTGGACATATCCCGAAATTGCTGGACAGTTAATTCCTAAACTGCTGCGGGTGCTGGGAATTTTTGTGTTCATTGTGTTAATTGATTGGCGGATTGCGACTTTATATCTAATTTCTTTTGTAATTATTCTCTGGTTTAGCTTGAGAGATTTACAAAGAATAATTAGGTACGAAAGCCGCCTAGATAAGTACATGGAAAATACAGAAAGTCGCACTTCTGAGCTAATCACCAATATTAAAACGGTGAAAGCATTTGCTACAGAAGCTGAAGAACTCAAGCGACAACAGCAACGCTTAACTAGGGAACTGAAAGTAGTAGATTATCGTATCCACAAAGGTTACGTAAATCTCCTAACTTGGCAAAAGACTGTAATTCAGTTTTGCGTATTTGCAATTTTGGGCTTAACTTTAGCAGCCACAGTAGGCGGAAAGATTTCTCTTGGTCATTTCGTCATGACTTTAACTCTTTCCAGCATGGCATACGCTGAATTAGAGCCTATAAGCAACCTCGCAGAAGTTTTTGCCAGGCGCTATTCTTCAATGCTGCGGTTTCACGAATTTCTGCACGAGCCAGTTGGTGCGGAAGCAGAGAGTTTGTTAGCTGACATTAGTGAGAGAGAATCGCCTTATCAATTTACAGGCAAAATTGAATTATCCCACGTTACTTTTGGCTATGATGCCAACCGTCTAGTTCTACAAGATATCAACTTATTGATTGAGCCATACCAAACAGTAGCCTTAGTTGGCCGTTCCGGTTCTGGTAAATCAACCTTAGTCAAGCTGTTATTGCGCTATTTTGACCCCCAACAGGGCCAAATTCTGATTGATGGTCAAGATATCCGCACATTGAATGTAGGTAATTACAGACGCAGACTAGCGATCGTTCACCAAGAAGTAGATATCTTCAACGGCACTGTATTAGATAACCTCACCTATGGTAGACCAAATGCCACTTTGGAGGAGGTTCAGGAAGCCTGTAGGATTGCCAGAGTTGATGAAGTCGTACAACACCTACCCCAAGGTTATTACACCGTTGTTGGGGAACGTGGTGTGAGATTATCTGGTGGACAAAGACAGCGCTTAGGAATTGCGAGAGCCTTGCTAGTAGAACCAGACGTGTTAGTTTTTGACGAAGCAACCTCCAGCCTAGATTATGAGTCGGAGCGTTCCATTCAGTTGGCAATGCGATCAATTCAAGGTACTCGCACCACAATTATCATTGCTCACCGCCTGAGTACAGTGCGAGAAGCCGATAAAATTGTCGTTCTCGATCAGGGAAGAATTGTAGAAGTGGGTAGTCACGAAGAACTTTTGCGCCAAGAAGGCATTTATCGCCGCTTGCATTCCTTGCAAGAAACAGGCGAACTCCTGAGTTAGTTTAAAGGCGGTGGTAGCTACCACCGCTAATTTTTTTAAGGGAGTCCAAAAATAAATCCCTATCCCTGGTTCAATATGACTTTCTCTCACGCTGCTCGTGGAGACGCGATTAATCGCGTCTCTACCCTGCTCCCCTATTTCAAGGCGATGAAATATTTTTTATTTATTAGTCCCTAACCCCTTGCTATTTCCAAAAAGAGGCGCTACTATTATAAATCGTGAGACAAATGGGTCGGTGTCCGAGTGGTTAATGGAGACGGACTGTAAATCCGTTGGTTTACGCCTACGCTGGTTCAAATCCAGCCCGGCCCACCACTTCACAGATAAGAGTTATAATCTCTGGGAGATTGGTAAAGCTCACAAGATTATAGCTCTTAACTAAAAACAAAAGTTAAGTTCGCCCGTGTGGCTCAGTGGTAGAGCACACCCTTGGTAAGGGTGAGGTCACGAGTTCAATCCTCGTCACGGGCTTTTTATTTTTTCTATCACAATAACAATAAATAAAAGATTTAGGTATTTGTAATCTACTCAGATGTACAAAAGATAAATTCTTTACTTATGTTTTTGCCTAGGACTTGACCATTGGGTGAAAATTTTGGGTATCAAATAGGCAATGTTGAAATAGGTAAAATATGAGTAAAAAATTAGTAGACGCAGTCAAAGCTAATGATCTTAACCTGGCAAAACAACTGATTGCTCAAGGTGCAGATGTCAACCAAACAGATAGTAGCGGTAATAGCTTGTTAATTGTGAGTTCTGCCAACGGTAACGCGGCAATAGTAAAGTTGCTAATAGATGCTGGCGCTGATATTAATGCTGTGGACTCCAGTATGAAAGCAACTGCATTACACGCTGCTGCTTATTTAAGGCATCCAGAGGTAATGCAGGTATTAGTTAATCATGGTATTGATATCGATGCTCAAGGCCCTTATAACGGCTACACTGCTTTACATGATGCTGTTTGGCAAAATAATATCGAAGGTGTCAAAATTTTAGTGAAATCAGGGGCTAATTTAAATATTAAAGGGAACAACGGTGCTACACCGCTAGAATTAGCAACTCAAAGTAGGCATAAAGAGATTGTTGAAATTCTCAAAGCAGCTAGTTCTTAATCAAGCAATAACAAAATTCCTATATTCCCTTATCAAAAAAAGTTTCAGCCAGGTTTTAAGGCCCTGACTGAAACTTAATGGATTTTTAGAATCAAGATGATTAGTTTTTCTAGTTTATAACTCTTCAGTTTAATAAAACTTTCTATTGTGCAAATTTATTTGAAGTTTCTCAACTAGTTTATATGATAAATCGTACTTATTGCCTTATGGAAAACTAACTATGAAAATGTTTCCATAAGGCATATATCTCAGTTACAAAAATTATAAGAAAGTTTGATCTAGATAGCACCAACGCCAGTTTTCACCACGTTCAAATGACTGTACTAAAGGATGATTAGTGGCATGGAAATGCTTGGTAGCATGTTTGTTTTTCGAGGAATCACAGCAGCCGATATGTCCACAAGTGAGGCACATACGTAAATGTACCCAGCGATCGCCTGTTTTCAGGCATTCTTCACATCCTTGGGCACTGGGGGTAACGCTTTGAATTTGATCGGCATGATTGCAGCGTGAACTCATAAATACCTCGGATTTACATAAGATGGGTAAACAGACTTAAAAGGTAATCGCCTATGGGAGATAGAAGGTGTTCAAATTAGCTACATATAGCCATATATAGCTTTCTTAGAAATTACTTCCATACTCCTTAATATCTGGTTAAGGATGTGATTATTCTGGTTATGGTTGTGAAAGATATATACAGCTGATGAGCCAAACTATTTTGCATAATCTGAATGATTATGATTTTATCGATTAATGGTATATTTCAAAACTTATGATAAAAATCGTAAAATACTTTA
Organism: Calothrix membranacea FACHB-236; assembly: GCF_014696315.1. Taxonomy (GTDB): domain Bacteria; phylum Cyanobacteriota; class Cyanobacteriia; order Cyanobacteriales; family Nostocaceae; genus Aulosira; species Aulosira membranacea. The sequence continues at coordinate 34,826 of NZ_JACJPX010000025.1, forward strand.
ATGTGAATTATATTTCATATACAAAAATTACATAGAAAGCATAGTAACCCCGAAATTACGTCTATCAGAAGATTGTGCAATCGGTGAATTATAACTAAAGCTGCCTAGTAATTAGCCAAGACTTTAGTACTATAAACAAGGGCAAAGTGCTGACTACAAACTGATTTAGCTATTACAGATGATTAAACTCGACCAATTTTTAAAGTTAATAGGCATAGCCTCAACTGGAGGGCAAGCAAAACTGATAATTCTTGATGGTGATGTAAAAGTTAATGGCATAGTTGAAACCCGGCGAGGACGAAAATTATTCTCAGGCGATCAAGTAACCGTAGAAGGGCAAACTTTTCAGGTTGGGGATGTAATTAATGAGTAGTTGTTATGAATTTGGTAATGGGTAATTGGTAATTGAGGAGTATAGAGAAAAGAATAATGAATGATGAACGCCAAATGACGGCAGTTGCGCCACTTGGGGTTTCCCTAAGACCTCCCCAATGCCCAATTCCCCATGCCCAATACCCTATACAACCCAATCTACAGCCTGTGCTTCAGTAATATCGGGTACGTCAAGGCGATTTTTCAACCGATAAAGTACTTTTTCTGGTAAGTTAGCAGTGCGATCGCAGTTTCTCCCTAAGAGTTCTTCCCAAGATGTTTCTAAGTAAACAATGCGAATCCGACCTTGATAATTAGCAAACATCCTTATTAGCATCCCCCGTAATTGGCGGCTAAGGTTGGTGGCGTTCCACACAAAGGATTGTCCATTTCGCATATATTCTTTGGCTAGGGCTTTAGCTGCATTCGCTATTACACCTTGGTCGTCTTCTGGGTCGATTCCCATTTGCTGACGCAGTTTATCGAGGGAAATTACCTCCCAGTTGGGGAGATTTTCTTTAATCCAAGTATCTTTTCCCGAACCTGGTAATCCTGACATCATCACTACTTGAAAGCGAGTATCATCGTAGGCTTCATAGTTTGGGTTACAATTTTCTTTTTGAAAATAAATAAACCGACTGTGTGCTGATGGGAATGTTCGCGGTTGGTCAAAGCAGTGATTTTCTTGGCAAAATTCGCGGAAAAACTCGATACGTTCGAGTAATTGCGCTTGGTCATTGCAGTATCGCCCGCGTACATCTGCTTCTGCCAGCATTGCCAGCATATCGCAACGGATGATTTGGCTAGCTTTGATAACTGCCCGTTCTGGGTTGGACTTATCCCAAAACCATAGAGGTAAACTACCATATTTCACCAAAGAAGCGATCGCCTCGCGTTCCTTAAATGGTACTTGCAAATCCCAAAGAATCTGCTGTGCCATTTTTGCGCCTTGGAGTACGTGACCTTTCGAGGATATAGCACCATCTTCTGCAATTTCAGTAGCTGCAGGTTTTGCCACATCATGTAGCAAAGCGGCTGCAAATAGAACTGATCGCTCCTTAGCTGGTAATGCTCGCCATTGGGGTAAAGCTACTAATGCTTCACATACTAATTTTGTATGAATAAGAACATCACCTTCAGCATGATAGCGCGGATCTTGGGGACAATCAGCAAGCGATCGCAACCAATTAAATTCTGCTTCCAGCGCCGACCAATTAATCGACCAATCAGTTTCGCTGGGACAATAAGGAAAAGACCAATCTTGACTAGAGGAATTCATAAGTTTTACACCGTGAATAATTAAGGGTGCAAGGGAGATGAAGGGGATGAGGGGGAAATGATCAATGACAAATGCCCAATGCCCAACACAAACTACCCAAACAAATCTGCATCAGAACGCAGGATATTTGGTATGATTGGGCGATTGAGCCAATGCCCATCGGATTGTTGAATGGTGGTTAAAAAGCTGGAACGTACATATTTATAACGCGCAATTACTGTATCTCCTGGTTCAACTTTGATGTATAAACCCTCCATCAACGAACTTTGGTCAGTTTGTTTGAGAGAACGTTCTACATCCAGTCCTCTTTCTTGACAAATGGTGCAGAAAGTTTGCAAATGTGCGGGGGTTTGATAATGTGACTCACCCACCAAACCAATCATTTGTTTGTAGGATTGAAGCTTACCGGAAAACAGCACAGGTACAGAACATAAAGGCAATCCAGCTAGTAACTGCTGACGGCTTTTAGTGCTGAGGAATACTTGCTTTTCTAAATCCAGTACGTCGTATTCTAAAAAGTAGTGGGGTAAGGCATCATAAAATACCGTGTGTTTGGCATAAAGCCATTCCCCAAACAGAATATAGCGACTTCCCAATACTTGCCAAAAAGCTAAAGCGTGAGTATGCGCCCACTGTTTAAAAAAATTGAAGTGCTTTTCTCTCGCCCCACCTGTTAAATAGTGTCCTCGACTTTGCAGTCGGATTTGCCCATCAGTAGCAAAACTAATGGCTGCATTAGCACCATCAACTTTTTCTTCAACAACTACATACTGTTCTTTGAGTGCATCAAAGGGAATACTATCTAGGTCTTCATCCCCAGGTTGCAACCGCGAACCCTGAATGTGATGGGTACGCGGATATTTATAGATTTGTTCCATGACTTTTCTACCTTGCTGATAGCAATCAAATATTTGCGCGGCGAACTGAAACGAATAAGCAATTTTTCTAAATGAGAAAATCAGAAATTGCTAGCATTCGCCATTGAAGTGAATTTGATTGAGACCAGGGACTACATATGCCGTTACCGTAGTTTTCCAAGATTATTACTTTTATAATATATATGCTCCACAAGCTGAAGCAATGTTTCCGGAAGCGAGCATTTAGAAACCCGACTTTTTGAAAAAGTTGGGTTTCTCGGTAGCAAGTTTTGCTTCAGTAAGTAGCATTTCAACCTACATATACTGAAAGTGTGGCAAACTTAAATCAGATTGCGATCGCATATTTATTTTTATATATTTATTTTAATAATTTTAAAATAGAAATAATACTAAAAAGCACCGTCTTTCTTAAAGACAACTTTGAGAGTTTTAATAATTAAAATAATATCGTAAGCTATAGACCATTTACTTTGGTAGTTAATATCCATACTAAAAATATCTTCAAAGTCTTTAATTTGAGAACGTCCATTAGCTTGCCATTCTCCAGTTATACCAGGTTTAACATTTAAACGTTGCCAATGGTGACTTGAGTAATGCATCACTTCATCAGGAGTGGGAGGACGCGTACCTACTAGGCTCATTTCTCCTAGCAATACGTTCCAAAACTGAGGGAGTTCATCTAGACTCGTACGTCGGAGAAGCTTCCCTACCCTTGTAATCCGAGGGTCATTCTCATTTTTAAAAATACGCTTATTTTGAGCTTCGTTATTAACAAGATGTTTGAGTTTTTCAGCACCAACTACCATAGAACGAAATTTCCAAATTCGGAAAGAGCGCCCATTTAGCCCACAGCGAATTTGACTATAAAATATAGGGCCAGGATTATCTAATTGAATAGCTATAGCTACCGGAATCAAAATAATTACCATAATCCCTAGTCCTATTACAGCACCTAAGATGTCAATTATCCTTTTTGCTTTGCTATTAACAGAGGGATGAATTGGGAGTTGAGCAACATGGGAAATATAGGCGCTATTCACAAATGGTATGTCAATTGGTTGTGAATTAGAGGGTTTAGGCATAGTGATTAAAAGTCCAGTCAATTATTATTAAAAGCCAAGAGTATCGATAAAAACTTTGGTTAATATTTAAGGACATTTAATTGGTATTATTGAACTCTTAATTTACTGCTCTGTTCCTCGCTAGTTGTCATTTGATAAAAATTAAGTTTTTGTTGCAAAATTAACCATAAAAAAGGTACATCTTCAATTAAATATCTTTTCCATAATCTCTGGGGTTCACATAACATTCTATACAACCATTCAAAACCTAAATTACTAATAAATACTGGTGCTCTTTGGATATTTCCAGCTTCAAAGTCAATCGTCGCACCTATTGCTAAAAATATCTTGATATTGGGCAATTGCTCTTTATATTTATAGATCCATTTTTCTTGTTTGGGTGCACCCAAACCAACTGCTAAGACAGTCGCTCCTGAATCATTAATTAATTTCACTATGCTTTTGCATTCTTGTTCATTTTTTTCAAAACCAAAAGTTGGTGAATAGTTACCCACAACAATATTGCGGCGGACTTTAGTATTGATTCTCTCTTGAGCTTGATCTGCTACACCTTTAGCTGCACCCAGTAAAAAAATTTTGATTTGCTCGTTTTTTTTGTGAAAATTGTAAAAGGCGGGAAAGAAATCAGAACCAGATATTTTTTCTTTGATGGGATTACCTAAAAATCTAGAAGCATAAATCAGAATTTGGCTATCACAGAGTTTATAGTCAGCGCTACTATATGCCTCTAAAAACTCCTGATCGCGTTGCAGTTTCATTAGATGATCGACATTAGGCGTAAAGACAATACCGTCATGAAGATTTTCTAAAATCTCAGTTTTGAGTAAATTATCAATTTCAATATTTAAAACATTAACTTTTTCCGTAAATTCCTGATTGATAGAATTACGATAACGGGGGAAAAATCGCCTGCGTAAAAGTTTGATTTTCCTAGAAAAGAAAATATTTCCAAAACGAGGAGTGAGATAACTCATTCGGTTTGCCATATATTTTGAAGCCCATTATTGACAGTTGGTAAATGCTGGGGCGCTGTGCAATCAGCACAATTTACACACCACTTGATGCTTAGGTAAAATCAAAACTCTTTACTTGCTTGTCATACAAGGAATGCCATAGGTCAAAATCTATCAAGACCTTGAGAATATTCGCATTACAAGCTTATGCATCAACACGATAAGAGTCTTGATGTAACTAGAGGTTTTATTTATGTGATATGCGTACAGTCTCCTCTGCTGATATCAATATAAAAAACTATCTAACGGCTATTTAAACTCTCATCAATACAGCATCCCCATCAACCAATAAGATTATCCACATAGCTATCCGCTTGGTTGTAGCGTACAGATAGCTAAAACTTCATAATAAATTCATCTATATTGAGTAGATAAAAAACCTGGGCTTCTAGTGATTAACTAGCTAAAAATAAACCCTAAAATATAATATAAAGATGCAGCACCTAAACGTTGCTTATGACCAGTGATTTATGAATTAAAGATTGCTATTGCCTTTAATGAAGAGGGTAATAATCCAAGCTATATAATTTTTGAATCCCCGAAACATTTTTGCGATCGCTATCATCTCTAGCTGTATTATCCTCTCAATCATTCGGTCGTTGTCATGGAAAGACCTCGCGTTATGGTCATTGGTAGTAAAGTCACTATGGTGCAACGTGTCAGTCGCTACTGCCTAAAAAAGGATTTAGAAGTGTTCCCTTACTATGGGATTCCCCTCAATGAAGAGATAACTCTATTCAATCCCCATGTTTTTGTACTTTGCCAGCCTCTACCTGAAGGCTTCTTGCCATGCACAGCACAACCCTACATTTTGTTGTCAGAGCAAGCAATTGATGGGGATATAAACGATGTTAGATCCCCATCAGAATTGTCTATACGCTTGCAAGAAGTCCTCCAAATTTAAATTAATCCTTCTCTGATAGCAATTGCGGCTGCTTGAACGCGATCGTCTACGCTGAGTTTATTCAGGATCATACGTACATAGGACTTCACTGTTCCTAGTGACAGGTATAATTCATCAGCAATGCTTTGGTTGGAATAGCCATCAGCAATTAATTTTAAAATTTCCCGTTCCCGATTGCTCAGGACTGGCTGTTGCCCGATTTCAGTCACAGTCGCTTTATTATGAGCAACTATCACGGGTTTAAGCATTCGGGACACCTTTTGGGCAATTTTTGGGTCTAAATAGGCACCACCTTGTAGGATCAATTGAATCACTGCAATCAATTGCTCCCATTCAATACTCTTTAAACAGTAACCATCTGCACCAGCTGCTAGCATCCCCATCACCTGAGTATCATGGTCGAATGCGCTCAAAGCTAGAATGCGGATATTAGGGCGATCGCTTTTAATTTGCTGTGTAGCTGTGATGCCATCCATAACTGGCATATCAATGTCCATTAAAATCACATCTGGCTGGAGTTTTATAGCTAGTTCTATTGCCTGTGTGCCGTCTGTAGCCTCTCCCACGACATCAAAACCAGGTTCCATAGTAAACTGGCCTTTCATCCCTCGGCGTACCAAAGCATGATCGTCTACTAATAAAATCTGTACGTTTTTTTGCTCGTCACTCTCAGACATGATTCCTGTTCCTACACTTTTGACACTATGCATGATGGAACCTAGCCTTATCTGTATTAGCTGGTAGGGTAAACCAAAAGGTACTACCTTTACCGAGGGAACTGTCAACGCCAATTATGCCACCATGAGCTTCAATGATTTGACGGCATAAATAAAGACCTAGTCCACATTTACCACGTCGGCCCCGTCCTTGTACAAAACGGTAAAACAGTTGTTCTTTTTCCTGTGGTGCAATCCCTCTACCTTGATCACGCACCGAAACTTTGACTTGGTTGTGTTTGAAGCTAGCAACCTCAATTGATATTTGTTTGTGAAGTTCACTAACGCGCACAGCATTGTCTAACAAATTTTGTAAAACGCGTCGGATCTCTAACTCATCACCATAGATAGTTGGTAAATAGTGGGCAATGCGATAATTTATACAAAAATCAGACTCAGAAATAGCCTGAATTTGGTCAATAACTTTCACAACTATCTTTTCCCAATTCAGAGGCTCATAATTCAAGCTCACTTGATTACCAGCTTCATAACGAGAGATATCTAAAAGAGCTTCCACCAACCTGATCAAATCCTCGTTAGTTTGGTGGTATTCTTTAAATACTTCTCTCCAAGTGTCACTAACTGCACCGAAAGCCCCTTTGAGCATACTCTCTAGAGTGGTACGAGTAGCTAAGAGGGGGGTGCGGAGGTCGTGAGATAGGGTACAGATCAGCTCTTCAAGATTTTGATTACGTACCTGTATGCATATTTGACGACGTTGAATCTCATTCACCATTGCATCAACAACTTCTGTCAATTGACTGATTTTGTCAGGATTCCGATAGTCAGTTGCAGATTTTCTGTGCTTTTTTTTCAACTGGTGCAAAGTTACTGTAGCTCGTCGATGCAAAAGCTGGAGATGAAAACCCACTGCTAGCAATATCAGTACTGTGCTAATGATATTGAGAACAATGTTGATTTGGTGTAAATCAGTGAGCCACATTGTGCGATCGCTCAACAGGTTTTGCTCTTGCTCAACTAAGCCTTGAACTTTATTTCGCAAAGCGCCAAATAAAGTCATTTCTACGCGACTATCACGGCTTTGAACATTAGAGAAATTCTGTTGACTCAACTCACTTTGTAATTGCTGATAAACATCTTTAATGTGATCGAGTTGCCTTAGTTGACTAGGGTTATCCTTTAAAAGATGGTATAGACGATTGAAGTTATTCTCAAAAGAGATAGTCTCTAATTCATCACCCTCAACTAAGCGTTTTTCTAGGTCAATCACAGCGTTGAGGAGATGATCCTCTTCTTGCTCTAGCAATACAGCATGAGTTAAATTTTCAGATGCTTCGTGTTTGAAATATCCTAGCCAAAGGTTTAAGCCATGTTGGACTAATATCAACAACACCACCATGAACAAGCTAGTATACAACGGTCTAAATAAATAACTTTTCTGAGTCGATGGAGTTATTAACCGTAAGAAATTAATAGCAAACACCCTAACAAATCCGTAAGCTGACATCAGCAATATCCAGCGCTTGGCTGGCATCTTAAATAACTGCAAATTGTTGATATTTCAAGCTTGATATTCAGGTATATTCGCCACTGTTATTATCCTGAATAATTCTGACATGATAGCAAGTATACGCTTACAAGCTTGACTGCTATTTCCATCCCGGGATAGATGCAAAATAAGTTGTAAATAAATGCATTTTATCAGTCATACTACACTCATAAACTTGATTACCATTTTTTGTTAAAGAGATTACCCTATCAGTTTATTTTAACAGGTATGGAAGCAGTGTATCACTAACAAAGTTCTTTTAAACGCTATATTGTTAAACTTCTATATAAGATTAGTCTGCACTAAAATATGATGTATCTTTGTTGTAAAATTTCGCTTCTACAAAAAACACTTTTTACTATACCGTTACTGAATAAATTTGTAATCCACAAAACTTGTAAGCCATATCCAGTAAAGCTTTTAGTTGATAAAAATTATTGATTTTCTATATTTATGTCATGATATTTTAGAGTGAAATCTAGATTGTTTATCCACAAAAAATGTTACATAGTTTGCATCCACAGCAGATAAATACTGAGAATTATTGCTCAAAATAAAATCACAATATACTTATCACTATCTCTGTCTTTATCTAAGATTAATATTTTAGATGTCGCCATATTAATGGCTGAATATTGCCATATTATTATTTCTTAAGAGTAAAATAATTCACCCAATAACGCAATTTTTACGTTCGATAAAATCAGGATAAATTATAATAAATTTAAAATTAGCTTGCCTCAAAATATAAAAAATCTTTAGCAAAGATGGATGCTCATCAAAAAAGTAATTTGATGCATAATTAATCTCTCAACTTTTAGGTCAAATTTTAAACAATAAATACTTCTCAGATAATACTACCAATTACTTATCTGAGAAGTATTTTGACCAAATTACTTAAGAGTAATTGACCACACACAAGTGTATTCAATTACGGGCTGCCATAGTAAATTCCTCGCCCATTTGTACCAATAAAGACCAGCCCAAATTGCTGTTTACTGGCTTCCATTACATTCGGGTTATTGCCGATAGGTATTTGGGAATCGCCAATACTTGTCCATGTTTTGGCATTATCTAGAGAACGGAATACTCCTTCCCCTAGACCAGTAATTTTGCCATACAAATACAATGCAGGAATTGTGCTGCCCGTTTGTGGCTTTCCAAAAGCAAATAAATAAGCTCTCTCCACTTGGGGAATCTTTGTAAATGTCTGACCACCATTGGTTGAGCGATGTAATCCATTCCAGTTGAGACTTACCCAAACCTCGCCGCTTACCCCTGGAACTGTTTTAAGGGTAGACCAATTTTCATTGGCTAGGGATGAGTTGACAACGCTGAAAGATGCACCACCGTCGTTACTGCGGTAAAGTTTGCCACTACTGTAATAGTAAAATACATTGCCATTAACTTTGTCTGCGGCTAGTGGCTGGCCCCAATACCAAGGCCCCTGGGGGCCATTGGGCAATCCTGATACTTTACTCCAAGAAGCACCGCTATTGGTAGTACGGAGCGGCTGACTTTGACTATTGATGACGACAAACAAATTGGGGTTAGTTGCAGATATGGCTGCACGCAGAGGTATGGTCTTAGAGGGGAATGATGAAAATTTGTTCCAAGTCTTGCCGCCGTCTGTAGAAGTTGCTCCTGTATAGGTATTGTTCCAGCGATTGCCGCCTAAACGCACCATACGTAAAGGATTGGTTTCACTGTAATCAATACTGTAGGTGTCTTGAAACCTGAGACCATTATTACCACCAAACTGTGTGCAAGGATAAGCCTTGAGTCCTTTGTGGTGATGAAAGCCATCAACATCAGCTAAACCGCTTAATAACACCGAGCCACTGGGAGGAGCAGCGAGGGCAAAGCTAACCACTTCCTCATGCCCTTGTTCGTAATTAGACCAGATAGGTGATTCAACATTGATATTATCTGTTTGCCATGTTCCATACCAATCTGTTAACCAGACCCTACCGGGAATTTTGGGATCAAATTCAATATCTGCGGTTGCAGAAGCAAAATACCAGTCAGGCCACCAAGGTACTTGAGAGTTTAAAGTGCGTTTTTTAGCTTGCCATGAAGATCCACCATTAGTGGATTGGAAGATGGTGTAAGAGTTGTTTTTTTGATACTGGTCGTAAACAACTAAAATGTGATTAGGGTTGCTAGGATTGACTGCGATCGCACCAAAGCTAGCTTGAGCATTAGGAGGAGTGACATTAGTCCACACTCCATTTGTATATTTGCTGACTCCGGCTTTATGGGTCGCATAAACAATACCGTTGCTGACAACCGTCATGCGATTAATATGGGAAGGGCTACCTGCGATTTTACGCCAGGTGAGACCATGATCACTAGATTGATATATCCCATCACCGTAGGTATTGGCATATACAATACCAGATGCTTTTTTATCAAACACGATGGCGGCAATGCCAATATCTGCTTGAGGTTTTGCAGGTAAGCTAGTCACTTTCTGCCATTTACTGCCACCATCAGATGACTTCCATAGCCCATTTGTACGGGAACCAAAGAAGATGATATTGGAATTAAAGGGACTAACAGCCAGTCTTTCACTAGCCCAACGCTGATTTTCATTGCCACCCATCGGCAAGTCAATATTCAACTTCGTCCAAGTTTTGCCTTGATTAGTAGATTTAAAGATTGTCCCCAAACCAGCCCAGCTACCAGTGTATTTACCCGCAGCAATATAGACAACATTGGGGTTTTGAGGGTCGAGTGCTAAAGCTTCGCCTCCATAGTAGTTACTTTGGGCCAGGGGAAAACGCTCTGTTAAAGGTATCCATGTCTTATTTGCAGGATTCCAACGGTAAAAGCCACCGATATCAGTTCGGATGTAGACAAGATTTTGCTGTAGAGGGTGCAGATAAATACCTGTAACATAGCCACCTCCCCCGATAGCGACATTTTGCCACTGGTAGCCGGATGTCGCACTACAACTCGGTTTTACAGGTGTAATTGCAATAGCAGCAGTCAGCACCATCATGCCAATGCAGCCAGCATTGACTAAGGGAATGCAGAATTTGCGATCGCTCATAGCCGATTACTTAAATTACGGAACACATCTACATCTACAGTAGAAAACCGAAGCCACAGGAAGATTAAGCAATATCACTACTCCTAATATGACTAATTTCAAGGATTGTCTCGAAAATTTAGTTTTATTGCCAGATATTGCAGAATATTACCAAAATTTGTGATTTACATCAAAATGTGAAGCCTGTTAATTGATCATCCATCATGATTAACTGGCTTGGTCTTGCAAAATTTGCCGCCTTTGATTATCCCCTGTACGTTTTAAAGCCATAGCCTCCATAAAATTGTAAATAGAATGGGGTAAAAGCCAAGCAGAATAGGCAGCTGCTAAGGTTAAAAGCGTACGACTGGGTTGCTCCAAAATAATACCCAAGTTAGTTGCTAAAGATTGATTGATCAGTTTCACAGCTAGCGAACCATCTTGCAAACTGACTGCTCTGCGAGCTGCATATCGCAAATGATAGGCTCTAGCCAAAGTTCCAGATTCATTAATTAGTTGTGGAGCATAAGAACGAGCTTTTTCAATCACCTTTTCTAGAGAATCTAATTGTTTGAGCAAGTTTGCTGACAAACCACCGGAATTAACCCGATATAAAGTTAGAGCTTCAGGAATACCTTCTATTTGCCAATTAGTCTTCACAGCCATACGCAACCAACATTCCACATCTGTTGCATCAGAATTAGGATGGCGCAATCGCTCATCGAAGTAAAAATCTTCTACATTGCCGTGAAGATTATCGAAAAATTTAATCTCTTCAAACACTTTTCTCCGAATAACTGCGGCTGAACCATTGCTAATGGGATTGCGGCAAATAATCAAGGCTGGCGTAATTCCTGTCAGCTGAGGAATTTGATAAATACCTAATGGTTCTCCAGCCTCATTAATAAAAGCAGAACGGCTAAAACTAACTCCTACTGTTGGAGAAGTTTCTAGATGCTGAATATGTTTTTCTAACTTTTCTGGTAGCCAAATATCATCTGCATCGAGAAAAGTTAAATAATCACCTTGTGCGTAACGAATACCAGTGTTTCTTGCTCCAGGTAATCCCCGATTCTTTTGACGAATAATTTTAATTCTGGGGTCTGTAAATTGTTGGCAAACTTCAATACTCCTATCAGGAGATTCATCATCAATAATTAAAATTTCTAGATTTTTATAAGTTTGCTCTAGGGCAGATTTTACTGTAGCAGCTACATATTTTTCGGCTTTATAAACTGGAATAATAATCGAGACTTTTTTCATGGGTGAATCTTCCTATTAATTTCTCCGAATTGATATTGAATAATGAGGGATTTTATGAACTATCTACAACCTGCTTAACGCGCCAAAACTTGGTCTTGAAGAATCTGGCGTTTTTGGCTAGCTCCTGTAATTTTCAGGGCAACTGTCTCAATAAAACTGTAAAGAGACTGGGGAAATAGCCACAGAAAATAAGCCCCAGCTAAAGTTAAAATCATCTTGCGGGGGATTTCCAAAAGAATAAGCCAATTGCTCATTAAAGCTTGATTAATGAGTTTTACAGCCATTGAACCAGCTTGGAGACGAATAGCATTACGCGCTAAATACTGCAATTGGTATGCTCTAGCTAGTGTTTCCCATTGAGTAACTAATTCGGGAGCATAAGAGCGTGTTTTTAGCATCACTTTTTCCCAAGAATCTAACTGCTTAAGTAAGTTTGCAGATAGCCCACTCGAATTGACACGATATAATGTTAAGGCTTCTGGAATACCTTCTATTTGCCAATTAGTTTGAATAGATATGCGAATCCAAAATTCGATATCTTCTGATTGTCGGAAGTGTTCATCAAAATAGAAATCTTCTAGAGAACCGTATAAATTATCTAGAAATTTAATTTCTTGAAAAACTTGTCTCTTCACTACAGCAGCCGAACCATTACCAACAGGATTAATACAGAATAAATAAGGTGTATTTATCTCTGTGAGTTTAGGCATTTGATAACTACCTAGAGGTTTACCATCAGCATCAATAAAAGCCGAACGGCTAAAGCTAACACCAACTTCTGGCGAAGTTTCTAAATGAGCAATATGTTTTTCTAGTTTCTCTGGTAGCCAGAGATCATCCCCATCTAAAAAAGCTAAATAGTCTCCTTGGGCGTGACGAATACCAGTATTTCTCGCTCCAGCTAGCCCGCGGTTTTCTTGGTGAATAATTCTAATTCTAGCGTCAGTAAATTGCTGGCAAATTTCTATGCTTTGATCACTAGAAGCATCATCAATAATGAGAATTTCCAAATTTGTATAGGTTTGCTCCAGAACAGATTGCAATGTAGAGGCGATAAAATTTTCAACTCCATATACCGGAATAATTACAGAAACTTTTTTCATTTCGTAACTACCTCTCTTTTGCTAGGCTGTTCTTTGAGTACAAATAGGGTGACTACAAATGTGTAGATAGGTAGAGCGATCGCATGAGCTACTAAGACTCCTATAGCTAGCCCTAAGATATTCCACTGCACACCAATGAATAAGGCTGCAGCAAAAATAGCTGTGAAACATAAATTCCAGCGCAAGTCCCAATGGGGTTTATTTAATGCCCATAAACTTTGAGAAGCTGCATTAGCAAACGGTCTAGGAATAGCTGACAAACAAATTAAAATCAAAATTGGAATCGCTGCTATCCATTTTTGTCCAAAAATTATGGGTACGTAAAAATTAGCCAGGCTCGATTGCAACACTACTAAAGGGATGATAAGTAAACCTATAGTTTTTAAGCTCTTGAGATAATTATGCTTAAACTTTGCGGGGTCTGATTTGAAAGTACAAAAATGGGGAAATAAAGCTGTATCTAGAGCATTAATTATGCTTAAACTAATTCCCAGTCCAGCATTAAAGGCGAAATAATATATACCTAAAGCTTCCACACCTAAAAACCGCCCAGCAATCAGGTAGTCTAGGTTGTTCCGTAAAGTTGCTAACAGTTCAACCCCTAGAATACTTCTGCTGAAATTAACTATCTCTTGCCATTTAGCTAAAGTAAATTTTTGTGGTGGTCGCCATTTATGATGGCGATAATATATAAATGCCCAAATGGGGGCTATTAAGACTTTAGGCAAAACCATTGCCCACATTCCCCAGCCTAAAAATGCCAAAATGATGGCGAGTATATTATCTAAGCAAGTGGTTAATCCTCCTGCCAATGCCATAATGTGTAATTTATTTTCTCGTTGAATTAGTGATGCTTGTACCAAGCCAACGGGAATAATTAAATACACCAAAGATATAAGACAAATTGGCAGGATAACTTGCTGCTCGTGATATAGCCAAGCTACAGGAAAAGCAACGAGACATTGAATTAAAAATAATGCCCCGCATACGAACCAATTAAGCCAATATGCAGTCTGGCTTAATTCCTTGATATCTTTTTCATCGGCTTGAACTAGCTTGGCCCAAATACCATTACTAGTAAAAACTTTGACAAATTCATTAGTTGTCAGGACTATGGCTGCTAAACCATAGTCATAAGGATGTAATAACCGAGCTAAAACAACAGTAGTTAGCAGGCGAAAAATGCGGTTAATAATTTCTGCTGTACCCAACCAGCTAAGATTACGAATTAGCTGGTTAGCAAATAATTTTTGGAGCAACGTAGAAGCAAAACCTGCAACTTTTGTCATTTGTAAGTAAGTCAGTGCAATAAAACCAAACTATGTGAAGAAAAGTCAATAAGGCTCAAACTCTTTCTCACCCTGCTCCCCACCCCCCGCCCCCTGCCTTATTCCAACAATAATTATTTCTGCCGACCTGACTTGAAAAAGCAGGGGGGCAGGAAGCAGGGAGCAAGGGGGATTAATGAATTTTTCATGTGTTCTGGTGTACCCAGTTCATGACGGCTACTTACTATTTGGACTCCCGACTGACAGACCAATAATTGAGCATGGTGGCGATGCGAAAGAAATCGTAAGGATTTTTAGCCCATTGATCTAAAGAGATTTGCCAAGGATTACTTCCCCATAAATCTGTCATGAGTTGGCGATCGCTTGTTGAAGTGGTTTCCCACATATCCCGCAATGTGGCGCTGTGGCGGATATACCAGCCTAACTCCGGCCAAGAACCATCTGTAGCTGGCCCTTTATTTTGAAATTTCGGAATTAACCCTAAGCGTCTGCGGAACCAATCTCTGGTAAAAATCAGCAGTTTTTCTACATTGGAGAGACCGGGTTTCCAGCCATAGTTAGCATCAACAATTGAATTTCCACAAATTCTGGCGACGACTTCACCCCAAACCACAGCGTTTAATTTCCATTTAGGCGGGATACGACTGTAGCAATCGGCGATCGCTGTGTCGGCTAAGAAGGCATCGTAAGGTAAAATGCGGAACATTACAGGCCCAGATAAAGCTGGCCCGTAACATACAGGACGAACTCGTTTATCTTCTGCATGGAGGCGATCGATATCATTCTGTAGATTTATGGGGATTCCATTAAACCAATGGTTTTGGCGTGCTTCCATTGACTCGGCAAACATCGTCGGTCGAGACTCTGGATAAGATTTTCTAAAGCCTTCTTCGCGTTGAGATTTCAGCCGAGCCAAGGGTAGCTTGCGCCCAAACATCCCTATATCTGAGTAATCGAGGTTGTATCCTTTAAACAAATCATCAATTAAGCAGGCACTGAGTACTGTGCGAGTTCCTAATTTGCGAATTTCTTCCCTAGTTCCTAAAAAGTGGTTATCTTCTAAAGACCACATCGCGCCAGAAACCTGAACACCTGAACGCATCCAGCGAGGATAGTAATCATCATCCCTAGCAAAACCAACATATTTAACGCCTGCTTGTTGACATAACAACTTAGCGATCGCAGCTTCTTGGTTAAATACATCGTAGATATTAAAGCCAATCACAGAACTAGGATCGGCGGCGGTAAATAGTACTACACGAGAATCTAAGCCGCCACTGGTATAGTTAACAGTAGGACTTAATCGTGGTAAGGTGCGGATATAGACGCTATGACGTACTGCTTGCTCTAGTGCATCAGCAGCTTCGGTTAAACTTCCATAAAAATCTTCTTGAAAAGGTTGCCAATACTCCCGACAATGGTAAGTTCTCTTGGCTAAGTTCCATACTGAGTGGGTAGCTGCACCAGCATATTTGATTTCTTGGTAATAGGTGTGAGGCGGAGTTGCTTTCCATTGCCAGAGAAACTCCGCCATAGAAACAGGATCTATAGTAACTGTGAGCGCTGGATCGTTGGCGATCGCTTCGGGAAAAGAGGATATGACACAACCCTCTACAATTTGTGGTTGATATACAAATAAGGGATAAAAACCCAATTGATCGGAGAACAGATGAATCAGTTGCTCTCTGGGATCGTAAATTAGGAGTGCAGCTGAGCCGTTATGACGTTCTACAGCACTGACTCCTCCAGATAAATATTGCTCTAGTATGAGTCGATTACTCAGACCACCACTATATTGATCTAGCTTTTCGGCTCGTTGCCATGCTGATTCATCCCAAGCCACTCGTCCAGAGGTAATGACTCTCACACCAGTGGCGCTGTGAAATGCGGGTGCAAACAAAGTAGGATCGTCTTGAGTTACCCAAGCGATCGCTAAATCTGGCTCGACAATAATCTCTCGATGTTCATCTGGAAAAAAGGTTAGACGTTCTGCTGCTGCTGTGATGCGGTCAGTATCACTGTGACCGATGGTTAGGTATAATCCTGCCATAATTTTTTCTCTTACTTACTAAAATTTGTTGCTTACTATCAAATTTTTTGATTCAGTTAACCCATCTACAGGTCTAATTTCTGAAAGTAGAGTTTTCCACTGATACAAATACTCTTTCCATGCACCTTTGGCTAACTCTCTACCGTTCTTACCCCAAGTTTCTAACTGCGTCTGGGGTAGCGCTATCAAAGTCTCAATTGCTGCGGCGAGTTTTTCCGGGTTATCTGGAGGAACTAAAATTCCACAATCTGTCATCTGCTCGACTAAACCATCTACTCTAGAAGCAATCACTGGTTTACCCGCAGCTTTAGCTTCTAGACAAACATTACCCCAAGGTTCCCAACGGGAAGGAATGACGACAACATCGCAAGTTTGCAAAAAAGCCGGAACGTCATCAATTCGCCCCACAAATTTCACGTTATCTAAACCTTGAGCTAATTGCTTCAGTTCTTGCTCATCTGAGCCTTCACCACCAATGAAAAGTTTAATAGGTGCGTGGGGAATTAATGCGATCGCTTTGAGTAATACATCAAATCCCTTTTGCAGACAAAAGCGCCCATAGGCACCTAAAATTAGAGGACGATTTATTGGTTTTTGAGTAACGCTCAAGAATTTATCAAGCTGTGGACACTGTGAAATTACTTTCAATTTCTCTTGAGACACTAGCTGTCTTTCTAGCATCCATTGACCTTGGGCTTGAGACACAGCTACTACTCGATTACTCACAGCATAGGATAGTTTGAGTAGTAACTCGAATCGTTTGATTGAAGGAACTGTTTGAGTAAAACCTTCCGAGTAGTGATGGTCGTGAATTAAAACTTGAGAATTTTGTCTATAGGATAACAGTTGAGGAAGCTGCGACCAAGTACATGCATAGTGAATGATGATCAAATCAGGCTTCCAGGTTTTGACTACATTAGGAGCCTCAGTTATCGGTGAGATACAAAAATCCCACTGATTTAACTCTTGTGAAGCTAGAGAAGGTTGCAAACAAGAGCGAATCCCACCAACTTTTTTATCACCTACTATATGCAATACTTTCATTTTATTCATAGCTATATTTTTTTAGATAAACTTTTGATTAACTGTTATTAATTTTTTTGTTCTTTTAACGCAATACCAAATACTACTAAAGCAGGCCAATAAATGTATGTTAAAGTTTCTATTCTTTCACCAAAACTATATAAAACAATTATCAAAAGTAAGCTTATACAAATTTTTGACAGCGGATATTTATGAGATTTGTAAATTAAAATGATAAAACTCCAAATTAATGGACAAACTAATGCAATGTAACCCACCATTCCTTTTTCAAATAGTAAACTAAACCAAGTATGGTGAGTCCCAATTGGCATAAAAGCTGTAATCGCAGGCCCTGTTGTCTCAACAATTCCATGACCCCATATAGGTGCTTCTCCCCAGCGTTCTAAAGCCATGCGCCCCAAGATTTCTCGCACACGTGAAGAACTAGCTCGTGCTTTCATAAACTGTTCTTTAAATGTTTGGAATAAATCTATTAACTTAGTAGCAAAAATACCAGCAAAAAAACTTAATATGCCTGTAAAAATTTGGACTTTAGCTTTGTAAAAATTTACTAAAAACCAAGTTAGTATGGGAACAGTTGCTAAACATAGCATCCCTAACCTAGAAAAAGAATTTATGATTAAAGCTATGGCGGCTATCATACCAATTGCTCGCCATTTTTTATTGGATTCTTGACAGGCAAGGATAAAATGGATGTTAGCTACCATGCCCAAAGCTGGTGCCCAAGGTGCAAACAATTTGAGACGAGTTTGATGAGTTTCCTCTTCAAAACCATAAAGCCCAACCAGGTAATAAGCTATATCATTGCCCCCAATACTATGTAGGGGAGAAATATATAATTCATTGGGTAATTTTAAAGCATAGAGAATGTAGCAAATTGGTAGAATTAGTAAACTTTGTAAGTCTAGGATACAAACTGCTCGGTAAATCAGTTGTGGTCGGATATTCAAACAGCCAATCAGGGGAAATAAAGCCAGATAAGCCCAAGTTCTCGCCCAATTGATTGAGGTAGTAATTATTTTTCCTAAACCCAAATCAAAATCTATATGCGCCATAATGACTGTAACTTCCATGACTAACATGGAAATTATCCATACCCAAATAGTTAAGGGTATATTCAGTTTTTGACCAGTCGATGGATTGGCTTTTTGGCGATAAAGTTTGAATATTAGATAGAAACTTAATAACCAAGCAATTAAAGATACATAAATGTAGTAAGCTCCTAGAAAATAAAAAACATAGGTTCCTATTATTGAATACCAAACTATTTTTTCTTCAAGATTCTGGGGTTTCATCTGATAGCTAATCTAGAATTTTATATATTGTTAAAAATACTCATATCTCCAAATAATAATTAACGTTGAATCTGTTGATTATTTTGAGTCTTAGCAAAGAATTTAAATATCAGATTCCGTATGTTTACTAGCACGTAACCAAAGTAAAACAAAACCAAGTGTTGTTAACAAGGTGGCAACACTTGTACCTAGGTAAACGAATAATTTCTTCGGTTCACTGGGAGTATCTGGTAAGGTTGGTTCTGTAATAATTTGAATAAATGGATAAGAACCAAAAGCGTTTGATTTCCCGATATCTAACCTAGTTAAAGTTGTAGAAAACACTGCTTCTGCTACTTGCATATCTCGTCTTAGTTCATCTAGACTAGACTGTTTCTGTGTCAGGCTTTTCAGTCTAGCTTCTAGCTTGGCAATTTCTTTCTCAATTTTTTGGGCTTGGATATTTAGCCCTTTTTGATCTACTTGAGCTTTAACTAATTCTTGGAAAATAACTTCCCTAGGAGCAGTATTATTAGTATTACTATTTAAGCTTAATTTCTCGATACCTTCTAGTGTAATTGAACGTCCTAAAAGGGACTGACTACGCTCGATTACAGCTTTTTTAGCAGCTTCTACCTTAGCTTTTTCTGTAATTACTGTGGGATGATTAGGTAAAAATTTCGATTCTAAAACAACTAGATTAGAGCTAGCGTCACTATAATTTTTGAGATTCTCTTGCAATATTTGATCTGTTTGCAGAGTAAACGCATCTGTAGCTTTTGATGCAGAGAGTTTTACATTAGCCGATAGTTCTTCTAGACGAGTTTTTGCTTGCTGTGCTTGAGCTAATGTTTCAGAGTGTTGTCTACGTAGTTGCTCAATGTTAATTGTTAGCTCTTTAATTTGCTCATCAGAGTTCAAACCTGAATTGGCTTTGTAATTAGAAAGACGCTTTTGAGCAGCTTGTAATTTTATTTGTGAAGCACTAAGTGCTGTTTGAAAACCTATGTCTCGTCGCCTAGCTTCTTGAAATCTTAATTTATTGAGTTCAGCTTCCAAGGCTTTGTAAAAAGCAATAGATTTTTTTTGCGCTTCCTCTGGAGTTCTACCTTGGAACTCGACCTCCATAATGGTGGTGTTATCTAATACTTTAATCCGCGGGCTGCCAAACTCTTCTATAGTCATGTCCAGTTGAGCAGATGCAGACCTCAGTACAGATTCACCTTCAGCAATAAATTTATAATTTTCTCTTGGATCTTGTGTAGAGCTATAAGAGTATGGAGATGAATTTTCATAAGAAGCTTGTCCAATGCCTGGTAAATTGACATTGGCGTTGGAAGCTGCTCCTGGTAAATTAATAGCCGACTTACTGGTATAGGTTGGTGGTGTAAACCTTAAATAAGAAAAAGCTAATAGCCAAAATACTAAATTGGTAGTGATCCCTAAAAACAAATAAGGTTGCCAACGCCCCTTATTTGCTGCTCTTGATTTGCCTAATTTACCAGAATATCCGGTGGAGATTTCTATCCAATTAGTCATGAAAAATCCTCTAAAAGTCAGGAAATTATGGAATTCCAGAGGCTCAACGGTGTTATGCAATCAATAACTCGGCTCCGCTTATTGCCTGAAAATACCTGTATACATAGGTTTTGGTTACATGCACTTGATAGATAAGCCTTGATTAAATTTTCTTACAACAGCGGGGATCGCCACTACTATCTCATGGCTATGGTCACGCGTAGAGTAGATAGTATCCTGGCAATGATGAGACTATCCACCTGGATAACCAAGTGGATATGATGAATAATTGGTAATGGGTAATGGGTAATTAGGAACTACTTGACTTGCGGGTATAGCGATGTTTTACGCCAATGGGGAAATATTCTGGATCGCCAGTAGGTGCTAATGCAACCTGTGGCATTTGATATTCTTTGGGAACGTAGTTAGCAAACTCGCTGTTCAGACGCAGAAGTTCAGAGAGAATTGAGGATGCGATCGCATTTCTTTTTTCCTCGCTGGCCTCTACTCCTGGTGCTAACTCTACTACGACAGATAATAAGCGGTTCTGGTCTGCGTCTTCTTTGACCTGCAACACAAATTTACCTGTTACCCATTGGGGAATGGGCGATCGCTCTAAACCAACTGTGACATTTTCCGGATAGATATTTGCACCAAAGTAAGAAACTGTAAAATTAGACCGTCCAAAAACATAAACAAAAGGTAAGGGGTGAATTCCTCTGGCTGGCTGAATGTCGGTAGCTAGGCTTTCATCTTGCAATGGATCGAATCCCCACTCTGCCAAGAACTGGAGCATGGCATCATAACTAATGATGCCGCCTGTATCTAAGATGTTATAACGCACTAAAGGAATGCCATTGTCTCCAGAAAATAGCAATGTGCCATTCTCAACTTCAAAAAATCGGCTGATGGGGTCATACTGTACTAGCGTTGGTAATCGAGATTCCCCAAATAACGCTTTCGCCGCATCGGGATGTTGTGCTAAAAAACGACGAATGCAGATACTTAAAGGTGTTTCATTTCCTAAAACACCTGCATCAGCAGTTCCGTAAAGCGATGCAAAATCGTAGCAGGGATTTTCTGAACCTATGCGTTCCCCAACTAAACTGCGCCATTCTTCACTAAATACCTCTCCCGCCATCACCAACTTAATATGATATTGCTGCCACTGTACACCACGGGCAATCCCTGTATCAATCACATCTTTTAGAAACGGTGGATATCCCAGCAAAACAACTTGCTCAAATCCTGAACCAAGCTCCTGTACAACACGCAAGATTTCATCTTTATTATTACCAGGAGTAATCATCGTCACAGGGTAACCTTTGCTGGCGAGGTAACGACAGCAATTTGTTGTGAACATTCCCCCTACCCACGTACCCAAAGTAAAGCAAACCACTGCTAAAGTACGTTTGGTGTCTGCAGAAAAGCTATCGTGAAAAATTTGCTCAAAGCGGGTGGCGATTTGCAATTCATCGGTGAAGAAGCGGGGCCAAAATGTCGGTTTACCAGTGGAACCAGAAGAAGCAGCAATCATGTCACATTCCGACAACTGGCCGTAACGACACAAATCAGTTAAAGGATAACGCTGAATGTAATTTTCCTTGGCGATCGCAGGCAATTTTTGGAAATCCGCTAAACTCTGGATAGTCGCCGCATCAATGTTTTCTGCCGCCAGAAACGCTTTGTATGCTGGTACATTAGCAGCCACATCATGAAATAAAGCCAAAGCTGCTGCTTCTGCTGAAGTTGCAAGATGCTGTTGTAATAGTGTTTCTAGGGGAGTAGATAAAAAATCTTGAAAGGCTGTGATTGCTTTTTGGGATTTTTGCATGGATTGGGGAAGGGGTAATGATCTGTGAAAGACGCGATGAATCGCGTCTCTACAATTGTTGACTCTTATTTAATTACGAATTTAATTAGGGAAGGAAGTAAATGCGATTGATTTTATATACGAAACCAGGATGTCATTTATGCGAGGGTTTGCAGGAAAAGCTGGAAAAAATCCAAAATATTAGTTTTGAGTTAGAACTGCGGGATATTACGACTCGTGATGATTGGTTTTTAGCTTATCAGTATGAAGTTCCGGTTTTATATTTCTCTGAAAGTAAAGCCACAGAAGGCACAGAGGAAAACTTAATAGAAAAACCTTTGCCACGCCCTTCTCCTCGTGCTAGTGTGCAGCAGTTGGAGCAGATGCTGCATAAGTATTTGTCCAATTAGTAAAATAATGCACAATAAACGCAAGATATAGTGTGTGACGAGGTTCACAAGATGAAACTGCGGGAACTACTAGCAGCAATAGACACTGTAGAGCAATTGCCAAACCATCCGGCTTTAGAGGATGCGGAAGTCAAAGGCTTGAAAACAAATTCTCATGCTTGCGGTTCGGGAGATTTGTTTATTGGGATGCCAGGAACCAGGGTAGATGGTGGAGAATTTTGGCAAAGTGCGATCGCATTGGGTGCTGTAGGTGCAATTGTCTCTCCCCAAGCTGTGCAAAAAAATCCTCCCACACCAGAGGCTTTTGTCGTTAGTGCCAGTAATATGACGAAAGCTTGTGCCCAATTAGCCAGCACTTTTTATGGTTATCCTGGGCGAAAACTCAAACTGGTGGGTGTGACTGGTACTAATGGTAAAACTACAACTACTCACCTGATTGAATATTTTTTAGGTAAGGCAAATCTACCCACAGCCTTGATGGGTACTCTCTATACTCGCTGGCCGGGTTTTGAAGAAACTGCTATTCACACTACGCCGTTTGCTGTGGAACTGCAACAGCAACTAGCAGCAGCAGTAGATGCTGGTTGTGAGTTTGGGGTGATGGAAGTCAGTTCCCATGCTTTAGCCCAAGGTCGAGTTTTGGGTTGTGAGTTTGAGGTGGGGGTATTTAGCAATCTCACCCAAGACCACTTAGATTATCACCGCGATATGGAAGATTATTTCGCGGCGAAGGCATTATTGTTTAGCCCAGATTATCTCAAAGGAAAGGCGATAATTAATGCTGATGATTCCTATGGTCAAAGATTAATTGCCTCTTTAGGTGCAGAAAAAGTTTGGAGTTACAGCGTTAATCATACTAATGCTGATTTGTGGATGAGCGATTTAAATTATGAACCTAATGGTGTTAGCGGTACATTGCATACACCAAAGGGGAATGTAGCTTTTCGCTCGCCTTTAGTGGGTCAATATAATTTAGAAAATCTCTTAGCAGCAGTAGGTGCAGTTTTACATTTGGGTTTAGATTTACATTTTGTTGCAGCAGCAATTCCTAATTTTCCTGGCGTTCCCGGACGCATGGAAAGAGTGCAGATTGCCGCTAATCAAGACATTAGCGTGATTGTCGATTATGCCCATACACCAGATAGTTTAGAGAATTTACTCAAAGCGGCTCGTCCGTTTATTCCCGGTAAAATGATTTGTGTATTTGGTTGTGGAGGCGATCGCGATCGCACTAAGCGCCCGAAAATGGGTAAAATTGCCGCTGAATTAGCAGATGTAGCTGTAGTAACTTCCGATAATCCCCGCACTGAAGACCCAGAAAAGATTTTGCAAGATATTCTGGCAGGAATTCCCGCAACTTTAAATCCTACAGTCATAGGCGATCGCGCTACCGCCATTCGCACGGCAATTTTACAAGCACAACCAGGCGATGGTGTCTTACTTGCAGGTAAAGGTCACGAAGATTACCAAATTCTCGGTACAGAAAAAATCCACTTTGATGACCGCGAACACGCACGCGCAGCTTTACAAGCAAGACTGAAGATTTGAAGAAGGCAGGAGGCAGAGGGCAGAAGGTGCAATTACTGGGGGTCAGAATCCCCAGTAATTGCAGACCACTAAATAGCAGATAAGGGTGCAGAAAAAGCAGGGGGTAGAAGGGAAACAAATCATTCAGAATCATCCACTGTTGCCTGTTCCTTGTTCCCTTTTACATCAACCTTTGACCCATATCTAAATTAATAAAAATATAATCAATGATAAAACTAATAAATTCTCAATGGATTTTCACCCATATCTACTTGCTACATTATGGGGTAAATGATACACTCCATTAGTTTTATAATTTATGCTTCATAATTAGTGATAAATATTAAATTTTGTGGATTTCTTGTAAATAAGGTAAATATTAGGGTGAAAAGCAAAGGCAGAATTATTTATTCCCTTTATCCTTCCTCATTTTTCCTTCTTGTGCTTGACTCATGAATGATTTTCTGGCTCAGGATCTGTCCGTTTATCACTTAATTGCGGGAGTGCAAGCGCCTCCCCCAGCATTGCCTCTCACTCCAGCGGCTCTGTTATCATTAGTGCGGTCACAAATTGACTTGCTGATTGAACAGAAAATTGCTGCGACTTTATGGGTAAAGCTACCGCCTGGAAAAATTTGGTATTCAGAGTTGGAGCGTTATCAATCCGCAGTTGATGTGCCTGTTGTAATTTATAACTGTCAGATGGAAGAAAGGCGGAAAGGGGAAGAGAGAAAGAATAGATACCTGAGTCCCGTACTGAATAATCAGGTGATTAAGTTATTACCAAATAGACAACTGCAACGGGAATACTTTTTTATAATTTTGTCGCCACAGTTTTGTAGTTTAATTTTGGCTTATAGACCAATCAAAAGACGCAGGAACCCGATATTTAAAAAGGTAACTACTAATAAATCTACACCTTTGTTAGCAATTAATACTGTTGAAGGTAGAGTAATTCAGCAAGTACTAGATGGCATTAAAAAAGCCACCATACCAGAATCTTCACCAATTGTGCCGACTGATTTTCTTTGCCCCAGTATGCCTGAATCTACACTCATGAATCAGCTGTTGGTCAAACAAATTCAGCGACAGGATGAAATTAATCTACAACAAATTAAAAAGCGCACTGCCAAGTTGCAGCAGCAAAATCAAAAATTATACAGCAGAGGAAAAGCTAAAGATGACTACCTGAGCAATGTGTGTCAGGAGTTGCGTACACCCTTGACCCACATGAAGACAGCGTTGTCGTTATTAAATTCTCCTACCCTCAAACCACCCCAGCGGCAACGCTATTTACAAATGTTAAATAGCCAATGCGATCGCCAAAATTCTTTAATTAATGGTTTAGTAGATTTAGTTAATTTGGAGCGTAATTTGCAGGATTCAACCCTAGAAGCGGTTAGTCTTGCAGATATTGTCCCAGGCATAGTCAGTACATACCAGCCTGTAGCTCAAGAAAAAGGCATTATGCTAGCCTATACAGTTCCCACAGAACTACCTTATGTGTGGTGTGTAGCTGGGGGATTGCGACTAATCGTAATTAATTTACTACATAACAGTATTAAATTTACCCCGAGTGGCGGTCAGGTGTGGGTGCGATCGCGCGTGCATGGCAATTTTGTGCAACTAGAGTTCCGCGACACAGGTATTGGCATAGCTGAAACCGAGATTTCTAAAATCTTTGACAGCTTTTATCGCGTGCGTTCTGGAACAATAGATGAATCTAGTGGCCCAGGTTTAGGCTTAACAATTGTGCAGCAGCTACTTTGGCGTTGCGGTGGCTCAATTACCGTCAGAAGTAAACCTGTTGAAGGCTCGACGTTTACAGTTAATTTAGCGCGTGTTCAAGATCAGCCAGTCATTTAAATTTTGAATTAAAAATAAAAAAATCATGCCATAAATAAATGAGTAGGAGCGCAAAAGCTTTCATTAGTATCAACTTCAGCTAAAACGCTTACCCTACAAGTAAATAGCAGAATATAGTAATTTTGGACTTTTGACTTTTGACTTTTGACTTTTGACAGCTGATTTACATAATGGCTTACCATTGCTTAGCGCTAACTTCCAAAGGTAAGAAAATAGTCATCACTTCGCCATAGTGCGGACGCTGACGCACAATGAGTTTGCCGCCGATTGCTTGAAACAAATGCTTTGTTGCCGCAATATTGAGACTAATTGTACCGGTTTCCGGTTGGAACATCAGCAATTGACCCAAGGCTTTGCGAATTGGTGGCGTTGTCGGTGTCGGCGCTTTACTAGTATCTTTGCACTGAAATTGCGGCGACAATTGTAACTTTAGTTGATCACCAGCGGGAATAACTTGAACTTGAATATGACTCCCAGCAGGTAAACTGCGAGTAAAATTCTCAATCAAATTAGTCAGTACCCTGTCTAACATCGTTGGGTTACTAACTACCGTTGGTAATTGTTGAGGTAAAACCACATCCAAAGTTAAATTGCGCCGAGTTGCAGCTTGTTCCCAACGGGGAATACTCTGCTGCAAGACTTGATCGAGAGACATGGGTGTCAGCTGAGTGTGGGTAGATTTCACCGAGTTAGATGTTTCTAATTCTGCGGCTTTAAACAGCAACTCCATCCGGTCAATTTGCTCAGTACACTCGTGATCAATCACTTCTAAGCGACTAATAACATTCGCAGGTAAATCTCGCCGCTTCAGCAGTAAGCGAGTCATGGTGCGAATAGTGGTTAAGGGAGTGCGAACTTCATGAGCAAAGGCTTGCAGTAATTCTACATCGGGACGAGATGAGGCAGAAGCCACAGAAGGGGCAGGTGCAGGAGTCGGAATGTTTTCCTTATACTGTTCTGGTTCTGCAAATTCTTGCAGCAAAAACTGACTAAACTGCATGACAGTGCGGTAATCGGGAGGCACGACATCATACTTTTGTACTAATGCATCCAAATCGCCGTAAAAATCAGGGTTAGTTAGCATTACCCTTGCGCCAACAGCCAGCCAAGCTTGCTGCACTACCTCTGGCTCAAAGGAAAATAAAAATGTTTTTTGGCCGTTCTTTTGTTCAGCCAAAACTAGTACTAATCTAAATTTATCTGTAAAAACTAAGCAGAATTGTTCTGTCCCTAGAGGATCGGCAGGTAATAAGCGTAATACTGATTCATGAGACGCAGCATCCTCTACCGTTTCTAGGGGAATCGGCATTTCAAATGGCATCAACGCCAAGGGATTAAATGGCTTGGCTGTAAAAGTTACAGTTTGTAAGCTTTGAGTAAGTGATGCTTGGCTAAACAGGGGTGCTGGTGCAGCTAAAACTAATCTTTGGGTTGTATCAGGTGCAGCAGAAGCTAAAGAATTGATCAGCAAATGTTCTGTTGCTGCCAAGCTGATACGCCACTGCCATTCTGCTTTGGCTGATGAACATTCAGTCAACGGTGACTGACTCTCAGCTAAAATTTCCTTCAGACTTGGCAATATCCATTCGTACACAGGTTTTCACCCCTTGATTGGAAAGCGACTAATAACAGCTAGGTTAAGCATTTCATTACTTACCTACGAGGTTATAGCCATTTGCGTACTGGCGACAGTCGTATAACCGAACAATCTAGGCGCAATTTCCCCTGTGATTGAGATTAACCCGCCAAGAGCGATCGCCACACTCATAAAAATCCCTAATGAAATATTATTAAATTTTGGGCAATAATGTGCCAAAACTATTTAGATCTGATAACATCTATTGTCTATTGAGGGACTGAATAAAGCCTACCTTGGAGGAAAGTCACTTGGCATTTAGATTGTGACGATAAAACCATCAAGTGTATGTAAAGTCTGACTCATTAGTAGCCGTAACTGAAATTAAATTGGTGCTTCTCTAAATTGGCTGAAATATCCCAGCCTCTAGAAGTTTCCTCTATTTCAGATTTTAATTACCTGTGTGCTGAATTTAGTACTTATGTAAGTTCAAATTTAATTGTTTTTTAACATTCGCTCCTCCACATAACACACGACTTAGTTAATCGCTTCAAGTAGTCAATTCGGAGATTGATATGAAAAAGCTCATACCCTTGTTAGTCAGCAGCATTTTGGTGATTGGTAGTTTTGGTTGCCAAGATGCAAGCAAAAATGCATCAGAAACTCCCACCACTAATGAAGCCACCAAAACAGCCAAAGAAGCATCTACCAAGACGAAAACCGCTGCCAAAACTACTACTGAAACTGCTGCTAAAAGCTTAATTCTGAGCAAGCTAACCGAAAAAATTCCCGGTAGCAAATTAGTAGTTGAAGACAAAGATGGTGTTGTTACCGTCAAAGGAACAGTTCCTACTGAGGCTGATATTAAGAAAATTGAACCCTTAGTAAAACAGCAAAAAGGTGTTAAGACTGTAAAAGTAGAAGCAAAGGCTGCTAAAGCTCAATAGCATCAAAAAAATCTTCTCTTAAGAGTTTGATAATTCTCAGCAGGGCTTATAAGATATAAGTCCTGTTTTCTGTGACCTATATTCTATAGATATATCATCTTTAGCAGGGTTCACGACATTCTACATCGGTAATACGAGAGCGATCGCACTCAAGTCTTGGCTTAGTAGCCTGAAAAGCATACCTCCCCAATTTGAGCAGCACTATTATTTTTTAGTAATTTTAGTTACTAATTTAAATTTTTAATGATTTTAATGTATTTATATTTTCTGGATAACTATTATTAGTTACCAATTTAAAACTTTGCTTTCTTTAATATAAATACAGGCAATTCTATAAATTGGGGATGTACCATGCCAAAACGCCTGATTACAGAGTTAAATAATTGGTTACAACGAGATAGAATTGTACGTAATCTAGAAATCTTTCAAGACTTTATAATTATCTCACTCTGTCTAGGCTTATTTTGTGTAATGCTGATCCGTCTGACAGATATGTTTACTTCCTTTTTGCACCCATTAGATTTACGGGAAGTAACATCTGATATTTTGTTTATTTTAATTCTAGTAGAGTTATTCCGCTTGTTAATCGATTACCTACAAGCACAACGGATATCTGTAGGAGCAGCAGTAGAAATTACTATTGTTTCAGCTCTACGAGAGGTGATTTTACGTGGTGTGCTGGAAATACCCCGCGATCAGCTACTTAGTATTTCTATATTTTTAGTAGTTCTCGCAGGAATTCTAGTGGCTTTACCTTGGATGACTCGCTTTTTTGAACATGATAAAACTCCTACCCCAGAGATTACAGAAGCAATAACGCAATTGTTAACTGAAAACTCTCAGTTGTAATGTCAAAGATAATTGATGATTTCTTCCTGATCTTTCTTGATTCCTAGGGTGGAATAGTACTTACTTCAGCAAAAATTGCGACCCAGCTCCCCGATTTTTTGAAAAAACCGGGGAGCTAAATCTCGCTAAAGTAAATGACAGCAGTTGCCAAGCTAAGATTTTAGCTATTTAATACCAATTGAAAAAATGATTGCAACAGATTGATTGGTAGAACTTAGATACAGACAGCAATACTCAATCTGTTACAAGTCGGAGAACCCGTAAGGGACTTCTAACTAAAAAAATATACCATCCCTGCGGGACGCTAAGCGAACACTGTGTAGGCAGGGAGCAGAAAAGAGAAATAGTTGTTTTGAGTCCAGACATTGGAATGATGTATTGTTTGGAGTTCCCTAAGGGTGGACTGCAATACTTGTCGGTTAAGGGTAAAAGGGGAAGGGGAAAAGGGGTAAGAAAAAACCTTTAACCCTTACCCTTTCTCCTGCGGAGACGCTACGCGTAGCTTGCTTCCCCGCAGGGGTACACCTTTTCCCCAAACCAAATTCCAAGTTTAAAATCCTTAACCGAGCAGTATTGGGGCGCACTGGCTCAACTTTCCGCAAAATCTAAAAGCCAAAATAGTATGAGTACTTTTCATACTTTGGTACTAGAAAATAGGAGAAAGGCTAAGAAAAACCCTTTCTCCTTTACCTCAAACCCAATTTTGAGTTCAAATTGCTCTTCCTTGTCGTATTGAGGCTAGTAAAGAAAGATTTTTACACTTTTGAAGCGAATTGTTGTCTTGGGAATTTTAGGCGAAAAACTATGTAGAAAGTAATTGTCATTTACTGCGTACATCAGGAAAGATGAAAATTTTTGATCAGTTGGCTGCTAATGGGTTAATAAAAGATAAAAATCAGATTAAAAATGTAAACTTGAGCCACAATATAAGCAAAGGAAACTTAAATTTTATGCAACTTTGATGATTTTTATGAAGTTTTAAGAGTTATTATCGATCGCAGGAATTAACTTGAAAAACTTGCAAAAACCAAATCAATTTAGTGAACTACCCTCCAGTTTACAGTTCAAAGCAAAACTGTCCCATTCATTTGGTTGGCAAAACGGGACAAGTGGTTCAGATTTCAATTCATTCTCCTAGTCGGTATATCTGTGCCAACTGCGAACGGATATTACCAGATTGGAAACATCAGTCATCTTTATGGGTAGTGATTGTTTTACAACAATCACAATATCAATTGCAGGAAAGTACACCTGTCATAGAGGAAGAGAAAGAACGCTTACGAGAAAAGTTTATGCGGTTTGGTTGTGATTTAGCTTTTAATCTACGCGATCGCAACTATTTAACAGACCTCATAGATCCCCGCACAGGCTATCCGCTACTTTCTCATCCTGGAATTGTTCCTCATGACGACACAGCAGTTGTCAAAGCTTTGCTAAATTACCCAGTCATCAAAAACAAATGCTGTGTGCTAGTACATCCAGAATGGGGAACAGCTGTTTATCCCAGTATCTTGATATCAGAAGCTCCCCCAATCATGATTGAATCGGTGACTAAAAGCATAGCACCTATGCATGGATGGCAAGAGATGAGTTAGGGAACTCCAAAAAATAGATTATTCCTATCTCTGGACTCAACACAACTATTTCACCCCTCTACCCCCTACCTACAGAGTGTTCGCGTAGCGTCCCGCAGGGATGGCATATTTTTTTAGTTGTAAGTCCTTTAGAGAGTCATCAACTGTGGATAACAATCATGGAGCAGCAAGGTATGAATATTATTGTAAATTCCAAATTCAAGAGTCAAAAATCAAAAGTTAAACAAAATTTTGATTTTTGACTCTTGTCCTATATCTTATGTCCGATTTACTTACTATATTTATAGTAATGTTTGTAGCCTTTGTACTTAGTCTTATCTCCGTTAGCAACGATGCCTAAAATATTGATTGGCGCTAGCTTGAGGCTGTCTTGAGCTTGCAATAGCCCTGATTTGTCTGTTTTGTCCATCCTCACTACCATTACCACACCGTCAGTGTAGGGTGCTATCATTCTCGCATCAACTAGTCCTACTATTGGTGGCATATCATAAATAACCAAGTCAAAGGTTCTATTGAAATAGCCCATTAGTTGCTTCATTTTTTCTGAAGAAAGCAACCTCGCAGGATCGGGTGGTATTGGCCCTGAAGTAATCACAGATAAGTTGTTCATCGTCGGCATTTGCCTGATTACCTGTCCTGTTGGGATGTTGGTCGAAATTAAACTACTTAACCCCCACAGATTACTGAGATCGGCTAATTCATGAACTTGGGGTCTGCGTAAATCAGCATCTACAAGTAGTACTTTTTTGCCCATTGCTGCT
Source organism: Calothrix membranacea FACHB-236 (assembly GCF_014696315.1). Lineage (GTDB taxonomy): Bacteria > Cyanobacteriota > Cyanobacteriia > Cyanobacteriales > Nostocaceae > Aulosira > Aulosira membranacea. The sequence goes on from NZ_JACJPX010000025.1 coordinate 66,498, forward strand.
GCTATTTGGGCTAGCTGGAATGAAACTGTAGATTTACCGTCTCCTGGTAGTGCTGAACTAATAACTAAAGAGTGAATTGATTGATCGGAACTCAGCAGTTGAATATTTGAATACAGTACCTGTAAAGATTCCCAAAATCTGCCTTGACCGTAATAGCGATCGCTTGCCGACTGCTTTTGTAATATATGTGACATTTTACCCATTTTGCGAGAAACTTTCTTCGGCAGTATTTTTGTTAAAAGCCCACTTTCGGACTTTTGATATCGACTATCCTGGAGTTTCTTCTCAAAAGGTAAAATTCCTAACAATGGTAATTTGATATTTTCCTTGAGAGTGCTAACAGAATGGTAGGTATTATCTACCTTTTCCATCAGTAAGCTAATCCCAATACCTAAAAGTAGACTAGCGACAAATCCTAACATCAAACTACGTTGAATATTAGGAGATATAGGTGCTCCAGGCTCTAATGCTCCTTGAATTAACTCCCAAGGCAGTTCTGTCTGAGCGACCTGGATTTGGAGGGTTTCTCTAGTAGTTAAAAATCGATTCAGGCTCTCAGTCGCAATCTGCAAATCTCGCTCAATTTCTGCATATCTTCTTGATAAGACTGGTAAAAGCTTAACTTCTCTATCAAGTTTAATTTCTGCTTTTTTTAATTCTTGACTTTGGACTTCAAGACTCTGAATTTGAGTTGCAATTTCAGCATATTTAACCCCGACAACCCGCTGTGCTTCCTGTTGTAGTAAAGGCAATAAATTTTCTCGCTTTTGCCTTAAAGCTTGTAGGGGGGGGCTATCTTCTTGAAAGCGAGTTAATTCTCCAGCTATTTGAGCTTCTATTTCACGGATCTGAACAATTAATTGCTGATATACAGGTGTGCTATTGATTAACGCTAGCTCACTATCATGCCCTCTCATACTGGCAAAATTAGCACGAGATGTAGCCAGTTGTTGATCAATTACTAATCTCTGATTGCTTAATATTTGCACTTGAGTAGCAATTTGTGTTGCTTGAGCTTCTGGGCTAATAAAATCATACCTTTGGCGGAATAACTGCAATTCTTTTTGCAGGTTATCCACTCTATTTTTAATTGTAGGTAGTTGTTTATCAACAAACTGTACACCTTGCCTTAACTTGGTTTGACGTTTTTCAAGACTGTAATCTAAATAAGATTTAGCAATTACATCTAGTACTACTTTAATTTGGCGGCTATTGTTGCTTTTGTAGCTGACTTCTATAATTTTAGTTTGTCCTAAACGCCTAATTATTAACCATTTCATTAAAGAGTCATAGTTAATATCAGGATATAATTTTTGGATTTTTTTAACAATAGCTATCATCAACTCAGGGCTTTTGAGAACCTGAATTTGACTTTCGTAATCTAGACCGCCAGACTTGTTAGAGTTATTAGGCTCAATGGTAAGTTGCAATAAAGACTTTTCTTCGTTAACAGGTTCTACTAATAGTCTAAAACTACTTTCATAGATAGGCTTCTGTTTTAATGTTGAGTACGATACAACACCCATAACAACACTAGATACACCTAAAATAATTAAAATACGCCGCTGTACAACGCCAAGAAATTGCCGTAAATCCCAATCATTATTTTCTTTTTGAAACCAGGTAGGGATTGGGGGTGAAAATACTTGCTGCTGTATTGCACTTCCGTTCCGCTCGTAACTTGAGGTTTTAGTAAAATTATTCTCCATCATTAATTTTGCTTCTGTAATTAGTTAGGTAATATTCGTCATTCCTGCTTGAAGTAAGTTAAGACACACTCTTTTACTTCTAATTAAGTGATGTAATTGGAAAAGTCAATACTCGGATCGGGTAAATGCAATATTATTAACTTTTAAGTAGATATTTATCTTTCTTGACCCATAGATTCTCAAAAAATAAGAATTGATATAGCTGTTCTAGACTCCTGTCGACAACTAGTCAAGATTTTAGGGGTGAAGGTATGAGTCAGGATTAATACGTAGTATTGCGTCTATTAAAATGAGGTGCTACAACAAAATACGTTTGAACTTGCTTGGGGCTATCTCAGAGGAGTCGTACTTGGCTTGGGAAACTGCTTTGGCGGTAGGATTCAATATTTTTACGTAACTTAAAATTTACCTTGGTAGTAACATGAACAGTATTATACTGAGGCAAGTATATTCTGCGTTCTTAATGTCAGCCTGAGTATATTGGAAAAATTTAAGTATAAAATATGATATTATTTTTGGCTAGCCTGAGGGTTGCAATATAAGCAAATACAGTTTAATTAGGGCTAAAAACTTGATTTGGCGTAGGTTACATTTTGTTTTCAACTCAACTTGACTTGAAAAAATGCTGAGTGCTGAGTAACAACGACTAGTACCTCAAGGCAGAGTTCAAAATTCGTCGTCTTGTCTGCGAGATGCTGTGTGTGGACGTTAGGTTCTCGTCGAGAAGGGGGTTTCCATACCACTTATTTCTCTCCAAGGGAAACTTTGTGTGTAGCTTGCTTCTTTTAAGAGGCTAAATCTTTTCAGTTCCTAAAAAAACTAGTACAGCACTAGGCCTTTTAATTTTGTCTCCAGAGTAGATGATTATTCTAATTCCATACCAGCTTTCGCACCCACGTTTAGATGAGTCGGTTTCAGCTAAATATTTTTGGCTAGTTACTGTTTTATCTATTGGCTCTGTCTCAGGAACTTGAGCGTTATGCTCAAAATTCGATAACTTAAACAAAACAAGAAATACTATATTCCTTTTTTATCCTAATATTTTTATCTATATTTGAGCAGTATTATAAATACAGATAAATACTTGCAACTTATTATACTTGTAAGTAAATACATAAATCAGTGAAAATACTTTGGCGAAAGCTATGCTGTTATGATTTAAAATGATTCTGCGACAAGCAACCTTAAGCACAAGCATTATTTGCTACTCGAGAACAGGAAATCATCAAAAGCACTACTGCCATTAAACACAGGCTTGTTTTACCAAATACATGGTGAATTTTGAAAAAGCTAGTAATTGCAGAAATAATTATTTCTGCAAGAGATTTATATGATGTTAGAGACTTTTTTCCTGTTTAATTCCAGCTTGAAGAATACATAATAATTAGTATTTTACAAAATGCAACAATGAATCTTCAAAAAAATTTTACTTTTTCACTAATTTCTTAAAACATAGATTATAAAAGAACATAACTGCAAGTACGAAGCGAAAAAAAACAATTGCTTCAATTGCTTTCCAGTTAACTTCTTGTCTAAAAATCTTTTAAAAGGACGATGTAGCCAATGACATTCAGTGAATGGCTGAAAAAATCGTTGCTAACTATATCTACAAACAAAGATGCTCAAAGTCAGCAATTGTTCAGGCCTGATAGAGACTTATTGTTAAGTAAGAAAGTTAACTTCGAGAATATAAAAGAGCAAAATGAGGAGGAATTTAGCACATTTGTATTACCATCAATAGTTCCTAGCCAGTCTCTAGGGATGAATAAAACTTGGTATGAGCAACCACTAAAATTATCTGTGATTACTGAGTTTTTTCCCCCAGACTACGCTGCTACAGGACAGTTGATTGAGGAACTGGTGAGACAGTTAGGTAAACAAGGAGTAAACATCGAGGTGTTTACTGGTCAGCCAGGGTATGCATTTGGAACCTCTACTTCTAGTGCTCCTGCTGTAGAACAAGTAGGTCGAGTCCGAATTAAACGATCGCGCACTGCTCAACTTTGGTCAAGTCGAGTTCGCGGTAAAGCAGTGAACGGTATCTTGTTTACCTTACGTGCTGTGCTGCATCTAATTAGATGTTGCCGTCGCCATGATGTAGTTTTGTTAACCTCCGCTCCACCTTTTTTACCAATTGTGGGATATCTCGCTCACTTATTTTTTAAGCTTTCTTATGTCTGCTTAATTTATGATATTTATCCCGATATTGCGATCGCTTTAGGGGTAATCCCTAAAAATCATTGGCTAGCAAGATTTTGGCAAGCCATGAATAAAAAGATTTGGCAAAAAGCTAGAGGGATAGTGGTGCTGAGTCCGGCGATGAAGCAGCGGGTGGTAGCTGCTTGTCCAGAGGTAGCAGATAAGGTATCTGTAATTCACAGTTGGGGAGATCCTGACTTGATCGTGCCAATTGTAAAAAAAGATAACTGGTTTGCAAAGAAATATAACTTAGTTAATAAATTTACTGTACTGTATTCGGGTAACATGGGTCGGTGTCATGACATGGACACCATATTGGCAGCAGCCAAACAACTGCAAGATGAGCCGATTCAGTTTGTTTGTATTGGGGGTGGCGCAAAACACGAAAGTGTAATCCAAGTGGTCGATCAACTAGGGCTAAATAATTTCTTGTTTTTACCCTATCAAGATAAAGAAGTATTACCTTATTCTCTAACTGCTTGCGATCTCTCCTTAGTCAGTGTAGAAGCTGGTATGGAAAGCTTAGTTGCACCAAGCAAGCTTTACCCTGCATTAGCAACAGGGCGACCTATTGCTGCAATTTGTTCAGAGTATTCTTACTTAAGGCAACTGATCGCAGATGCCCAATGTGGTGCTAGTTTCGAGAATGGTGACAGTTATGGACTAGTTGAATTTATTCGTTTATTGAACACTGACAAACAATTAGCAGAACGTATGGGTATGGCATCTCGTCAGTATTTGCAGTCGCATTTTACGCCCGAAATTATCGCTAAACAATATTTAAGAGTTCTTAGACAAGCTGTTTCTTAAAAAATTTGGGTATTATTACGTATCATAATTCCCAAAACCGTATTAAATTACTTTCATCTTCGGCTTGACAATCGTAATTTGCGGCTATATAAACAAAGTGCATCTATCAATTAAGAACATTGACTCCAAAAGTTATGTTTTGCAAATTGGCAAATGCAGACTTCCTTAAGTAGGATTACGGAAACCTGCTACTAAAGAAGAGATAGTGAAGCATTTTCCTGAGAACTTGCACTAGTTCACGAGTTTTTCTTCTAAAAATTCAATAACTCACTGTTGATACAGAAGTGGGCTTTGATGGTCTTTATGATCTCAGTCCCTTCAACGCAACCTTCTTGTGGATTTGTTTGATGTCTACTGATATGGAGGGCCGAAGTGCAGAAAAGGTGTGATCGAAATCGAAAACGTTCTAAACGAAGAGCTATATATTGTCCAGAACATGGATGCTATTTGAATAGCATGAGTCAAAAATATGGGTTATTTGCAGAGCGAGCTGGACAGCTACAAGAACGAGGCATGAAGCGGCTAGATGCCTTAATGTTAGTTGCAGCCAAGACAGCAATTCCTATAGATGGTGAGTGGTTGGAAGCTTTTTGGTGCGATGAGTGCCAAAAAACTAAGTGGTATCACGTTTGTAAGCACGATTCGACTTATGAATTATCAGTAGCACCGCCAGAACTCTGGCAACAAGCCACAGGGGTAATTAATCCACATAGGAATCCTTCTGTGGGAGAGTTTACTAGTAGAAATGCTCAGATGCTTCGCTACAGAAGGATTGAAGAGTGTAGATTTATATACTAATGCAATATTTAAGTCTAGGAGAGTGGAATAGCGATCGCATTATCTTCCATCCGAGTTAGCTAGATAATTTGTCGTTTTGAGCGAAGCAAAAGCTAAATATATTCGTTTCGCGCAAAATGACACCTTTGAATGCAACTGGTTATCAGGCAATTATCCATTGATAGTAAGCAAATCAGACAAATATCAGTGTTATACAAGAATTCGTGTGCTTTTTTGTATAAAGCAGGACATAGTTAGAAATATTGCTCGATTGATCCCATTTTCAGAAATACCCAAGTACCTGTAAGCGCACAGCATTGCTGTGACCTTTTGATGAGGTAAGACAAATTAATGAAGAAAGCCCTTATTTGTGGAATATCTGGTCAGGATGGAGCCTACTTAGCGCAGTTACTTCTCAAACATGGCTATGAAGTTTGCGGTACTTCGCGAGATGCTCAGATTTCCTCATTCCAAAATTTGATGCACTTAGGTATCCGAGAGCAAGTCAAGCTAGAGTCAATGGCTTTGACTGACTTTCGCAGCGTGTTACAGGTACTCACAAAAATCCAACCAGATGAAATTTACAACTTAGCTGGGCAAAGTTCAGTTGGTCTATCTTTTGGACAACCAGTAGAAACCTTAGAAAGCATTGCAACTGGTACGCTCAACTTACTAGAAGCTGTTCGTTTTTTAAATGCGCCAATCAAACTCTACAATGCTGGTTCTAGTGAGAGTTTTGGTGATACTGGCAATAAACCAGCCGATGAAACTACTCCATTCCGCCCCCGAAGTCCTTATGCTGTAGCCAAAGCTGCTGCATTTTGGGAAGTTGCTAACTACCGCGAAGCTTATGGTTTATTTGCTTGTTCAGGGATTTTGTTTAATCATGAATCTCCCCTAAGGCCAGAAAGATTTGTGACTCAAAAAATTGTTGCTGCTGCTTGTCGGATTGCTCAAGGTAGTGAGGAACAACTTTATTTAGGGAATATGCAGATTCAACGTGACTGGGGTTGGGCTCCAGAATACATTGAAGCCATGTATTTAATGTTGCAACAACAACAGCCTGATGATTATGTAATTGCTACCGGAGAAAGTACTTCACTAGAGGACTTTGTCGCCGCTGCATTTGCATCAGTCAACTTAGATTGGCAAGAACATACTGTTATAGATAATAGTCTCTTGCGACCTACAGATTTGGCAGTGGGTAGAGGTAATCCAGCTAAGGCAGCAAAAAAGCTGGGATGGCAAGCAAAATACAAGATGAGAGATGTAGTGCAAATGATGGTGAAAGCAAGATTAATTCAGTCAAGATGATGAAAGACTCTATTTCTCAGCCAGATTTAGTAATTGAAGCAGGACGTACAGAGCGCCAATATTGGCAAGACTTGTGGCGCTATCGAGAGTTGTTTTACTTCTTAGCATGGCGAGATATTTTAGTACGTTATAAGCAAACAGCTATTGGTATTGCTTGGGCATTAATTCGTCCATTTTTGACGATGGTGGTATTTACAGTTGTGTTTGGACAATTGGCTAAATTACCTTCCCAGGGTGCGCCTTACCCAATTCTAGTTTTTTCAGCGATGTTGCCTTGGCAGTTCTTTTCAAATGCTCTTTCAGAGTGCAGTAGTAGTTTGATTAGTAATGCCAACTTGATTTCTAAAGTTTACTTTCCTCGCTTGATAGTTCCTACAAGCGCAGTAGTAGTGAGTTTTGTAGACTTTTTAATTTCTGGGATGATTTTATTGGGATTAATGGCCTGGTATAACTTTGTTCCCAGTTGGCGAATTCTGACACTGCCATTATTTATTTGTATTGCCTTTGCTGCTTCAATGGGTGCTGGGTTATGGCTTGCTGCTTTAAATGTGAAGTATCGCGACTTCCGTTTTATTGTGCCGTTTATTATGCAATTCGGTTTGTATATATCGCCTGTAGGATTTAGTAGCAGCATTGTACCAGAACAGTGGCGGTTTCTTTATTCCTTAAACCCGATGGTTGGAGTAATTGATGGTTTTCGCTGGGCGATTTTAGGTGGTGATTCCAAGTTATATTTACCAGGTTTTATATTATCTTTATGTTTATTAATCTTCCTATTTATAACTGGTATTTGGTATTTCCGAAAAACTGAACGGACATTTGCAGATGTTATATAGCCATGTTTTTTGATTGAGTAAATACTTTATGATAGAGCAAATAGTCAATGTCTGACACTATTATTAGCGTTGAAAAATTAGGTAAAAAATATATTATTGGGCATCAGCAGGAACGCCATGATACATTGAGAGATTTAATTGCTAATCGAACTAAAAGTTTACTGAACCCTTTCAACAATAAAAAATCTAAGATTGAAAATAATAAAGAAGAATTTTGGGCGTTAAATGATGTATCTTTTGAGATTAAGCAAGGTGATAGAGTTGGAATTGTTGGACACAATGGTGCCGGAAAATCTACACTGCTGAAAATTCTCAGCCGCATTACCGAACCTACAACAGGAAGCATCAAAATTAAGGGAAGAGTTGCAAGTTTATTGGAGGTTGGTACAGGATTTCATCCAGAACTCACAGGAAGAGAGAATATATATCTCAATGGTGCCATTCTGGGGATGAGTAAGACGGAGATTAAGAGTAAATTTGATGAAATTGTAGCGTTTGCTGAAGTCGAGAAATTTTTAGATACGCCTGTAAAACATTATTCCTCAGGTATGTATGTGCGGTTAGCTTTTGCTGTAGCTGCTCATTTAGAACCTGAAATTTTAATTATTGATGAAGTTTTAGCTGTTGGTGATGCAGCTTTTCAGAAAAAATGTATAGGAAAAATACAAGATGTAGGCAGTAGCGGTAAAACAATTTTATTCGTGAGCCACAACATGGTTACACTTTCTGCACTTTGCAGTCGAGCTATTTATTTTAATAAGGGAAATCTCCTAGAGGATAGCTCTTCCCAAGAAGTTATAAGTCGTTATTTATCTTCTTTGCAAAAGCGTGCCTGGATTCCACTGCATGAACGTGAGGATCGAACTGGAGACGGTCGCTTACGTTTTACCAAAATCTGGTTAGAAAATGCCTTAGGAGAACCTGTGTCTAAGGCAGTTCTAGGCCAGACTATTGTCTTCTGTCTGGCTTGTGAGATTATGGAGTCGCTAGAAAATGTTTTTGTAGCCTTCGATATCCGGGATTTATTCGATGATTCACTAACAAATTGTAATACAGAAGATACAGCTTCCAATTTTGCCTATTTAGAGCCTGGAAAAAGAGTATTTCGTTGTCAACTATCTCATTTTCCTATTCGAGCTGGGCTTTACAGCTGCAATATCTATTGCTCCGACAGTCAAGGTATATGCGACTTTTTATGCTCTGCATATCGCTTAGAAGTAGAAGATGGAGATTTTTATGGTACTGGTTCTTTAAAAAATACTTGCCGGGTAATGCTACATCAAGATTGGTCTGTCAGTTTAGAAAGACTTATATTAAGTGTCAATTAAGATAAAGATGATTTCAAATCAACAACATTGGAGATATAACCTACGGGTTCTAGCAGGAGCTACTCTTCATAATTTAGGTGCTTATCGTAGCTTATTACCCCGTTGGTGTCCACAACCAACAAAGTTACAGCAACGTCTCAGAGATTACCTTGCTCATTATTATCGGGAAATAGAGCAAGCAGAGGTGATTTTGAAACTACCAGAATTAGGCGGAAAATTCTGCTGTGATTTGAGAGATCATATGCTGGAACCCTATGTATGGGGTGAAAAAATAATTTATGAATTCAAAGAGATTGAGTATTGTCGTAAGCAAGTTAAACCAAGAGATTATATAGTTGATATCGGAGCCAATCATGGTTTTTGGGGAATAACCTTAGGAAGAGCAATCAATGCATCAGCAGTTTATTTATTAGAAGCTAATCCCAAAATCCTCCAAAGATTAGAAAAGACAACTCAAATCAATCAAGAACTACCAATTCAAATTTTACCCTATGCGATAACGGATGGGCAAATTACAGAAGTAGATTTTTATTTGCCAGTAGATAATTTAAGCGGATTAGGTTCAACTGTATTACATTCTCAAGCTTATGAGCATGGTTACTTAAAAGATAACCAGAAAATCACAGTTGCAGCCCGTTCTTTAGATCAACTCTGGCATGATGGTTATCTCAAAAATATGGATATAGTTAAAATTGATGTGGAACAAGCTGAAGATGCTGTAATTCGTGGCGGATTGAAAGTTTTACAAGAGTGCAAACCACGGCTATTAATGGTAGAAACTTCTAATGAAAGTTGGGCTTTTCAACAACTAAATCAGTTGGGTTATCAAGCATATTGCTTAGACGATTTAGGAAATGAAATAGCTGTTACTTCTGAATATTTTTGGGGTAATATATTTTTCCGAATTTCCTAATCTTGTAATTTAGGATTAGTAGAGAAAATCAATGATATTTTATTGAACATAATGATATATAGTTAATTTAGCGATTTAGAATAGATGATATCTATAGGAAATCGAAAAACACCTCTCATCAGTATTGTTGTTCCTGTATATAACCGAGTTTGGTGTTTAGAATCATCTGTCAAATCCATTATTCAAACTAATTATCCCTATTTAGAGATAATTATTGTGGATGATGGTAGTACTGATGGTTCCTATGAATTATCCCTGGCATTAAGTAATCAATATCAATCCCTCGTCAAAGTAATTCATCACCCAGAGCGAATCAATAAGGGAATAGCAGCAACACGAAATTTAGGTATTCAGATGAGTCAAGGTTATTATTTAGCATTTCTTGACTCTGATGACCTTTACTTGCCTAATAGATTTAAGCACGCAATTACCTATTTATATAACCATCCAGATTTACTGGGAACTATCGAACCTTATCAAGTTATCTCTTTAAACAATGAACATGAGCCAGCTATTAACTATCACTTAACAACAATTGAAATTCTGAATGGTTCTCAGTCCCTTTCTTACTTGGAACAAATGCTATGGTTTAATCAATACTGGACTATGCCAGTTATCACTGTTAAGCGTGAAGTATTTACATTAATTGGTCAATTTGATACAAGTTTAAGATTTGCTGAGGAAACAGCTTTATGGCTCAAATTAGCAGCTACTGGTAAAGTTGCTTGTCCCCAAAATGAACATCCTGTTGCTATTGTACAAAGACATGATTCACATTCACACTCACCTGAGAGAGACGAAGTTGAAACTTACTGTAACTTCATGCATGTCTTACTCGATAGCTATGATTGGATGAGACATTCTACAGAGTACAAAACTCCAGATAAAATTTCTTTACTTAAAAAACGCTTGAGAGAATATGCTATAACTTGCCTTACTCATCCTAAAATCTCTAAAGCTAAAAAGTTAGCAATCTATTCCAGCTTAATCAAAAGTTATTGGCAAATAGTTTTCGATAAACTTGTTTTATCCAATTTTGTCAGAAATCTAATTTAACAAATTTAAAAAGTCCAACATAGTACCAATAGATGAATATCTCTTTATCCATCTCAGTTGTAATTCCTACTTATAATCGCAAACATATAATTGATAGAGCTTTAAATAGTGTTCTTTCACAAACTCTTCTTCCTCAAGAAATTATTGTGGTAGATGATGGTTCTACAGATGGAACAGGAGAGTGGATTGAAAGTAATTATATCAATGTCACATTAATTAAACTACCCCAAAATCGAGGTGCTTCTTATGCTCGTAATATGGGTATTTTAGCCTCTACAGGAGACTACATAGCTTTTTTAGATTCTGATGATATTTGGGAACCTAATTATCTTGAGTTATTATCTTTTAGTCTCAAGACTTTAGATAGTCATGTTCTTGCCGTTTGTGATGTAAAAGTAGTTTTAGAAGATTCCAGCCAGATTTATATTCACAAAAGTTGTCCAAATCAAAAGTGTTACCGCGATCAAATTCACAACTTACTACAAGAGAACTATATCACTACTATGTCAAGTGTAATGGTTCGTCGCGATGCAATTGCAGCAGCAGGGTTATTAAATCCAAGATACAAAGTTGTTCATGATCGTGATTGGTATATTCGATTAGCAAAGGTAGGTAGCTTTACATCAGTTTCAGAAATTCTCGTCAATCGCTTTATTTCTCAGCAAAGTCTTGTTGGTAACTTAGATTCTTATTTTTTAGACATATTTACTTTTTTGAAAGATTTTTTTAACAATATTACTTTCCAGGAGTATTTTGACTTAAAAAATATTACATTTGCTATGAACTATGAAAAGATTGCTGATTTGCTTAACTCTAAGATGAGTATTAAGTGGAGATTAACATGCTACATAAAATCATTTATTTATGGATTATTTGCCATGCAACCTAATTGGTTATTGCTACCTAAAATATTAATTATTATGAAAGGATTAATCAGTTTGAATACCAAAAAACTAATTAAATATCAACCTAGTAATTTTATCTAAATACCACATAAAATATTAATTATGATTATTAATCGTAGCCTAGATCAGCTTCGTGCTATTAAGCAAAAGATTTTTCATCCTACAGAAGTTCAAAACTCATTAGCAACTCCAAAAAATATTTTTCTTTTTCTCACAAATCTTTGTAATCTTAGTTGTGAACACTGCTTCTATCACTTTGAGTTGAATAAATCTGCCGAAGGTTTATCTATTAATCAATTACAAAAGCTTGCTTCTAGCTTCAATAGACCAGCTTTTGTCTGCTTAACTGGTGGTGAAGTAACCCTAAGAAATGATTTGATAGAAGTAGTGCAAACATTAGCTGATTATGGAAAAGTAGAACATATAAATGTCTGTACAAATGGATTTTATGTTGAGCGTGTTGAGAATTTTGCAATAGAAGTAGCCAAGCAAGGAAAAATTAAAAAATTAGGATTCCAAATTTCACTAGACGGTTTAGAAGCAACCCATAATGAAATCCGCAAGAATCCCCGATCTTACAAGAATGCACTGGAAACTGTTAAACTCTTACAAAAGCTTCAGTCAGTTTATCCTCAAATATCAGTATCGCTGTTAAGCGTAGTTACAAAACACAACTTTGAGCAGATGATAGAACTTTTGCATCATACTCAAAAGTTGGGAGTAAATCACTCTTTCTCTATTGTCAGAGGCAACTACAGCGTATTTGACTTAGAATCTGAGATGGCATCAGGATTTGATGTTATGGAGGAAGATACTACTTTAGGAATGAACCTCGAAGATTGGCAAAAAATGATCCAAACTTTGAGAAGTGTGAAAGAGCAATATGGTTATTCCAGCCCTGGAGAATTAAATTTCCGCAAGTTGAATGTAACTTTAAAAGTCTTGAAAGAACAGCGTCGCATTATTCCATGCTATGCAGGCTTTAATGATAGTGTAATTTACCCAGATGGAAGTGTTGCAGTTTGTGAAACCACAAAACCATTTGCGAACTTGAAAGATTATGACTTTGACTTAAGTAAACTGTGGCATTCTGAAGCTGCTAATCAAATGCGACAAAAAACTCAAAGTTGTTCGTGCATCCATGCTTGTAATTTAATTAACTCTCTGCTAGAGAATCCTCATTTAGGGAAATAACATCAGCAGCAGATTGCATGTCATTTGTCATTTGCACTTGTAAATGACAAATGACAAAGGAAGACCTTAATGATTGTTGATGTAATGAATCTGTTTTAGCTTAGTTTAGCCATATTTGTGAGCATATCGGGTAGAACTGTTTGAATTTTTATAGTTTAAATATAAACGCTATTAAGTTTTATTAAAAAAAATATGTGTGGATTTTATGGAATTATTGCTAAATATCAACTAGAAAATATAAATCAAGACAGAGTATCAAATCTCTTAAGACATAGAGGGCCGGATGATCAAGGAGTCGATGCATCTTCTATTCACCTTCTGGGACATTTACGTTTAGCCATTATTGATTTAAGTTTAAGCGGCAGACAGCCTGTACTAAGTCCAGATAAGTCTATTCGGCTAGTTTTTAATGGAGAAATTTATAACTATGTAGAATTGCGAAGACAACTAGAACATTGCTATGACTTTAAAACAAACTGTGATACTGAAGTACTTTTAGCTGCTTATGTTCTCCAGCGCGAACACTGCTTAAAGCAACTACAAGGGATGTTTGCCTTTGCTGCTTGGGACACTAAAACCGAGACTCTGTTTATTGCACGTGATCGAATTGGAGAAAAACCTCTTTACTACTGGTTCGACCAAAATTATTTCTGCTTTGCTTCTGAGCTAAAAGCACTTCTAGCACTAATACCTTACCGTCCCGATTTAGATTTTAGCGCCTTTGATGAATACTTACGATGGCAATATGTGGTTGAGCCTCGAACTCCTTTTAAGGGAGTTCATAAATTACCTGCTGGACATTGGTTAAGTTTAAATCGTTCTGTTTGGGAGGTATCGCTCAATGCTTATTGGTCTCTAAAAAGTATTCCATCTAGAACAGGAGATCCAATCCAAGAGATTCGCTCAGAACTCGAAAATTCAATCCAACTACAACTACGTTCTGATGTTCCGGTTGGAATTGCCCTCAGCGGTGGGCTGGACTCAGGAGGAATTACTGCAATTGCATCTCGATTTAACTCGAATTTACAGGCATTTAGTGTAGGCTATCCAGACCGTCCACCCTTTGATGAGCGAACTCAAGCTGAAACACTAGCTCATACACTTGATATTCCTTTTTACTCTGTAGAACTTACAACCTCAAACATGCTGAGTGAATTTCAGCAGTTAGTTCGAGCAATGGATGAACCAATAGGTGATATGTGCGCCTATAGTAGTTGGTCTGTTGCTCGTTTAGCCGCATCACATGGTGTAAAAGTTCTCCTCAGTGGTTTTGGAGGAGATGAAGTATTTTGGGGTTATGATTGGTTGCAACGAGCAATTAATCAAAATATACAAAAACAAGCGTTATTGAAAGTTCCTGGCTTGTTTAATTTATTACAAGCCATAGCACCTTTAATTGATCATCGGATCTATAGACGATTAGCTTATTCATTTCCCATAAAAAAATATAAAGTATATCTTGAGCAATTGCATAGTCTTATGCAAAGTTGGCATTACAATTCACCAAAAGAACCAATTTATGCAGAGATAACTAGAGCTTTTCAACAAACACAAGAACTTGAGAGATTATACACTCATCATATTGACTATTTTTCAGCTTCTAAAGATCACACTTTGAATCCTTGGAATATAGAACTATCCCAGGTAGAAGATATACCCCAAATGGTTCTCGATCTTCTCTTCAAGACTTGGCTGGTTTCAGACTGTCTTACTCTTGCAGATCGAGTCTCAATGGCAGCTAGTGTAGAACTTCGTTTACCTTTGCTGGATTACCGTTTTATTGAAACTGTAATTGGGTTTCAGAAATCCTATCCTGACTTTCATTTACCTCCTAAAACAAGATTACGCCAAGTGTTAACAGGTGTTTTACCTGACACAGTCTTACAACGTCCCAAACGGGGTTTTGAACCACCTGTGCATGAGTGGATTGATGCCATTATTAATACATTCTTCGATATTATTAGAGGAGGAATTTTAGTAAAAAAACAATGGATTCATATTCATGTGTTAGAAGAATGGCTTCAAAGTTACCGCCTTAATAAGCAACGTGGATTTTTATTATATAAATTGATTTTGTTTGAACTGTGGTATCAAGAATTAGTTGGGCTGTAAAGGGTTTCCAGAATGACGCAGTTAGCACCAATAGCTTTTTTTGTATATAATCGCCCCCAGCACACTTTGAAATCGCTGGAATCTTTAGCCAATAACAAGGATGCTGATAAATCTGATATTTTTATTTTCTCGGAAGCTCCAAAAAATATAGAAAATGAAGGACAAGTAAAGGAAGTACGTAAAATAATTAGAAGTAAACAGTGGTGTAAAAACGTTCATATTATTGAACAAGAAAAGAATTTAGGATGTGCTAATTCTATAATTAATGGTGTTACTAAACTTTGTGAACAGTATGGGCGTGTCATTGTTGTTGAAGATGATTTAGTTCTCAGCTCTTATTTTATTAATTATATGAATACTGCTTTGGATATTTATGAAAAATATCCCCGTGTTATGCAGATTTCTGGGTACATGTTTCCAGTACAGCTAAAGCTAGAAACAGATGCATTTTTCTTACCATTTACAACATCTTGGGGATGGGCAACTTGGCAAAGATCTTGGAAGTTTTTTGAGCCTCATATGTTGAGCTATGAAAAACTCAGATTTAACAAACATCTGAGATATGAGTTTGATTTAAATAGATCGTTTCCATATTTCAAAATGCTTGAAGAACAAATATACGGCAAGATAGATTCATGGGCTATTCGCTGGTACTTGAGCGTATTTATGTTAAATGGAATAACTCTTTATCCTCACCAATCGTTAGTATTTAATATTGGCTTTGATGGTAGCGGAACACATTGTGGCTTTTCAGAAACTCAGACTTCTATATCTGAAAAAAATATCAGTATCTTTCCAAAAGATTTAATTATTGATAAAAAGGTGAATTCTGATGTATTCAAATATTTAAAATCTTTAAGAAGGTATTAATTTCTATTAAATACCATTTCAATACTTACATGCAAGCAAATACTATAATCAATCAGAAAATATGTTCTTATCCAAAGTTACTAATGCGAACAATCGCCAAAGTTTTTTATAAAATTGCGTTTATAATAGAATCTTTCACAAAAAAAGATAATTTACATAAATCTTGTTATATTCAAATTCATCAATCTTCTGAATTTTTTAGTCAAAATCTGCAATTTAAGCCTGGTTGTTCTGTATTTATTGATGAAAATAGTCAAGTACCAGGCTCTTTAATATTTGATAAAGAAAATGCTGCAATATCAATTGGTAAAAGAGTTTTCATGAATGCTAAATTGATTGCCGCAGAAAAAATAGAAATTGAAGATGATGTAATGATTGCTTGGGGAACTACAGTAGTTGATCATAACTCTCATTCTATATCTTTCTCACTTCGCTCTAAAGATGTTGTTGATTGGCAAACAGGGAAGAAGGATTGGACACATGTTAAAGTTGCTCCAGTAAAGATTTCTAGTAAAGTATGGATTGGGTTTAATTCCATCATTCTTAAAGGAGTCATAATTGGTGAAGGTGCAGTAGTTGGAGCAGGTTCAGTTGTAACTAAAGATGTTCCACCTTGGACAATTGTTGCTGGTAATCCAGCTCGTATAATTCGAGAAATTCCTGAAAATGAACGCTAATTTGTTGACTTGGGAAGAGGCGGTGCAATTCTTAAGAGAACAAGCAGATAAGCAAGAGCTAGTTCGCGATTGCTACTATGATGATCCACTAGAAATTGCTGCTGAAAGATTTAGTCTGAGTGAAGAATGGCTAGAAGTAGAATACTTACTTAAAAAGTATATTCCAGGGAAAGTTTTAGATATAGGAGCAGGTAGAGGAATTTCAAGTTATGCCTTTGCTAAAACAGGTTGTACTGTTACGGCACTAGAGCCTGATCCCAGCTTATTAGTTGGAGCAGGTGCAATTAAGTCATTAGTTGAAAATACTAAACTTCCTATTGAGGTTTCTCAAGATTATGGCGAAACTCTGCCTTTTAAAGACAATACATTTGATATAGTGTACGGACGGGCAATATTGCATCATGCACAAGATTTAAAGCAACTGTGTCGAGAAGCTTCAAGAGTTTTGAAACATGGGGGAATTTTTATTGCTACTCGTGAACATGTTATTTCAAAAAAAGAAGACTTACAACTTTTTTTAGAATCACATTCCTTGCATTTTCTTTATGGTGGTGAAAAGGCTTATCTACTCAGTGAATATAAACAGGCTATTCAAGAAACTGGTTTTAAGCTGTTGAGGTCTATTGGCCCTTTAGAAAGTGTCATTAATTACGCACCAATAACTAAAGCTCAATTTAAAGACAGTGTCATATCTGCACTTGCTCGTCGTTTGGGAAGAGAACTAGCAAGCCCTTTAGCCTTTAGTAAAATCATTCAGCAGATCTATGGCCAATATGCTTCTAGCAAAATGAATATTCCCGGTCGTCATTACTCATTCATGGCAATAAAACAGTGACTAATCTAACACCATCTGTTTTGGTGACAGGAGTTGCGGGCTTTATCGGTCGATACATAGCCCGCTATTTCTCAATTCAAGGCTGGTCTGTTATCGGAGTTGATAATGCTCCTCCTGAAAATGCACCCTTGGCAAACTTAATAGCTTATAATCGCCTTCAGCTTCCAGATGGAGGCTTAGATAAATTTATCCAAGAATATTCACCTCAAATCTGCATTCATTGTGCTGGTCGTGCTTCTGTCGGTTTATCCATTACTGATCCCATAGCTGATTTTTACTCCAATACTGCTTTAACATTTGAGGTTCTCAACTCTTTACGACTCAATGCACCAGAGTGCAGACTTATTTTTCTTTCGAGTGCTGCTGTATATGGTAATCCAGAGTCACTACCAATTCAAGAAACGCAGTCACTAGCACCTCTGTCTCCCTATGGTTTCCATAAGTTGCATTGCGAACAGTTATGTTTAGAGTTCACAAAAGTCTACGGTTTACCTACCGCCAGTGTGCGGATATTTTCAGCCTATGGTCCCGGTTTACGGCGACAGGTCGTTTGGGATATTTGTTGGAAAGCTTTGACTCAGAATGTAGTCACTCTGCAAGGAAGTGGATTAGAAAGTCGCGATTTTATTCATGCTTTGGATATTGCTAAAGCATTAAGGGTAATTGCAA
This sequence comes from Calothrix membranacea FACHB-236, assembly GCF_014696315.1. Taxonomy (GTDB): domain Bacteria; phylum Cyanobacteriota; class Cyanobacteriia; order Cyanobacteriales; family Nostocaceae; genus Aulosira; species Aulosira membranacea. Next base: position 84,702 of record NZ_JACJPX010000025.1, read on the forward strand.
CTACTGCACCGATGCAAGGTGAAGTCTACAACTTAGCTTCTGGACTGAAAGTAACTATTGCAGATTTGGCTGAAATTGTACTTGATGCCCTGGATTATGAGGGAAATCCTAAGTTTGATGGGATTGTTCCTGCAGGGAATCCCCTATACTGGCAAGCTGATATTTCAAAATTGAATTCTTTAGGATTTCAGCCCTCTGTTCCTTTAGAGCAAGGTATTAAAACCTTTGCTAATTGGTGTCGTGCAGAATTAATCGGCGTATGAATAAGCCATTACGTATTGCTCTTGTGATGCAGGGAGGACGCAGCTGGATAGGTGGCAGCGAATATATTAAAAACATCATCCTAGCGCTGGGAAGTCTACCCGATAATATCCGAGCCAAATATGAAGTATGCCTAATCTACAATGAATATTTAGATCCAGAGCTACATAAATGTATTGAGCCTTATCTGCATAAAATTTATAATCAACAAGTTGAATTAAAGCCAATAACTTTTCAAAACCGGATTCGTTGGAGAATTATCCGAAATTTATATGGGTGGAAAGATCCTAGATCTGAATCTTTTTTAAGAAAAGAAAAATTTGACTTTATTTACCCCTATTTAAGTTTAGAAACAAGTAATAGCTCATATCGTTCAGCTTCTTGGATTGCCGACTTCCAGCACAAATACCTTCCCAACTTTTTTACACCAGAAGAACTTGCAGTCAGAGAGAATTTATTTTCTCAGATTGCACATCACTCATCTACTATTGTTCTTAGTAGTCAGACTGCAGAAAAAGACTTTCACAAATTTTTTCCAGAAGCCGCCCATAAAACCAAAGTTTTATCATTTAAAACTACTCCTTCATCCTCTTGGTATCAAGGTGAGCCTCAAAATATCCAAAAAAACTATTGTCTACCAGATAGATTTTTTATTATCAGTAATCAATTCTGGCAACATAAAAATCATCTAACAGTTTTCAAAGCATTAAAACTTTTACATAAGCAATCGATCTATCCTGTGATTGTCTGTACTGGTCACATTTATGACTATCGCCAACCCAACTATTGTGACGAAATTTTGCAAAGCATTCATAAAATGGGAATTACCAAACAGGTATATTTGTTAGGATTGATTCCCAAGTTTGAACAGTGCCAACTCATGCGTCGTTCACTTGCAGTCATTCAACCATCATTATTTGAAGGATGGAGTACTGTAGTTGAAGATGCGAAATGTTTTGGAAAGCATATAATTCTCACAGACTTACCCGTAAATTTAGAACAAAATCCTCCTAACAGTATATTTTTTGAGGGTAAATCACCTGAAATTTTAGCTGATATATTAGCTGATTATTGGGAAAAGCTTACGCCTGGCCCTGATTTACAACAAGAGCAGATTGCTCACACTAACAGTATTAGTGAAGCGCAGGAATTTGCATATCGTTTTCTAGATATAGCAGCAAGTATTTGAGTATTAAAGGGATAAATGTGTAGATGAGAATGCTACAAGTATGAATGCTACAGTATGTATTTCTATAATTATTCCCTCCTACAATCAAGCCCCTTGGCTTGAGGCCTGCTTAGAAAGCATTTTGAAGCAGAATTATCCAAATTTAGAGGTAATTATCATTGATGGAGGCAGTACTGATAATTCTGTAGACGTGATTAAACGCTATGCTCATCATCTCACTTATTGGGTGAGTGAGCGCGATCGCGGTCAGAGTCATGCCTTAAATAAAGGTTTTGCTAAAGCTTCTGGGAATTGGATAACTTGGCTAAATTCTGATGATTTATTGTTACCTGGTTCATTAATTAGTTTGCAACAGCATATTATTGCTTACCCTGATGTTCAATGGTGGATTGGTAATGGATGGTTTATTGACAGCCAAGGCAAAAATCTAAAAATATTTAAATCTCCAAAGGGTATTAGTCAACCAAAGGATCTATGTCCGTGGACTGAAAATTGGTTACCTCAACCAGGAAGTTTTTTTACGAGTCAACTCTTGGAGAAAACAGGTGCTTATTTACGCGAAGATTTACATTATGCAATGGATTTAGAACTTTGGTTAAGATTCTTGCAATATACGAAACCAAGGATAATTGATTATGATATGGCAGCTTATCGCCTACACAATCAAAGTAAAACAGTATCTATGATGCCATCTGTTGAGGCAGAAATTGTGAAAGTTTTTGCAGAACATCTGGGACTAGAGAAAGCTCTGGAACGAGTGAAATGGTTAGCAGGCGATCGCTATTTTTATGAAGAGCGCTATCAAGAGCTAATAATAAAGTTAAAACCTTTTATTAAAGTAGTATCTATGTTTAAGTATATTAAGCACAATAAGCATAAACTACATAAAATATAGGATTCATACATTAATACTCTCAGACCAAATTTACAGCATTTTAAAATTGTATTAGTTACAACTTGACTGGTTTGGAGACACAGGCAGAAGAGAAGAAAATAATTTTTATATTTAATTCTATCGCTATGTACCTCCTATAATTGCAACCTGCTATATGTTGCTATAAAACAATAAATTATTACACAATTAATTAATAAGAAAATGTAATAAATTGCATAATAATTATATGATCCCAATTAAGAAAAATTTAAGAAAAGCAATTAATGCGCTTCATCCACAAATGCCTAAAGGAACTATCTCAGATGCAAATTTTTGGGTTGAGCAAACAAGAAAATCTGCTAAAGCAGATACTATGCGAGGATGGGCAATGCCCTGGGTTGAAGAGTTGTTTGAGGAACAACCTATAGTGCGCTCAAAGCCTAATACTTTAGAAAAAACAATCCACCCTAACTTTATTAAACATTACTTTACAACAACTCCTAGAGCTTCTGTTTATATTTTACATAATGCCCGAATTGTCGGAATAGAAGGATATGTTATATCGCCAGATAATAAAGTTTTTGAAGAATTTACATATTGTTCTACAAAATCAGGTTCAGATTATGATATTTTTTACAGATTAAAGTTACCTCAACTTAATTCTCAATCCGGTTGGTGGGCTACTATTACATATCCAGACGCTTCAGAATTTTTTCATTTTGAAATAGAATCTTTTCCAAGATTAAGGTTAATTGAACAATTTAAAACTATTTTAGATGGACTAGTTGTGCCAAAAACAATCAAGAAAAATCATTTAAAATTACTGCAAGAGGTTGGTTTTGGAGAAGAACGACTTATAAAAATTGATCAATCATCACATATTAAATTTGAAAATTTAATTGTCCCTGCTTTTGTTGCTGGTAAAAATCTTCCCAAATGGGTACCAAGCTTTTACAAAAACATTTTTTTTACTGAGATTTTGCCGCCCAGTAAACTAGTATATATATCTCGTGAAGATGCCCAATACCGAAGAATTATAAATTCCGATGAAGTCGAAAATTTAGTTACTAGCTTTGGCTTCACTAAATATGTAATTTCCGAGCTTTCACCTATTCAGCAAAGAGAAGTTTTTAGTTCAGCAAATATTATTGTGTCGCCTCATGGTGCTGCTTTGTCCAACTTAGTCTATTCACAAAAAAACTTAAAACTTCTGGAAATTTTTTCTCCTCACCATGTAGATGTAACATACTGGACGATGATTCAAGCAATTGAGGCAGAATATTGGTACATACTTGGAAAGCAAACTCCAAGAAATAAAATAATTAAGTCAGATTTTGAAAACATTTTAGTAGATATTGAAGAGTTAAAAAACTATCTTAATATAATTCTTCAAAATGCATAGCCAAAAAATGAAGAATATTCATGCTAACCTTGTTCAGGAGATAATTATAGTATGTTCAACATTTCTAACACAGTTAAAGAAACATTAAAACAAATTCCTGCTATAAAAGCGATTTCTGAGGGTAGGTATTTACTGAAACGAGAAGAAATGTTTGAAAGTTGGCGTGTTCAACATTCCCCTTCTCCACCACCACATTTTATCAAGCAGCAAGCAATTCTAGACTATGTAACAGAAAAGTTTAATTTAGTTATTGAAACAGGTACTTTTTATGGAAGCACAACAGAATTTTTAAGTAGATATGTTGAGCAAGTATATTCGATTGAGTTATCAAAAGAGTTATATGAAATTGCTAAGACTAAATTTGCTAACAATAGTTCTATCCACCTCTTCCAAGGAGATAGTGCTGATGTTCTACAACACATTCTTGACTCTATTAATGAACCAATTATCTTTTGGTTAGATGGTCATTACTCCGGTGATGGAACGGCAAAAGGTTTTAAGGATACGCCTATTGTTGCAGAATTAGAAGCAATATTTAAGCATCCTCTCAAAAAGGAACATATTATTCTTATTGATGATGCAAGGTGCTTTGTTGGTTCAGGGGATTATCCATCAATAGATACTCTTAAAAAATTTTCTTTTGACAATGGATTTGAGTGTTTTTATATTTTGAATGACATTATCAGGATACATAATTAAATATATCCTCTCTTCATATCAATTCTATTTAAGCCTGCATAGAAATGTAGAATATGAAGAGAGATACGCATAATTAATTACACAATTTTGTTACGAATACACCTTTAGGGCGAAGATATGCTTCGCGTTTAGTACTTTTGAATGTTAGTGAAATGTAGACATATGTTATAAAACATAAAAATAATGTGAGTTATCTGGTTATTTAAATTTTTATTTGCAATTAAATCGCTATTTAAAATTATAGCTATTCAATATAATATATATAGGATGAAATAAAAATTATTGAGAAATTATATAGAATATAAAATTTGTCAAGCATCAGAAGAGATTCAGCGAATCACACCAAATTCTATTGATGATAATAATATTCCAGATATTTTTCAACGTGAGGCAAAATTATACAACAAGACACCAGAATCAGGTATTTACATTATCAAAAATGGCACAGCTCTTGCTTTAGGAGATTGTTATACCCAATGGGGCAATTGTGTTCACTGGAATAATGAAAGTTTACCAATTAATACACCACGCCCTCACAAATGTTGGTCTGTAAAACCTTGGGTGATTCCAAAAAAGCGATTTTCTGGTACAGTTGCAGTTCTCACACATCCTCAGCAACATGGTTATTTTCATTGGCTTTTTGATGTGTTACCTCGCCTAGCCTTGCTTGAAAAAGTCGGTTTACAACCAGATTACCTTTACATTGCTCAAAGCCTACCTTTCCAACGTGATTCGCTTGCGCTTTTAGGATATAAATATCCCATTATTGATGCTACAGAAACTTTAGCATTATGTGCAGATTATCTTTTTATTCCTAGTGCTGCTAGTGTTTCAGGTGTCATGTCTCCTTGGATATGTAACTTTTTACATCAACGTTTAGGACAAGGGAGTAAAAGCATATTACCATCTTCAGAAAAAATTTATGTTTCTCGACAAAAAACAAAGTATGGCAAATTAATTAATGAACAAATTATAAAAAGTTTTCTAGAAACAAAAAAATTTCAAACAGTATATGCAGAAGATATAAGTTTGCCAGAGCAAATAGGATTATTTCGCCATGCAAAGATTGTTATTGGCCCACATGGTGCGGGATTATCTAACTTCGTATTTACGCAGCCTAATGCACAGTTAATTGAATTGTTGTCTCCAGATTACTTGAATCTTTGTTATTGGACGCTGGCTGGTCAAATTCAAGCAAATTACTCATTTATCCTGGGTGAAAAAAACATGTTACCAGTGAGTACACGTCCTAATATTGATATTAAAATTTCTCAGCTAAAATTAATTATTAATACTTGATAATCAGAGTTTTAACTACATCATAATGCTTAGTTATTTAACTATTATGCGTGGTTTATGGGGTTGTCTTAGGAATGGAGTTAAGTATAATGCCCATAATATACCAAGATTAGGAAAACGAGTCATTTTTCAGGTAGAACCGGGAGGTCAACTTATACTCCTTGGCAAACTTACTGTTGATCGTGATGCTGAGATTATAGTTTATCAAGGCGGACAACTTATTTTAGGTGATGATGTTTATATTGGTCACAATTCAACTATAGCTTGTGCTCATAAAATTACTATTGGTAATAGAGCTATGATTGCTGATTTTGTGACAATACGTGACATGAACCACATTCGCATTTCTGGAATACCTATAAATCAATCAGGGATTCAATCATCTCCGATTGATATTGGAGATGATTGCTGGTTAGCAAGCAAAGTTACAGTTACCGCAGGTACATCTATTGGTAATGAAGTAACGGTAGGTGCTAATGCTGTAGTCATCGGTCAACATCCATCTCATTGTTTGTTAGCAGGTATTCCTGCACAGTTAAAAAAGTTTTATCACAAATCCGAAAATAGAGAAAAGCATTAATGATCTATTTGAGTGTTATTCTCTGTACTCACAATCCGAATCAGCTATTTCTTGAACGTGTATTAAAAAGTCTCTGCGTACAGACTTTATCGTTTGAAAACTGGGAACTTATCTTAGTTGATAATGCTAGTACTTCATCTGTAGAGCAAATCAGTAGCATTCAGCCTCTGTTAAATACTTTAAAATGGCGTATTGTCTTAGAAACCGAACTGGGGCTAACATCTGCTCGCCTAGCTGGTATTCGCAATTCTGTAGGCAATATTCTAGTATTTGTTGATGATGACACTTTACTAGAACCTTCTTATTTAGAAAATGCATTAACTGCTTTTAGAAATAACCCAGAAATTGGAGCAGCTGGAGGTCGAATCCAAGGAGAATTCGAGCTAGCTCCCCAGTCTTGGATGGTAAATCATTTAGGAAACTTAGCAATTAGAGATTTTGGAGATCGCCCAATTCGAGCATTAATCTATAACGAATCTGGGCCCTGGGAACCTTGTGGCGCTGGAATGGTAATTAGTGCAGTGATAGCTCGTGAATATGATCGTCAAATTAGCAATGGTGCAAGAACTAAATTAGACCGTATTGGGAAAGCTCTATCAAGCTGTGGAGACACTGATCTAGCACGTACAGCAACTGATATGGGTTTCTATCTTGCCTACGAACCTAGCCTCAAATTAACTCATATTATTCCTCGGCAACGTCTGACATTAAGATATTTAGTTCGTTTGTCATACAGTATTCAACGTGATGGCTGGTTGTTATATCGAATTCGCGGAAAGCACTGTCAAATTTCACAACTTAAATTTCTAATCTTATGCTTCATGATTCCATTTAATACCTTTTCATCTAGTCCAAGAATATGGTTACTAAATATGGCAGAAGCCTTAGGTAAGTTACAAGGTAGACGCATTTATTTGTTGCATGCTAAGTATTTTTGAAACTTATTAATGTTGAATTTATGATTATTTTAGATTTCATATGTTAGATTATCCTAGAATTACACTGGTTACACCTTCATATAATCAATCACAGTTTTTAGAGGCAACCATAAAATCTGTATTATCCCAAAATTATCCAAACTTGGAATATATTATTATTGATGGGGGTAGCACAGATACCTCAGTTAATATTATTCGTTCCTACGCCGACCAGTTAACATATTGGGTGAGCGAACCTGATCAGGGACAAAGTGATGCGATCGCCAAGGGGTTTGCCAGAGTAACTGGAGATATTATTAACTGGCTTAACTCAGATGATTTGTTATTGCCAAATGCTCTATTTGCAGTAGCACAGGCTTATCAAGAAACCCAAGCAGATTTAATTGTGGGTGAAGATTTACACTTTCGAGGCAATAATATCGACCAGCCAGTTTATCACTTTCGCCCTGCAAATTATCACTATCCTGAATGTTGGCAATTTTGGACAGAAGAATTTCGTTATCATCAACCCTGCACTTTTTTTAGCCGTAAAGCTTATCATCAGGTTGCGGGTTTGAATCGAGATTTGCATTATGTTATGGATTACGATTTGTATTGCCGAATACTTGCTTTACCAGATACAAAAGTATTCTACTTAAATCATCCATTAAGTGCTTTTCGACTGCATGATAATGCTAAAACTGCCAAATACAAACCTAAATTTTTGCGAGAAAAGTGCCAAATAATCTCGCACCACTCACAAGAAATTAGTTTGACACAAGAAGATAAATTAAAACTTAACAGCTATGTAGCTCAATGTAATTTTCACAATGCAGTCGATGCTTCTCGCAAACAAGATTGGATAACTGCTCTGCAATCTTTATTAGACGGTTATAAAGTTGCTCCTGGCTATTTTTGTCAATATGCTTTGAAGCGAATGTCGCGAATATAAAGAGCAGAAAAATTAGGAAGGAATTCTAGCAAAATTATCCTCTTCATCATTTCCTAAATTCCTCAGGGCAAATTAATTAACACTTAACTTACTTTAATGTTTTACCAATATTTAAATTCACAATGACCCAGTCAAAAGTACCCATCAGTATCCTCATCCCCACTTATCGGCGCGAACAAGTCTTAATTGATACAATAAATTATATTTTAGCCTTACCTGTCACCGCGGCTGAGGTAGTAGTTATTGATCAGACCCCACAGCATGAATCTGTTGTAGCAGAACAACTTCACCAATGGCATAAAGAACAACGTATTAACTGGCTTCGCCTAGAGCAGCCTTCAATACCTAAAGCAATGAATCAGGGACTACTCGCAGCCCGATATGACTTGGTACTTTATCTAGATGATGACATTATTCCTGACCCACAACTGGTTTACACACATTGGCAGACCCATCAAGAGTACCAAGATATACAAAATCTTATAGTTGCGGGAAAAGTAATCCAGCCGTGGGAAGAAGGGAAAGAAATTACCCAAAAGGTTCCTTCACCAGCCTCATTTGCCACTTGCTCACGAGCTTGGCCAGAAGTTTTTATGGGTGGTAATTTCTCTATAAATCGTCAACGTATTTTAAAACTGAAAGGTTTTGATGAGAACTTTGTGGGTGCAGCTTTTCAATTTGAAGCAGAGTTTGCCTATAGATTCCGACAAGCTGATGGAAAAATCCTGTTTGAGCCAGCAGCTTGTATTCATCATCTGAAGGTGACATCTGGAGGGACAAGAAGCTACGGAAATCACCTCACTACTTGGAATCCCAATCATGCAGTTGGAGACTACTATTACCTACTTTGTACCAAAGGTTTACCCGAACGCTTTTGGAGAATGTTGAGTCGTCCTATTCATGCTGTCATCACTCGCCATCATTTGTATAAACCTTGGTGGATTCCTGCAACACTAATTGCGGAAATGCGAGGATTGCTTTGGGCATTGAGATTATATTGGCAAGGGCCACGTTACATTAATTCCAACTGGTAAATCTCTCAATGCTAGATCTGCTGCTTTTAATAGCCTGTATTATTTTGCTTGGAGGATTTGCGCTTCTCTTTGATTGGCGCAACGGCGCGATACTTGTTCTGCTTGTGGGTTTTTTACAAGATCCACTACGCAAACTTGTTCCTGATCAGCCAGTCTTCTTGACGGTTTCAGTTGTGGGAGTAGTGGCTTTGATGATTCTTCCAGCCTTGAGTAAGGTTGGTGGTATACGACTATCTCCTCTCTTTCATTCTCATCAAAATCTGGCATTTCGTATTTGGCTGTTTGCAGCACTGGTTAGTGTTCAAGCATTCATAACCTTTGTCAAGACAGGTTCTTATATTTTACCGATTATTGGGTTTTTAGCTTATCTCTTACCCTTTATCCTTTTATGGTTAGGATATAACTATTTCCAAAGTTTTCGAGACTTTGAAAAGCTAATTGCACTTTATGTTTTCTGCTGTAGCATTGCAGCAATAGGATTGTTCTTGTCCTGGCTAGGAGTAGATTGGCCAATCTTACAATCAGTTGGTGAAGGCTTAGAAATTACGGATTCTCGAGTAGCTGGGGGTATTCTAGAAGCCCATTCTGGTTTTCTTCGCAGTCCTGAAATAGCAGCTTGGCATATGGGGACTGCAACTTGCTCAGTGTTACTAATGGGATTTATCAGAACCGATAGGAGATGGGGATTATGGACAATTTCACTTGTTCCCTTCTTTATAGCTGCTGGTCTGTTAACAGGCCGACGCAAAATGATTGTGATAGTTATCAGTTTTGTCTTAGTGTACCTGTTACAAACAGTCTTACTTGGGCAACAGCGTGGACGCACTAAACTTATTTCGGCAATATTATTAGTTCTGGCAATTTTGATGGCATTACAGTTAGATACAGCTAGTCCTCTACAAGACTATTGGATTCGGGGAAGTAATAGTTTTGACGAATTTTTGCCGCGTCTTCAAGGGTTGGGACTAGAAACAGTATGGAACGCAGTCCAGGTAGGAGGATTATTTGGGCTAGGTGCGGGATTAGCAAGTCAGGGTAGTCAGCATTTTGTAACTGGGATACAAGGAAGCGCAGAGGGCGGTATGGGTAAAATTACGCTGGAATTAGGACTACCGGGTTTGATTTTAGTATTTTGGCTAGCTTGGGGATTAGGTCAGTATTTATGGCAACTTTTGCGGCAAATACAGTTGATGAACCCCCTATTATTATCTTTATTTTTAGGAATCACTGCTTTTTTAATAAGTAATGTGGCTGCTTATACAATTGCTTCTCAAGCTTTTGGTGATCCATTTATTTTGATTATCCTGGGAACATGTTTGAGCTTTGTTCTAGCAGCACCTCGCTTAATCTACTGGTCAACAATTTTCTCTTCCTATCAGGAAGCTAGCTGCAATAATGGTCATTTATAAAAGACTACGACAAGTTATTTTTTAGCTTTAATTTAGCTTGAATATGCAATCAAAAAAGAATATTTTTATTGTTGCAACTCACCCAATTCAATATCAGATTCCCTGGTTTCAAGCTCTAGCAAAGCAGACAGCAATTAACTGGCAAATTTTGTATATCTCAATCCCAGATGCACAGGAGCAAGGAGTAGGATTTGGTGTTGCTTTTGATTGGGATATTCCATTATTAGAGGGGTATAACTGGCGAGTAGCTGAAGATGTTAAATATAATCCAAATCGGCATAGCTTTTGGACAAGATGGATTCAGAATCCTATTAATCTGTTACGGCAATTACAGCCTGATGTGGTGATCCTAACAGGCTGGCATAGCTGGACTCTATTACAACTATTGTGGGCTTGTAAACGCTTAGGTATTCCCTGTATTGTTCGGGGAGAATCCAATAATTTAAAACCCCGCCCATTTTGGGTTCAATGGATTCATAGTCAGTTTTTACAACTCTATGATGCTTTTTTGGTAATAGGTCACGCTAATGCTCAGTTTTACAAATGCAGTGGTGTAGAAGAGCGCAAACTATTTATCTGTCCTTACTTTGTTGATAATCTGCGTTTTGCAGAAGCCGCTAGAACACTCCGACCCAACCGCAATGAATTGAGGAAACTTTGGAATATTCCGCAAGAAGCTGTCTGTTTTTGCTATGTTGGCAAACTAGAGCCTAAAAAACGCATTTTGGATCTATTAACAGCGCTGCAGCAACTTATAAAACTACCTGTAAAAAAAACTATTCATTTGCTAGTTGTAGGTACAGGTGAGTTGATGGAATCAGCGAGAACATTTGTGGAAACTTATCAATTACCAGTGACATTTAGCGGTTTTTTGAATCAAAGTGAAATTGCTCGTGCTTATGTTGCTGCTGACTGTTTAGTACTACCTTCAGACTATGGCGAAACCTGGGGTTTAGTTGTAAATGAGGCAATGGCTTGTAGTTTACCTGCGGTAGTTAGCGATAGAGTTGGCTGTGGGTTAGATCTAGTAGAGCCAGGAAAAACAGGGGAAATTTTTCCCTTTGCTGATACTCATGCTCTTACAGAAATTTTAGATCATTTAGCCGCTAACCCAACTTTATTAAAGGATATGGGAGAGCAAGCCTATGATCGAGTCACGGCACAATATTCGATTCAACAGGCTGTACAAGGAACATTAGCAGCAGTTTCATTTGTCTGAGAAATCTTTATTCATATTAAATCTATTAACTCTTAATTGCATCAACATGCAAACTATTAATGATGTGAACAAATTCCATTTATGGTTTCCTAATATTTTTGAATTTAAAGGTGGTATACAGGTATACTCTGCATTTTTTTTGCAAGCATTACAAAGTCTCTATCCTCAAAGTGGATATGATGTTTTTCTCAAGCATGATGCCCATACATCTGCGGATATCCCCTATTTACCCGGAACTAGATTTCATTTTGCTGGACTGTACCCACAAAAAATTCGTACATCTGTTTTTGCAACTGATCTAATTAGCCAAGGACTTCTGCAACGTCCTAACTTAGTGATTACAACGCATATTAATTTTACTCTTGCTGCCTACTTATTAAAACGCTTAACTAATATTCCTTATTGGGCAATTGCTCATGGGATTGATGCTTGGAATATTAAAAATCCTCTTCTGAAAACAGCTTTACAGAATGCAGATTTAATTTTAGCTGTTAGTTGCTACACTCGCGATCGCCTACTGAAAGAACAAAACCTTGACCCGGATAAAGTCTTTATTTTACCCAACACCTTTGATTTAAATCGCTTTCGACCAGCACCAAAACCTAAATATCTATTAGAGAAGTACAAACTTGAAGCTGAACAACCCGTAATATTAACTGTTGCCCGACTATCAAAACTTGAACAGTACAAAGGATATGACCAAATTCTTCAAGCAATACCCCAAATTCGTCAGTTAATTCCTGATATCCACTATATTATTGTCGGCAAGGGTGATGATCGGTTGAGAATTGAGCAATTGATTGCAAAATTAAAGTTGCAGGATTGTGTTACATTAGCTGGATTTGTACCTGATGAGCAGCTTTGTGATTATTACAATCTCTGTGATGTTTTTGCTATGCCTAGTAAAGGTGAAGGCTTTGGGATTGTATATTTGGAAGCCCTGGCTTGTGGTAAACCAGTCTTAGGAGGCAATCAAGATGGGGCAATTGATGCTCTTTGTAACGGTAAACTAGGAGCGCTAGTTAATCCCGATAATGTAGCAGAAATTGCTCAGAGCCTGATGCAAATTCTACTGGGTCAATATCCTAATACTTTAATGTATCAACCAGTGTCTCTGCGCCAAAAAGTAATTGATATTTTTGGTTTTGAACGCTTCCAAGTAACACTGGCTAGTTATTTAGATGAGAATTTTCACTATAACCATTTGATTAAAAATTAATTCTTTATTAGTCATGCCTAAATATTCCTGGGAGAAGACTACCTCATGAGATCCCTCCACGTCATTCCCTCTGTATCTCAAATTAGAGGTGGTACTAGTCAAGCTGTTTTGGATATGGTGAAAGCGTTGCGAGCTAAAAATATCGATGCCGAAATTGCCACTACAAATGACAATGGTGATAGTATTTTAAACGTTTCTTTACAAGAACGAATTCAATATCATCAAGTACCTATATGGTTTTTTAATCGCTTTTCACCATCTGTAAAATTTCTTAGTGAATATGCAGTTTCTTCAGACTTAACTCAATGGCTCTGGTACAACATTTCTAACTATGACATTGTACATATTCATGCTATTTTTTCTTATGCTCCTACAATCACTATGCTGATTGCTCAACTTAAAAATATTCCTTATATTGTTACTCCTCATGGTTTACTATGTAAATGGTCATTGCAACAAAGCACTCTTAAAAAGCAAATTTATCTCAAAATTATAGAACAAGCAAATCTTAATTATAGTCAAGGACTTCACTTCACTTCTGAGCAAGAGGAGCAAGAGGCTTCGCAGTTACATTTAACTTCTCCAAGTTTTATTCTACCTCATGGAATTTATATTCCCCCAACCATACCTGATGCTCGTCAACGTCTGCGCCAACACTTCAACTTAGCCTTAGATGAACCGATTATTTTATTTTTATCTCGCTTACACCCCAAAAAAGGTTTAAACTACCTAATTCCAGCTTTGAGTAAATTATCTCATCATCGTTTTACATTGATTTTGGCTGGTAGTGGTGATCCAGATTATGACAATGAAATTAGATCTCTGGTAATTGATAGAGGTATACAAAATCGTACCTATTTTACTGGATTTGTTCAAGGAGAATTTAAAGAGTTATTAATGCAAGGAGCAGACTTATTCACTCTGACTTCCTATTCAGAAAACTTTGGATTATCAGTTTTAGAAGCCTTAGCTGTTGGTCTTCCTGTTCTTGTAACTCCTGGTGTTGCTTTGGCTAATATTGTGGCACAACAATCAATTGGCTATGTTACAGAACTCGATGTAGATGCGATCGCTTCTACTCTACAAAAAGCTCTAGATTACCCTCAGGATGCAAAGAATAGAGGCGATCGCGCTCGTCAATTTATTTTAGAAAATTATACATGGGATCGTGTAGGCACAAAAATGCTCTCAGTATATAAAAATATTGTCAAAAGTGAACCGATTTCCGCTTTAAGCCATCACCAAATATAAATAATTATTGATGAAAACTATGATTGCCAACGAATACGAATATTCTTATGCTGATGCTGAACTTGGACATCATCATAACTATCTTATCAAACCTCTTTTAGAGATGATAGCTGAATCATCTTCAACTATCATCTCTAAACAACGTCCCCTGCGAATTTTAGATATTGGCAGTGGTAATGGCAGTTTGAGTCACTTCATTGCGATGAATGGTTATGAAGTTGTTGGTATTGAAGAATCTGAATCTGGTGTGAAATTTGCGAGTCATTCTTTTCCCAATTGCCGATTTATGCAAGGAAGTATCTACAATCCTCCTGATACAGAACTAGAGGGAAAATTTGATGTTGTGATTGCTACTGAGGTGATTGAGCATTTATTTTTTCCCAAACAATTAGTCAAAAACGCTAAAAAATTCCTCAAGCCTCAAGGTAGATTAATTCTTACTACTCCTTATCATGGATATCTAAAGAATCTTCTCCTTGCTGTTTCAGGACAGATGGATAAACACTTCACTACTCTCTGGGATGGTGGTCATATAAAGTTTTTTTCTAGAGCTACTATGGAGGTTCTATTAAAATCAGAAAACTATACAGATATTAATTTTAAGTTTGCTGGAAGATATCCTTATCTTTGGAAATCTATGTTATGTTCTAGCACTCCAATTTAGTTAAAGTTATCAATTTTTCATGCTTTCAATATGCTAGAAAAAATTACTCCTTTGATTCTCACCTATAATGAAGCTGCAAATATTCACCACACTTTTGAGCATCTCACATGGGCAAAAAGAATAGTAGTGATTGATAGCTACAGTACAGATGCGACTTTAGAGATTTTAAAATCTTATTCTCAAGTACAAGTTTATCAAAGAAAGTTTGATTCCTTTGCATCACAGTGTAACTATGGTTTAGAAAAAATAACATCTGAATGGGTGCTATCATTAGATGCAGATTATATTTTAACTAATCAGTTAATTAATGAAATTAAAACACTATCAACAGATATAGATGTAGACAGCTATAACATAAAATTCAAGTATTGCATTTTGGGCAAGCCATTGCGTGGGACACTACTTCCACCCCGCAAGGTTTTATATAAAAGAGAAAAGGCTCATTACAAAGATGATGGTCATGCTCATCGTGTGATTGTAGAGGGAAACTCTAAATTGCTATCTGTATACATTTATCATGACGATCGCAAATCCCTGAGTCGTTGGTTATGGGCGCAGGATCGCTACATGATGATTGAAGCGAAAAAATTACTAGAAACGCCTACAAGTGAACTCAGTTTAGGCGATCGCATCCGTAAACAAAAAATCCTTGCACCCATTATTATCTTGTTCTATTGCCTCATCATTAAGGGCGGTATTCTTGATGGTTGGCGTGGTTGTTATTATGCATTCCAACGCTTATTAGCAGAAGTTCTGCTGGCAATTCATTTAATAGAAGCGGAAAAATTACAATATCATTCTGCTATGGAAACTGATAAATCGGTGCCATATCAGTAAAACGATAACCTTGATCAGTATCAATCCTGTATAAATATTGATCGCCTTTCATCTTAACCATTTGTTCAGGTGATCGCACTCATCCCAGCTTGAATAAATTCAAGTCTGTATAATATAAGAAATCGACCCTGCTAGCGATCGCCTAAAACAGACCATGACAGTTCTACAAGGTCACCCGGCAAATGCCTTACCCCCGATTACCTGGCAGAAACTACCTGCTGATTTTCCTTTGCCCGATGAACCTGTGGAAAGTAACCTGCAACCCCTGTTAGCCGCCGCCTTGCGAGAATCCCTAGAACTAGCAGGTTTAATTCTCGAATCAATGTTGATTGCTTCTAATTTTGGTCTTTGTGCTACCGTCGGTGACAAAACTATCGTTAAAGCCCCGGATTGGGTTTATATCCCATCGGTTCATCCCCTACCTTCAGGAGAAATTCGCCGCAGCTATACTCCCCATGCAGAAGGAGACAAGCCAGCTTTAGTCTTGGAATTTATCTCCGCCACAGAAGGAGGAGAATATTCAATTAATCCCCACTATCCTTATGGTAAGTGGTACTTTTACGAACAGATTTTAAAAATTCCCGTATATGTAATTTTTCATCCGCAAATTGGAGTATTAGAAACTCATTTATTAGAGCAGGGTAAGTATCAACAACAATCCCCAGATGAAAACGGACGCTTTTGGATAGAAGCCTTGGGTTTATTTTTAGGGGTGTGGATGGGGAAAAAGGCAGAATTAGAAGGTTACTGGCTACGCTGGTGGGATCGATCTGGTAATTTATTACCTTGGGGAAGTGAGTTAGTAGAACAAGAACGTCAACGTGCAGAGCAAGAACGCCAACGTGCAGAACAAGCAGAACAAAAGGCTAGTAAATTAGCACAAAGACTGCGAGAAATGGGGATTAATCCTGAAGAAATTTAGCTTTTTTCCCAGAATATAACTGTTGCATAAACAAATCAGAAAATATGGGCTATTGACCTTAGCCATGATGATTGTGGTGTTGTTGAGCGTAATTCCTATCCGAATTGCGATCGCATCCTACCAAGCCCCCCACCCTCAAGCAATCCTAACTCTAGGCGGTGGTACAGATCGAGAAGAATTTACTGCTCAATTTGCCCGAAAACATCCGCACCTAGATATTTGGGTTTCTAGTGGCTCATCTCCAGATCAAGCCCGTGCTATCTTCCATAATGCAGATATCGCAAACAGCCGCCTTCACCTCGATTACCGTGCTGTTGACACAGTTACTAATTTTACTTCTCTGGTATCAGATTTTAAAAAACGCCAAATTCACCATCTTTATTTAATTACATCCAGTTTTCACATACAAAGGGCAAAAACAATAGCGGTTATTGTACTTGGTAGTCAAGGCATTATTTTTACTCCTGTAGCTATTGTTTCCAATCAACCTAAAGAATCAATATTCGACATTGTTCGTGATGCTGGGCGTTCTTTTGTGTGGATTATTACTGGCCATACTGGAGCGAGTTTCAAACCTTAAATTACAGTATTTTCCATGTATTAGAACCATGTCTATTGTGAGGTTACAGTAATGCTCTGTTCCTTACAGCATGGTCTATTTACTGACAATTCATTAACCTAAATCATAGTAAAACTCACATGAATATCTTAGGAATTAACGCTTACCACGGCGATGCTTCAGCTTGTCTCATTCAAAATGGTCAGCTAGTAGCAGCAGTTGAAGAAGAAAGATTTAATCGAGTTAAACATTGGGCGGGTTTTCCGGCTGAATCTATTCGCTATTGTTTAAAAGTAGGCGGTATTAGTGCGACAGATTTAGAGCATGTAGCTTTATCTTTTAACCCTAAAGCTAATCTTAATCGCAAGTTATTATTTACGCTTCAACAACGTCCATCACTTTCCTCACTCCTCGATCGCTTCAACAAACAAAGTAAATCTGCAAGTTTGAAGGAACAGTTAGCAGCAGCTTGCTACATTCAACCAGAAGATCTTCATGCTCAGATTCATACATTAGAACACCACACAACTCACTTAGCCTGTGGGTTTTTAGTTTCTCCCTTTGAAAAAGCGGCTATCTTATCTGTTGATGGGATGGGAGACTTTGTGAGTACCCTGTCAGCAGCCGGAGAAGGTAACCATTTAGAGTATTTCTCTCGCACCTACTATCCCCACTCCATTGGTTATCTTTATAACGCCATTACCCTTTACTTAGGCTTTCCAGCCTATGGCGATGAATATAAAGTCATGGGATTGGCTCCTTATGGAGAACCAGAATATCTGGAAGCTTTCCGGCGAATTATTTATCCTCACGGAGATGGTTTTGAACTAAATGTAGATTATTTCACTCACCATGAGCAAGGGATTGCAATGACATGGGATGGTGGGATACCCAAGGTTGATGCTTTTCATAGCCCAGAGTTAGAAAAATTACTCGGCCCGGCGCGTCAACCTAATTCAGAACTGACAACAAAGCATCAAAATATAGCTGCTTCTGTGCAAGCGGTGACGGAAGAAATCATTTTTCATTTACTGAATCGATTAAGCGATCGCTATAAAACAGAGAATCTCTGTTTGGCGGGTGGTGTAGCAATGAATTCCGTCGCTAATGGTAAAATTACGCAAAATACCCCCTTCAAAAACGTCTATATTCCTGTAGGTGCGGCTGATAATGGTACTTCTATTGGAGCCGCCTTTTTTGTTTGGAATCAAATTCTCAAGCAACCGCGCCAGTTTGTTTTAGATCATGCTTATTGGGGTTGTGAGTTTTCTGATGAAGAATGTTTAATAGCATTGCAGTCTCACGATTTGCAACCATTACACCTAGAAAGAGAAGCATTATTAAACTTAGTTGTAGATACCATAACTGAAGGCAAAGTAGTTGGCTGGTTCCAAGGTAAAATGGAATTTGCGGCTAGGGCTTTGGGTAATAGATCTTTAATTGCAGATCCGCGTCGTGTAGATATGCGGGATATTATCAATCTCAAAATCAAATTCCGGGAAAAGTTTCGTCCCTTCGCTCCCAGTATCCTTGAAGAACGCATAGGTGAATACTTTGAAATTGATGAGCCAGCACCTTTCATGGAGAAAGTCTTTAAAATTCGCCCAGACAAACGAGAACAAATTCCTGCTGTTACTCATGTGGATGGTACTGGTCGCTTGCAAAGTGTCAGCCGTCAAACTAATCCGCTTTATTGGGACTTAATTAATACCTTTGCCCAACGTACTGGTGTTCCTCTCATCCTCAACACTTCTCTCAACGAAAATGAACCCATTGTTAGGACTCCCACAGAAGCTATTCTCTGCTTCTTGAGAACTCACATGGATGCTTTAGTCTTGGGTTCTTATTATATTGAACGCAAATATATCAAATCATAATTTGGGATTTTGGGCATGGGAGAAGAATTAAGCGTCAAAAGTTCAGATTAAAGGGTCAAATTTCAAATATATTTGACATTACTTTGCTTATATTTACTAAGCAGCGCTTGGCAATTTTGAATTTTTTCCCAGCCCTAAAAACAAATTTCTGGTTTTTATTGACTCTCAAATTGAAATTCCCTCTTTTGTTACCTTCGGGAAAGAAAAATAGAGATGAAGACTAACTAGCAGTTTGATATTTATCTCCTGCTTGAAGTCTATTTTTAGGTTTAAATATTTGAAATATCAATGGATAAGTGATCCCATCTACTACCCCATAGGCATTTACTGATACTA
>NZ_JACJPX010000026.1 GCF_014696315.1 Calothrix membranacea FACHB-236
AATTGAATCTCTTGCTCCCATCTCCCTGAGGGAGAGGGGCTGGGGGTGAGGGCGAAACCTTGCAACCAAGAGGGTTTCACATTTAAGTTGACACCACTGGGGCACTGCCTTGCCCTCTAGAATATATTGATGTGTCGCAAACATTATTTGATTAGAGAAAATTTCAGGGTATCTCAGACATCCTTGAACCAACGAACTGCCCAATCAACAGCATCTCTGAGCGAAAATAACTTGGCAGTAGCAGAACCAACTTTTGAAACTTTAACTTGACCTGCTTGTTCAAAAGCTGCGCCTAGTTCCACAAAACTGTCGGTGTCAAAATCAATGTCTGTATAAGATTTCCATATCCTTTGTCCTGACTCGAAAATTGGAGCTTGCTTGTTCATTTGCTTTGCCTTACCACTGCGATACTCGGCTAAATGAAAGCAGGTGCAATTATCGTAGCCAACTCCCAACAAAAGTACCCAACTATTTAAATCGTAGAGACGAGCTAAGGGCGAACCCTCTCCCAGAGAATAGTCTAAGGAGTGATCCTTCACAATCTCTTGAGCATACTGTCCCCAAGCAGCAAAAGAAGATTCTGGATGATAACTTCTCATGACATCAGGGCAAGTTCTAAAAACTTCTACAATCTGACCCATACCTCTGGTTGGAGTTATCTTTGGGTCAAAAGCGGGCATTGTTTCTCGAATAATTGTCCACCAATCTTCTGGTACTGGAGGAGCTTGCCATCCTGCTGGATCTGAATAATTTCCAGAGTGAGTGGGCATCACCAAAGTACCTGTTACAGTCACCGCATCCATGAGAGCTTGAACCACTGTGACTGGGCCTCCACAAACCCATCCTAGTGAACTGAGAGAAGAATGAACAATGACTGTCATACCTTCTGTTAGCCCAATTTGATGCAAGTCACTCAACAGCGAAGAGCGAGTACGAGGTAATGGTGTGCTCACAATGGTTTCGGCTTCACTCATATAAAAAACAATTCATTAATTAAAATTTAATAGCCAGCAACAATTATGAGTAACAGCAATAGGACTTACGCAAGTGTCACATTTTTTTCGTTGAGGCTGTCCAGAGTCAAGAGTCAAAAGTCCAAAAAACTTGAATTTTTGACCCTTGACCCTTGACTGTTGACTCTTAAACCAGAAGATTGGTGTACCAGTTGCGTAAGTCCTGAGCAATACATTATGTAAGGAAACTTTTCGCCTGTTGCTGATTCAAGGTAGAAATTGCGACAATTTCTGTAAATGGGGCCTGGCCTCTTGTAGCAATTTATTAAAAATCCTTATCTATCCCTCAGCGCCATGCAGGTATATTGCACTAAACAACACGTAAATAATGGCAGTAACCGTTTTTGTACTCATTGCGGTGAACCATTGCCATTGCCTGTAGGGCAGCTGGTAGATAAACGCTATAAAATTATACGTCAACTCGGTCAAGGTGGCTTTGGGCGTACTTATTTGGCAGAGGATAAAAATCAAGCAGATAAACAGTGCGTACTCAAAGAATTTGCACCCCAGGTAGAAGAACCGCAAGATTTACAAAAAGCGAAGGAGTTGTTTGAAAGAGAAGCAAATGTGCTGACAAAACTCCAGCACCCACAAATTCCTCGGTTTCACGCTTCGTTACAGGAGAAGTTAGGTGGTAGGGATTTTTTCTTTTTAGTTCAAGATTATATAGATGGTGATAATTATTATCAGTTATTAGAACAACGCCAAAGCCAAGGACAAACCTTTAGCGAAGAAGAAGTACTTTTATTATTAGAAAAAATCTTACCTGTATTATCTTATTTACATTCAAAAGATGTAGTTCACCGCGATATTTCTCCTGATAATTTAATTTGGCGACGTTCTGATAATTTACCAGTCTTAATTGACTTTGGGGGAGTGAAACAATTACCAGCTTCTCAAGGGTTTTGGTTTACGCAGTTGGCGGCAAATAATACTTTATTAGGTAAAAAAGGCTATGCTCCAGAGGAGCAATTACGACAAGGTAAAGTATTTTTTAGTAGTGATTTGTACTCCTTAGCGGTGACAGCTTTGGTGCTACTAACAGGCAAGGAACCGCAAGGGCTTTATGATAGTTATCAAGGAATGTGGCGTTGGGGTAAAGAAATCAAAGTTAGCCCCAAATTGGAAGCAGTATTTAAAAAGATGTTAGCTTATCAACCGAATGCTCGCTACCAAAATGCCAATCAAGTCTTGAAAGAATTACCCACAAAAATGTCTACCAAACCACCAAACTCTTACATTACCAAACTTAAGACAATGATTGTCGCTCCGGGAGGTAAACAAGGTAAACAGACTAATCAAATTGTGAGTAAAATCAAGAGCCAAACGCAATTAATTAGTAATAAAATACCTGCCCCAGTTTGGTTACGTCCTTTTATTGTCAGCTTGGGAGGAACGGCTGCAGTAGGATTAATTGTTGCTGGTACTTTTGCGGTAGTAAATGGTGTGATTCGGGCGGTATCTTCAATTTCTGTACCATCAATTCCCTCGATTTCCTTACCTATTAGTCAGCCAGTTAGCGACAAAGGAAAAAGCCGCACCAGCGATATTTTAAGTCGCCGTCAACAACTAGAAATTCCCGAAGGCTTTTTCATTCGGATGGTAGATAACTTGTTTTATACAAAACATCCAGAATTACAAGGGCGTAGCCTTACCTCTAGCGCCGAAGATGCGCGATTTCGAGATGAATGGAATGGAATTGCAGAAAACTTGTTGCAAAAATTGGAACAAGCTAATCTCAATTCAGCCGCTCGTCGTAAACTAGGAAGCTACAGTCAAAAAGATTTCGACACCTGGAGGCGACAAGCCAGCAACGGTGAATTTGGTAATTACACCCTGAATCAACTAACAAAAGATACCTATGCTAAATTTGATCGGTTGTTTCCCGGTCAACAGCGTGGGAAACTCAATCAACAAACCTATGGTCAAATTTGGTATGCGATCGCAGCTGATCAAGTAAGTAAAGTAAAATCTGGCAATTAGGGGTATCGGGGATTGGGGACTGGGGACTGGGGACTGGGAAGAGAAAAAGCGAATAACTTTATAACTCCTGACTCAGAACTCAGCACTCAGTACTCAGCACTCTCAATGCCCCATGCCCTATGAATATAAACTAATTTTATATGCCTTCTGTGTATTGCTCTCAAGGACATGAAAATCCGCTTGGTAGTCGCTTTTGTCACAATTGTGGCGAGAAGCTAGCAGATCAGCCTGTAAATTATAGTATCCAAGCGGGAAAAGTTTTAGGCGATCGCTATGCGATTTTGCGTCACCTTGGACAAGGTGGTTTTGGGCGCACTTATTTGGCGGAGGATATCAATAGATTCCGTGAATTGTGTGTTTTAAAGGAATTTTCGCCGCAAGTACAAACGGCTTATGTTTTACAAAAGGCGGAAGAACTGTTTCAGCGTGAAGCTAGTGTTCTCTACCAGCTACAACATCCCCAAATTCCCCGTTTTCGGGAATTGTTTCGCATCAATTTGGGTGGGAAGGAATACCTGTTTTTGGTGCAGGATTATGTGGAAGGAGAAACTTATAGTTCTTTATTAAATAATCGTCAACAACAAGGTTTGCGGTTTACAGAAGCGGAAATTCGCCAACTTTTACAGCAAATTCTCCCGGTATTAGAGTACATTCACTCCTTGGGAGTCATTCACCGCGATATTTCCCCAGATAATTTAATTCTTCGTAAAAGCGATCAACTGCCAGTATTAATTGATTTTGGTGGTGTAAAGCAAGTAGTCGCCACTGTCGCTTCCCAATATTATCAGCCGGGTGTTGCTGGTTCCCCTCCTTCACCCACTCTCCTGGGTAAAGTGGGATTTGCACCTCCAGAACAAATGCAAACTGGTTTGGTGTCTCCCCACAGCGATTTATATGCTTTGGCGGCTACTATGTTAGTTTTACTGACAGGTAAACAGCCAAATGAATTAATTGATACTTATACCTTGAGTTGGCAATGGGAACGGGAAGTTAGTATCAGCCAAGCTTTAGGGCAATTATTCAATAAAATGTTATCGCCTAGACCAGGCGATCGCTATCAATCAGCGCATCAAGTTTTACAA
The DNA here is from genome assembly GCF_014696315.1 of Calothrix membranacea FACHB-236. Taxonomy (GTDB): domain Bacteria; phylum Cyanobacteriota; class Cyanobacteriia; order Cyanobacteriales; family Nostocaceae; genus Aulosira; species Aulosira membranacea. The sequence goes on from NZ_JACJPX010000026.1 coordinate 4,079, forward strand.
CTGCTGAACTCCCCGGTAGTGACTATTGGTAATGCACCAACTCAAGCACCGACTCAACCGCCAATTCAACCACCCATTCAACCGCCCATTCAACCCCCAATTCAACGCCCTACACAACCTACCGAATCGGGAACTATTGCGATTTCACCCTCTCCCCCTCCCCCTATCCCTGTTCGTTCCCCGGAACCGCAAAATTCTTCATCACCCGTAAAGACTGTTTTAGCGGTGCTAGTAGGGGCGAGTCTTGCGGGAGTTGGTTTGTGGGGAATCAAGAATTTAATTCAATCCGACGGTGGTAATCTTGGCGGAGTTACACCCACACCCACAGCAACGCCCACCACACCCGCACCCCAGTATTCCCAAGCCGAACAGCAACGCAAAAATAGATTGCGCGATCGCCGTCAACAATTGGGAATAGACTATAACTTTTACGTAAATTTGGTAAATCAGCTTTTCTGGGAGAAAAACCCCAGTTTACAGGGAAGAACCCTCAGCGATGGGCCAGAAGATGAGAGTTTACGGGCACAATGGGATAAACAGGCTGCAGAAACTTTAGACAAACTAGCCCTACTCAGCGCCAAAGCCCGCCAGCCGCTAGGAACCTACACATCAGCAGAACGCGATCGCTGGAAAGTGGAAGTTAACCAAGTTAATGTTGGTAGCCGTTCTTTATATGATTTAGGCGATGCAGCATTCTTTGCAGCATTTCCCGCCCAGCGCAACAAAAATTTTATTGATAAACCAATTGGACAAGTTTGGTATGGATTTGTCAGTGATAAACTCAGCGCCATTTTAGCTGGAAGCGCTGTTGAAAAAATAATTTTTGATCAAGGTACTGTCAGTAAAACTGTCAGTGGTACTCTTAAGCCTGGTAATGGCAAAGTTTACATTGCTGAATTAGCTAAAGAACAATCTTTAACTGCCAATTTAAAAGCCAATACCAAAGTTTTATTATCAGCTTATTCGCCATCCGGCAAAATCAAATTTTTAGAAGATTCTACACAACGCAGTTTATCAATCAAACTCCCAGAAGACGGTTTCTATGAGTTTGTGGTTGTTTCCACAGCCGCACAATCAGCAGATTATGAACTCAGCATCAAAGCCGAATCTCCCGCCCCACCAACTCCAACACCCACACCAACAGTTACCGAAACACCTATACCAACACCCACTGAGACAAGTACACCAACACCAACAGAGACGGCTACACCTACACCGATAACCACACCTTAGAAATGCAAAACAAAGCTAGCAGAGGAAGCAGAGGAGAAATTCCCATTACCAATTATCCAACGCCCATTTTTAAACGAGACGGTCATGTGATAAATCACACAAAGATGGCATGAAAATCTCTCTGAACAGTCAACAGTCAACAGTCAACAGTCAACGTTATTTTCAAGACAGGAGATTTTCAATATTTCTCTTCCCTGTCCACGTACTTTAAACTTTTGACTCTACAACTTGTTGCACTCCATGTAATTGCTGGGACAAACTCCAGTCAGGACGTAAGTTAGCCGCATGACGTAAATATATATGGTAAATCGGCGCGGAAGTTGGCAAGTAGACGTGGATTAAAAAGCGGATACAGCGCTGTAAACTGCCTTCAACGTGCATTTGCTGCACATCCAACATAGCGACACCATCCCAACCTGGACGTGTTCTTGCGATCGCAGCCGGAAAAATCGCATCCAAATCCCGTGTCACGGAAAATGTCACACTAATAATGTCCTTTGGCTGGAGATGATTTCGGTTTTCCAGTTCATCTAATAGTTCTGTTACCGCTTCTCGAATCGCTTCAGTTGTGTTTTCTGAAACTGTTGTTGCTCCACGAATTGCCCGCATTTGCCACTCCACGCCCAATCCTCCTTAATTAGTCAATTGTTATTTGTCGTTGGTCATTGGGTAATGGGTAATGGGTAATTTCTCCTTGTCCCCTTGTCCCCAATCCCCAGTCCCCAATCCCCAATCCCCAGTCCCCAATCCCCAATCCCCAGTCCCCAATCCCCAATCCCTACGGCCGATACAACCACAGGGGTAAACCACTGGTAGACATTTCAAATTCCAACCAGTCAATACCTGCGCCAATGCTTGATGAGGCTTGGCGACTTCCTGGTAGTAATCGACTCAGCAGGGGTTTACGTTCTTCTAGGGTGAAACATTGGGTTTTTTCCGGATCGAGGCCGACTAGTTCTGCTGTCCAACGACGCGCATCTTCCTCTGTTCCTAGACGATCTACTACACCTAACTCTACGGCTTGCTGTCCAGTAAATATCCGACCATCGGCAAAACTTTTCACAGTTTCTACCGCTAAAGAACGAGCTTCAGCTACGGTTTGCACAAACTGCTGATAACTAACGTCAATCAACTCTTGTAGAATACCTTGTTCCGGTTCCGTCAGTTCCCGGTCAAATGCCAAAATATCTTTGTAAGGGCCGGATTTAATGACTTTAAAGGAAACACCGATTTTATCTAACAAGCGTTCTAAGTTATTTCCTCGCAAAATTACACCAATACTACCCGTAATAGTACCTGGGTTGGCCATGATATATTCGGCTCCCATGCCAATGTAGACACCACCAGAAGCCGAAATATTGCCAAAACTGGCAACAATTTTTATCTTATCCCGCAAACGTTTGAGGGCACTGTAAATTTCTTGAGAATCTCCCACTGTACCGCCAGGGCTATCAATCCGCAGCAGTAACGCAGGAAACTTTTTTTCCTCCACAGTTTTCAGTGCTTCTAGAACACGTTTACGAGTCCCACCAGAAATTGCACCATTAATTTCAATCCGCGCTATTTGTTTACTAAACCTGGGCTTAAAAGGCCAAACCATAAGCAGTCATCAAATCTCGTAATACACCCAATATAGAATGCCCAGTGGTCAGACGACCTGCTTTTATCCGCACAAAAAAATGCACAGGTACTAGCCGCCACAAAATTTTAAGGAAATTTTTATATTTATCTAGCTATTTATTTGATATTTTCATTTTTACTTCAGCTTGCAGAAATGACAAATCTCATAAATCAATAACCTGAGTTGGGTGTGTAGCACAACTGCAATAAACACTTAACTCTATTTCTAAATTTAATATAAATAAACCCATTAAAAATACAAAATAATCTCAGCTAATATTTGGGAACCAGATTTTCTACGCATCTAGACAGATAAAATCTGAACTATTGCGTAATTATTTTTCATGAATTAAATTCCCATAACGCCCATCCAGAGCTACTTTATGATCAGCATCCTCGAATTGTGCAGTATTAATATGTATATATTGATCAGCCAATAAATAGTTGATGGTGCTGATGAACTCAACTTAGGAATCAATGCGGAGGATTTGACACCGATAATAAGCGTAGACATCAAAAAGAGCGCCAACAAAACTACAAGTTAAACTAATAACAAATAAGCCGCGCAGAGGCGTACCACTGCCAAAGGTAGCGAGAAAATGTATAATTTGTTGAGCGATAGCTTCATTAATGCCTTGTAACCCTGGGATGTGAGCTAACAGGGAGACTACAAGCAAGAAGCCACCGACTAAGAGCATGGGCAAGGAAAAGCTAAAAACAATCGTAAGTATCAGGGAACGGAGAAAGTTAGTAAAAACAGTCATTGAGACGACGCTCCGCGGTTAAGGTAGACAATAGCGTTAAAAGCTGTAATGTCATCTTCTACAATAAGTGCGATCGCTCCCCAGCAACCAAGATGTCAAAAATCTTAAGTTTTCATTAAAAAAAAGTGCTATTTCACAGATGAGTTGGCTTGAGCATAAATCGAGCCTGAAGCAGCCCAAAGCTTTGCTATATATAGATTTTAGTTTATAGTTAGCACCCAAAAGCAATTCCAGCTTGCTCAAAAAACCCTTAATTTTATGAGACGAGCTTTAAAGTAAGTTAATCTTTGGGCATGGGGCATGGGGCATGGGGCATTGGGGACTGAGTAAGGCAGAGGGACAGGGAGCAGGAGGAAAATTCTTAATTCCCATTACCCATTACCCATTACTCATTACTCATTACTCATTACTCTTTACCCCTTCCCCTATGCCCAATGCCCCATCCCCAAACTTTTTCCATTTACCAATTCCCTGAAGGGGTTTAGTTTCGCTATTCTTAAGGCAGTTACCGAGTTAGCTACAAAACATTGAGTGAGACTACATCCAAATCCAGTTTAGGAGCGTGGGGTCAGCGGTTGCTGGCGGCGATTTTTCTGGGTGGACAAGTATTGGTTCACCTCCTACGAATCAGAATTCATTGGCGAAATACTAAAGAGCAAATGGCTGCAGTAGGGCCAGATTCGCTCTTTATTGCGCTATTAACGGCTATTTTTGTGGGCGCTGTGTTTACAATTCAGGTAGCACGGGAGTTTATTAATTTTGGGGCGGGAAATCTTGTTGGCGGGGTGCTGGCGGTAGCCTTAACCAGAGAACTTTCGCCTGTATTGACAGCCGTGATTTTGGCGGGGCGAGTTGGTTCGGCTTTTGCTGCTGAAATTGGTACTATGCGGGTCACAGAGCAAATTGATGCTTTGTTAATGCTCAGAACTGACCCCATAGATTATCTGGTTATTCCCCGTGTCTTAGCTTGTTGCTTAATGTTGCCGATTTTAACTCTGTTGTCTTTGGTGACAGGGTTGTTAGGGGGAATGTTAATTGCCACAAATTTATACAGCATCGCTGATACTGTATTTCTCGACTCGGCGCGTAATCTGCTTGGTCTTTGGGATATTTTGAGCGCCATGATTAAGGCGTTTTGCTTTGGAATTTTAATTGCGGTAATTGGTTGTAGCTGGGGTTTAACAACAACCGGAGGTGCAAAAGGAGTAGGTCAATCAACTACCACTGCTGTAGTAACTGCCTTGCTAATTATATTTGTAAGTAACTTCTTTCTTTCTTGGTTAATGTTTCAGGGCCCTGGTAGTGCATTGATCAAAGGAATGTAATTTTAACTCTCCCCCTTGATACTCCTCCTCAACCACGAAATTTTAAAATAGGAACAGGCAGGCTTTATATCTATAGCCAAAGGCTTGCAGCCTCTAGGCATTTCTCTCATGTAAAATCACACCACTGAAAACAACGCTCTAACCCGCGCAACGCAGTGGTTCCAGAATTAAAACTCTAAAATTGATATGACTAGTTCATTTGCGCCTAACGCTACATCTACTGTTGAACTCAAACCTAGCTACAATATCCCTGTAGTTTTGCTAGTTGTTTCTATTCCACTGCTGCTAGTTCAACCTTTACTAGGAGGCATCATTGGATTGCTGGGTTTGTTTCTCATGTTTCAGGCTGGTATTATAAGGTTGCAATTTACCGCCACTGACTTAGATCTTTACAGAGGCGAAAAACTAATTCGGCGGTTTCCTTATCAAGAATGGCAAAATTGGCGAATATTTTGGCCAGGGATTCCAATTCTCTTTTACTTTAAAGAAATTAACAGCATTCACTTTTTGCCGATTTTATTTGACCCCAACACCCTGAAAGCTTGTTTAGAACAACGCTGTCCACGTATTTAGTGCTGTGCAGAGACGCGATGAATCGCGTCTGTACAAGAGTTTTTCCAAATCCCCAATCCCCAATCCCCAGTCCCCAATCCCCAATTAATATAAAATGCAGACTTAGGACTTTTAGTGCAGGTCAATTGTATATTTCTGAAAGCTATTTATTCGCGTCATAGGAATTACACTATTATTTATGAACCCAGAGGAATCTCAAACCCCAGAATCGATTGATGAGTGGTTGGCGCAAATAGAAGAGCCGAGCAAGCCAGTTGCAGAGCCAGAAGACTCATCGGTTGACTCAGAGGCGGAAACAGAAGAGCAAAGTTTATTGGTGGACTCACAGCCCAATGACGCAACTTTGTCAGCACCAATTTCCCAAATAGACGTAGAAGTTTCTCCAGTTGAGCCAACAGAAGATGCGGCTGAGTTACTTACACCATTATTACCATTGGAAACTGTGGCAGTGCGATCGCCAAGAGACTTACAATCCGCAGATAATTCACTATATGCACAAGCAGCACAACAAGTTGCTGAGTTAGAAAGTACCAAAGAAGCTCTCAAAGCCGAAATAGCCAATCTGCAAGCGACTTACAAAACTCTGCAAGCGCAAGTTGGGGAAACTCAATTGACATTAGGAAAAATTGTGCAAGAGTCGCTTTCGCAGCTAGAACAACGCAAACAAACCCTGCAAATTTCTGTTGAACAGTTAGAACGCCGTCAAGAACGCATCCGTAATGAAATGCGTACCACATTTGCAGGTGCATCCCAAGACTTAGCAATTCGCGTCCAAGGTTTTAAAGATTATCTCACAGGCAGTTTACAGGATTTAGCCGCCGCCGCCGAGCAGTTGCAGCTAGTACCGCCACCAGTAATTGAACGAGAAAAACCTGTGGTGAAAGAGGTAAAGCCTGCTGAATCCCAGCCAGGTATGCCGCAATTTGCGCCACAGCAGTTTCAAGATACCGCCAAGCAAATTCGCCGCCTCATTGACCAATATCGCAACAAACCCGATTATTATGGCCCAGCTTGGCAACTGCGCCGCACCTTTGAGCCAGTCCACGCCGAACGAGTTGCTAACTGGTTTTTCACTCAAGGTGGAAGAGGTGCTTTACGGACAATGGGTAGCCGCTTGCAGAATATATTAATTTCCTCGGCGGTGATTTCTATTCTCAACAGTCTATATGGCGATCGCGTCCGCGCTTTAATATTATCTAATACACCAGAACGTCTAGGTGAATGGCGACGCGGCTTACAAGATTGTTTAGGAATCGGTCGTCCAGACTTTGGCCCAGATAGAGGGGTAGTATTATTTGAAACTCCCGAAGCTGTAGCACAAAAAGCAGAGCGGCTAGTCAAAGCCAATCAAATGCCTTTAATTATCATCGATGATTCCGAAGACCAAATTAGTCTAGGGTTACTGCAATTCCCTTTATGGTTAGCCTTTGCCCCAGACCCCAAAACAATGAGAAATTATGATGATGATTTTTAATTAGTCATTTGTCATTGGTCAAGTATTATGGCTTTGGACTCTTGACTTTTGAGTACAGACGCGATTAATCGCGTCTCTACAACTTTTGAATTTTGAATTTTGAATTGTTATGGCTATTTGGTTAACTTTGTGCGGTGTAGTTTTGCTTGTAGCCTACCTACTGGGTTCTTTCCCTACAGGCTACATTGCTGTGAAGCAGTTAAAAGGTATTGATATTCGGGAAGTTGGTTCCGGTTCAACTGGCGCAACCAATGTGCTTAGAACCTTGGGTAAAGGCCCTGGGGCATTTGTGTTATTAATTGATTGCTTGAAAGGAATATTAGCGATCGCCTTAATTTATCAGTTATTTCACCTGGCCCCAGTTTATAATCTAATTCCCTCAACTGTAGATGAGAAACTGTGGCAACCGTGGTTAGTGACATTAGCAGGGTTCGCAGTAGTTCTCGGACACAGCAAATCGATTTTTTTGGGATTTAGTGGTGGAAAATCTGTCGCTACTGGTTTAGGGACTTTATTAGCAATCAGCTGGCAAGTAGGTTTAGCAACAGCGGGTGTATTTGCTCTTTTCTTCGCCATATCGCGCATCGTCTCCTTGGGTTCCATTGCAGGTGCGATCGCGGTGACAATTTTTATGGTAGTTTTCCATCAACCTTTAGCTTGTATTCTCTATGCTTTTCTTGGTGGGTTGTATGTCATTATCCGCCACCGCAGTAATATAGAACGCTTGCTTGCAGGTACAGAACCAAGAATTGGACAAAAGGTAACAACCGAACCAGAACAAACTGCGTGAGAATCACCAGCTAAGGGACTTCTAAATCAAAAAATATCCTATCGCTGTTTGACATAATCCCCGCAATTCAATTGCGGGGACTAAGTAAGTCGGTGGAAATAAACCAAACTATGTTACGAAACGTAAATAGCCTTGAAACCCTGATTCCGTACCTAAAACTGTCACAAAAGAAATAACAGGGAATATGTCCACTAGTTTTTGATAAAAAACCAAAGTCATGAGGGATGGAAAGTTAAAAATCAAGCTGGAGTTGGGAAAAAATGGATGGTTATAAACCTTTACCAATGACCAATGACCAATGACCAATGACCAATGACCAATGACCAATGACCAATGACCAATGACCAATGACCAATGACCAATGACCAATGACCAATGACCAATGACAGCCCTGTCCAGTTATCTTTAATTGCAACGCCCTACTTATCTCAAGTTCCTAACATTTGTAAGTTATGCAAGGTGGCGTACATTCCTCCTTTTTGCAGTAATTCTTCATGGCTTCCTTGCTCAATGAGTTCACCGCGCTTTAAAACAAAAATACGATTGACATTGCGAATTGTAGATAGACGGTGAGCAATAATAATTGCGGTACGTCTTACCAAAAGCTGATTTAATGCTTGTTGAACTAAAGCTTCTGTTCCTACATCTAGGCTAGCTGTAGCTTCATCTAATACCAATACTTGTGGGTTGCGAATCGCTGCACGGGCAAAAGCTAAAAGTTGTTTTTGACCGCTAGAAATATTTGTACCCCTTTCTCTTAGTTGCGTATCATAACCTTGAGGTAATAGTTGAATAAACTGATCGACATTAGTGTGCTGTGCAGCTTGTTGGATTTCATCAAAGCTGTAATTGTCGCCTAAGGTGATATTACTTTTAACATCACCCGCAAATAAAAAGCCTTCTTGTAAAATAACTGCCAGATAACGCCGCAATTCTGCTTGTGGTAAATCACGAATATCGATTCCATCTACAAGAATGCGTCCTTGGGTAGGTTCGTAAAGGCGACATAGCAGCCGAATGATGGAACTTTTACCTGCACCAGTCGGCCCAACTAAGGCTATTTTTTCCCCAGGATGAATAGTGAAATCTAAATCTTTAATCACATAATCATTGTCTTTATAGGCAAACCATACATGTTCAAAGCGGATTTCGCCCAGTTGTACTTGCGGTTTGACTTCTCCTGATTCGAGCTGAGCAACTACCTCATCTATATAGCCGAATTTGGCATCATAAATAGAGACACGGGAATTAAAGCGATCGCGGATTTCTATCGGTTCATCTAAAATGTTAATAACTCGTTCAATTGCAGTAAAACCTGCTTGAATAACGGTGAATTTCTCAGCAAAATTCCGTAAAGGCTCAAATAATTGTTGAGCATACAAAACAAATGCTGACAAAATCCCAAAAGTAATGCTTTTACCTAGTAATAACCAGGCACCTACTACTAGCACGCCTGCAACCGCCACTAAACCAATCCATTCTAAAATGGCGGAAACTGCTGAATCATAAAAAATTGTTCTGTCTATTTGGTCTTTATAGCGTTTATTAGTAGTACGAAATAATTCAGCATTAAATCTTTCTCGGCGGAACAACTGCACTACATTAATGCCAACTATATTTTCTTGTAGCTGGGAATTCAGCATCGAAAGTTCTTCTCGTGCTTTGTAATTTGATTGGCGATACTGTTGCTGAAAGTAGATTATTATCAAGCTCACTGGTAACAGCATTACCAGCAATAAAGAAGCCAATTCCCATTGCAAAGAAAACATCAAACCGACAACTACCAGCATCGAAAATAAATCGGAGATAATTCCCACGGCTCCCGTAGAGAACACATCCCCCAAGGATTCCACATCGCTGGTGAGTCTGGTAATTAATTTACCAACAGGTGTGCGATCAAAAAAACGTACAGATAAAGATGTCACATGATGAAATAAATCATCACGAATTTCTGCTGTAATTTGTTGCCCTAACTTCTGTACGAGATAACCCTGAAAACCCGTAAGTAATAGTCTGATAATAATTGCAACTAGCAACAACCCTTCTAGGATATTTAACCCTTGCAGTACCGGACGATTTTTGAGAAACTCATAAACGCTAGGTTCCTGGCGAATCAGGGAAATAGCCTGTCCAATCAATAGTGGTTGTACAGAATTAGCTAGGGCGATGGGTACGAGCAATAACATTGACAGCGCTAGTAATCGTCTACTACGACGAGCATAAGGTACTAAGCGCAAAAATAACCGCCAGTCATTTTCACGCCGACGGTGTTGTCTGTTAGATTTTTTGAAGGATTCGTAGGTGCTCATAGTAAGAGCATTATAGTTAACTACCTACGCATTACGCTATGCTCTTGGGAGGGGATTGGGGATTGGGGATTGGGGACTGGGGACTGGGGACTGGGGACAAGGGGACAAGGGGACAAGGAGAAATCTATATTACCAATTACCCATTACCAATTACCCATTAACCATTACCTAACCCCCACTTCAAAACCGCACTTTGTATAAATCAAACAATTCTCCTGACTTGCGGGTAACGATTTTAGCGCCAGCCGCTTTAATTATTTTTTCCCAGTCAGCTATCGACTCTAGAAATACTTCTGCGCCCAAATAAGTTTCTAAAACCGCCCAATCTTCTGCTAAAGGCTGTTCGGGATTGAGGATGTCAAAGACGAACTGTCCACCAGGTTTGAGGACTCGTTTAACTTCAGACAATACAGCAGTCCAATAATCTAAGGGAAAATAGCAGCTGAATCCTGTTGCGATCGCAAGATCAAAAAGACCTTGAGAATACTTTAATTGATGAGCTGGGCCTAACTCCACTCCTTTAAATAGCTTTGAGTTTAATTGCGAACCCCGAGAATTGAGGGTATCTCGTGCTATAACACTAACTTCTTGCCCGTAAAAATATGCTTGCCAATCTCGCCAAGGATAGATGAGAAAGCTAACACCGCAACCAATATCTAAACAATGTTGGTTCTTTTGCGGTTGCGCTATTTCCCAGAAGTGAGAAGCAATTTTTCCTGGTAATGTACCACTAATCCAGTCCCTATATATGGGCATAGCTTCAACTTCTGCTGGCAATTCAAAAGGTTGATTTTGGTACTGGCGATTGAACCGATATGTAACTTGTGTTACAGTCTGCTGCCATTTATCTGAAGAGGTTTGTAAGCTAAAAAAATCGCTTTGGGAAGGCTTTTTAGACATTATGTCTGTACTGCTCCTTAAGAAATTCGTCAAATTCTCAGTATAGTTATGGTAAAAAAGCTATATTGCAGTTTGGGTTTCTCTTGCTATGGGTATTGAGAAAGTCTGGTGATGAGTTCACTAAAAAATTCCCGTAGCATGACACCGTTAAGCGCGTAGCCAATTTACAAGCTTAACAAATTCAAGGAAATTCGGTAGACGCAGACAAACTATGGAATTCAAGCGATTTAACTATCAGCCTTTATCACTTGACGAACTCGAAGATATCAACCATCTGAAAATTATTGTTGAGCGTGCTGTAGCAGATGGGAAGCTCTCGAAGCAGGAAATGGAGTGTATTAAAATCGCAATGCGGAGAAATATTCAAATTACATTTGAGAAGCTAATGATATGTAGAGAAAAGATTTGGGACAAAATTCAAACAGGAGAATTGGAATATAGCTGGTGGTAATTGGTAATTGGTAATTCGATGCGGTAGCAATACTTGTCGGTTAAGGGCACAAGGGGAAGGGGAAAAGGGGCAAGAAAAAACCTTTAACCCTTACCCTTTCACCTTTTCCCCAAACCAAATTAAGAGTTGAAAATCCTTAACTGAGCAGTATTGGATACGGTAAGATAATCGGCATTTAATTGGGCTTTTTGGAAAGATGAGATGCCTGCATCACAGGAGATTGATGAAATTTCATGTGATGAGATGTGTTTGAGGTTGAGCAGTTCACTGATGGTAAACAGCAATTACTTGGAAATTATTTTGTGTGTAATTCAATGCAATAAAATTTGGCTAAAAAGATATAAAATATGGGGAGCAAAGAAGATTTTACCTGCTCATCTACCTCATTTTTTGTCAATAAATAACTGTTCTTACGCGAACATTATCACCAGGGAAGGAACTCCAATCCCTAAATATTGCGTCGTTTCACTCGCAATGACACATTTATAGCAATCCTAAATGATTTGTGAAAGATTCACATGCATGGTTGTTGACTGTTAAGCGTTGACAGTCAACACTCAACAGTCAACAGTCAACATTTAACAGCCAAAACCGATATTTCTCCCTGAAAAACTATGCCTGAAATAGAAACTTTGCGTCTGCGATTAAGACATTTGACGTTGGCGGATTTTGATGACTTGTTTCGCCTCTACAGCGATGCGGAAATTATGAAATATCTGGTACCAAGAACAGCAGAGCAAACACAGACTAGTTTATACAGACATATTAAACAATGGGAAGAAAACAACTTTGGGATGTGGGCAGTAATACACAAAGAAACTGCCAAAATGATTGGGCGTTGTGGATTAGGTTTTTTGGCAGATACACCGGAGGTTGAACTTGGTTATGTGTTTGACAAGTCTTTTTGGAATTTGGGTATAGCGACAGAAGCATCGCAAGCAACTTTAAAATATGGTTTTTGGGAAGTAAAGTTAGATCAGATAGTTGCGATCGCTCATCCTGAAAATATTGCTTCAGTGCGTGTCATTCAAAAAGTAGGGATGAAATATCAAAAGCATACCCGCTACTACGGCCATGATGTAGTTTACTACACCCTCCCCCGCGACCAATGGCAACCGGATGATTCTCTATATGTTTTGAGTTGAAAAGGATATGGGATATGGGATATGGGGCATGGGGCATTGGGTAATGGGTAATGAGTAATGAGTAATGAGTAATTGGGGTTTGTCATTTGTCATTTGTCATTTGGTGTTGTCTACCTCTACCTCATCTCCCCAGTCCCCAGTCCCCAGTCCCCAATTACGAAATCACCCTTTGCAGTGTCAGCAATAATTCATTAATAGTGTAGGGTTTTGGCAAAAAGGTTGTTACACCACTGTTAGCTAGAGCTTCCAGTTTGTTACTAGACATCAATCCACTGGTGGCGATAATTTTTACCTTGGGGTTGATTTTTTTCAAGGTACGGATGGCAGTTAAGCCATCGAGAGAAGGTAGCATCAAATCCATGAGTACTACACTAATTTGATCCATGTGTTTAGCGTAAACTGCGATCGCTTCAATACCATCAGTGGCGGCAATGGTTTTATAGTTATGAGTTTCTAGGGATGTTTTAGTAATCTCTTGAATAGCGGGTTCATCCTCAACAATCATAATCATTTCACCATGTGCGGTGATCACTGTGGCATTGTCGGCTTTGCGTGTTTCTACTCCATCTACTGCTGGTAAATATACTTCAAAACGAGTGCCTACGCCTTTTTCGCTATGCACGTTGATGAAACCACCGTGGCTTTTAATAATTCCCAGAACGGTGGACAAACCTAAGCCTGTGCCTTGCCCTACTTCTTTTGTGGTAAAGAATGGCTCGAAAATTCTATCTAAATGTTCTTCTGGAATCCCTACCCCTGTATCAGTAACAGTAATTACTATATAGGGGCCTACTTTGGCTTCCAGATTCATGCGGGCATAGTTTTCATCAATAAACAAATTTTTGGCATAGATGCTTAAACTACCCCCATTGGGCATAGCATCACGCGCATTAACGCAGAGATTCATTAACACTTGATGAATTTGCGTTCCATCGCCAGAAACTATCCACAAATCCTTTGACAAATCAATGATCACCTGAATTGATTTGGGAAATGTTTCTTTCAGTACTTTAGAAACCTCCACAATCAAATGTCTGATTTGCAGATTAATTCGCTTACCTTCTACACCCCGTGCAAATGACAACACTTGCTTAACTAAATCTGCGCCGCGTTTGGCGTTAACTTCCAAAATTTCCAATAGGTGACGAGTCCGCTCATCAACATTGGGAAATTTCATTGGTAGTAGTTGCGCTCCTGCCAAAATTGGTGTCAGGATGTTGTTTAGGTCATGGGCAATGCCACTAGCTAAGGTGCCTATACTTTCCAGCCGTTGGGCACGAAATAATTGCGCTTCTAAACGTTTCTTTTCGGTAATATCTGTGTCAACGGTGAGAATTGATTTTGGTTTACCTTGTTCATCACATACTAAACTCCAACGGCTAGCAACTAAAATTTCTTTGCCAGTTTTGGTAAGTTTCGTTAACTCGCCTTGCCATTTACCTTTATTGATAACTTCTAAAAGTGTTGCTTCCATATCTGACGACGGTTCATCGGTATCTAACAGTTCGCTAGCATTTTTATCTTTAGCTTCCGACGCAGCCCAGCCATAAAGAATTTCTGCGCCTTTGTTCCAAAAGAGAATTTTGTTTTCTAAATCTCTAACAAGAATCGCATCTGTGGAAATGTCTAGCAATGCCGCTTGTTCGCGGATTGTCGCATCAGCTAGTTTGCGCTCTTCTAAAGCTGCTTGGCGTTCGCTAATATCTATGCAAGCACAAGTAATACCAATAATTTGTTGTGCCTCATTTCGTAAAGGTTCTACCGTCAAGTCATAATATCGGGTGCCTTGAGCAGTTGTAATTGATACTTCATCTCTAGTACCCACTCCCGTCACCAGTACACCCAATTTCATGGCTGTAAGGTGGTGAGCGCTTTCTAAGGGAATTAATTCTGAGTCCCGTTTACCCAACATTTCTTCGGCTGTGAACCCAAAAGCTGGGTTATAAACCCAGGTATAACGTAATTCTAGGTCTTGGTTAAAGACAAAGATGGGTGAGTTCTTTAAGGCTACTCGAAATCGCTCTTCACTTTGTCTGAGGGCATCTTCTATCCTTTGACGCTCAATGGCATAACGCATGGAACGTACCAGCAAATCACCTGTTACTTGCCCTTTGACTAAATAATCTTGCGCTCCTTCTTGCATTGCTCTTAGTGCTAAAGTTTCATCGGCAATCCCTGTTAGGACAATTATGGGAGTTGATTTTGCTTGATTGTGCGCTTTAATAAAGGTTTCTAATCCCTGGCTATCAGGTAGGGAGAGATCCAAAAGCATCACATCAAAGCTTTGGCGCGCTAGATAGCTTAATGCCTCGTCCAGTTGCTCTACCGGCATCAATTCAACTGCAGCTGCGGTGACATCCTGTAAAAATTCCTGCAATAAGAGGACATCACCGGGGTTATCTTCAACTAACAGGACTTTAATAACTTCACCTGTCATTAGCGTTACTCCGGTGGCAATTTGACAACCGCAAACCAAAAGTTCTCTATGGAACGGACAATTCTCACAAATTGATCGAAGTCCACTGGCTTGGTTATATAACAGTTAGCAGCTAGGTTATAGGCTTTAACAATATCTTCTTCTGCTTGGGAGGTTGTCAGCACAACTACAGGAATCCGTCTAAGATGTGCGTCACCTTTAATTTCTGCTAATACCTCTCGCCCGTCTTTTTTTGGCAGATTTAAATCAAGTAAGACAATATCGGGATGGGGGACATCAGCATATTTATCTTGTTTTCGCAAGAATGCCATTGCTTCTACCCCATCTTCAACAACACTTAAGTTCACTGAAATTTTGCTATCCTCCAGAGCGATGCGTGTAAGTAACGCATCGCCAGGATTGTCTTCTACTAGCAAAACCTCAATCGGCATAACTGCTGATAAATTGTTCACGATTGCTTACCTGCTTGATCTGGAATCGTAAAGTAAAAAATCGAGCCTTCACCCGGTTTTGACTCCATCCAGATCTGACCGCCGTGGCGTTCTATGATTTTCTTACAAATAGCCAGCCCGATTCCAGTACCGGGATACTTACTTCTGCTGTGCAAACGCTGAAAAATTACAAAAATTCTTTCAGCATACTGGGATTCTACACCAATTCCATTATCACGCACTGAGAATAACCATTCGTTTCCTGCTAGGGTAAGATGGGGATTTTCTGTGGCTGCTTCGATGGTGTTTCTGATGGCTTGGATGTGAATATGGGGCGGTTCCTCCCGATGGAATTTGATGGCGTTGGCAATCAGGTTTTGAAATACTTGTGCCAATTGCGTAGTATCAGCCATGATCTGAGGCAGAGGATCGCAGGTAATCCTGGCGTTACTTTCTTTAATGGCTACTTCCAGATTCGCGATCGCTTTTTCTACAACAGCATTACAATCTACTAATTTAAAAGGTTGCCCCCTGGTGCTAACGCGGGAATAGTTCAACAAATCATTAATTAAAGTTTGCATGCGCTGCGCCCCATCCACAGCGTAACTAATGAACTCATCCGCACGGGCATCTAGCTGACTTTTGTACCTGCGCTCTAGTAATTGTAAATAACTAGTTACCATCCGTAATGGTTCTTGCAAGTCATGGGAAGCAATGTAGGCAAACTGTTCTAATTCGGTATTGGAACGAGTTAGTTCTTGCCGTTGCCGGGTTTCTTGTTCTAAAAGTTGGGCTTGCCACAGAGCAATGCCAATTTGGTTAGCTAGCTGCTGTAACAAATCCAGTTCATGACTGTGCCACTGGCGGGGGCTACTACATTGATGGGCAATCAACAAGCCCCAAATACCCTCACCGCTGAGAATGGGTACTACCAAGTTAGCTTTGACACCATACTTTTGTAAAAATTCTCGATGGCAGTCTTGGATATGAGCTTTCTCAACATCTATAATGGCGCTGACTCTGCCTTGGCGATATCTTTCTACGTAATCTTGCTGAAAGCAGGGGTCAAGAATTTTTTGCCCCAGCACTACAGGCCAACCAGGTAATACCGCTTCTTGCACTACTGTTCCTGAACCATCTGGCCACAGCCGGAAAATGACAACTCGGTCAGATTGTAGGAGTTTTTGAACTTCTGTAACTGTGGTTTGGAGAATTTCTTCTATGTTGAGCGAGTCACGAATTTTCACAATAATTTGCGAAAATAACTGCGATCGCTGATTTTGTTTTTTGATATGTTCTTCTGCCCGTTTGCGATCGTCAACATCAGTATGGGAACCGACCATTCGCGCAACTTCACCGTTGCTATCCCAAAGTGCTTGCCCCCGATCTAAAATCCATTTATAGTTACCATCTTTGCACTTAATGCGATGCTCGGTGACGTAATAGGGCGTTTTCTTGTCAAAATGTTCTTGAACTGCTGCTAATACCCAATCCAAATCTTCAGGATGAACCCGTTTTGACCACTCATCTAGATGATTAGGAATTTCCTGGTCTGTATAGCCCAGCATTTCTTTCCAGCGTGGGGAAAAGAACACTTCATTAGTCTTAACGTTCCAATCCCAAATACCATCGTTATTGCCAGTTAAAGCAAGTTGCCAACGTAGTTCACTGGCCTGTAATGCTTCCTCAGCTTGCTTACGTGCGGTGAGGTCAAGTGTGACACCAATCATCCGTAGGGGTTGACCATCAGCATCATAAATTCCCACACCTCGCGCTAGTATCCAGTGAACGCTGCCATCTGGCCAAATATTGCGATATTCTGCCTCATAATCGCTGTGATTTGCTAGAGCTTGTCGTACAGACTTTTGCATATAAGCGCGATCATCGGGATGGATAGCTTGCAGTAAAGTTTCATAGGTAAACTCAGCTGACTCCTCCAGACCAAAATTAGCTTTGCATTGGCTAGAGACTGATAGCTCACCTGTGAACAAATTATGCTCCCAAGAGCCAAGTTTCGCAGCTTGCAACGCTATCTTCAGATGGCGATTGCTTTCAATTAAAGCTGCTTCTACTTGTTTGCGATCGGTAATATCTCTGGTAAAACAACGAGTATGGATAAATTCACCGTTCTCCCACAATACATTAGAGTGAATTAACACATAGCGAATCGATCCATCCTTGCAGCGCATCCGTGCTTCGTAATTTTGCAAGGCTTCATTGTTACTCAGCCGTTGCATAATATCGTCGATGGCTTCTTGGTCAACATGAAACTCAGCAATTGAGCGTCCAATATACTCTGAGCGCGTGTAGCCTAAAAGGTCAAGTTCTGCCTGGTTAGCCCATAGAATCGTGCCATCAGCCTTTACCCAATGCATACCGACATTAGCATTTTCCACAAAGTCTTTCAGTTCTTGCTGACTTCGTTCTAGTGCGGTTGTGACTCGTCGCTGTTCTTGGGAAACACGCGATAATTCTATTAAATTCCGTCTTAACTCTAATTGGTCAATTACCTGGCGACCTAAAGCTTGCAGCGCTTCTATTTGTTGTTGGTTTAATTGTCGTGGTTGTTGATCGATAACGCAGAGAGTTCCTAATATATCTCCCTTGGGAGTAATCAAAGGTACACCCGCATAAAATCTCACAAAGGGATAGGAAGTGACTACCGGATTTTTAGCTAACTCTTCATCAGCTAAAGTATCTGGCACAACCACAAAATCTCGTTTCTCTACGCAAAGGTAGGATAAACCCACATTACGGGGTACTTCCGGCAGATCCAAACCGAGTTTTGCTTTAAACCATTGACGGTTTTCATCAATAAAATTGACTAAGGCGATCGGAGTATCACAAATAAAGGCTGCTAACTTGGCCAGGTTATCATAAGCTTGTTCTGGTTCTGTATCGAGAATTTGGTACTGGCGGAGGGCTTGAAGTCTTGCTGCTTCGCTATTAGGTAGCACAGGCTTTATAAATAATTATGAAAATTTATTAGTTATATAATTTTATCTGCACTTCAGGTCAGGCAGTCGCAATGAAACAAGTTTCACCGCCATACATGGAAGAAGGATGAGGCAGAGGTGCAGGGAGCAGGGTACAGGGGGAGAATAAATTACCTATGCCCCATGCCCAATGCCCAATGCCCAATGCCCAATGCCCATTTTCAATCTAGCTACTATGCGGGAGGCTACTCTACACTGGAATAATGGAAGTATCGTTAAGTGAACAGCTAACAAAAACGGAAGAGTTTAGTTTTTCCTTTGCGGTTTTCGTTAACACTTATGGAAATAGTGTAGAAATCCTTAACTGAAATTCTGTCAGATGTGCTGGAGTAATAATAATGGGTAAGTTAATTATTTTGGGGCTAATTGCAGGTTATCTATATGGCGCTTGGAAATTCTGGAAGGGTTTTGAGCGCACTAACTTTAGACCTAGTTTGACTAATCGTATTGGTTTAGCTCTGTTGTGGCCTGCTTTATTTGCTACAAATCCATCCTATCGTCGCAACTTTAGAAAAGCTTTAAAAGGCCAATAATCAGCAGATTGAAAAGTCAAAATTCTCAATAATTGTTTTAACCTTTTTTGTTAATATTCCCTAGCAAAGCTAGGGAATATTTTTGTTAAGGCGTTCCCAGAAATAAATTATCTCTTATGGGGGGGTGAGCCAGACAGCCCACTATATCTTCTGCACGGGCAGGATGAGCATCCTACAAGACAGTTTGGGATATTTCTTGTTTAGAAATACCTAAATCCATCATCCATAATTCGTAATTAATTTGTTAACTACAAATTATGAATCACAAATTATTTATGTCTGTTGCCATTGGTCAGAACATTGATTGCAGCACCCGCAGCCGCACCATCGATCGCATCGCCACCAGGATTTTTAGTGCCATGCAGAATGATGCCTGTAACTGTGCTAGCTGCTGCACCGACTCCGACATCTTGGCCTAAGTTACCAACTTTGCGGTTACGTGCTTGCCTTCTTGTACCGTGGACAGCATTAACAGCAGCACCAGCTGCAGCACCTTTGATGGCATTATTGATCACGGCACCATTTCCTCTAACAGCACCAGTGACTACACCTGCACCTGCGCCAATACCGATATCGCGTAACATATCAGCAGAAGCCGGTTTAGCAGGGACTAAGGTACCGCCGGCTAAACTTGCAGCCATCAAGCCGGGTAGAAGTGTGCGTTTTAAGATGGGATTCATAGTGGTATTTTCTCAAAAAGTCCAACAATGCTCGCACAACCGAAGTTGTTGTATTCACTGACTTTATTTTAATTCTAGACAACTCCAACGGTTCGTTACGGCGTGAATACCGATCATCGCATTTAGAAGTAGGCGATCGCATCTACAAAAAGCAAGAAATTGGGAAGGGGGCATTGGGCATAGGGCATGGGGTAATGAGTAATGAGTAATGAGTAATGAGTAATGAGTAATGAGTAATAGTTTTTCCCCAATCCCCAGTCCCCGGCTTTTTCCTAGTCCCCAATCCCTAATCCCCAATCACCAGTACCCAGTACCCAGCCCCCAATCAAATCGCCTGAATCCACTCTTGGACTGAATATTCTGTCCAGATGCCGTTTTGCCAGTAGGGATCATTTTCAATTAACTGGCGTACTGTGGCTTCGTCGTCGGCTTCATAAATGCCAAAAACTTTGGTGACATCTTTGGTAGGGCCAATAGTAATCAGCACACCAGATTCTTTTTGTTTAGCTAACCCATCTAAATGGGCTTGACGATAAGGGGCGCGTTTTTCCAAAACATCTTCGCAGTAGCTTCCCGACAATACATATTTGGGCATTTGTTATTTGTCCTTTGTCATTGGTTATTTGTCATTGGTCATTTGGTAATGGGTAATGGGTAATGGGTAATGGGTAATTGGTAATTGGTAATTGGTGTTTGTTATTTCCCCCTGCTCCCTGCTCCCTGCCCCCTGCTTTTTCCCAGTCCCCAGTCCCTAATCCCCAATCCCCAATCCCCAATCCCCAATCCCCAATCCCTAACTTCTCAAATTCACGCCAAACTTCTCTACTAAGGCTTCGCGCACTTTGTTGTGTACTGGTTCCACTTCAGCATCGGTGAGGGTGCGATCGCTGGCGCGGTAAATTAGGCGAAAAGCTAAACTACGCTGTCCGGCTGGGACATTTTCACCGCGATATTCATCGAATAATTCCACGGATTCTAGTAATTCTTTACCAGCTTTGTTAATCGCTTTTTCGATTTCGGCTACTGTTACCTTCACAGGTGAGAAGAAGGCGATATCGCGATCGCTTGCGGGATAGGTGGAATAAGACTTAAATACTGGGTTCAGGAGTTCATCCCGATCCATTGCATCCAAAAACACATCAGCATCTAGTTGAAATGCGTAGACGGAATCTGGTAAACCTTTTTCGCGTCGCAGTTGGGGATGGAGTTGTCCAAAAATTCCGAGTCTGTTACCCCCAATCCACAGGGAAGCGGTGCGTCCTGGGTGTAGGCGTTCATCACGACAATCAGGTTGATATTCTACTTGTAAACCAAGTTGGCGAAATACGCTGTCGAGTATGCCTTTGGCTTCATACCAGGTCAGAGGTTGTTCGCGACCACTGCTTGTCCATTTGCTGAGAGTGCGATCGCCTCCCATAATTCCGGCGATCGCTTCGATTTCTTGCAAACCGTCTTCTTCTCGTGAGAAAATCCGCCCAATTTCAAAGCCGTTTAGTGAACCGTTACCTTGTTCGAGGTTGTATTGAAAAGCATCAATCAACCCAGCAATTAAATCGGTTCGCAATGCGGAATATTCCACAAATAAGGGGTTTGACAGGACTATTTGTTTGTCTTCCCCGGGTTTGACTAGGGAGTATTGAATTAATTCTGTCAGTCCGGCGGCGCGGAAGAAAGCGCGCAATTTGCGGATCAGTTCTTGATCTAAAGGTAAATAGCCAGCTTCTGCTTTGTGGGGTAAGGTATCACAAAAGTTGTCATAGCCATAAAGACGGGCTATTTCTTCAATTAGGTCTATTTCCCTTTCTAAATCACGGTAACGATAGGGTGGTACAGAAACTTTCCATGAACGATCGCCGGAAGGGGTAAGTTCACAACCAAGTGCAGTTAAAATCCGCTCAACGTCCCGTTCTTCTAGTTCTCCAGTTTCTTCGCCTAAGTCAATTGGCCCCAGGACTTGATTAACTCGGTCTAAACGCAGTGCAATTGAACGCGTCCAGGTTGAGGGGTCGGGACGAGTATCAGCAATTTCTTGTTGGGTAATTACGCCACCAGCTAGTTCTGTTAGCAGCGATAAAGCACGACGACAGGCTACTTCTAATTCAGCCCGGTTCACGCCCCGTTCGTATCTGCCAGAAGATTCACTTCGTAAACCGACACCACGGGAAGAACGGCGAATGGCTACGGAATCAAATAATGCGGCTTCTAATACTAGGCTTTGTGTACCTTGATAAACTTCTGTTTCTTCTCCACCCATAACTCCTGCGATCGCCACTGGTTTGTTGTTGGCGGTAATCACTAAGTTTTGGGGTGAGAGGGTACGGGTTTGTCCATCTAAGGTTTTGAAGGATTCCCCAGCATTGGCGAAACGAACACCAATTGTTAAATTGTCACTTCCTGCAACAGATTTGAGGCGTTCCCTGTCAAATGCGTGTAAAGGTTGTCCCCATTCCAACAACACATAGTTAGTAATGTCTACAACATTATTAATTGGTCGCACGCCAGCCGCAAGCAGACGTTGTTGCAACCACCCAGGAGAAGGAGCAATTTTTATTTGTTCAATAACTGTACCAATATAAGCAGGACAAGCCTGAGTTTCTGCAATGCCTAAGGCTAAGTTTCCTCCACTTTGGCTAATTGAGACTTCCCCAGGTTGAGGAATGCTGAGTTTACCACCTGTTAAAGCAGCTACTTCCCTAGCTATACCTACCATACTCAGGGCATCAGCGCGATTGGCTGTGGCGGTGACATCTAAAATTACATCATCAAGACCCAGCAAGGGACGCACATCGCTACCCAAGGTGAGATTTTCCTGGGGAAAAATATGAATACCATCAACATCGGTGGGTAAGCCTAGTTCCTTTAAAGAACAGATCATTCCCTGAGAAGGAACACCGCGTAGTTTTGCAGGCTTAATTTTTAAGTCGATATTTGGTAGATAAGTACCTGTAGTAGCAACTGGCACATAAATATCTGCCCGCACATTTGCAGCACCACAGACAATATTTAAAGTCTCAGCTGCGCCAATATCTACTTGACAAACACTTAATTTATCAGCGTTGGGGTGGGGTTGACGCTCAAGCACTCTCCCCACAACAACGCCATTAGCCCAAGTGCGGCGGTCTTCAATATCTTCTACTTCAAACCCAGCCATTGTGAGGGTTTCGGCTAATTCTTCCGGGCTAAGTTTTATTTCTACTAGTTCCCGCAGCCAGCTTAAAGAGATACGCATGGAGTGTGCTTGTTTAAATAATCTTCTTTTGCTCTCATTTTAGGGTGCCTATTGGCGAGCGATCGCTTCTCTTCCCGCAAGGCTTACCCTTCACTTGAACAATCGTACTACGTTGATTTGAACAGTCAGTAGCCAAATTGCGGAATTAGTTTTGAAGATTTTGGATCTATGAAGAGTTGGAACGCTGCAAGACAAAGGTATGAACGTTAAATATCAGCAAATTCAGAAATTGATTGTACATCCAGCCTTGATTGGTTTGGTGGCTACTTCTGGGATTGTCGGCTCATTGGCTGCGAATTCTACATTCACAAACCAAGCGATCGCCAAACAAGTTGTAGCAACTAAACCGGTACCGCCAGACGCAACTACTTACCGCAGTCGTTGGGGTTTCAGTTTTGGCTATTCCCAGAACTCTTTTGCCGTAGAGGAAAAGATAGCTGCGCGCACAAATAATGCTAATTCTTTATTAGGTACTGTTGATGTCTGGACTCAAGAACACGCCCGAAAGATTCGCAACGGAGAATATGAAGGTGGTTCAGAATATCCAGCTAATATACGTATAACTGTATATAACAATCGCCGTAAGTTGCCTTTACAGAAATGGATTAAGCAAAGTAATCAATTTGTTGCCACTAATGGATTTAAAAATACTCAGATTGCTGGCAGAAATGGATTAAAGTTTACCTCGAGTGGCTTATACGAAAACGAACATGTTGCTTTTGTTAAGCCTAAAGATTCGCGGATTATTGTTGTCACACTCTCTAAGTCTGGTGCTAGCAATAATGACTCTACTTACCAGATAGCATATCAGTTCCTATTAGACTCATTTAGCTTTAACTAGATTTATCAAGTATCGACTAATTGCCAAATATAGTGAATTGATTGGTCGCTCAAGCATACAGTAAATTAAGTAGGGTGTGTTACGGCTATGAAAGGATTTGGGACAAAGAGACAATGAAATTTAGCCGTAACGCACCGCCAAATGGATGATGCGTTAGGCGCTAGGATAGTTCTTTCGTGACAAATCATATTGGCAACCAGCGCCTAACACATCCTACAATAATTTGATTTTTACTGAAATATATTTAAATATAATGAATTGATTAGTCACTCAATCATACCGCATATTTCATGTTAATAAATACAAGAGTAGGGGTATAAAATATTATACCCCTACTATCATTTGCAACTCAGCAAATTATAATCTGCTGTAGGTTTTGCCAAATGATATAAATAGTTGCAAATCAAGTATTTATATCCGCTTTTATCGGCGGTTAATTATCGATTTTAAAAAATTGTCCACAAAATTATGATTTGAAATCTCTCATTTTAAAATCTTATTTTGGTAGATATCCACTCCTTTACTAATTGCAACACTATTTATTTTGTTAAGCACTCAAACTCACAACTCTTCTAGAATCTAAGCAAAGTGCAGCTATAGAATACTTAAGAACTACCGAGGCTTCTTTAGCATTACAAGAACTCTTCACTTCTACAGTTCTCTTTTCATCCTTCACTAACTTAGCTTTGTAAGTATATAGTGAGCCTGAATTGTCTTCAAAACTAAGTTCAGCTAATAATGTCTGATTATCTAAACTTTGTTCTAAAATTTTACCTGTTACTGAGTAATTGAACCAATCCCATCCATGACGCAGAATTAATTCCTTTTCTAAAATTTGCAGTGGTACTGGTAAAATTCCCCAGCCTCGATAAACTTTGTTGAATAACTGAATGTCGCCAGTACGAGTCAAAATAGATTTAAAAGAATCTTGCTCTAAATTACCGTAATAGCGTCCTTCGGGTAAATCTATCATTGTTGGTGCAAATCTATGTCCACCAAAATGGCTTGATTTCCAAATCCGCACATTTTCTAAGCCTGAATGAGCAATAGTTTCTTGAGCGTAGAAATAAAAAGGATTACCATATCTAGCACAGCATTTATCATGGCTGCCATGAGTACATACTAAAATATCTCTGGTAAAGCTGGTTTCTCTTTCATAATCAGAAATATTACCCCATAAGAATTTCTTCACTAGCGCTGCTACTTGCTCAATATTAGCTAGCTTAAATTCTTGCTTGCGGTATCCTTGACTTAATCCCTTTTGTTTTTGATAAATTAAAAGAGTAGTTTCTTCAACTTTATGTGATACATCATTCGCAATTAAAAGAAAGCGAATTGGTAATTTAGCACGTTTTACATCCTCGACCAAAAGCTTTAAATTACTGGGTACCCATTTAGAATTAAAAGCTTCTGAAGTCCAAGGTGGTGGACATTCAACTAAAATATAAGTTTCGTAATTGGTAGCACTACCAATAACATCTTCTCCTATTTGTTTGGAATTATCTGAACAGAAAAAAGTATTCATCTATCTGATCTCATGCTGAAATTTTATGGACAATGTGAGAACAAAATAAAATTGTGATCCTAGCTACAATAGCTTTCAACTAACTTGATTAACTGAGTAAAACCAGGTAGCCACTTTATAACATTCATTTCTACTAAACCTATTTCCGGTTAATAAATTCTCCACAATAGGGGTAGAAAAGCTGCGAAAAATTTCTTCCGTACCGACAGAGTTAATTTTGTATCCTTTGTCAGTTGACAGTTGAAAAATTCTCAATAGCTGATGACAGCCTTGTGTACTCTTGATTAAAGAGCCACAGTCAAAGTATTGTAGCTTTAGCCTACTTAAGCGATTCAAGTAACTGATAACACAGTTATAAATCTGGCTAAAATTACAGGTATTATGGAAATTTTTTTTAATTAAATGATATATATAATCATTTGCAGTCCGTGTCTCTACACCTGTAGGTATAAATTTACCTTTGGTCTGCTTTATTAAGGAACTTAGCTGCTTTACCCACCATCTAATAGATTGAATCGCATCTCGCCCATATATTCCTACTACTGGATGTTCTCTGGCTTTAGATATGGAAATTGTCTGGATTAATTCATTGTCTTTTAAGTATTTATCTCCATTGTTATTTAAAATCATATTGCAAATTATTCTCAACTGGCTGGGAAAAAAATAAAATTTTGTATTTAAATTTTGATGATGTTTTTCTATCACCTTTACTAATTATGAGTAAGGCTAATAAAATCAGCATTAGCTGTGAGAAAATAAAATACTGAATCTGGCGGTAGGGAATTATTATTCAGCAAATATTGTTAATTTCACAGTTATATTCAGTTTTTAAAGATATTAATATCCCTTTTACTCGTTTCATCTACTGAAATTTTCATCGGGCTTTTTTTTGATACCTATCTTGAATGTAACTGAAGTCAAGAATAAAAGCAAGTATTTGATAACTTTTATGGAGCCATCTACAATTTACAGACTTACCAATACCGGATAAATCAAGCCTAAAAGGATAATTAATAGTTGAGATTGCTATTGAGATTAACTATTGTGATCTTCAATATAAATAATAGTATTTCTCAATAGTGAATTAATATTACCGTAAGAACGGTGACAAATCAATGCCACAGGACACAGAGAGGATAATTTTTATACTATAGTGCAAGCGCGATCGCATCCCAAAAAACTGCGCTACTGTACTGATAATGCATCAGTCTCTAATCAAGTTAGTATATGCAGCGAATTTCTATTGTCGGAACCACCGGTTCAGGTAAGACGACTTTAGCGAAGCAAATTTCTTTGCGCCGCAACATACCCCACATAGAACTAGATTATTTGCACTGGGAACCCAACTGGGTAGAAGTACCAAACCATGTGATGCGAGAAAGAGTGTCTCAATCACTATCAGGTAATAGCTGGGTAGTAGATGGTAATTACAGTATTGTGCGGGATATAGTTTGGGGAACAGCTGACACCGTTGTGTGGTTAGATTATTCTTGGTGGGTAGTGATGAGTCGAATATTGCGGCGCACAATGTCGCGGGTAGTGACAAAACAAGAAGTCTGCAATGGCAACCGCGAAACATGGCAAACTACCTTTAGCGGCGATTCTATAATTTTGTGGGCGCTAAAAACTTACGATAAAAAGCGCAAGGAATATCCCCAGCTATTTACCAAATCAGAGTATTCCCATTTAAGAATTGTACATCTGCGATCGCCTGCCGCTACCGAAAATTGGCTACACAAGAATTTTGCCGAAAAATGAAAACGGAAGATAGAATAAGTTTTAGCCGCTGATTGCCAAGCAAAAGCTTTTATGAGTGAGTATTTATTGATATTTGTGCAAATTAGCTAGTTTATCGATTGTGAACCTGATGCACGATTTGTAAACTTGATGCACGAGTTCGTGAACTTGATTCACAAGTCGTGAACTTGATGCACGAGTTCGTGTACTTGATTCCCAAGTCGTAAACTTGATGCACGAGTTCGTGTAATTGATTCACAAGTCGTAAACTTGATGCACGAGTTGTAAACTTGATTCCCAAGTCGTAAACTTGATTCACGAGTTGTAAACTTGATAATTTAATTTCACCATAACGTCAGGGCGATCGCATATTTATATCCCCTGGAAGCTGAGAAATTTCTTAGCTGTGGTTCCTATTTTGTGGCTACGCCCATAATATGAGGACTGACAATCGGGAATGGGGCCTCGAAATGCTCATAATTTAACTTAGAAAACCCAGCTTCTTCTAAAGCCACCCAAGTTTCCCTGTCTGGATGACAACCATCACCTAAAAATTGCCAAATTGGACGAACGGTACTTTGCACGCGTCGTAAAAAAGTACCACTGGGTGCGGCGACATGTTCCATAAATAAAAAGCGTCCACCAGGTTTGAGAACCCTTAAGATTTCTCTAAATGTAGCGGCTAGATTTGGTACTGAACACAAAACTAAAGTACTCACCACGGTATCTATGCTGTTATTTGATGCATCTATGCTTTCAGCCGTACCTGTGCGGATATCGATGTTTAGACCTAACTGTTCGGCTGCTTCTCGCAGATAAGAATGCATGAATGGGTTTGGCTCAATTCCAATCCAGTTTATATCTTGCGGGTAGTAGGATAGGTTGGGGCCTGTTCCAGGGCCTATTTCTAAAATATTACCGTAGAGATTGGCAAAGAGAGAAGTTTTGCGATCGCTTACGGCTTTTTCATATTCAGCGCTACCTTGAGCCATCATCCAAGCAAACAGGCGCTTACCACAATTACTGCAAATATGATTTGCTGATTGTCCACAAGTTTGCTTCTCGGTCATATTCCACTTCGCCTAATATTTCAGCCTCTATGTTCCTTCAGCATACAATTTTTGATTTGTGAAAAAATCTCACCTTTGATGCTGATGCTGTACTCTCGCCGCTAACGCATCCTACGTGAACTGATAACAATTAGGAATTTTTATGAGGTTTTTAGCTTTTTTCTTTCTGCTAACCAAGTAAACAACACAATACCGCAAAAGTCGGCAGTTAAATCAACTAAGTCGAAAGAACGATAAGGTACAAAGAATTGAATTATTTCATCTATTACACAAATCAAGATCACAATCATCGGAGCCAATGGCAAAGAAATATTAAAAACTTGGATTTTACGTTTATTCCAAGCTAAATGGCTGATAAAAGCAGCAATACCTAACAAAAGAAAATGCAAAATTGCATCGTAATGAGGAAATTGCGCTAGTTCTGTAGGAATAACTTTTAGATATGCAGATAGCGAGATAGACATCAAAATGCCAAAGTAAACCCAAAATGCAAATACCCAAGGTCTATTAGCTTTCATTTTCAGCGTAGAAAAGGTAGTATTTATAACTCCAAAAATAACAAAGAGCATTCCGCAATCAGAAATGCTCTATTTAGAAAAATTTTCTAAAGATAATGAGAAGTTAGAGATAATTTATAAAGTAAACCTTAAATTGTAGGATGCGTTAGCGATAGCGTAACGCATCGACAAAGATGGTACGTTACTTAATATTTACTTTATAAATAGCCTCTTAGTTTGAATATTAACAATATTCAAAATGCCTAAATTAGCAAAAAATTAGGCATGAAGATTGGCTTGTTCTTGTAACCAGGGGTCTACAGGCTGTCCATCTTTTCGACGCAATTCAATTTCTACTACCATGACTTCTTTAGAACCAGGAGGAGCAGGTTTTTTATGGAAAATAATGTCATATGCTAGTGGATCGTGATTGCGTTCTTTTAACCATTCTTGCACTTTGGTAGTGGCAAAGAATGATTGACCTTGCTCAAACATCCGAGTAATCTGCATTTGTAGGGTGTAGGGATTTAGGCGACCCATTTTTAACCACCTTTCTCAAATAATTTGCAGGGTTAGGAATGCCTACCCTACTTGACACTTTCATGTTACTTGGATCACAAGTAAGTTTTCTACTGTAAAAGATATTAATGCCAGCTTAATATTTCCCTAAACTAGCGGAATAACAAAGCTTTGTACGTCTATATGCAATGGCTGTCAGGGTTGCAAGAAGATGTTTTACTTTATAAATAACCTCTTAGTATTACTCAAATCCTCAAGTTATGGGGTGAGAGTCCAAATTTTTTCTTTTTGGGAGTACGGTAAACCTCATAACTGATATTGATGAGTATGAGTCAAAATTAATCTATCTCAAGGGAAAGCCGCAAAATAGCCGGAGTACGGTAAACTGCAATACTAAACGGCTGAAGCGAAGATTACAATAAAAACTATAAAGCAAGTGGAGGAGCCACAAGGATGCAAGTTACATACGACCCTGATAAGCGTAAATTGCTATCCTCTCTATGTCATGGGGCGATTTTCTTTAGTACAACATTGTTTTCTATTGGTGTTCCCATCGTAATTAATATTATTTCTGATGACCCAATTGTCAAAAGCAACGCCAAAGAATCGATTAATTTTCACTTTAATGTTTGGTTCTGGGCTACTGTAATTGGAGTACCAATTGCGGTGCTATCTTTCCTGACTTTTGGTCTTGGCGGAATTTTATTCTTCCCTGTTGTAGCTTTGGGTTTTGCAATCCACTGGGGATTAACAATTTGGGCGCTATTTCACTGTCTAACCAATCCAGATGAACCATTCCGTTATCCGTTTATTTTTAGAGTTTTTTAATCTTACAAACTACAGATAGAAGAGGATGTTTGCCAAAGGGATTGAGAATATCATCCCTTTTTTTTTAAGGATGCGATCGCAGGAATAAAACTCTCAGGAAACATGAGTATCTAAACGAAGTTTTATCCGACCTCAAATGCACTAAGAATATCTTCAGGTAAAGGTGCATCAAAATCATCTGGTACTTTAAATTCTCCTGCACACAAACCAAATGGGCGTTGCTGTTTATTGGTGATTGCGATTGCTTGTAATTCAGTAGTTGGTGTATCTGGTGGGAGAATGGTAAAACTGTCACCAGCTTCAAATTGATTAGGATATTTTGAGAAATCTTTTTGCATTTGAGTATTTCGGCGTAGTAGTGTGAAGACGGTGCATATCCTGAATTAATGGTAGTGTGATCGCACTCGGTCTGTCTTTGTTAAAACGATAGTATAAATCAACAATTAATCTTATTAAGATGCATAGATTTTTACCTCAATAAACAAATTAATTAACAAAATTTATTTTCAGTAAAATTACTATTACATGAATTTGCCAGTATCGCATAAAACTTTATTTATGAGTTCCAAGTATTTTGGTTGATACTTATAAGTCAAGATTTTCCAGCATTCAATAACTGTTAATTCAAGGGTAAAAATGACAAGTATTGACACGTCCTCTCAAGAAAAAGCAAGAAATTTTATTGCAGAGATTATAGAAAAGCTGCAAGCTCAGCGTGGAAATAAATTTACGTTTCTTTTGGTCGGTCGTACAGGAGTTGGAAAATCAAGCACTATAAATAGCTTAATGGGTAAAGAAATTGCCCAAGTTGGTGATTATGAACCGACAACAATGGAGATTAAACCTTATAACTCTGATATCAATGGAGTTGACTTTATAGTTATAGATACACCTGGTCTTTGTGATGATATTGAGGAAGTAGGTAATGATTATAAGTATCTAGAACTCATGCGTTCAAACGTTAGTCAGGTTGATTCAATGTGGTTTGTCAGCCGTCTAGATGAGACCAGGGTTACTAGCGACGAAAAACGAGGAATAAAGCTGATCTCCGACGCATTTAAGTCAAATATTTGGCAAAACGCTGTTATTGTATTCACATTCGCAGGAAATATTGATGCATCAAAATATGAACTTGCACTGAAGAAAAGAACCGAACTTATTCGTAACGAAATAGCAAAATACACAGGAATTGCAATAGCAAATAACATTCCATCAGTCGCGGTAGATAATAAGAATGAAACAACTCCGGATGGCGAAAAATGGCTTGCAGAACTTTACACACAAGTGTACGCCAGAATGTCTGTTAAAGGTGCGGCTCCATTCTTAATGGCAACTGTTGAGCGTGTAAAACCACCAGAGAAGAAAAAAGAAGTTATTTATGTACCAACCCCTGTAATCAATCCTCATCCTGAAGCAAATCCAACATATAGTAGACCAATTGAGCTTAATGATAGGCAAGCTGAAATAGTCCGAAATAAGACTTCAGATGTCTTGCAATTTACAGTTGCAGTAGCAAGCGTAGGAGCTGCAATTGGAGCTATAGCTGGGCCTGCTGGTGCTGCTATTGGAGGTGCAATTGGTGGGGTAATAGGATTTTTTGGTGGGTTATTTGGAAAATGATGCGTAAATTTTTGCTATTTGGGCGTACAGGTGTAGGTAAATCAAGTTTCGTAAATACTACTTTTGGTGATTACATTGCTGAGACTTCAGAATTTGAAGCCTGCACAAAATTTGTTGAACATTATGCTTACGATACACCTTTAGGCAATGTATCCCTTATAGATACACCCGGATTAGCTGAAGATGATGAGGCTTGTGATGAGGCATACTTATCTTTAGTAAAAGCTAAAGTTGATTTAGATGAAATTTACGCGACAATCTATGTGAGCCGTCTTAACGAAACGCGTTTTCGTCCAGATGAAAAGCGGACACTACGCCTTTTAACTAATCGGCTAGGTGCATCTATTTGGAATCGTTCAATACTTGTTTTAACTTTTGCTGCATCTGTTCCTGAAGAGCAACGTGAGGAAGCCACTTCTAGGAGAATTTTACATATTGAGGAGTTTCTACAAACTCTGACTTTAGAAAATAGACTAGTACCCCAATTCAGAAATTTTCA
This sequence comes from Calothrix membranacea FACHB-236, assembly GCF_014696315.1. Classification (GTDB taxonomy): domain Bacteria; phylum Cyanobacteriota; class Cyanobacteriia; order Cyanobacteriales; family Nostocaceae; genus Aulosira; species Aulosira membranacea. The sequence goes on from NZ_JACJPX010000026.1 coordinate 36,105, forward strand.
TGAATACTGGCTGGTAGATAATATCGTAAGTCATTGGGCACCAGATGGAGTATCTGTCTTATCGCTCCTGACAGCTTGAATCGCCATTATATCATTTGTTTGTTTTACCTTTAATACACAATTCTAAGGCAGGCGTTTTGCCTGCCTTTAAATTAATAGAATTAACTCAATCCAGCCTTTAAATCACTCAGCGCTTGTGTTAAAGCCTCTGGTAACTTACTTGCATCACGTCCGCCAGCTTGGGCTAAATTTGGTCTTCCACCACCGCCACCGCCGCAAATTTTGGCGATCGCACCGACAAATTTACCTGCTTGCAAACCTTTTTTATTCACCTCTGCACTAAAGGCTGCAACTAAGCTGACTTTATCGGCTTCGGGAACTGAACCCAATACCACCGCACCGTTACTGAGTTTTTGTAATAAGCGTTCGGCTGCGGTTTTTAAGGATTCTGGATCGACATCATCGAGTTGGGCGACGATAATTTTATAATCGCCTACAGATTGAGCTGATTGCAGCAAGCTATCAGACTTAGCGATCGCTAATTGTCCTTTCAATACATCCAGTTGTTTTTGGCTGGTTCGCAGTTCGTTTTGCAGAGTTGTGATTCTCTCTGGTAGTTCTTCGGGTTTGACTTTAAAGCGATCGCTTAAATCTTTGACGACTTTATCGCGTATATTCAGGTAATCTAGCACCGCCGGGCCGGAAACCGCTTCAATGCGTCGCACCCCAGAAGCTACACCAGCCTCAGAAATGATTTTAAAAACGCCAATCTCCGCAGTATTACTGACATGGGTACCACCACACAGTTCCATTGATACGCCTGTGAAGTCAATCACCCGCACTTCATCACCATATTTTTCGCCAAACATGGCAACAGCACCCCTAGCTTTGGCTTCTGCTAAAGGTAATATTTCTATCTTTGCACTATGTGCCTCGGCAATCCAAGTATTCACTTGTTCCTCAACTTGCTGGACTTCTTCTGCTGTTAAAGCACGGGGACAGTTGAAGTCAAAGCGCAATCTGTCGAAGGAAACCAAAGAACCTGCTTGAGAAATACCTTCATCGACAAATTTCTTTAACGCTGCTTGTAACAGGTGGGTTGCTGTGTGGTTAGCTTGCAGACGACGACGACAAGCACGGTCGATTTGAGCAGTTACAGCATCTCCTACTCGGATTGTACCGCGTTCGATGCGCCCGAAGTGGATAAAGAAATCTGATTCTTTTTTCACATCATCAATGCGAATCACCACGCCATCGCCGGAGATATAACCGCGATCGCCTATTTGCCCCCCAGATTCGGCATAGAATGGGGTCTGATCCAACACCAGTTGTATTTCTGTGCCAGCTTCTGCTGCTTCTTGAGCTACACCACCCACTAACAGCGCTTCGACTTTGGCGGTGGCTGTAGGTTGGGTATAGCCTAAAAATTCGGTGGCGTGGATATGTTCTGCCAGTTTATCGAGGGAACCCTGCACTGTTAAATCGATAGTTTCATGGGCTGCTTTGGCACGTTCCACCTGTTTTTGCATTTCGGCATTGAATCCGGCTTCATCAACGGTGAGGTTGTTTTCTTCAGCAACTTCTTGGGTAAGTTCTAGGGGGAATCCGTAGGTGTCATACAAAGTAAAGGCACTTTCACCGCTAATTTGGGTTTGTCCTTGCTGTTTTACCTGTTGAATAATTTCTTCCAGCAGTTTTTCCCCTCTGTCGAGAGTTCGCAGGAAATTAGACTCTTCCCGTTGCAGTTCGGCTTTAATTGCTGCTTCCCGTTGCCGCACATTAGGGTAAGCTGATTCGGAAAGTGCGATCGCAGTTTCGGCAACTTGGGTCGTAAATTCTCCAGAAATCCCGATTAATCGCCCATGACGTACCACCCGCCGAATTAATCGCCGCAGTATATAACCCCGCCCCACGTTGGAGGCGCGAATTTCATCAGCAATCATGTGGACAACAGCACGCACGTGATCGCCAATTACTTTCAGGGAGATTTTGGTTTTCTCGTCGCTGCTGTGGTAATCAATCTCCGCAATTTTGGCTGCTGTTTGAATAATCGGGAAAATTAAATCAGTTTCGTAGTTATTCGGGACTTTTTGCAGGATTTGGGCCATGCGTTCCAAACCCATACCCGTATCAATGTTTTTATTTTGCAGTGGTGTTAAATTCCCTTGTGCATCCTGGTTATATTGCATGAAAACCAGGTTATAAAATTCGATAAACCGGGAATCGTCTTCTAAATCAATGGTGTCGTTGCCGCGTTCCGGGTGGAAGTCGTAGTATATCTCAGAACAGGGGCCGCAAGGGCCAGTGGGGCCAGAGTTCCAAAAGTTATCATCTGTACCCATGCGCTTAATACGTGCTTCGGGAACGCCGATTTGATCCCGCCAAATGGCATAGGCTTCGTCATCTTCTTCAAAGACGCTGACGACCAAGTTATTGGGGGAAAAACCAAAAACTTGCGTGGAGATTTCCCATCCCCAAGCGATCGCTTGTTCTTTAAAATAATCACCAAAGCTGAAGTTACCCAGCATCTCAAAAAACGTGTGATGGCGTTTGGTGCGGCCGACGTTTTCGATATCGTTGGTGCGGATGCATTTCTGGGAAGTAGTAGCGCGGTTAAAGTCCGGCGTACGTTGTCCCAAGAATATCGGTTTAAATGGTAGCATCCCCGCGATCGTCAGCAGCACAGTTGGGTCTTCAGGCACAAGGGAAGCACTTGGGAGAATCTGGTGTCCCCGTTGAGCAAAGAAGTTAAGGAATTGTTGGCGAATTTCGTTACCGCTGAGTTTCTGGGGATTGGAAGACATGGGTTTTTACAAAGTGAGTATCAATAAATTGGGAAGGCCGACAGAGGATCTTTCTTCGCTTTTACAGACAAAGTATGCCGCAATCCAGGACATCTGTGCTAAAAGTTTGTCACTTCCTCATATCTAGCACTATTCTCATTCAGCGTCGGGTGGAATGTTGCACGAATTAAGGCCTTATGATTCAAAAAATATCCCATTACATTGAGCGCAGGGGACAAGGAACCGGAAAGAGGGGGGAGGAACTGCTATGTTGAGCCCAGAAATGGGGATAATTTATTTTCCCGTGGTTTCCACAATCCAATAGTGGCGTATCAGTATTATTTGCATATATCTCTTTATACTTATATATTTTTCTATTTTAGAAAAGCTTGGAGATAGCCAATTACATTATTTCCCACCAAGTCAGACCAACTCTCCATTATTCAGCAACATCGAAACTCACAAACCCCTGAAAAATATAGTTTTCTTAGTTTTGAACTGGGAATTGAGAATTTTGCATTTGTATAACTTTAATTGTAAAAGCAGCTATGCACTGCGATTGTGTACCAGCAAAATTACCTAACTCTGGTAGGATGAGTAATTTCCGCAGAAAGGATAATATTAAACCTTAAGAATAGATTAAGAATTTTTTTGAGGTTAGATTAATGGCATTAAAACTGAAAGTACCGAACATAGCCTGTGAAGACTGTGCGGCTAAAATCAGTAACTCCATTCATGTAATGGAACCCGATGCGAAGGTGGATGTAGATGTCAGCGATAAAACTGTTACCGTAGAATCTGCAGCCTCAGAGGAGTCCATCAAACAGATTATTGTTGCTGCTGGTTATCAAATTGAAGGTTATTGATCGTAATATTCGCCTTCAGATAAATTTGCATCTGATAAGTTTTTAAATTCAAATAGTTTGTTTCTTTAATTGTCCGTCTCTACTCGAGGCGGACAATCTTGTTTTGAGGGCAATATCACTAGAAGTACGTAGGTGAAATGCTTTTTTGCAAGATTTGGAGGAAATGAAAAGTTCCAAAAATGACCATTAATCCTTGACTCTTGACCATTAACCCTTGACTCTTACTAGGCTACCCTTATAGCATATAATATATGTACTTGTTACCTAATTCATGATAAATTTGAGTATAGTCACGGTTTTTTCTGTTATTTATGTAAAATTACTGATAGCTTTTACAAATATTTCATAAAGATGTAACTAATTAACTATATATGAAATACCAATATTTTTAATAAAGAAAGACTATGACTTACTCAGTGCCATCTAATGCAGCAATATAAAGGCTTTATTTTCAGGAGATGATGATTCAGTATTTTAATGGATATAGGATTTTATGAACTTAGCAAATATATCGGTTTTTACTAGGAAATAAGAATTTTTATATTTTTTTAAATATTTTCTGCCAGTAATTTTTTATCTTTAGAATATGCTGGTTTTTATAAATGATTAAATTCCATATTTAACCATTAATGCTTAATATATGGAAAATACATAAACCATTTTACCTTCTCAAGGAATATTCAGTAATTATACTGTTTGAAAATGATTAGGGAAAAGCTGAAAGTATTTTCATCACACATTTCGTTGCAACTACAGTTGAGGTAAATTCTTAAAAGGAGATTAAAGTTACAAGAAAAAATTAAATTAGGTAGTAAAACAAACAAATATAGGGTAAACTTCCCTAACCAAAAATACTGAAGTACTCAGTATTATTTAAGTAAAAACATCAAGTTTTACCAAATCATCCTTTTGAAATTTTAAATAGGGTAAAAAGCAAAGCAATGAATATTTCCATTCTGGTCTTTGGGTGCCATAAATTTCTAAACACACTTCCAGATCAGATCCGTTATGCCAAAGCTTTTAACGTAGAAGTTATTGACAGTTTTGATCGGGCAGTTTCATATATTCAAAGCACACCTCCAGACATAATAATTGTGCAGGCTAGTATTGATGGCAGTATAGAACTCTGTACCTGGTTGAAAGACCAAGTAAAGCTATCTTGGATCTACTGCATTCTTTTGGAAGACCGTTCTCAGCACATTATTGAAAGAGCTAATTATGGCTGGGAATGGGATTTAGAAATGACTTCCGCTGCTTTAAAACAGGGAGCTGATGCTTATATTTGGCAAGTAAATGCAGAAAAAGCCAGCGATAATTTATCAGAAGTAACTGCTAATCATCGGCTGATATTAGCTCAATTGTCAGTAGGCTTACGCAAGGCAGAAAAGTATCGTGATTTGATGCGTAAAAATGATTTATTATCATCAATTGCCTTAGCAGATTCCTTGACAGAATTAAATAACCGTCGCGCTTTAGAATGGGATTTAGCACGACAAATTCAAAAAGCTCGCGATCAGCAACTTTCTTTGAGTTTAATTATTTTTGATGTAGATTTCTTTAAGAAAGTCAATGATACTTACGGGCATTTAGTAGGCGATCGCTTATTGCAATTATTGGCTACTCGTATACGTCACAATTTACGTTTCCAAGATACAGCCTTTCGCTATGGTGGAGAAGAATTCGTGATTCTGTTAGCTAATACAGCTGGCGAAGAAGCCGCAATTGTGGCGCGTCGTCTCAATCGTATAGTTAGCGAACAACCATTTGCGATTAACAATCAACTGTGCATTAATGTCACCATTAGTTTGGGTACTGCTTCACTACAAGGCGATGATGACGCGCAAGGAATGAGTCTATTACATCGTGCCGATCAGTGCCTCTTAGAAGCTAAAAACAGCGGACGTAATCGTGTCATTAGTTGGGAAAGCTTCTGTCGTATCCCGTATTTACAAGTCGCTTCTTCATAAAATCAAGATTTAATTCTGCTATTGCCATTTGGTATTGAACATTTCTTTTTAAGAACTTATTCCCAACACCTAGAACACCACAGCATGAATTAACATACTATTCCTCATGCTGCAAAAGCCTAGAATATAAATCTTTTGACTTTTGAGTTTTGACTTTTGACTTGACAATTGTGTTCCCTATTTCCCAGCACTTGGTAACTCATGGACTCCAAGTTGAGCATTATTAATCGCAATTTGACACTCTGCTATCGATGCATTTTGCCGCATAGCATCAACTAAAGCTTTATAACTAGACCAATTTTCTTGGAGTAGGTTTTTGGCTTGGAGAGTATGAAAGCGTTGTTTCTGTTGAGCATTAGCACCAGAAAAGCCAATATTTGCTAATACACCTACTAGCTTAGTGCGATCGTCAGCACCACCTTGAGCATTTTGGAAAACCAATGTTTCTGCCGCAATCCCAGCCATCCAAACAGTGCAGTAGCGATCCAAGATGTGTGCGCTAATTTTACCCGCTTCAAGTTGAGATACTAATTCCACATCATTAAAGGTGACACCACCTTGCCCTGGCTGTCCCTGTTTCCAAGCTTCCCACGCACTGAGAGTATAAGCACTAATTGGGATACCCAGCAGGTTTGCAACCAGAAAATGCCCTGCTTCGTGATGCAAAATGCGATCGCGGTGTTCACTTGTAAAACCAGCCAGCCAATCTAAAAGAATAGTACCGCCTTTTCCCTGCAAGCTGAAACTGTCGAAGGTTGCTATCCCCAAAATAGCAAAAGTGGCAACTGCGGGGATTGCAGGTGAAAGATTCAGCAATGGCCCCAACAGCACCGATAGAGTCATTAAAAAGATAGATATGGCAATTAAATTCAGGGCAGTTTGGCTCATACTAAGTTTTATGAATGCAGCTTAATCTTTCTTTATTATGAGCCGATCTGCAAATGATATTCAGTTTTTCCAGGTATTAGGTACGTTAATTTTTAAACTTCCATAAATTTTTTGCACAACACCGTCCAATACTCTCCACAAAGACGAGGCATTCAAAAAACTGGGAAACAATACAGGTTCAATCTCAACATCTGCCATCACTGCATCCAGTTCAGCCTCACTCAGATGTTCCTCCCATAATCCTTCTTCAACCAAGTTATTGGACAGAAAAATAATCCGTTCACGCAACAACTTTAATTGTTCATGCCGTGGTACAGCAGGTAAGCGAATGGTACAAGGACAAGTCCCAAACAACACAACTACTTTTCCTGGGAGATATGGCGGCATAGTTTAAGAGTCTTTAAATCGCGATCAATTTTGTGATTCTTCTTCACCTACCTTAATTGTACGCTCTTTTTTGTTAGCAGCATGAACAATCTTGACTACGGTATTATAGGCTAATCCACTAATACGGCTAATACCTCTTAAACTAATACCATCAGCATAGGACTGTAACACAATTTGCACATCTTCTTGATTCACTTGCCGACGGTAATAAAATGTATTAAATGTTTCACTAAAAGTTTGTCGGCAATTGAGGCAAAAGTAGCGTTGGCTACCTTTACTTGTCTTGCCGTGTTTACGAGTATGAGTATGATTACATAAAGGACAGGGTACTGTCTGTTTGGCAAAACTTGTCGGCTTTTGATTGGGGAAACCACCATTTCGATAGGAAGCTATCACATTACTAGCGACTTTGTCCATTTCTAAGTGAACTGGCATAAATTTCAATCTCCCTGGCAACAGAATTAAATTGGTAAGTATTGTTTGTGAAAGTAACGATCCACTGCTCACACAACAACTATGAGAGTCAGATACCAACTGGGCATTAAACTCTAGTACAAACACTAGTTAAGAAATCTGAGGAAATTCTGAGGAAGCAATATTTTTGGCACAATATGGGTGATTACCAGTATTTTCATCAAAATACTGAGACCATCGCCCAGTCCTTTGCAGTCTTGATTTCAGCCTTTTCTGCCTAAGGAGAAATCACTCACATGGATATTCCCAAATCATTGCTGATAGTTACAAAACATATGCCAGTGCTTGAGGTTATTCAATTGATGAATCAAGCTCAGACAAGTTATGCACTGGTTTTAGATGCCCAGAAATTAACTGGAATTGTCACAGTTAGAGACGTACTCGCTGCCACTAGTAATCAATCTGCATTGGCTGATATGACTGTTGTTGAAGTTATGAGTCAACCTGTAATTACCTTGAGTGCAGCAGAGGCAAAAAATTTATCCACAGTGGTACAAAAATTTCACCAATATGGAATCAGCCACTTACCTGTCTTAGATAATTACGGGCAAGTATTAAGTGTGGTTAACAAGGATGAAGTGATTGAGAGACTCTACCAAACTCTGAATTGCAAAACAGCAGAGTTGGAACGCGAAGTAGCTCAAACAGAGCAAATGAGCAAATTGATCGCATACAAAGAAAACTGTTATCAAGCATCACAAGCCATCATCCAAGATATTCTGGATAGTGCGATCGCGACTTCGATTGTTAGTTTGCGTGTATTTTCCAACCATCAATGGCAATGTGACTATCAATCACCAGGTAGTGAAGTGCTATTTGGCTATACACCCGAAGAAATTCTCACTCAACAAGACCTTTGGATATCGCGAGTGCATCCAGAGGATCGAGAAAAAGTGATCGAACCTTTATTTGAGGATATTTTTGCTGGGCGTACAACCAATGTAGAGTATAGATTTCATCATAAAGACGGTTCACTACGCTGGATTTGTGCTATTTATACCTCCCGTTATGATGCTAGAGCTAACTGTTGGATAGTCACAGGTACTAGTAGCGATATCAGCGATAGAAAACTGGCACAAAACACTTTATTAGAACAAGCCAAGCTCTTAGAGCTTTCTCATGATGCTATCATAATTCGCAATCTCGATAATCAAATTACATTTTGGAACCACGGAGCAGAGCGAATTTACGGCTGGACAGCAAAAGAAGCAATGCACAAGAATAGTTATACTCTTCTGGCAACTCAATTTCCTATACCTTTGGAGGAAGTCAACGCTTGCTTGATTAATGAAGGATATTGGGAAGGCGAATTAGTCCATTTTCAGCGAGATGGTCAGAAAATCGTCGTAGAAAGTCGCTGGGCATTGTTCAAACAATCTGATGGTACACCCATATCTGTGTTGGAAATTAATCGAGATATTAGCAAGCGCAAACAAGCAGAGCTTACTTTGCAGGAACGAGAAGCGATGTTGCGCGGGATTGGAGATAACTTACCTAATGCAGCACTTTATCAAGTAATCCGTGAACTCGATGGTAGCGATCGCTTTTCCTACCTGAGTGCTGGATGTGAGAGAATCATGGAAATTAGTGCGGAGGCGGCGCTACAAGATTCTAGTTTGCTGTATAGTCAGATAATTGCAGAGGATGTACCTCGCCTACAGCAAGCTGTTGAGCAGTCGATGCAGCATATGTCTGTATTTGACATGCAATTGCGGATTAGAACCCCTAGTGGTAAAGGGAAATGGTTAGATTTATGTTCTACACCACGCAAGTTGCATGATGGACGGGTAGCTTGGGATGGTTTGATGGTGGATGTCACCGACATTAAACAAACTGAAGAAACCCTACGTAAGAGTGAAACCTTGTTGGCAGAATCCCAAAGAATTGCGCGTCTAGGTAACTGGGAGTGTGATGTCGCTACAGGTAAAGCTACTTGGTCAAAAGAACTTTTCCGCCTTTTCAATCGCGATTTAGAAGCAGAACCCAACTATCAGGAATTATTCAGCTTATGGGATTCTGAAGGCGCGGAAAAATTACAGCAAGCCATTGAAGAAGCGATCGCTACTGGTAAATCCTACCACCTAATTCTGCGTGTACCCCAGTTTGATGGCTCTCATAGCTATTTAGAGGTGATTGGACATGCACAATCGAACGCCGAAGGTAAAGTGGTTCGCCTTTATGGAACTGCTCAAGATGTTACCGCTAGAGAAAAAGCACTCAACGAACGCCAACGAGTAGAGCAAGCACTGCGCGAAAATGAAGCCTTTTTACGCAGTATCTACTATGGGGTAGGACTATCAATTTTTGTGATTGATGTTGTCGATGATTTTCGCTATGTGGGCTTAAACCCTACTCACAAGCATCTTACAGGACTCACAGCCGATGAATTACGTGGCAAACTACCTGAAGAAATCTTTCCCCCAATTGCAGCGGCGGCTGTACGACAGCATTATCAGGATTGTGTCCAAGCGGGGGAAACTATTACCTATGAAGAATGCTTACCTTTTCAAGGTAAGGATATTTGGTGGATTACTAGCCTCACTCCTTTAAAAGATGAAAATTCCCGCGTATACCGCATTATTGGCAATAGTCTTAATATTAGCGATCGCAAACATACTGAACAAATATTAGAACTGCAAGCAATCATCACTCGCAATATGGCTGAGGGAATTTGCTTAATTCGAGCCAGTGATGGTGTTTTTGTCTATACTAATCGCAAATTTGAGCAGATGTTTGGCTATGAACCTGGGGAATTAATTGGTCAACATGTATCGATTGTTAATTATGTAGATGCACATACTAATCCTAGAGACGTGGATAAAGCTATTACCGCCAAGCTGAGGCAAGATGGTGAAACAACTTATGAAGTTCACAATATCAAAAAAGATGGCACTCCTTTCTGGTGTTGTGCAACCGCATCGGTGTTTGAACATCCTGAATATGGAACTGTGTTTGTGGCTGTGCAACAAGATATTACAGAACAAAAAAAAGCTGAAGATAAACTTAAAGCATCCTTGAAAGAAAAAGAAGTTTTACTTAAGGAAATTCATCATCGTGTCAAAAACAACTTAGGAATTATTAGCAGTCTGCTACAAATGCAATGTAGGCGCATCCAAGATTCTCAAGCAATCTCTATCCTACTCGATAGCCAAAACCGCATTGCTTCCATTGCTTTAGTGCATGAAAAATTATACGGTTCCGATCATTTGAGTGATATTGATTTTGCTCAGTACATTCTCGATTTAACAACTCATTTATTTAAATCTTATAATTTTAGTTCCAGTAATATCCAATTAAATATTCAAGTTGAACCTGTGCATCTAGATATTGAAACTGCCATTCCCTGCGGATTAATTATTAATGAACTAGTTTCAAATGCTTTAAAATACGCCTTTCCAGACCAGATCGCAGGTGAAATCCAAGTAAAATGCTACAAAAAATATGAATATTGCTCAAAGATTTCGCTGCAGCACGATTTAGTTCTGATTATCCGAGATAATGGTGTTGGACTACCTGCGGATTTTGATAGCAAAAAAGCAAGAACACTGGGAATGACCCTTCTTCATGGATTAGTAAAGCAGTTGAGGGGAACAGTTCAGATTGGCAACCAGCAGGGAACAGAGTTTAAAATTATTTTTCCAAGAAGCAAGGTAGAAAAGCAATGAGCATCTCATCAGCAGTCGAAACACCAAATATGATTCAAGTACTAGTTGTTGAAGATGAGTATATTCTTGCTATCAACCTCCAAGAAAGTTTAGAAGGTTTGGGCTACACAGTTGTAGATATTGTAGATTCTGCAGCCGAAGCAATTGAGAAAGCGAATGAGCTACGTCCAAACTTGATTTTGATGGATATTCGCTTGCGGGGAGAAATGGATGGTATCGAAGCAGCAGAGGAAATTTGGCGAAAGCTGCAAATCCCAGTAATTTACTTAACAGGACACTCTGATAAAAGTACTGTCGAACGGGCAACTTTAACATCTCCCTTTGGATATATCCTCAAACCTGTTAGTGAACGAGAACTTTATGTTGCTATCCAAACAGCACTGGAACGCTATCAACGCGAGCAATTTTTAAGCACAGTCTTGCGGGGAATGGGTGAAGGTGTAATTGTGGCTGATTCTCAACTGCAAGTACAATACCTCAATCAAGTAGCCGAAACCTTAACTGGCTGGCGATTGGAAGAAGCTAAAAACCAGATGTTAAACGAAGTCGTGCAACTGATTGAGGAACAAACTCAGCGTCCTGCAGAAAATCCGATCGCTATAGCTTTACAAACGCAAACTACTATCTATCTCAAAAATCGCATTTTACTGGTTACCAAAAACGGGACAAAAATTCCTGTGGCTGATAGCGCTACTCCTGTGAGAGATAGAAGTGGAACCATCACCGGTGCTGTGATGGTTTTTCGTGATGACACACAACGCAGACTCAACGAAGAACGTAGCCTTGCAGCTGAGAGAGCTAGACAAATAGAAATTCAAATAGCAGAACTCCAACGACTAAACCAGTTGAAAGAAGATTTTTTGGCTACTACTTCTCATGAAATGCGGATGCCTTTGTCAAATATTAAAATGGCAATTTCTCAGTTGGAAAATGTATTAAATCAACTGGGAATCTTGAATCATGAAGAAATGTCAGCCTCTGAGTCTGTAGCCAAATATTTAACTATTTTGCGTAGCCAGTGTGAACGAGAGCTAACATTAATAGATAATTTACTTGAAATGCGGATGATTGATGCTGATGTTTATCCATTGCAACTAACTAAAATTAATCTGCACAGCTTTTTACAGCAAATTATTGATAGCTTCCAAGAGCTAGTGCAAGCACAACAACAAATTTTAGAAATTAATATTGCCGCAGATTTATCACCTTTCGTTGCCGACCTCAATCTTTTAACTCGGATATTGACAGAATTACTAAATAATGCTTGTAAATATACACCATTACGTGAAAGAATTACCGTAAATGTCGAATATATATACCCAGAAAATAGCTACATAAATGAGCAGAGACAATCTCAGATATTAAGTAATTCTCTAGAACCCATATTGCAAATCAAAATTAGCAATTATGGTGTTGAGATTAAGCAAGAAGACCAAGCTTTAATCTTTGAACCTTTCTATCGGATTACCAAAAATAAACCTCAACAAAAAACGACTATCTTTGACACAGATAACCAGATTCATCTCAGGAATCCTTTGCAAGATACTGGCGCTGGCTTGGGGCTAACCTTAGTTAAAAAGTTAGTGGAACATCTGCAAGGAAGTATTGCAGTTAAGAGCAATCATATCTGCACAACATTTACTGTCTCACTACCGTTTATTCTGTCTCAGTAATCAAAGAGAACAGGAAACCAGACAAAGGGATAGGGAGGAAGAATTATTCAAAGACGACAGTTTTATTGGCATAGACTAAAACACGATTTTGCAAGTGCAAGCGTACGGCTCTAGCTAATACAACTCGCTCTAAATCTTTACCTTTTCTAATTAAATCTTCAACGTCATCGCGGTGGCTGACTCGCACCACATCCTGTTCAATAATGGGGCCAGCATCTAACTCAGGAGTAGCATAATGTGCCGTAGCTCCAATAATTTTAACTCCTCTGTCAAAAGCGCGGTGGTAAGGGTTTGCGCCTACAAAAGCAGGTAAAAATGAGTGATGAATATTAATAATTTGCGGAAATTTAGTAATAAAATCTGCGCTGACAATCTGCATATATTTTGCCAATACAACTAAATCAATGTTGTATTGATGCAGTAATTCTAATTGTTTCAGTTCCTGTTCTGCTTTGTTTTCTTTAGTGATGGGAATGTAGTGATAATCAATGCCAAATTGCTCGGCTACTTTCTGCAGATTAGGATGATTACTAATAATTAGCGGAATCTCAGCAGCAAATTCCTTAGCACGATGTCGCCAAATTAAGTCAAACAGACAATGGTCTTGCTTACTAACCCAGATAGCAATACGGGGTACAGTATCAGAAAAATGTAGTTCCCATTTCGCGCCTAAAGGTTGGGCAATGGCATTAAATGCTGGCCCTATTAAATCTCGTGGCAGGTTAAACCCCTCTAGCTGCCATTCAATGCGGCTGAGAAACAACCCAGCACCAAAGTCTGTATGCTGATCGGCATGGATAATATTGCCGCCATTAGAGTAGATAAAATTAGCAATTTTAGCCACTAATCCTCGCTGATCTGGGCAGGAAATAAGCAAGGTTGCTGTTGGTTTGGTCATGTCATTTGTAATGGGCATGGGGCATGGGGCATGGGGCATTGGGTAATTGGTAATGGGCATTTCTCCCTTTCCCCCTTTCCCCTTGTCCCCTTCTCTCCCTATTTACCGTTGGGAGTTGGTAAAGGTGTTTTATCGCTATTAGCTACTGGTTGTTTCCACTCGGATATATCGCGGTTGACTGCGTTTTCAAAATCTGTGGAAACCAACAGAACATCTATATTACCATCGGGTTTTACAGATGGGTCAGCTTGAGCATATAAGAAGCGACGGTTAAAGTTAGTCGTACCTAAAAGCAATTGATGGCTTTGCTGATTTTTCAGGGTGATATTAATTGTCGCCTGGGGGTTGTCTAAGCCAAAATCGCCTTTTTGATTAGGCGGGATAGATAAAGAGCGATCGCTCTTGCCTTTTACCAACAAATCCATTAAATAAGAAACAATAGCATCATTCGCTGGCTCTGACACCGGTGATTTTAACAACCATTTAGGCGGACTATCCTGCGGGTTCCGTTCCACAGCTAAAGAGAGTTTTGCTGTTGTGATTTTCAATGACTGCACATCATCAGCAGTAAAAGCGAAAATCTGCTGCTTTTGATCCTTTACTTCCTCACGCTGAGTCGCCCCCCGAATTTCATGGAAATAAACAAAGCTACCCAAACCTAGGGCTAGCAATATCAAAATTAAAGTTGCGCGCGAAAATTTCATGTTTTAATCATTGTGGTAATGGGCATGGGGCATGGGGCATGGGGCATTGGGGGATGAGTAATGAGTAATGAGTAATGAGTAATGAGTAATGAGTCATGGGTAATGGGAATTTGCCCCTTGTCTCCCTGCCCCCTGCCCCCCTGCCTCTTCCCCAATCCCTCACCGCCTCCGCCACCAAATCAGAAAGGCGGATACTAAGCCAATCAGGGGTAGAAGTAATAAAGATGACAATGTTAATAGATTGGCTTGGGCGGCTGTGATGTTGAGGCGGCGGTTTTTGGCTTCTTTGGGGCGAATTGATAAAGGTTGTCGATCCTCTTGTTTGCTTAGCCAGGTGACTGAGTTGAGGAAGACATCACCGTTTAATTGCTGTTGAAATAAGCCATCGGTAGCAAAGTCGGAATTTCCGATGACTACTAACCGGGATTCAGTAGCAGGTTTTTCACCTTGCTGATTGTTTAAAGGTGCAGCAGTTGTAGGAGTTGGTGAAGGTGTAGCTGTGGGAGTTGGCGAAGGGCTAGCGCTGGGTGTGGGTGAAGTACTAGCTTTGGGTGTCGCTTGTCCTTGGGTTGTGGGTGATGGTAATGGTGAGGGTGTGGGGTTAGGTTGAGTTGTGGATGGGGCTGGTAGTTTTTTCTCTAAAGCTACGCCTAAAGTTAAAGGCCCTTTCAGGTCTTTATCGGCATTAAACTCTAATTTCTCGCTTTGCAGGTCGCTTTCTGCCCAGCTGTTAGGATAAGGTTTGGTTCGCAGCAAGGGTGTAGACTGAACACCAGCTACGGGATTAATTTGCAACGGTCTTGCTAACCGATAAAAAGAAATATTGTTACCAAATTCTTTAGTAATTGGATGTTGACCGTAGTCTGTAATTATGGGAACTGCTGGCCCTTGTTTTGCACCTTGTCCAGAAACATCAACTGCTAAACGACTATCTAGTGTCACACCCCACTGTTTCAGCAAGTTATCGAGTTTAGGGTCGGTACCAGGGTCAATCATTAGCAGTAAGTTACCGCCACGATTGAGGTATTGTTCTAAAGCTTGAACTTCCCCCTCAAATAGGGCTTCTTTTGGCCCGGCTACTACGACCGCCGCTGCATCATCAGGTACTTTTGCGGCTTCGGCTAAATTTAAGGGCGAGGTGGTGAAGTTTTTATCAGTTAATCCCTGAATAGCTTGCGACATTCCACTTTCAGCTGCTGTCAGTTGGTGTTCGCCATGACCTTGAAGAAAGTAAACTTTGGCGGCGTTAGCAGTAGTAATTTGTTGCAGACGATTAGTTAACCTTACTTCTGAAAGCCTTTCATTTTCCTGATTAACTACTTGTACTAACTGCCTTTTATCTTGATATTCTAAATAAACTTCTCCATAGTCTTTATAACCAAACTTTGTGGCTAGTCCTGGTCTAGCATCTGGATCGACATACTCAAATTGAAACTTGGAGCTTTGCCGACGATAATTTTCTAGTAAATACCGGTCTTGGGGATTTTGATTCACATCAAAAATCCAGACTTTAACTGGCTGTGGCAGATTATTTAATAATTCTTGCGATTGGGGTGCTAAGGTAAATAATTGAGTTTCTGTTAAATCTGCCCGGTAATGGTAGCGGACACCCAAGAAGTTAATTAGCCCTAAAATTACCAATACTGCTAAAGTGGCAACTAAAGCATTAGTACCTGCTTTGGTAGAACGACTTCCTAACCATTGATTGTTTTGGCTTTGTAAAATAATCCATATACCAATAACTGCAATTCCGGTAATGAGAAATGCTAAGGAAATTGGACTCCATGATGATGAAATTAACCTAGCCGTTAAGCCCGCCACTAAGAAGAATGGGCCTAGCCAAAACAGATATTTCCAAAGTTTATTTTTAGCAACGATTTTCATGTGAGATGTTAAGAGTCAAGGGTCAAGAGTTGGAGAGACGCGATTAATCGCGTCTGTACTCAAAGGTCAAATGTTAAGGGTCAAGGGTCAAGAGTTGGGAATTTTGACTTTGGACTCTTGACTTTGGACTTTGGACTCTTATTTATTGACGCTGAAAGCGCAGGGCATCAATTGATTGAGATGTCAGGAAGATACCCAGAAAAATGTAACTGAGAAATAGTAGCAGGGCGCTAGTATCAAAAATGCCTTCGATAAAAGTATTAAAATGTTTGAGTAAAGAGATATAACTCAAGGCTTCGCCAATGGGGCCGGGGACAGTTCTAGCAATTAAATCAACGAATAACAGTAATAAAATTACTGCAAAAGTGAATACAGCAGAGAGAATTGTACTATCTGTTAACGATGAAATAAACATTCCCAAAGATAAAATCGCGGCTGCGAGTAAAATTAATCCTAAATGCCCAAATAAGAGAATGGTTAGTGTCATGGGTGGGTTTGATTGTTGAATCACAAACGCTTCCAGCGCCAGCAAGGGTATAACCATTGTGATAAAGAAAGTGATCACGCCCAATAACTTACCAACAGCTACCGCCCAGTTTGTCACTGGTGACGTAGCTAATAGTTCTAAAGTGCCCCGCTTACGTTCTTCGGCATAAAGTCCCATAGAAAGAATGGGCAATACAAATAATAATAGCCATCCCATTCGGTCTAAAAATGCCCGTACAAATTCATAGGGAACATCAATTGGTGGTACTGGTACTCCTAATTGTTGTCCTTGTAAATCTAAGGCGGTGATTGTTGGCAAAATACCGCTTGGCCCTAGCAAAATCATTACTAAGAATAAGCCGGAAATAAACCAAAATATGCCAGCAATCACATAAACCAAAGGTGATACAAAATAACTCTGCAATTCTCGGCGATAAATGGCAATAATATTACTCAGTACTATACCCATCTACGCTGCTTCTCCTTCTTTGGGGGCTGAGTCTTGGATAGATTCTAAATTTTTTTCTTCTGTTGTTAACTGCAAAAACACATCTTCTAGGGTAGCGCTGACACGCCGCATTTCATGTAATGCAAATCCCGCACGGACTATTGTGGCAGCAATATCTTTTCCTGGTTCGGTTCCTGGTTGCGATATTACTCGTAAATAGGCGCGGTTTGCTGACACTGGGTGATGACTCCCAGACGTAGGAATTGATTCTACCAGACTCACGCCTGAGATGTTTTGCAATACTTGTTTTGCTAGGCTAGCTTCACCTTCAATTTCCAATTCATACCCAGAGCCACCTGTCAACTGTGTCATGAGATTTTCTGGTGTATTAGTGGCGACGACTTTACCACGATTAATAATGGCAACGCGGCTACAAGTCATGCTCACTTCTGGGAGAATGTGGGTGGAAAGAATGATGGTATGAGTGCCGGCGAGGCTTTTAATTAAATTCCGCACCTCAATGATTTGCCGGGGGTCAAGTCCTACCGTCGGTTCATCTAAAATAATCGCTGGTGGATCGTGGACGATCGCCTGAGCAATCCCCACTCTTTGACGGTATCCTTTAGACAGTTTGCGGATCAGTACCTTGCGCTTATCTTCTAAATTACAACGAGCGATCGCAGCTTTTACTTTATGATTGCGATCGCCTGCGGATACTCCTTTAATTCTGGCCACAAAATGCAAAAACCCCTCCACCGTCATATCTGGATATAACGGCGGGGTTTCTGGTAAATAACCAATTCGTTGGCGCACAGATAGAGAATTCTCATGGACATCAAAGCCTGCAATCTTCGCTGTCCCCTTCGTTGCGGGTAAATAACCAGCTAAAATTCGCATAGTGGTAGTTTTACCAGCACCATTCGGGCCTAAAAACCCTAAAATCTCCCCAGGTTCGACATTAAAAGTCACATCAGTAATCGCTGGAGTCGAACCGTATATTTTACTTAAATGCTCAACTTCAATCATCAGTCTCAGGCGATCGCGATTTTATAGAATACCCAACAATCTTAGATCACCATGTTTTGATTGCAAGCATTAAGGGAACTCCAAAAAATAAATTATTCCGTTTAAGTCGTTGACTGTTGACGGTTCACAGTTAACAGTCAACGGTCAACCGTGAACAATAGCAATGGAATGTTTTTTGTACTTGGAAGTCCCTAAATGGGGATGAGGGGGAATAAGCTATCCATCGTGAGGACGGTTGACAGTTGACAGCCCTGATTAGTAGTTATGCAATTTATAAGCGCACTAGCTTAACCATTTAATTTGCTCATTGAGGCTGCAGGGGGGTATGGAATAGAGAATGCGATCGCATTGGTGACCAACCAGATCAGGTTGTCTACCAACGAGGGCTCATCCATAGAGAATGCGATCACATTGGTGACCAACCAGATCGGGTTGTCTATCAATGAGGGCTCATCCATAGAGAACTAGATCACATTGGTGACCAACCAGATCGGGTTGTCTATCAATGAGGGCTCATCCATAGAGAACTAGATCGCATTGGTGACCAACCAGATCGGGTTGTCTATCAATGAGGGCTCATTCATAGAGAACTAGATCACATTGGTGACCAAGGTTTTTTGATGACAACACGATTATTTCAGTTAATTTACTGAAGTACAATATTTGATAAAAGCAATAGAAGGGTGCGTTACGCTATCGCTAACGCACGCTACAGTTTTTCCAGAAATCAATTTGGATTGCTATATATTGTGACTTTTATTACGTTTTAGATTCACACAAGTTTATCTTTATTTAACTAAAACCTATCATTAGCTAGTTAATTATGATTGTAAAACCTGTATTTCATCATAAAAAACGCAGCTATTTATTTAATCAAATTGCTTAAGCATCTGACAAAAGGTAATTAAGTAAAATTTTGATAATTAGTAATGATTATCATGTTAAATAAGTTGCTAATTATGCCATAATTATGTTGATGCATTAAGCAAAATATAAGTAAATCGTTGTTATAGCTTCTGTGGAGAAAGCCTATATCGTGACATTGGGAAAAGATGCTTAATTTTTCTATTGCCAATCGGTTAATTTTTCTAGAGGTAATGGAATTAAAGAGCTAGCTAATGTTAATAGAAAACTAACCTCTGATGCAACCGGAAAATCAGCTACTTGGGGCTTTACCACCCGATATATATGAACGCCTTGCTTCTCACTTTAAGTTAGTTTCTCTCCCAACTCAGGAAGTTATTTGCGAAGTAGCTGAACCAATCGATTATGCCTATTTTCCTCATTATGGTGTAATTTCTTTACTAGCCACTATGGATGACGGTGCAACAGTCGAAGTAGCCTTGGTGAGTCAGGAAGGTATGGTAGGTCTACCTGTAATTTTGGGAGACAATATTTCATCAATGCGAGCAATAGTGCAAGTTCCAGGCGAGGCGATGCGGATTAACGCAGATATACTTAAAGCGGAGTTTTTCCAAGGTGGGCCTTTGCAAAACCTGCTACTCCGCTACGTACAAGCTGTATTAATAGAATTAGCGCAAGGCGCGGCTTGTAACCGTCTCCATAGTTTAGACAAGCGCCTAGCCAGATGGCTGCTAAAAATTGCCGATCGCATGGAATCTGAAGAGTTTCCTTTAACCCAAGAATTTATCGCCCAAATGCTAGGTGTCAGGCGTGCTGGTGTAAGTGTCGCGGCTGCTACTCTCAGCCAATCAGGAATCATCAGCTACAATCGCGGACATATTAGCATCTTAGATAGGAAAGGTTTAGAAGCAGCTTCTTGTGAGTGTTACCAGGTGGTAAAAGACGAATTTACGCGATTATTCGGAAACTTGCCACATCAAGAAGATAGATAAATCTATATAAATAGACAGATAAATATGTTTACATTTGTATGTACGAAACCGGACAGACGACATGATGTAACTTTATCTAATCTTTATATGAATGGCAGATAAATCATATATAGCTCATCACGTAGTTTTAATACGGTTGCTAATCCCAGTTTTTAAATTTAACTAAGTCGAATCATGTATAAGAAACCTATTTCATTTCAGGGTTTAAGATTAGTAGTTGTTGATGATGATCCTGATACTATTAAGCTTTTGGGTATTTTGTTTGAATTAGAAGGAGCAGAAGTAAAGACAGCGACATCAGTGAAACAGGCTATAGAAATCTTTTCATTCTTCCAACCAGATATTCTGATTAGTGATATTTGCTTACCAGATGAAGATGGCTATTCTCTCATCAAAAAAGTCAGAAAACTTGACGCACAGACAGGGAGAAGAACTCCGGCGATCGCATTTAGCGCTGATGTCACAGATGACGATCGCAGAAATGCATATTTGGCTGGTTATCAAAGGTATCTTCACAAGCCATTTAACTTAGATGTATTAGCAGGAACTGTTGCTGATTTAGCAGGAATTTCGCAGTGTGCGTGAGGGATTGGGGATTGGGGACTGGGGACTGGAGACTGGGGAATAACTTTTGACTCTTGACTCTTGACTCTTGACTCTTATGATTTCTTCCGCTTTTTTCTAGCTGCGTCTCGGACTTGTTGATTGAGTAAGTAGCCAAAGCCGGCTGTTTCTAAACGGGTGACGAATTCTTCACGGGAGTTACCTAGGGCTTTAGCGGTTGCGTCGATGTTCCAGTTGTATAAGTGTAATTGACTGAGTAAATAGACACGGCGGGTTTGGGCGGCGGAAAGGCGGTAAGTTTTGAGATATTCTAGTTCGCCATCTTCACGAATAATTGCTTCGCCAATATGGTTTTCTTCCTTGGGAAGCAGACTAGTGATAAAACGTTGGAGTACAAACGGCCCCATTGTATAAACTCGCTGGGAATTTAGGGGACGTTGTAGTAAGCCTTCCGCCATGAAGCCTTGAAAAGCAGCCCAATCGGATCGCATTTGCGCGATCGCATTTCTCAAATCTGCCAAGCTGTTAATTTTAGAATCATCTACAGACAAATCCATAGGAAATGGCTTGTCAAACATCATGCTGTATTCGTAAATTAACTCGCCGTAGAAGTCTTCTAGTAAACTGGTGTGCAAAGCCCGGTAATCTTCTGGGGTAGGAACGACAAAAGCCGATGCTAAAGTCTCAGCTACAAATACCAACACCCCAACTTGTCGGGGATGAATCTCAAACACCCGCAAAGCATCTTCCAACCCCGCTATATAACGTCCACTGAAGGACATTTCATAGCGTGAACCCAGCCCATGAGATAGAGAATACTTAGAATACTCACTCCAAGCAATATCTGGCCCTGAAAAAAACAGCGAGAGAAAACCTTCCATAGCCAAATGCAGAGGTAACAATCGCAGTTGATTCTTAGCTTCCCGCTTCGCCATGCGATGCATTAACCGCACACTTGCACAACCACAGTCTAAACGCTTTCCATCCGGCTTGAGCATTTGTCCGCCAAAAGCGGCGATGGGGCTACCGTCATCACTCCAAGAAACTACCAAGCCGTGAGGTACATAGGAGTAGTATTTTAGTCCTGGTTCTGTGATTTTATCTTCTAACGAAACCACCGCTATGTCTTCGTGATAATCACGCTGCACTAAACGTAAGTCTCCGCGCACCTGACGACGCAATAGGGGGACAATCCGCACAGCACCGCGTATCTGGGATGGTGCAATTTCCAATCCTTTTAAAGAGATATCTGTTAATAATTGCTGTTTGGTAGCCATAAGATTAAGGGGAATGGGAAATGGGGAAGGGGGAATGGGGAAAACTGGTGTGATGGTGTAGGGTAAAGTACTTGAGATGGTTGGTGGTGCGTTGCGCTACGCGACAACACACCCTACTCTCCTCTTCTTTGCGCCTCTGCGCCTCTGCGTGAGACAAAAAAGCCGCAATCTTCAGCCTCAAAGGTGCAACATTTAAGCTCAAAGCCGCAACTTCCAGCCTCAAAGGTGCAACGTTCCAGCTAAAAGCCGCAACCTTCAGCCTCAAAGGTGCAACTTCCGAGAAAAAACCTGCAACTTCCACCTTCAAAAGCTCACCTTCCGCCTTCAAAGCTGCAAGCTTCATATTTCACTCAACATTTGTTGGACTCGTTCAGCCAAATATGCTTCTAATTCTGACAAAGGTGCAGAACCATCAGCGAAGCGTGCAAATCCCAGCATGGTTGGTAAGTCTTCAGCGTCGCGCAATCCCACTGTCGGGATGCTGGCGCTGAGATTTCGCAAGGAGAAATCCTCAGAATTAAACACCGGATTGCAATGAATGATGGAAGTTCTTCTTTTTGGATCTAACTTAGCCCGAAATATCCGCAACACTTCCGCCGCACCATTGGGGGGATAGTTTTCGCAACCATCGGAGACAATCACAACTAAGTCTGCACCAGAACCCAAGGCGGCTAATAAAGGTGTAGCTAAGTCAGTTTGTCCATGTGGACGGACTTGCAAAGCATCTTCTACGGGTACCGTCCAAAAAGCGCGATATTCCTGTGATGCGGCTTGCAATAAATAGTGAGTAGCAACAGCTACACCCAAAGGACGGCGACGCTTTTCACTAGAACCTGAGCTAGAGTAGCTACAATCTAAAACTGCTGCCACTTTTCCCAGTTTCAACGGTGCTTTTTTTAGCACTGAACGAGCTGATCGCTCTAAAGCTTGCTGAAAAATCTCCCTTTGCTCTTTTCTCCTTTCCAAAGGCAAAGATAAAATATACAACGCTAACTTAGTTAAGGGTAACTTTCCCAAATCTAAGTCAATTTCCACCTTTTCAGTGCGTTCCGCCGCACCTTGGAAGCGCAACTTTTCACCCACAGTCATTTGCTGTTGGATGCGGGTTAAAAACACATCGCGTTTAACTTTGTGCTTTGCTGCTAATCCCTCAGCCACAGTGAAAGGTAAGTCATAAATAGCCTGTTCGCTAAAATGTGCTTGACGAAACTTCTCGAATAACTCAGTTTCATACACCTTTTGCTTCCAATTGCGGAACAGAAAAGTACCTAATTCACCTTGAAGTTTCAAATGTGCGTGAGATGCGATCGCTCTTACCTTGGGACGATACTTCACAGCATGGAAACTTAAATCGCGTCGCTGTTGTAAATAATCCCGTGCGATCGCGCGACTCCGACGGTTGTTAATTCGTTGTTGACGCAACTGCTGCAACACTCCCCAAGCCCGTTGCGGCGGTAAAGAATTGAGCGCATGAGCAATTAAAGCACCCTCCTCTTCCTTATGTTGCGGTAACGTATTCTTTCCCGTCGCCAGCAATTTCAAAATAATCTGCGCCTGATTAAAATGATTAATCCCCGCCGCCAAAGAACGAGCATAAAGTAAGCGATAATTCCCCAAAATATAATCATGTAAAAAGTTAATTGATACTCGCTGTCCATAAGCATCATCATAAAATTCCCGCTGTCCCGTACAAGCCAGACAAGCATTAATAAACATCACCAA
The DNA here is from genome assembly GCF_014696315.1 of Calothrix membranacea FACHB-236. GTDB lineage: Bacteria > Cyanobacteriota > Cyanobacteriia > Cyanobacteriales > Nostocaceae > Aulosira > Aulosira membranacea. Next base: position 59,673 of record NZ_JACJPX010000026.1, read on the forward strand.
ATCTTCCCGCGCCACCTGCTCAACGCGGTTATTATTACTAACCATATAAATTGAGTAATGAGTAATGAGTAATGAGTAATGAGTAGGAAATTTACTTATTACTCATTACTTTTTTCAATTAGTTGCTGTACCTTATAAAAATCTAATCTGCTGTATTATGGTGCTGTTCGGGGAAAGATTAGCACGACTATGTTTGACAATTTAACAAATTGGAACGGAAGTCATACTCAAGTCCCGCGAACAGCAAAACTGAAAAATTAGATAATTCTAAATTTAATATTTTGGAACTTTTGAAATTAATAAAATGGGTATAAGCTTTTCTTCTCCCCCCTGCTCCCTGCCCCCTGCCCCCTTGCCTATTATGGGATGCTGTCCGGGGAAAGGCGGCGCGACTGACTAGGACGAATTCAAAGTTCGGGTTCGGAAGTCGCACCAAAGTCCCGCGAACAGCAAGACTGAATGTTGACTGTTGACTGTTAACTGTTGACTGTTAACTGTGAATCTTCAACAGTTAACAATGGCATAAATTGTTTAGTTTGCGCTAGTTGTTCAAGTAATAATTCCGCATATTTGTCCAGTGAAGTTACAAAAATACCTACTTCACTCTCTTGATTAGATGCTATCCAACTACCTTTAAGAACAACTTCTACCGCATCAGCATCACAAGGACAAATTTCTAAAATATTTGCTTGACTTAATTTCTCTAACTCTTCCAAATTAGATAAATCACAAGGAAGTAAAAATGCTGCTTGACTAGATTCAATGTAAATATTATTTGCAGAATGCAAAGATAGTGTAACTCTTTGATTTATCCAATTTTCCAACGAGGTTTCCAGATGTTCTAAGCTAAAGCTGTCTTCTGTGTAGGTAAGTTTTAACATATTGGCTGAGTGATATCTAAATTTTTAGGTGCTTCATCTATGTCTTAAGAATATGCCAGGGAATTTCCCCGAAGCCAATATAGCCTCAAAACCTGGAAAAGCTTATAGAACAAGGCTGAGTCTGCTAGGGGAAGTTGAGAAGCTAGGGGAATCCCCCAACTTTGGAGATGAGAATTTATATTTCTTCATACATATAGAATTTTGCTTGCCAACTTACTTAGGGTATGACATCAAAATTGTAATGCTAGCTTTTCTTAACTTTTTTATAACTGAATATTTACTAATAAATTCCATTAATCGTGATAAATTCCAACTTGGTAATTGGTAATATTTTCAACATTTCTGCTATTAGCAAGTTTTGCATATTTGCTATCGAAAAGCTTTGTGTATTTATTACACAAAGCTAATAAAACTGTAACTATCACTCAGCAATCAGCAATTCTTCTTCTGAAATACCACTGCTAAAAATTATGGAATTCAAACCGCCAGCGAAGCTAAACCGCCGCCAATTCTTGCTAACTTCAGCACTTACAGGCGGTGGAATTGTCGCTCAAAATCTTCTATCACAATCAACAGTTTTTGGACAAGCGCCAGCAATTATTACATCCGAAAAAATGCGTCCGAGCATACCTTATGGTGTAGCTTGCGGAGACATTAGCGATGATAGCATCATCATTTGGAGTAAGAGCGATCGCCCTGCCCGGATGATTGTAGAATACTCGACTAATGAATCGTTCCGCCGTGTGCAGCGTGTTTTCGGCCCAGCAGCTTTGGAAGATAGCGACTTTACCGCCAGGTTAAATCTCAATAACTTACCCCCAGGTCAACAGATATTCTATCGGGTAACTTTCCAAAATTTAGCTGATAAAAACATCTATAGCGCACCTGTTACAGGTACTTTCCGTACTCCATCTAAATATAAAAAAGATATCTTTTTTGCTTGGGGTGGAGATACAGCCGGTCAAGGATGGGGGATTAATCCTGATTTTGGCGGGATGAAAATTTACGAAACCATGCGGAAAATGAATCCCGATTTTTTCATCCATTCTGGCGATAATATTTACGCTGATGGCCCAATTCCCTCACAAGTAACTCTGGATGACGGCAAAATTTGGAACAATATTACCACACCAGCAAAATCAAAAGTTGCAGAAACTCTAGACGAATTTCGTGGTAATTATATCTACAATTTAATGGATGAAAACGTCAGACGTTTTAATGCAGAAGTCCCAATTTTATCGCAGTGGGACGACCATGAAGTAACTAACAACTGGTACCCTGGTGAAATTCTCCCCATTAATGATACTCGCTACACAGTAAAAGATACTTCTTTACTAGCAGAAAGGGGAAGACAAGCATTTTTAGAATATATGCCCATCCGCTATAAAGGTGATTTAACAGACAAAGCTAAAATTTATCGTTCTTTTAGCTATGGGCCATTATTAGAAATTTTCATGCTTGATGAGCGTAGCTACCGAGGGCCAAATACAACTAATCGCCAAACAACACAAAGTAAAGAAACAGAATTTTTAGGCAGCAAACAATTACGATGGTTAAAAAGGCAATTGCAGCAATCAAAAGCTACTTGGAAAGTAATTGCTAGTGATATGCCTTTAGGGTTGGTAGTTCCAGATGGTAGCACTGATTTTGAAGCTTGGGCGAATGGAGATGGCGCAGCTTTAGGAAGAGAACTGGAACTGGCTGATTTACTACGTTTTATTAAACGCAACTATATTAAGAATGTTGTCTGGTTAACTGCGGATGTGCATTATGCAGCCGCCCACTATTACGATCCAGCTAAAGCACAGTTTACCGACTTCAAGCCTTTTTGGGAATTTGTCGCTGGGCCTCTCAACGCCGGGACATTTGGGCCAAACAAACTAGATAATACCTTCGGCCCGCAAGTTAAGTTTCTCAGTATTCCCCCAGGAATGAAAGCAAATCGTCCCCCCAGTGAAGGTTTGCAATTCTTCGGTACAGTCAAAATTAACAGTTATACAACTGTGATGACAGTCAGGCTGCATAACTTGAAAGGGGAAACTATTTACACTATCGATTTACCACCGGAGAAATAGGGATTAGGGACAAATCAATTCAAAATTCAAAATTCAAAATTCAAAATTAAAGAACTCTTGTAATCGGATTGGGGACTGGGGAATTTAGTTTCCCTTTCCCCTTTCCCCCTTCCCCCTACTAACTAAATACCCAGTGCGGAAGTTGTTAAACTTGGATAATTCCCGAACTTTGTCCAGTTCTACAACTACAGCGATGGCAAGAGCGAGTTATGGCCCAGAAGCAAAAAAGCGATCGCGCCGCTTGTTAGAGGTATTATTAGCTTATGCTAATGATGCCCTAGACTGTAGTGATGAAGCTGGTTTGGATGCTCTCCGTCCCCAAATCCAAACTCGCTGGCTATCTGACAATCGCCTAGTTGTCAGAACAAAAGTGAGATTTTTACAAACATTAACAAGTTTGGCAGCAGGTGAAACACAATTAAACGCCGAACACATCAAAGAAGCTTTAAAACGGTTTACAGATTTCTTAGAAATTCTTGAAGATAATCGCCCATCTCGCAGCGGTTCAGAAACTTGGCACTTTACTCTCAATTTATGGTGCGATCGCCAAGACATAGCCGCCAATTTACAAAAATTTGATATCCACTGGGAAAGCCACCGCCCGGAGAAGTCGAAGCAGGTGACAGGGGGACAAGGGGACAAGGGAACAAGGGGACAAGGGGAAGCAAATTCTCCTTCATCGCCCTCATCTCCCTCATCTCCCCCATCCCCCGACTGGAAGCAACTTTGTCGTGATGCTTTAATGGCGCAAAATCACCAGCGGTTGACTACTAATCCTCTGACGAGTGCTGATGGTGTGAGTTTTGAATTAAATCAGGTTTATGTTCCCCTGGGTTTGGTGGAACGCAAACAACGTCTGCGTCAAGGTGGGGATGTCACGCCGCAAGATGGTTCGCGGTTATATGAACCTGAAGATTCGGAAATGACTCAGACTTTTAACCCTGATGAATTTATTCAACAATTAATAGGGGCGCAAGATAGCCAGCGCATCGCCATATTAGGGGAACCGGGGGCGGGAAAAACTACATTGTTGCAAAAAATTGCCGCATGGATTTTAGATAGTACTGAAGATTTACCTGTCTGGATTTCTTTAGCAGATTTGCAAGGTAAAACTTTAGAACAATACTTAATTCAAGATTGGCTACCTACTGCACTTCGCAAGCTGCGCGTCTCGGAGGAAGTTGAGGAAGCATTTTGCGAACAGTTTAACCAAGGGCGAATTTGGTTACTTTTAGATGCAGTGGATGAAATGGCTTTGGACTCTAGCCAAGCTTTAACGAAAATTGCGAGTTTTTTGACAGGCTGGGTTGCAGATGCCAAGATAATTTTGACTTGTCGGCTGAATGTTTGGGATGGAGGTAAAAATGCGCTGCAAGCTTTTAAAGTCTATCGCAACTTAAATTTTAGCTATGGCACAGAATTTTCCTTCGGTTCCAAATATGCATCCAACCAAGTAGGAGAATTTATTCAGCATTGGTTTCAAGATAATCCCGCTTGTGGTGAGAGTTTACAAGCAGAGTTAAATCAACCAGAACGGCGACGACTCAAGGATGCGGTAAAAAATCCACTGAGATTAGCTTTATTATGTCGTACCTGGGGATTAGCCCAGGGCAGATTACCCACAACTAAAGCGATGTTGTACGAACAGTTTGTAGAGTCAATCTACGAATGGAAACAGGATCGTTTTCCCACAACTTCCACCCAGCGACAGCAGTTAAATCGGGCGTTAGGAGAATTAGCATTATTAGCTATTTCCCAAGAAAAAACCAAGTTTCGTCTCAGACATCGCTTTGTTTCTCAGGTTCTCGGCGCGTCTGACGATGGCTTATTTGAATTAGCATTACAGTTAGGCTGGCTAAATCAGGTAGGTATCTCCGAAACTCAGGGCGAAAAAGTTTATGCTTTTTACCATCCCACCTTTCAAGAATATTTTGCCGCCCAAGCTGTTACGGATTGGCATTTTTTCCTAAATCACACATTACATCTCAACCCTTCCCCCTCATCTCCCTCATCTCCCAGTTACCGCATCTTTGAACCCCAGTGGCGCGAAGTCATTCTGCTATGGCTGGGTAGAGATGATATTCTGCAGACACACAAGGAAGAATTTATTCAAGCATTAATTGAATTCAATGATAACTGCGGTGGCTACTATGGCTATCAAGCTTATTTTGTCGCCGCCCAAGGAATTGCTGAATTTGCAGATTGTCAAAAAGCTGATGAAATTGTGCAGCAGTTGGTAAAGTGGCGTTTTGGTTATGGCGACTTCCAAGACGAAAAGCCGTGGAGATATCCAGCCCCAATTGTAGAATGTGCGCGGGTGGCTTTATTAAAAACCGATCGCCCAAAAGCGATCGCAGCTTTAGAAAACTACATCTCTTCTAGCCAAAATGATTTCGTAATTTGGAATGCGGCTTACAGCTTGGGTAAAATTTTCGATCCAGGTAACAAAATTGCGATCGCTAAATTAGAAGCACTCGTCAAAACTCTACATTATGATTCAGTTCGCTGGCAAGTGGCCTATAGTTTAGCCAGAGTCGATGCTGGTAATCAAAATGCGATCGCAGCCTTGCTAGATATTATTGCATCTAGCAAAAATGAATCTACTCGTCGCAAAGCTGCCTATAGTTTAGGTAAAATCGACCCCCAAAATTCCATTGCCATCTCTACACTTAAACAAATCGCTGAATCTGCAATTGATTCATCTCAAAGCCGACAAGCTTTAGAAAATTTAGCCACGCTGCAAGGTGATGATTTACCTAAATCCGCTGAAGTTTCTCCCACCTCAACATTTGATCAGTATAGAAGAAATAAGAGAAAACAAAAATCAGCCGCATCCAATTATTTCTCTATCAACTCAAAAATTTCTGAATTAATTCGCGGTATCACCGCCTCTGAAGATGAAGATACCCAAAGAAGACGGGCTTATAAATTAGCGCAACTCAATCCAGGTAATCCAGTTGCACTTACAACTTTATTACAACTGATAACATCCACCGAAAATATTTCACTACATAAACGTGCAACTGACAACTTAAAAGAAACTGTTCTCAATGAACAGTTACCACAAGTAATTGCAGCTTTAAAAAATTCCAACTGCTATCAAGTCTTAGATGATGAATGGGAACGATATCGCAACTCTTTTAAACTTCTGTGGCACTGTGCAGAAAATATGGATTATTTAGAATTTTATCGAGTTTGGCATCTTTGAAGTTTAGGTCATCAGCTAAAGTCTTCGGCATAGTTTCTCTATGAAAGGCTACGCCAACCCTCCGCGGGTAGCGTCTAGCGTTCCTGCCCCTTTGGTTGCAGTGCTTGTCACACAGCACCCGAGGGCTTGCCCCAAACGAAGCTCTATTCTGAAATGAAGCGGTATTTTGTGCAACCTCAGAATATAAAACTAAACATAAAAAATGATACAAATTTTGTACCCAAGAAAGCAATTCAATACTCCACTTCAGCATCTTTTATAGCTAATATTCATCAGGCTTTTAGCAATTATAGTCTCATGATTTTTAGTTAATTATACTGAGATACTAAAATATAATAACTTACGAAATAATCATATCTATGTCACAGTGTTGTCATAGCATTGTTAACACCAAATGCTATCTTTAATGAAGATAGATTTTTAGACTCATTCCAAAGGCAGGAGAACCTGCCTTTTTTTTAAGAATGAAAAATGATAAGACTCGCTTATATATATTTTTATCTATTTAAACTCGGTTCAATATCAAGGATAGTTTAACTACCTCTTGTTAATTTGTTAATAGTAATTTAGTTATCTACTGTGCGATCGCCTATTGATAGTCTATACACTATATAACTAAATAATTAAATAATCATAATAAAAATAATAAATATAAAACATCCTACTCACAATTAAATGAGTAGGATTGGAAGCAAAATATTTCTTTAAACCCAAGTCTCATTTTACACTCATAATTTTCAACATACTATAGGGGTAATACCCCTCAATTTATTTAAATTTATCATCATACTTTTTCATTCCTCAGATGGATTGACTGCTACGCCAAGTTCATATTTGAGCATAAATAATGGGTAAAAAAACCTCCTAGTATTGCTACAAGGAAGTGTAAGTGGATGGTTATTTGTAGTTAAGACTTGGAGATAATATCAGAATTGAATTTGCTAATTGAGCCATATTGGCTCACATAAATTAACATTGATTGGGGATTGAAAAAAGCTAATTTATATGATATTTAGCGTTTGTTATTTATCCTCTGCTTCCTGCTATTTTAGTTTTTCCCAATCCTCACACTTACAATTTCTCTTGCGCGCCTAACATTTGTAGGATTTTTTCTGCTTGATCTAAATCACCAACAAGTCGGCGAATGGGATGGGGCCAAACTTTAACTAAGGTGGGAGTAGCACTGACTTGGTCGATTTCCGCTTGTTCTGGATTAGTTAAAACATCAACCACTTTTAAAGTGTAAGGTTGTCCTAGCGATCGCTCTAGGAGTTCGTGTAAATTTTGTAAAATGCGTTCCGTATTTGCACTATGTCCAGCGACAAACAACCGCAACACATAGGCTTGGGTTTTCAGTAGGAAACTTTGTGTTTTTGTGGTGACTTGATGGTACTTCTGTGTTGAATCGGCATCTAAGCGCACAATTAAATCATGGTCTTCCCAAAGCTGCGGAAATGAGGAACGATAAGTAGCTAATACCATGCGATCGCACAAACCATCAACCCAAGGCGCAGCTTGCCATGCTAATTCCCCCGTGCCAAAAATCGCGTTGAGCACAGCTTGATGTCGCAAAACTGCTGGATAAGCTTCAGCAAAGGTTCGTACTTGTTTAGTGCGCGGATCTAACCAGTGATCAACTGTTGCTGTGTAGCAAGGGACTAAAAAATGCGGCGGTTCTGATAGATCCAAAATTTCCTGCAAAGCAGCACACAGTTGTAAATGCCATCTCCCTTGTTTACTAGGGTCGATGCAATAAATTAAATCGCCTCCAGGGGTAAATAGGGCAATACCTTTAAACAGCTGGGTTTTAGATAGTTTATCTGTATTCAAGTCAGTTTCTGGAACTACATAACTCCACAACAAAAAGTAAAAAGTAAAAAATTTTGTTTTTTTACCTTTTACCTTTTACTTTACTTATTTACTGTAACTAAACTCGTCCTCGGAGGAATTGAGCCATTTCATTAGGAGTCGGTGACATTTCTAAGGCTGTTTCCTCAGTAATTCGTCCATCTTGGTATAGGTTATACAACGACTGATTCATCGTGATCATGCCATCAAAGCTGGCTTGCTTCATGAGTTCGGTAATTTCGTCATACTTCCCATCTTTAATCCATTCTTTAATAGCTTCGGTATTAATTAGGATATCGTGGAATGCTGCGCGCTTACCATCTGTCGTCCGGCATAAGCCTTGGGCAATTACAGATACTAAAGACTCGGAAATTGCCACCCGCATAGCATCTTGTTCTTCACCAGAGTACAGGTTAAGTATCCGTTCAATAGTTTTTACAGCACTATTGGTGTGCAGTGTTCCCATTACCAAGTGACCTGTCTGGGCAGCTTTTAAAGCGGTGTTGACTGTTTCTTTATCCCGCATTTCCCCCACCAGAATTAAATCTGGATCTTCCCGCAAAGCTGCTTTTAAAGCGTTATCAAATTTACGGGTGTGCATTCCCACTTCCCGTTGTTTGATCAAAGACTTTTGGCTTTTGTGAACAAATTCAATCGGGTCTTCGATGGTAATGATATGCTTGGGCATCTCTTTATTGATGTAATCAATCATTGCTGCCATCGTTGTTGACTTACCAGAACCGGTGGGCCCAGTTACCAAAATTAAACCTTTGTGAGCATGACAAATTTCGCGGAAAATTGGCGGTAGTCTTAACTGCTCCATTGTTAAGATTTTTAGGGGAATTAACCGCAATACCATTGCATAGCCTTTGAGCGAGTCAAAGATATTAATCCGCACCCGGGCAAATTCGTACTGAGTTGCACCGTCAAATTCTAGATTTTCTTCAAAGCGCTTAATTTCAGCTTCGGTTAAGACTTCCCGCATCCAACTGACAAAAGTGTCTTTATCTGTTTCTGGATGATTTGTTTTCTCAATTTCGCCCCGGTTACGAAAACGTGGCGTTTCACCTACACCCAGGTGAATGTCAGAAAAACCTTTTTCGTAAGCTTCCTCAATTAGCTTCTCTAATGTCAGCGTCGGCACACTGCTTTTGACACTGGGAACATTAGGCATTGGTGGTGGCGCACCAGGACGATGCGCCGCCGCTGGAGGTGCAGCTGGTGGCGGTGGCGCAGACGGTGGTGGTGGTGGTGCAACTGGTGGTGGTGCAGCGGGAACCCCAGGGTAGCTTGACATATCCAAGGTTTGTGTCGCCTGGCGTTGGGTACTCAGCGTCGGTGGCGGTGGTGCTGGCATTGGTGGCGGCATTGGCGGCACATTACGTTGAGGCGGATTAGAACTAGATGGACGCTGTAGGTCGGTCATAAATCTTTACAATGAAGCAAAAAATTAAATTAGAGGAAAACTTACTTATCGATACCCTCAGGGCGCTTGTCAGGCAGGGTAATCAGTGTTTATTTGCTTGATACTTGAAAACGGCAGTCAGTTCTTTTTTATGAGAGATCTGAGTATGTTTTTTTACTAGCTTTATGGCATCTATTAGTTATGTAAAATTTATTAACTAGATATAACCTTGTTTAACATACTCAAACCCTTGAGAAGCATCAGTGATATTCCTGCTAATATCAAGTTTTTATTAAGACATATTACTTAAGAGAAAATACTTTATCCTCTCTAAATGAGAAATTTATTTCTAGTCTGGACAAAACTAGTGATCAATTAACAGCAAAAACGCTAGCAGATAATTTCTTCAGCACTATCTGAGAATTATGAGAAGGACTGTGATTTATTATAAGAAATGTTAAGCATAAGTGATGTAGATCATTTAGAAAGCGTTAGTGAAGTGCTTGCTTAAGTTCTTATATTCCTTTTGGTAGATGTTGATAGTAAGCTTTCTACCTATATAGGACTTACACTTTACATTCATATTTACAAAAAATTAACTGTAAAGTTTAGTAAATAAATGCTCATCTTAGCTATAGGTTTTTATATACTGAACTTCTAATTGAATAGTTCAGTGTTCTCGCGAAAGTGAGATAAAGCTGAAGTAAAAATCTTGCTGTGTATTTGGGAGGAAAAGTCATGGTTTCGGCAGATAGCTCTAATCTAGGTAAGACCTACTCCTTGTTAATGATCAAAAGTTTTTTGATCTGGACTTTCACATTGGCAGTATGTTTGTTGGTTGTCGGGTTCCCATTAGTGGTTTTGATGGCTACGGTCGGGTGTCTGTTGTCGATTGTGTTGCAATCTGTGATGCCTGTAAGTGCAGTTTTATTAGTAGCAGGTGGTTTGATTTTGTTTAATGTGATGGCAGTTGTCTTAGCTGCTGGGGTGTTAACTGCTAAAGGTATACATCCAAAACAAATCAAATGGCTTAGCTGGCTGCATGGAGAGGCAGAACAATTACAGACTTCCGTCTATGCTGCTTGTCCATTAACTTGCGAAATCAAATAATTGCTAACTTCGACAAACAGTACATCTGCCCGGTTCAGCCGGGTTTTTTCATGTTTATTTGGTGTTTGTAATATATGAATAAATATGAAGTAGGGTGTGTTATGCCAAAGGCTAACGCACCTTAAATTTTGCTCTACCCTACTCGATAGGGATAACATACTCTACAATTTAATTTTCTTAATAGTCGTTTATCATAATTGCCATTGACCCTTGACCCTTGACCAATAACTAAATGACTAATCAAAAACGAGTTTATATAATCTTAGGTACTCGTCCAGAAGCAATTAAACTAGCTCCTGTAATTCAAGTCTTTCAAAGGTCACAAGATTTTGAGTCACAAGTAATTTTGACTGGACAACATCGTGAAATGGTTGAGCAAGTAATGCAGCTGTTCAACCTAACAGCAGATGGAAACTTAGAGATTATGCAGCCTCAACAATCTTTAAGTGATATTACCTGTCGCAGTCTGCGCGGTTTAGAAACGTTATTTAAAGAAAACAAGCCAGACTTAGTCATAGTACAGGGAGATACTACAACAGCTTTTGCCGCAGCTTTGGCGGCATTTTATCAAAAAATTCCTGTAGGCCATGTAGAAGCAGGATTAAGAACTGATGAATTATTTAATCCTTACCCAGAAGAAGCTAACCGTCGCCTAATTTCGCAAATTACGCAATTGCACTTTGCACCCACGCCACTGGCTATGGAGAACTTACAACGTTCTGGTGTGTTGGGTGAAATTCACTTAACTGGTAATACGGTAATTGATGCGCTGTTAAATGTAGCTGCAATTGAGCCAGCTTGCAATATTCCGGGTTTAGACTGGTCATCATATCGCACATTGCTGGCTACAGTTCATCGCCGGGAAAATTGGGGAGAACCACTACAAGGAATTGCTCAGGGATTTTTACAGATATTAGATAAATTTCCTGATACGGCGCTGTTGCTACCTTTACACCGGAATCCTACGGTAAGAGAACCATTACAAGCGCTTTTAGGGAATCATCCCCGCATATTTTTGACAGAACCTTTAGATTATAAGGAATTAGTCGGCGCGATCGCGCGATCGCATTTCTTGCTGACTGATTCTGGCGGTTTGCAAGAAGAAGCACCCAGTCTTGGTAAGCCTGTACTAGTTCTGAGAGAAACCACAGAAAGGCCAGAAGCGGTGACGGCGGGTACAGCTAAACTTGTAGGAACTGAAACTGAGAATATTGTGGCAGCTGCGGCGGAGTTACTCAGCAACCCCATAGCTTACGACACAATGGCAAACGCTATCAATCCTTTTGGTGATGGTAAAGCGAGCGATCGCATTTTACAAATCGTCAAAAATTACTTTCAATCCCATTAAAATTTTCCAATGGGGTATAGGGCAAGAGTTATTTCTTGCCCTTTGAGCCTAATTTGAAATCAAAATTTCTACTCAACTGGCTGATAAGAACAAACGTGATCAGACAGAACTTGGTTGAGGTATAACCACATTATTGGCTGTGAATGCATTAGGTAGATATTGACGTACTCGCTCTAGTAATTTATCCACCTCTATAGGTTTAGTCACAAAATCTGTTGCACCAAAAACCTTAGACCGAACCTTATCAAAAAGACCATCACTGCCCGTTAAGATAACTACTGGTGTTTTCGATAAGGCAGAGCTTCTGCGTAACTGGGCGCAGAGTTCGTATCCGTTCACACCAGGCATAATCAAATCTAAAAAGATTAAGTCTGGCTTATGCTGAATTAGAATGGGTAGAGCTTGTAGAGGCTCTTGAATATTGATAAACCTAAAACCATTTGAGATGAGGATTTCTTGCAGCAATTTACCGACTTGAGGGCTATCATCAACACAAGCAATGAGTGGAGAAGTTAGCTTCTTTAATGGTGTAACGTTAGAGCTATTTCTGAGTTCAGTAGTTGGTAAAGAAAAGTCAGGTACTGCAATCAGTTCTATAATGCCTTGACGAATATAAGGAAGTAGGGAACGCGTTATTGATAATATACTCTGATTCATTTTTACGGCTAAATCCCATAAGGTGTATTTGCCGTTCATTAAATTTGCAAAGTTTTTGTAGACAGTTGGGCTTACCATCTGTTGGAGTTGTTCTGGTTTACGAATAATTGGTGCTAAGTGAGGAGAGAAAGTTGCTAGCCCAGCTTTTGACCAAATATTCCAAGATTCTTGTATTTGTTGAATAATTATATTTGAACTTGTGAAATCATTAGGTGCTGTTAAAATTACTTCTTGATGGCGCTCATAAAGTAATGAAGCACGATTGAGATGTTGAGCTAAATCAAATAAAACCTCTGAAATTGTGCCCCTGATAATGGTGTCAATTTGTTGGAGAGTAACTTGATATTTTTTATATAAAATTTCTAGGAGACGATATCCCCAATAATCGCTTGAGGTATCCTCAACATGTAGCAGTAATTTGTTCATTTCAATATGAGGACAATTCTGCATGACATATCTATACAAACGGCGGTAAGGATGATTGCCTCCTGTTGCCCAAACTATCTGTCCTAGATGATAATAGAAAGTCCATTGAGAATTATGAGAACTTTTAACGTTGAGCCTGCCACTGTACTGAATTTTGATAGAGGTTTTAAATTCATCCAATAATTTATCTAATCTTGTTTGCTCTAGAGACAGCATAAGTTTAATCAGTAGTTCAGCCAATAAGTATTGTGTAAGTTAACCAACCTTAAAGTAATTAATCTCTTCTAATTAAAGAATGGATTATGTATAGTCATTAGCAAAGCCAAAAACATAGAAATACCAGCAAGATTACCCTATAATGCTAACGTTTTATTTGTAACTAGATATAAGAAATTAAAAATTTTATTTGTGAAACTAATATTACCAATAGCTACTGGTTTATGGCATATCTAAATTAAGCTATGCCATGATTTGCTCATACTATTAATTATAATATTAAAATATGTAAACCAAATAGATAACCGTAATAACACGGTTATGGAAATTAATATTTTCTAGTCAAAGTCTTTATTTTTTGTTTGTGATAGCAACCAATTTAATTTGATGAATAACTATTTTAATTAAGCCAAGGTTAATACTTAGTTAACTAAGTAAGGATAAACCGAACTAGGTTAAGCAATGTAAGAATTTTGGAATTTATTTCTTAGTAATGATTCTGTTCTGCTAATCCAATTTTAGTTATCTTTATCCGTAATATTTATGATGCAAATATTCTTGAATGTATAAAATGCCTAGTACCGCAAGGCGGAATTCAAAATTCAAAATTCAAAATTCAAAATTAAGACAGAGTAAGCTTTTTGTTGATTTTGTAGACGCAAAGCGGCTTCCCGTAGGGTATGGTCTGTTTATTTACGCCGTGCTGTACTAGTTGATTTATTTACAATAATCTGTACAAGTTGGCATTATATTTTCCCTATTTCCTCTCTAGGCAAATCATTTCAGGAATAAAATTGCATTACTACAAAAAAGCTGAAGTATGAAATAAATCAGTTTGTATGGTCAGCCTTTCAGCGATTGAGAATAGGTGCTTTATTTTCACCGTGATGTACTAGATTAAATTTTTACTACAGTTAGCTGGTTAAAAATATCCACTTTATTGGTTGAAATTACGGAAGGGCTATAATAGCTTTATATTTTCTTTGCAAAAAATAGAAAATTCTTTATTATCTTTATATAAAAATTGAGACTTTCTCTGCTAAATTCTATTGATACTTGTTGAAGCGGCACTACCATAAATTTTGTAATTCCTCTGCTAGTCTAGAAAATTGATTTAGTAATTAATTAATAGATTTGATGTATTGCAATCTATTAATTACTATGGCTTGCAGAATATTTAGATTCTAGTTCTGATGTGAATTAGCAACGCTTCTTATTACATAATGGTCTCTAGATTTGCCCAAAATCATTGTTTTGAGACTACCTATAAAATGACAATGGTCTCAAGAGTAAAGCCACATAAGAAATCATATTTAATTTTGTAATCATCTAGTTTTTATCCTGATGGTTACATTTGCACCAATTATTACATCATTCAAAATTTTTATTATCATCAAATGCCAGTAGTCAGCATAAAAGATTTATATCAACTTTCATCTATGCAGCAAGGAATGCTGTTTAACAATCTCGTCGCTCACAAGCCGGGAGTGGATATTGAGCAGATGATTTGTTTAGTAGATGAAAAAATTAATGTTTTTGCATTTCAACAAGCATGGCAAAGAGTTGTTGAACGTCATGCAGTTTTGAGAACTAGCTTTGATTGGGACAGTGAACGAGAGCCACAGCAATGTGTGCATCGCAAAGTAATCATTCCCTTAGAACAGCAAGATTGGCGTGGTTTATCTGATATAGAACAAGCAACTAAATTGCAAGCTTATCTGCAAAGCGATCGCAGGCGTGGTTTTCAGCTCAATGTTGCACCCTTGATGCGTGTAGCATTATTTCGCTTGCAAGCATCTGTCTACCAATTTGTTTGGACTTTTCACCATGCTGTTTTAGATGGTCGCTCTTTATCCATCGTCATCAAGGAATTATTCACCTTTTATGACGCTTTTTGTGAAGGTACAAAGATACAACTCCTCGAACCCCGTCCTTATCAAGACCACATTGCATGGTTACAGCAACAGGATTGGTCTCAAGCTGAAAGTTATTGGCGGGACTTGCTCAAAGGCTTTACTGCACCCACACCTTTATTAGTAGACTCAAACCCCCGTGAGCAAAGCGGTTTTGGCGAGCAAGCAATCCGACTTTCACAAAAAACTACAGCGATGTTGCAGTCTTTAGCTAAACAACATCAAATAACACTAAATACTTTAGTACAGGGTGCTTGGGCAATACTTTTGAGTCGTTACAGTGGCGAAACTGATGTTGTCTTTGGTGCGACAAGAGCTTGTCGTCATTCCTCTGTAGCAGGCGCTGAATCGATGGTGGGACTGTTGATCAACACCTTACCAGTCCGAGTTAGGGTTTCTGGAGAAAAACCGCTACTGACTTGGCTAAAGGAATTGCGATCGCAGTGGGTGGCTCTGCGAGAATACGAACATACTCCCCTAACCCAGGTGCAAAGATGGAGCGATGTTCCACCAGGAACGCCCTTGTTCGATAGTATTTTGGTATTTGAAAACTATGAATTAAATTCGGCTTTGCGTTCTCAGGGTGGTAGATGGCAAAACCTGGAATTCCGCCTAGAAGAACAGACGAACTTTCCTCTAACGTTGGTTGGCTATGCAGAGTCAGAATTGTTATTGAAACTCAAATATGACCAACAGCTCTTCGACGATGCCAAAATTACTCGGATGCTGGGACATCTTGAGACTTTATTGTCCAGCATGGCAACTAATCCTTGGCAGTGTTTAGGAGAATTGCCACTATTAACAGCAGATGAAAGACAGCAAATGTTGGTCGAGTGGAATCATACACAAGCTGATTTTGCCGAGCAGCTTTGTATTCATCAACTATTTGAAGCGCAAGTAGAGCAGACACCCAATGCTGTAGCTGTTGTCTGTGGCGAGGAACAATTAACTTACCAACAATTGAACTGTAGAGCTAATCAATTAGCCCATCACCTGCAACAACTGGGTGTAAAACCTGGGGTGTTAGTTGCTGTTTATTTAGAACGTTCAATAGAAATGATTCCTGCAGTGTTAGGGATTTTAAAAGCTGGAGGTGCCTATGTGCCATTAGAACCCAGCTTTCCTAAAGCACGGATTCAATTACTGCTGTCTTCTCTGCAAATTAATTGTTTAGTCACCCAAACTAACCTGTTACCTAGTATCCATGAGCTAGAACTGAGCGCACTGCAACACTTAATCTGTTTAGATGAAAAACTCCACCCACAAGGGGATGGAGTTTTTGGGCATGGGGAATGGGGAATAGGGCATGGGAAAAATATTGCCTTGTACCGCCACAAGCCACAAGCAGCGGGAAACACAACCTCGTCCATCTACGGATCGGAGTTTTCTGTCGCTGGCAATAAATCTGCACATACTCAATCTGTATGGGAAGTAGGACATCAGCATGTATGGAATCGTTCTTATTTAGATAAATTGTCCACAGAAAATTTGCCAGCATCTGCCAATTCTGATGATATTGCCTATGTGATTTTTACCTCTGGCTCTACAGGCACACCCAAGGGGGTTGTAGTTCGTCATCAACCAGTTATCAATCTGATTGAATGGGTAAACAAAACATTTAATGTAAATTCTGACGACAGAGTTTTATTTATCACATCCTTATGTTTTGACCTGTCAGTTTATGACATTTTCGGACTGTTAGCCGCAGGTGGTTCAATTCGGGTTGTGACTAGCAATGATGTCCGAGATCCAGAAGCCTTGTTGCACATTCTCTGCCATGAGCCGATTACATTCTGGGATTCTGCACCACCTGCACTGCAACAACTGGCTGGCTTTTTCCCCAAGGTTCAAGCCAGTAATTGTCATCCCCAATTGCGACTTGTATTTATGAGTGGTGATTGGATACCAGTGACGCTACCAGATGTATTGACAGCAACTTTCCCAGGGGTTGAGGTAATTAGTTTGGGCGGAGCAACGGAAGCAACCGTTTGGTCTAATTATTACCCCATTGGCAAAGTAGAAGCCCATTGGAAGAGTATCCCCTATGGCAAACCTATCCAAAACGCTCAATATTATATTTTGGATGATTACCTCAATCCTTGCCCAGTTGGGGTAACTGGGGAATTGTATATTGGTGGAGAATGTTTAGCCTCTGGCTATTTAAATCAACCCGAACTCACAGCCCAAAAATTTATCCCCAATCCCTTTGGCAATTCAAAATTATATAAAACCGGAGATTTAGCCCGCTATTTTAGTGATGGTAATATTGAATTCCTCGGTCGGATTGACCATCAGGTAAAGATTCGTGGTTTCCGCATTGAGTTGGGCGAAATTGAAAGCGTACTCACACAACACCACTCTGTACAGGAAACTGTAGTTATCGCCAGAGAGGATGAGCCAGGAAATAAGCGATTAGTGGCGTATGTTGTGGTAAATAGCGAAACTGCGCCTTCCATGAATGAATTACGGCGTTTTCTGCAAGAGAAACTGCCAGAGTATATGATACCCTCTGCCTTTGTTGCGATCGCCAAAATTCCACTGACTCCAAATGGTAAAGTAGACCGTCGCGCTCTGCCCATCCCCGACCAAAGGCCAGAATTAGAGAAAGCCTTTGTTGCCCCTAGTCAAGCCGTAGAAATTGAATTAGCGCAAATTTGGTCAGAGGTTTTAGGTATTCAGCTAATAGGAATCAGAGATAATTTCTTTGACTTGGGTGGAAACTCGCTACTGGCAGTAAAATTATTTACCCAAGTCGAAAAGAAATTTGGTCAAAAACTGCCTCTAGCGACCTTACTGCAATCACCTACCATAGAACAATTAGCTAGCATTCTCAGCCAACCAAATATATCCGCTTCTTGGTCTTGTTTGGTAACTATTCAGCCAGGTAGCAGTGGCAAGCGTCCATTGTTCTTAATTCATGCCCTCGGAGGTAATGTAATTGGCTACCAAACTCTAGTTCGCCACCTGGGTAAAGAACAGCCTGTATATGGCTTACAAGCGCAAGGATTGGATGGTAAACAGGCTCCCCACACCAGAGTTGAGGACATGGCATCTCATTACATCCAAGAGATTCGCACTGTGCAACCCCAAGGCCCCTATCTGTTGGGTGGTTTTTCGAGTGGGGGAATCATTGCTTTTGAAATGGCGCGTCAGTTAGAAGCTCAAGGCGATCGCGTGGATTTATTAGCTATGTTTGATACATATAGCCCCAGTTTGTATATAAATCATCCTTCGCTATGGCGGACAATTTATGTATATTTGCTGACTCTATTGCAACTGCGATCGCCAGATAGATGGAACTATTTTCTTGCTAAAGTCGATTGGTTTGGTTCCGTGTTGACTGGGAAACCAAGCAGCAAATTTGATTTGTGGAATGAACAATCTTTTACCGAAGATGCCAACCCTTACAACATGGCATTGATAGAAACTTTCAAGCAAGCCACAATGGCAGATTATGTACCACAACCTTACTCTGGGCAAGTTACTTTATTCACTACCAAAGAAATCTTGCGGTGGTGTCAGTTCAAACCCTGTAGAGGCTGGTATGGAATGGCTAAACAAGGTGTGGAGATTCACGAAGTGCCAGGCACACATTTAGGTATGCTGGGAGAACCAAGCGTGCAAATTTTAGCCGAAAAATTAATTGTTTGTTTAGACCAGGCACAAGATACTAAGTTGCAATCCAAGGATGCAATACTTGTCGGTTAAGGGGAAAAAGGGGAATGGGAAAAGGAAAAGAAAAAACCTTTAACCCTTAACCTTTAACCTTTTCCCCAAAACCAATTTTGAGTTCAAAACTTATTGGATATAGATACGCACAAATAAGGGTTTAGCAATACTCATTGGTGTCAACTTAAGCTAAAAGCTATATAGGGCGGGCGTTGTACAAATACCTCGCGCCCTCATCCCCTAACCCCTTCTCCCCCGGGAGAAGGGGAACTAAATCTCTTGCTCCCTTCTCCCACAGGGAGAGGGGCTGGGGGTGAGGGCGAAACCTTGCAACCAAGCAGGTTTCACGTTAAGTTGACACGTATGAGCAGTGCTAAACCCCTACAGTAGGAATACTCAATATTAAGAAATCAGCACTGTGCTATCCTGCCTCATTTAGCACTAACTCTGGTTGAGGTGCTTCCTCTTCTTCTGGTAAGCCGTAAATGGAACGATACAGTTTCACGTATTGCTTGGCGGATTGATACCAGCTGAAATCCTGAGTCATGCCACGTTTTTGCAATTCCTGCCATTGAGGTTTGAATCGGAAACCTTCCCAAGCGCGGATCATGCAGGTGAACAAATCCAGGGGTTCATATCGGTCAAAACAATAACCAGTACCTGCGCCGTTCATGGGGTCGAAATGGGATACCGTGTCCACTAATCCCCCTGTACGGCGCACAATCGGCACGGAACCGTAACGCAAAGCCATCATTTGGCTGATACCGCAGGGTTCAAAGCGGCTAGGCATTAAAAAGGCATCCGTACCAGCGTAGATGCGGCGAGACAAGGCATCGTTATACAGCAGGTAAGTTGCCATGCGTCCAGGGTAACGGGATGCCAATTGCCACATTTGGGTTTCGTAGTAGCGATCGCCTGTCCCTAACAACACGAATTGCGCGTCAGTATATGCTAGGAAGCGATCGAGAATTTGGATGACTAAATCCAAACCTTTTTGCTCTACTAACCTCGTTACCATGCCAATTAAGAAGGCGTTGGAATTAACTTCTAATCCTACTTCTTCTTGCAGCCCAATTTTATTAGCTTTACGTTTATCTAATGTATCAGTAGTAAAGGTTTGGGCAATATACTTGTCGTTTTCTGGGTTATAAACTTCTGTATCGATGCCGTTAATAATCCCAGATAATTTACCGCTAATAAAAGACAGCAAACCTTCGATGGTTTCTCCGTAAGCAGGTGTTTTAATTTGCTCGGCGTATGTGGGAGAAACTGTATTTACCCTATCGGCAAATTGCACCGCAGCTGCCATTGTGTTGTGTCCTTGCATATACCAAGGACACCAAGTAATTTTTTCTAAATACCAACGCCAAGGCCCTTGATAAGCCAAGTTATGAATAGTAAATACGCTGGTAATATCTGGATCTTGGTTCATCCACACCGGAATCATGCCAGTATGCCAGTCATGACAGTGGACAATTTCTGGCTTCCAGTAATTCCAGCAAAATTCTGCCGCACCATTGGCAAATAAAGTGAACCGCCAATCTTCATCCTCTCCTGAATAAATGCGGCGAGGCAGGAAAGCAGGATGTCCAAACAAATACAAGGGAACATCAGTACCAGGGAGAATGCTTTCGTAAACAGCAAAGTCCTGAAACATGGCATATCCCCGCCAGATGGGTTCCTTGGGAACCTCCATTTTGTCTGGCAGGAAGCCATAGTAAGGCAAGAATATGCGTACATCATGCCCCATTTGTCTCAAGATTTTGGGCAATGCGCCGACAACATCACCCATTCCACCAACTTTTGCAACAGGAGCTGCCTCTGCTGCAACAAATAGAATCCGCATGGTAATATATGTTTCCCCGATTCTGCCTACACAGTGATCAGTTTTCAGTTACTTATAGGACTTACACCGCTTGCATATGTTCTCGTCAAGAGTCAAGAGTCAAGAGTCAAGAGTCAAGAGTCAAGAGTCAAGCTTGTTTGGACATTTGACATTTGACACTGGACAGCTTTGGCGGTAAAAATATGACACGCAGCTTTAGCCCTAACTCAGTTATCACTGTTTCACTGTTCACTGATTACTTATCTAACCATATCAGGTTGCGGAATAGCTTAAGAACCTCTTTGGATTTCAGTAAAGATGACATCCAAAATTTCTTGCGCGCCTTGTTGACGCAACAGATTTGCTAGTTCTGTACCTAACTGTTCGGCATTTTTGGCTTCGCCAGAGACGGTATCTTTAACCAGCTTTTGCCCATCTACACTAGCAACGATGCCAGTTAATGTTAATTGGTCACCATGAATTTCAGTGTTGACACCGATGGGTACTTGGCAGCCACCTTCCAAATCGCGTAAGAAAGCACGTTCAGCTAAACAGCGATCGCGTGTTTGGGGATGTTCGATAGCTTTCAGGAGAGATATCAACTCGGTATCATCAGCACGGCATTCAATACCCAATGCACCTTGCCCAACAGCATGAAGCGAAATTTCTTTTGGTAGAATTTGGTGAACGCGATCGCTCATTCCCAATCGCTCTAAACCTGCAACTGCCAAAATTAAAGCGTCATACTCACCCGCATCTAATTTAGCCATGCGTGTATTCAAATTTCCCCGTACATCCTTAAATGTAAAGTGGGGGAATTGATTGCGTAACTGTGCCAAGCGCCGCAGAGAAGATGTACCGATTACCGCACCCTCTGGTAAGGTATCAATGGTCTGACCTTTATACTTTTCGTGCAACACCAAAGCATCTGCTGGGTTTTCCCGTTCGGTAATTGCTGCTAATGTTAACCCTTCTGGTAAATTAGTAGGCAGATCCTTGAGGGAATGAACCGCAAAGTCAATCTCCTTGTTGAGCATTCCCACTTCTAATTCTTTGGTGAATAAACCTTTATCACCAATCTTGGCTAATGCTACATCCAGGATTTTGTCGCCTTGGGTAGACATGGTATGGACTTCAAAAGCAATCTCAGGAAAGCTTTTTTGGAGTTGTTCTTTTACCCAGTGGGTTTGAACCAGAGCAAGTTGACTCTTACGAGAACCAATACGAATTGTGCGTGTAGGACTGGAAACAGCTGAAGTCATAAAACAAAATGTCAAACAAGGCGATAAATTCACTCTCATCTAGACTACCGCAGTGAGTGACTTACCGGATGCTAATTGCTTAATTTCAGTTAAGTTTAATTGCGATTTTCTTTACATTTATTTACCAAATAAACGATGAAGTGAAAATGTGTATAAGCAAATCTTAAGTAGGGTGTGTTACGGCTATGAAAGGATATCGGACACAGAGACAATGATATTTAGCCGTAACGCACCGCCGCAGCGATGGTGCGTTAGGCGCTAGGATATTTCTTGCGTGACAAACCATATTAAAAATAAGCGCCTAACACACCCTACAATAATCTTATTTAATTTCCCCCTTCCCCCTTTCCCCCTTCACCTTTCCCCCTTCCCCCTCATCCTTCAGTATTAACGATCTGAATTAATATATTCCTGTAATTGTTGAGTACGTTGCAGTGTAGTCTGTTCCAAGCAACCAAAATAAATAGTAGGTGCAATAGTTCCGCCTTCATATTGACTTCTTTCAAAATCACAACTAGTATCACGAAACTTAATCCATGCTTGCTGTGCAGTGATTAATTTCCTCTTGCTGGAACTAGATAAAGTTGGCACAAGTTTTTGATAAACCTGATTCAATTTTTTATCAGCATTCTGATAGGATATTTGCGCGCATTGATTAATTTCTACCTGGGTTTGGGCATTATCACAGTTGAGCTTTTGCGCTAATTGTATCTTTGAAGTTTCCTGTGTTGGGCTTGCCATTGCCAAAGTACCGATAGACAAATTGCTGAGGGCAATAATACTGAGAAAATGTAGTAAAAAACGATTCATAATATTTAAAATTTACGTGTATGCATCAAAATAGCATAAAGCTGATGCGATCGCATTGTGAGTCGATAAAATGGCATTGTCACTCGATACAATGACATTGTGAGCCGATGCGATCGCACACATAATCATAGGGAAATATTATGAATCTTGAACAAGCTGTGTTATACAAATTGCGGCAGCTACCTATAGATAAGCAACAAGAATTATTGGATTTTGCAGAATTTCTATACCAAAAAACAAATAAAAAACCTGCTTTACTCAGTGTTAGAGGGTTATGTAAAGATTTAAAGGTAGATATTACAGAAGAAGATATTGCTCATGCACGCCAAGAAATGTGGGGTAATTTTCCTAAGGATATTGATTAATGATATCAGTAGTAGCAGATACACACGCTTTAATTTGGTACATTTTTGACGTAGACAAACTATCCGCAACAGCATTAACAGCATTAGAACAAGCAGTTAATGCAGGTAATCCTATTTACATCTCAGCTATTACAATCATAGAGATTTCTTATTTAGTTGAGAAAGGAAGATTTGCAGAGGAAGTGCTTACACGAATTTTAAATGCGTTGGATGATCCCAATGTCGGCATTGTACTTGTACCTCTGGATCGCAATATTTCAGGAGTTATTAGACAAATTGACAGGGTAACGGTTCCTGATATGCCTGATAGGATTATTGCAGCCACCGCTTTTTCTTTAGGTATTCCCTTGGTGACTCGTGATTTACGAATTCAAGCTTTAACCACAATTCAGACTATTTGGTAGCAAGTAGATGCGATCGCACTCTCACCCCATATAATCGCAATCAAAGTCCATGCGATCGCATTCTCACTTCATAGCAAAATTGTAAATCGGTGCGATCGCACTCTCACCCAGACAGTGAAATTGTCAGTCAGTGCGATCGCATTCTTACCCATACAGCGAAATTGTGAGTTAGTGCAATGTCTACCTCAAGCCGTTCCGCGTCTACGCATTTTGATAAAAGTCAGAACTAACAGATTTGAGAAAAAGGTTAGTATGATGATTGCTAGTTGCAAAAGGCGGCGAACAGTCATGACAGGTACTACAGCAAAGCAAAAAATACTTAAAGCCTTAGAGGAGATGCCACAGGATGTTTCGTTTCCTGAGATTATGGAACATCTTTACTTTTTGTATAAGATAGAACAGGGGCTACAGCAAGTTGCAGATGGTGATATTATTTCCCATGCAGAAGCTAAAGCACAAATGAAGAAATGGCACAAATAAATTGGACTTCTCAAGCACTTGATGATCTTCAGGCTATTGGTGATTTTATTGCACGAGATACACCAGCTTTTGCACAAGTGCTTGTAGATAAAGTCTTTGATGCGATACAGAGATTAGAGAATTTTCCGCGTTCGGGAAGAATAGTACCAGAAATTAACCAGGAAAACATTCGAGAAATTATTTTAGGAAGCTATCGGATTGTTTATTTGGTAGATGGGGACGAAGTAAGCATCTTGACTGTGTTTCATGCTTCAAGGTTGTTCAAGGTTTCTGACTTACAAATTAATAATGATGAAGACTAGATCGCATTCTCACCCAGACAGCGAAATTGTGAATTGGTGCGATCGCATAATTAATTTACGTCAAATCCTCTTCTGTTAGATCAGCGATTTTCATTAATGCTCTTAAAGTTCCGATTTTCAAGTCTTGATTTCGATGAACTGGAATAGAAAGTATTTTAGTGGAATCAGAATTTTGGTAAATGTGATGACTACCTGTAATTCTCTGTAAAACCCAACCGCGCTGTTCAACAACTTTACATAGGTTTTTCCCAGAGATTGATTTTATACCGCAATCTCGACAATTTGAGCATTTGATTCCAGTTTGTGACTACTATTTGCGACTTCTAACCAGCCTTCTATTGCATCTTTTAAATTACTTAATACCTCCTCCATTGTCTCACCTTCAGTAATACAACCGGGAAGTGCTGGAACTTCAGCCCAATAGCCACCTTCTTCTGCTGGATGAATAATTGCTTTTATTTTCATCGGCTTTGCTTTTCTTGGCTTATATTCAATTATCCAGTTTTTCGGATTTTAGGGCAAACAAAAAACGTAATCAACTACAGAGCGATCGCATTGTCATCCGATACAAATCGCAATCAAAATCGTTTTGATCATCGTCAAAATCGTTTTGATCATCGTCAAAATCATTTTGATCATCGTCAAAATCGTTTTGATCATCGTCAAAATCATTTTGATCATCGTCAAAATCGTTTTAATCGTCGTCAAAATCGTTTTAATCGTCGTCAAAATCGTTTTAATCGTCGTCAAAATCGTTTTGATCATCGTCAAAATCGTTTTGATTGCAATCTGAGTCGATCTGATCGCATTCTCACTCAAACAGTGACATTGTGAATCGGTGCGATCGCTTAACGCAGGGATGCAAGAAAGTGGAGAAATAACAAATGACGAATGACGAATGACAAATGACAAATAACTATCGACCGCAAGCAAAGCCAGAGAAACGAAATTATTGGGGTAGTCGCTTTTTAACTTCGGTAATTAAGGGCGCTAAACCTAAAAAATCTTCACCGGGACAGATGAGTTTACCTTGGGACAATCAAAAAATAACAGAATCTACGGAGGTGCATGAAGTAGCAGAAAAATTTATTCACGCAAACTGCTATCAGCCCCCAGTGCCAGGTATCGGATTTATGAAATGCTGATGGTTACGTGGAAAATGAGGCGGAAACAAATATTCACAAACTTCTCAAAGCCTTAAATGTTACACTTTACAAGTCGCAGCGCGAGAGAAGAACCGGATACGACGCCGCAAAAAGACCTATAAACGACCCACCCCCCCACCACTCACCTCCGACGAAAGGCAGGCTACCCCTCACGATAGGGTCATCTTTTATACGCCTCAGCAGTTCGTCGTAGCTCACAAATCCGCCTCCTCTTCCGATGCGATCATACCATCCTACTGCCTTGGCAAACGAAATATTATCTTGTGAATTATCCCATATTTCCCTTTGCACACTGAAGCCAAAACGTTTGTCTGAATTCGTGACCCAAAGCTTGTCTATTTTTTGCAGATCTGGACAATAAAAGTTATTAATGTCGTCATAATCTAAATATCTTTGTTCTTCTCTTTTAGCAATATTAAGCATGAGTTTGTATGTTTGCTCATCAGCTGCTTGCCAATTTTTAGCTTTCAAATAATATTCAAGTTGAGCATATAAATACTGGGTAAGTAATGGTTCAACCTTTTTTCTCAATTCTGATTCTGTATTATTTTTTGAAAGTAGCTTAATTAAATCTTGATAAACAGATTCAATAACATTACTGTCAATAATTTTTGGTACAGATGATTCAAAAGAACTGAGTTCAGGATGTTTTTCAATAATACTAAACGCTTCTTTGTAAGCTTCTATTGCTTTTTGATAGTTTTCTTGTTTACTGAGCAATTGGCCTTTAATATTCAAAGCAATTATTTTTGCTTCCAAAAATTCACTGTTTAATTCTCTACTTCTCCTTTCCTCCTGATTTTGTTGCCATCCCCTTAAAAAGTTCATGCTCTGTTTTATAGATTCTTCCGCTGGCTTCCAATCTTCGAGTTCTTGATAAGCTGCTGCTTTAGCAGCATGAAGATATACTTGTTCAATTTGAGCATCTTTGATTTTAATATCTACTTGTTTAGATATCAACTTAGCTGCTTCTGAGTCCGGAGATAATTTTCTCGCTAATTCTCTTAGCTGTTGGGGATAAGCTACATAGGTGTATGTTTCTTTAAGTTTTTGTTGCGCTTCTTTGACTTCCTTTGCAGCCAGTATCACTGAAATTCCTGCTACTAATACAGTAAAAATTAAAATAATAGTTCCATTACGAATTTGTTGTTTAGCTTTCCAATTAGCTTCACTAAGTAATTTATTTCTATATTCTGCTGCTTCTTTTTCCTGTCTTTCTCTTTCTAAAGCAGCTTCTCTATCCTGTCTTTCTCTTTCAAAAGCAGCTTCTTGTTCTTTAACAGCAATCTCTTCTTGAATTTCTTGCTTTTTACTCTCTGATAAAAACTCCTCATCTTGATAACTTAAAATCTTACCCTTCGCCCAGGCTTTCGCTTCTTCTAAAGCCTTTCCCCGCAATAATCGTGATGTATCCTTTCCTTGGGAAGCTACCCAAAAACGGAAATTCTCTGAATATGGACGTAAATTTTTTAATTGATTATCTATCCAATTTTGATTAAAAACTTCGTTGTATATGGGATTATAAACTCTTAAATTATTTTGCTGCCTAAAAACCAATCCTGAAAGCTGTAACTCACTTTGCTCTAAAGTATCATTGGCTATAATTTCAGATTGTTCATCCCTCAATCTAATTTTCTGATACAGTTCTAGCAAATATCCAGCACGTTGTTCATCGCGCAAAATTCGAGCTTGAATTGTGCGTAAATGCTCAGGCTCATCTTGCGATTCCCAATTTTCAATAATCCGCGACTTTACTACCTGCTCAACAGTGCGAGGATTGTCTTGCAAAGATTCTTCAATCATCAACTGACAGACCTTTTGAGTGAGAAATGGTTGTCCTCCTGTCCAATATAAAATTTCCTCCATGACTGCTTGAGGATGAGAAAATCTCCCTGACATACCCCTAGCTAACGGCTCAACTTCATGCAATTGAAAACCAGTCAAAGAGATAGCTTGACCAATATTAAACGGAGTGCGTTGTTTATCCTCAATCAAATTGCTAGGTGATGCGACTCCCAACAAACAAAAAGTCAGGCGATTATATTCAGGATTATCAACTCGCTTGTTATAACAGGCGCGAATCAATGCAAAAAAATCATCTGTAGGGAATTTCAGGCTAAGTACACTATCAATTTCATCAATAAAAATAACGATATTTTCTTGAACTTCAACCAGTAATATTTCTTCTAAAAACTTCCGAAATCTAGTTACCAGGGAATTTAATTGATTAGCTTCCCACCAATCACCAAAATCTACATCTAAGTCAAAAGTTTCAATTAAATTATCAATTAAATCTGCATACCATTGTTCCGGCGGTACATTTTGAATCCCCCCAGCCGAAAGGTCAATTGCTGCACATTGTACACCTTCTTCTCTGAGTCTTTGCATGGTTCGCACACGCAAGCTAGACTTTCCGCTTTGTCGGGAGTT
Organism: Calothrix membranacea FACHB-236; assembly: GCF_014696315.1. Taxonomy (GTDB): domain Bacteria; phylum Cyanobacteriota; class Cyanobacteriia; order Cyanobacteriales; family Nostocaceae; genus Aulosira; species Aulosira membranacea. The sequence goes on from NZ_JACJPX010000026.1 coordinate 87,473, forward strand.
CAATACATAACAAAACTTTCCCGCTTTTAATCCCGCATACAAATCACTGTCAGCTTGGCGTGTAACGTAAGTGCTGGCATTTTCCGGTAAACTTCCAGAGAATATATATTGGTCATTTGTCATTTGTTATTTGTTATTTGTTATGGGATTTAGATCCCCGACTTCTTCAAGAAGTCGGGGATCTGAATATTACTCTAAACGCACTGCGAAATACTGACGATATAATTCATAACTGGGAACACAATCATTACCTGAAAGTTTTACCAATCCTAAACTATGTAACTTGAATGCAACCTCAGTATCTAACCTGACGGGTGCATTCGCCATTACCACTTGTTTATACCCTAACTCAAGCTGAGAATTATGTTGTAAATGCCATAATTGCTGTCGCAAATGGTCGCTAAAAATGCCCTGTTCTGTTGGCGCAAACTGCAAAAGTTCTTTGATAGTAGCTTGGGGATTTTTCAGGTAAGCTACTGCTTGCTGGATTAAATCAGGGTGTCCTCCTACTAACGCCATCAACTCATTCAAAGCTTGTGTACCTAACTTATCTGCTAATTCATACTGCTGGGCAAGAAATTCTACTTGTTGTAGATTAAATTCTGGTAACTCAATTGGTAATCCCACATTAAATGGTGAATGATTAGTATCTAAAGTAGGATATGATTCTGTGGAATGAACTACAACTAATCGCATTTTCTTCCAAAGATTACCAATTTTATCTCCTTGTTTAGCAGCTTCATACCATCCCCGCAGTAATAAACAGAATGAGGGGAAAATGTCTGGATATGCAAACAGTCGCTCAAAATTATCGATAGCTAAAACTAAAGGATGGTCACTAGCAGCTAATAAATATTTTTGAAAATATCGAGTACAGTTTTTATTTAATCCAAAAACATCTTGCCAGTATTTATCTAATTGCGGTTCTAGTTCCAGGCTATCGGCAATATCAACACATAACCATTGCAAAAATGTTTTTGCGTCAGCCAAAATATCACTATCAGCAAGTTTTAAATCTAATTTTGCTGTTCGATAACCTTCCTCTCTTCCATGATTAAGTAGTTTCTCCAACAGCAATGTTTTGCCCATTTTCTGCGGCGACCTAATGCGAATTAACGCCCCAGGTTGTAAAATAGCCTCATAACATTTCGCCTCAATTGGCGGTCTTTCTATATATATTGTCGTTGTCTCGGCTGCAGAATTTAATAATGCTGTATCGGATTTAGTGATTAATTTAGGTGTGAGATTTTCGGCTATTCCAGCCATACGAATTAAGCTACAACCTAACTTATAAGCAAACTCATAACCTTTATCTGCGCCTAGTGCATCATAAAAACCTACCGCAAATTCAATAGCTGCTTTATCACCAATTCTCTGACTCATACCCACAACATAATTAATATGTTTTGCTATTTCCCCAGCTTGATATTGAGAAAAACAGGCATTGAGTACAACACATTCTACTTGGTCAGCAAATAGTTGAAATACCCCAGCTAAAGCTTCGCCATCAACTACTTTAATTTGACCAGAATCATCTTCAAATACTAAACCTTCTTCTCCAGTTCCATGCCCAGAAAAGTGAATAATCTGCGGTTCGTATTCTAAAATAGCTCTGTGTATATCTCTATAGCGTACTGCTTCGGCTGTAGCTATGAAATATTGGTCACGATTCTTTGACCTTTTCAACCCTTCTTTAATTTCGCGCATCTCTTCACCCAAACGCAATGGATTGGTATCTCTGGGATTTGCGGATAGAAGGAGGATTTTCCGAGTTTGATTATAATCACTCATTATGCAATTTGCACGGGATAAGCCTAAAAATTAGGCTAAACTGGCAGATATATACATTTTGAGTATGCGGTTTTTCGGAATCTATTACAAGAAGGCTAGAATATGAAAATATAGAGATATATGATGATGTGTATTTGATTTGTGAAAAGATACATAGATAGATGCGTTACGCTGTCGCTAACGCATCCTACAGCACTAAATATCTAATATAAATTCAATCCCTTTTCCCCTTTACCCTTTCCCCCAATTCTTTAAATCGCCAACCTACCGTCAGGAGGAAGAGAGAATTTTATAGGTATGTTATGAATAATTTTGATATTTTAATGAGATTACTTATTAAGTTTTCATTTATATGAAGCGTTCCGCCTGTCTTATTTTTAATCCTGTTGCTGGTCAGGGAGACTCAGAACAAGAACTAAATCAAATTCGCGCATTATTAGAGCCAGAAATAGACTTAGATGTTTACTTCACTACGGAAGAAGTTGGTGCTGACAAACTTGCACAGGAAGCAGTGGCGCGTGGTGTAGATGAAATTATTGCTTCTGGGGGTGATGGTACTCTCTCGGCGGCGGCGGCGGCTGTAGTCAATACAGGTATTCCCTTAGGGATTATTTCACGAGGGACAGCGAACGCTTTTGCCACAGCTTTAGGCATCGCTGATACTATTGAAGCCGCTTGTGAAAATATCTTGCAAGGTGCAACTCGCAATGTAGATATAGCCTACTGTAACGATTTGCCAATGGTGTTGCTGGTAGGTGTGGGTTTTGAAGCAGAAACTGTAGAACGTGCAGATAGAGAAGCCAAAAACCGTTTTGGGATTATGGCGTATGTTCTAGCTGGACTTCAGCAATTGCGGGATTTTGAAACTTTTGATGTAGAAATTGAGACAGAAGACAAAATCATCAAAACTAGTGCGGCGGCTGTCACAGTAGCCAATGCAGCACCTCCCACTTCCGTTTTAGCGCAAGGGCCAGCCGGGATTCTTTATGATGATGGACTGCTAGATTTAACGATTGTAGCCCCCGTGAATAAAGCCGGTGCGATCGCAGCTACATATCACCTCTTTCAAACTGCTTCCGCCGGTCATCCAGTGGAACGCGATGACATTGGCTACCTCCGCGCCAAACAATTTAAAATCACCACAGAACCACCACAAAAAGTTGTCTTAGATGGTGAAATCATCGGCACAACCCCAATTGAAGTTAAGTGTGTTCCCGGTGGTTTGACGCTTTTTGTCCCCCAGGAAGAAGAAGAAGTACTAGTTGAGAAGTTAGATGGACTACCCAATTTAGTAATTGAGATGAAAGAATCGGGGGAATAGGGGATTGGGGATTGGGAAAAGCAGGGGGGCAGGGGGCAGGGAGCAGGGGAGAAATAATTAATAACAAACCTCAAACACCAATTACCCATTACCCCTTCCCCATTCCCCCTTTCCCCTTCCCCATGCCCCATGCCCCATGCCCAATGCCCACTTGAGGAGTAAATTCTATTGAAACTAGTTTCTGATCCGGCGATCGCGAAAAAAATTAGTAAGATGCAGCAACGGGTAAAATGGCAAGACCCGTTAATTTTAGAACGCGGGATTGACCAAACTCGCTTAGTTCTGGATGATGGTCACGCGGATGATGCGGAGTTTTCGTTTTTGGTTGTGGGTGATAGTGGTTCCGGGACGCACAAGGGACATGATCCCCAAAGACGGGTGGCGGAATTGATGTTACCCCATCATGATGAATGTCGTTTTATGTTGCATACTGGCGATGTCATTTATTTGGTGGGGTCGAAGGAGTATTATCAACAAAACTTTATCCAGCCTTACCAGGAGTTTCTTGTCGGGGGAGAACAGCCGAAAAAGATTCCCTATGACAAAATGGTTTTCCAGTTGCCGATTTTACCTGTACCGGGAAATCATGATTACTATAATCTGCCAATTTTATTTGGTTTAGCTTCGGTAACTACATTACCCATTCGGCGCTTGTTAAAATCGCGACTAGATTTAGATGTGGGTTTGTATGGTTCAGGAACGGGCGAAGCTTATGCTAGGGCATTTTTAGATTATCTCTGCGCTCTGCAATCTCCTGTAGATTTAGCTAATCATTTAGATAAATATTACACTGCAAATACAGATAGCGGTCGCTGTCTCTCTTACCAGCCTGGAAGCTTTACTCGCTTGCCAAATCGCTATTATACGTTTCGCTATGGTGGCATAGATTTCTTTGCTCTGGATTCTAATACATTTAACGATCCACCACCACTGCCTAATACTCAAGAAGGCAATAGCGATCGCAGAATTTTAGAGAAACGCCGCACTAGTTTAGAGCAAGAAAAGCAGCAAATTACAGCAACCTCAGCAATGCTAAATCCCAGCAACCCCAAGGATGCTGAACAATTAGACGATTTACAAGTTAAACTCACCCAAATTGAGGAAATTATTGTTGATATTGAAAAGCAGCTAAACAGTAACAAAATAACAGTAACTGATATCGAACAGCTAGACTGGCTCAGGCAAAAGCTAATTGAATCTTGGCACAACAAAGAAGTGCGTGGCAGGATAATTTATTTTCACCATCCCCCCTATGTGACTGAAGCGACGAAATGGCAACAAGCGCAAACTTTAGCAGTGCGTACCCGTTTGCGTGGGGTGTTAGATGCAGTAGCAGAAAAATTAGGTTCCTTAACTCAGGGCCGTCCTTTAGTTGATTTAGTCATTAACGGTCATGCCCATTGTCTAGAATATCTGCAAACCGCAGACACTGGACACGCTGATTCCCATATTCCCTGGATTGTTTGCGGTGGTAGTGGTTTTAGTTTGCGTCGCCAACGGGAAGAAGGGCCGGAGGTGCGGGAAATGATGGGAGATGAAGAGAAATTAGTAGCGCGATCGCAACTGTTTCTAGGACGCAGTGGACAGGGTTCCAACAAACACAGACCTTACTCTTGTCTGCGGATTGATGTCAAAGGCGAAGGCCAGCCTAAATTTATTGTCCGGCCTTTGGTCGCTGAATGGTATCAGCGACAATGGTGCGATCGCTCAATTGAACCATTTGAAATTTAGCAACTACAATCTTTTGGGATATCAAGTTATCTAATCCAAATTGAAAATTTACAATTAAGAAAATTCAACAGCATTTAAATTTTGAATCTGTTGCTATTTTTTTGCAAATTTATATTAACTGAAAATATCTACAAAAAAATAAAGATGAGGAAAAAATCCTCATCATTTAACTTACAGTACCCCTATAAAACTTAGAGAAATGAAACAGCAATCAGGCTATACCATTCCTGGGCCTTTACCGCGAACATCATCCTTATCTGTTAATTGACCTTCCTTATCTTCATTCGCTTCTATAAGTTCTTCTGAACGGTTAGCGATGTCTTGTTCTACTTCTTGGCGTGCATCACCAGGAGTTTCATAATACATTTCTGGCTCAACTGCATAGTTGTTTAATAAACCTTCTTTATCTACAGTGTAGCCATCTGTAGTGCGTATACTGTCGCTCTCAGTTTGGTCATCGGTAGGAGCGCTGGCTTCTCTTTCTTCTGTGGGGAGTGTTTTATATAAGTCGCCTTCTCTTTCTTTCCGAGCAGCTGTTTCTGCTGGAATAATACCTCTATCATATACATCAGATTCAACGCGATCGGAAGAGTCTATTGCTCTATTAAAATCTTTATTACTCATAATTTATGTCCTCGTTAAAACATTTTGTTGATTACTTCTTTGATTAGATTAAGGGTTTAAAAAGGATAAAGATACTATCTTGAGAAGGGAATTAATTGGCATAAGCAAGTATTTACTCTATCAAAAGATATATCTTGATTGAGAATTTCAGACTTTTTACGGCATCTCACAGCTTTTGAGAAATTCTTGTATTTTTATATAAATTAAAAAACTATTTGCAATAGATTAACAATCTGTAGGTTATACCAATTCAAAATTAAGAAACTTCGACAGCATCTAGGTTTTGGGTTTTGAATCTATTGCTCTATTTTGGTGAATTGGTGTTAATAGTAATGTACGCAAATACTTCTGATACCAATTTAAATCATGCCTGTGAAACAGAAATATTTGTCAGAACACAACATTGTTGTACTTGGTTGATTCTTGGTTCAAACTCATTAGCGATTGATTTGTCACTGATAGAAGCCAGTTAAATTGGGGGATTCTCCCCCAAACCCCCGATTGGGTGACGGTTGCGTCCCCCAAACCCCCTCCAAAATTATTGTTCTGTTTTTTTGTTGAGTAACTAGTACAGCAAGGCGGTACTAGTTTTTTGGTTTTTTTAGCAATTAATTTTCTTAATTGAACTGTATTTATACCAATTTGAAAAAGGAATGCGACAGATTGTAGAGGCAAGGCAATCGCCACCTGTGTCAACTTAATATGAAACCCTCTTGGTTACAAGGTTTTTGCCCTCACCCCCAACCCCTTTCCCACCAGGAGAGGGGAGCAAGAAATTTAATTCCCCTTCTCCTGCGGGAGAAGGGGTTAGGGGATGAGGGCGAGGGTTTTTGTACAACGCCCGCCCTATATCGCTTTTAGCTTAAGTTGACACGTATGGGCATTGCCTGCCCTATAGAATATATTGATATGTCGCTTATTGGTTGATTCTTGCTTCAAACTCCTATTATTTATATTTTAAAAATAAAATACAAATCCTATAAAAATAACAAATCATAGGATCAGCAATGCTCATCCTATGATCTACAAAGAATTATTTTAGAGTAGGTACGTACTACCAGATCTTTCGTTGCAACCCTGATAATAGCTAGTACAAAAAGGCTGAAGTATGAAATAAATAAGCCTGTATAGTCAGCCGTTGGGTGATATAGGATGGGTTATTGATTGACGCAGTTTTGTACTACTGCTTACCCTACTGTTGACTCGGCACTGTGGTAATGTGGTACTTACTTACCCAAAATCTGTGCTTTAAACTGATTAATTTCCCCAACTAATTCTTGTCGAGTGTTGGCTTTGAGTAGATAACGGAAGGTTAACCAGCCTGTATAACCAATGCCAATCAACTCAAAAGTTGGTGCTATTAAAGGAATACTATTGAGTGCAGACAGGATTGCTAATACTACTTTGAGTGTGACAATCGCTGACAAAATTAAAATGATGGTCACCAAAGGCTGCTGGTATTGCTGATAAAAGCTGCCTAAATATTCTGGCAAATTTGCCAAAAAATCAGAAACATTGCTCAAAATTTCCTGCAATTCTGAATTAGAATTTTTAGCAGGAGGTAGCTTTGGTAAGTTTTGATTGTCTGCACCTGTAAGAGCTATTGCCCCTTCTGCTGAGTTAGAATTGGCTACTTCAATTGGCTGTTCTTGGGTTTCCATAAGTTTTATATGTTCGGTAACACAACAGTTTTTATAGGTGATGGAGCTTCACTCATAATAATAGTACTGATTGAAACATATAGCGTTTCTCAGTTTGGTGAAGTACGAAATTACCCCTCCCCAACCCTCCCCTTGGTAAGGGGAGGGTGCGCGATAGCGCGGGTGGGGTGTATTTAATTTGCTTGGGAATTGCTATAATTACTTAAGTTTTTAGCCAAAAGTCTATAATCAAGGAAAAATTTTCTTTGATTATAGACTATTAAACCTGTAATTTAGATTTTGAGGTTCTGTGCATTGCACCCTGTTTAGGAAAGTGAATTAGTTTGTAGTCATAACTTCAGTTGTGCAAGATTAAAGCGCTAAAGTGCTAACTACAAACTAGTTAAATTCATTTGGGCGATTGATGAATCCAGCTGCCGATGGATAATTTATTATTGCTTAGGTGGAGCAACTGCGGCTTTAACTACTACTTTTGTGACACCTTTAATTTCTTTTGACAAAGGTTCAATCTTAGCTAACTGTTGCTGATTGTTAACAGTTCCGCCAACAGTCACAGTACCATCTTCTGCGGCTTCAACTGTTAAAGCACCATCGGGGATATTAGCCTCTAATTTAGAGCGAACTTCACTGGCTAGGTCGCCTGTTGCTCTTTCTGCATCGCCGCCAGTGGCGTTATTGCGTTGTTCACGGGCGCGAATATCAGCGTTTAACTGTCTGCGACGAGTTTCGCTTTGAGCATCTTGTTGAGCCGCTTCTGTAGCTTGTGCGCTTGGTGTTTCTACAGCTTCGTTAGGATTAGCAGGAGCAGATTGACTAGTTTTGGCACCATTATCACAAGCAACAGCACCAAACATTAGAAGACTGCCAATTAAGAACGGCGTTAGCTTTTTCATTTGTTTACTCTTGGTATCAAAAAGGTAAATTGTGCTGATGTGTGGGAGGGAAAAGGCAGGGGGAAAGGTGAAGGGGGAATGGCATTTCTTTTACCTATTCCCCTTTAACCCTTTTCCCTTTTATGGGAGGCGCGATTATAGGGTTTCGTCACGGCGGTCAATGATGACTACAGCAGGCTCGTCTGTAGCACCATGACTTACATAATTGGGGTGAGTATGATCAACGACTGCTCTATCTTGGTGGTGGTGAGTTCTGTCTATGTCGGTAGCGTCGTATACAGCCCATTCTTCGATACCTCTGCGGCGAAGAATATTTTCAGCTTGATGGATTTCTGATTCTGTACCATCAACCATGACTATATAATCGCCTTTATTGAAGCGATCGCTATAAACTCGCGCCCGGTTTTCGGGAATTCCTAAACCGACGAGTCCACCTGTAATTCCACCTGCAGCTGCACCAATTGCGCCACCTGTGACTGTTGTAGCTAAGGCTGTGGCTGCTGCACCACCTGCAATTACGGGGCCGACTCCAGGAATGGCTAATGCACCTAGACCGACTAATAAGCCACCCAAACCACCCAATGCTGCGCCTGTAGCTGCACCTGCTTTGGCACCTTCATCGGCTTTATTACCAGTGCCAACATTTCTATCTACACCAGTGTTCACACCCGCGATGCGATCGCCATCGTTGTGTTTAGCAATGATCGAGACTCGGCTCATGGGGAAACCTGCATCACGTAATTCTGTGAGTGCGGCTTCTGCATCGCGGTGATGAGCAAATACACCTATCGCCCGTCTGTTGGCGCGAACATCTCTATTAGTACCTACAGCACCGACAGGCGCAACAGGAGTAACGCGATCGTTAGCTACATTTTCGCTAGCAGGGCGATCAAAAACATTGAACTCATCAATATTCCAGCGTCTGAGAATTTGTTCGGCTCTAGCAATTTCTGCGTCTGTACCATCAATAATAACTAGATAGCCGCCACGCTCTACGCGTTCGTTGTAAACTCTGGCTCTTTCTTCGGGAATTCCTAAGCCGATTAATCCCCCAAGTAAGCTACCTGCGGCTGCACCAATTGCACCACCTGCAACGGTTGTGGCTAAAGCTGTGGCGGCTGCACCAGCCAGCATGATGGGGCCAATTCCAGGGATGGCTAGAGTACCAAGACCTACCAACAAGCCAGTTAAACCGCCCAAAGCACCACCGGAAACTGCGCCGATTGTTGCACCTTCATCGGATTTATCGCCAATTTTTTCTGTAACAGGGGTTCCTGCAATATCACCGTGGCGATCGCCATCTCTGGCGATGACAGAAACTTTATCCATTGCTATGCCAGAATTGCTTAAATCTCGCAGTGCTTGTTCTGTATCATGACGATTATGAAATACACCTATAGCTCTTCTAACTACAGCCATTGTTTTCTCCCAATAAGAAAATTACTTAAACAACAAAATTATTAAGCTCAGCTAATGACTATTTAGGCTTTTTTAAAATTGCTTTTCATCAATCATTTGGGAGAAATTATTCCTCTATCATTGGAGATAGATTTTTAAAATAAGCAAAATTTATCTCTAATATATTGCTTTCTATGCAAGGATTTTCGCATTCACGTTTATGTAAAATACAGCATTTTTTTGCTAGGTCAATTTATTTTTATTACTGCTTCAATATGGCACTTTAGTATTTCCTTGCATAAATTTTAATAATTTTATTTTTATATAAATGAAACAAAAGTTCACATAAAAATTTGTTTTTGATGGTAGCAATTCACCAAACTATTTCCAGCATTAAATTTTAATGTTATATATACTTATTCAATGGGAAATACTACTTTTGACCAATATATTTATTACTTAGGAAAGTGTAGGCCTGTAGAACTACTATCTACACTGATAACTAAGCCATTTCCTCTAACAGCGATTTAATATTTGGTAAACCGCAGGTTAGGCATTATCTATAAATTAAGTTGGCGAAGAAATAGTACACAATTGCCTACCTGACAAAAGCGTTAATTTTAATTAATGAATCGATGTTTTAGAGAAATGGCATTGAACCATCGAACGTAAGAGAGAAAATACTATGTTTCAAAGTTTTGAAACTATGTTGAGATGGGGCTGGCTACCTTTAGGCATAACAAGCACAGATAGCATACCAGAAGTTATCAGTCCAGAAAGAGTGTCACTTGTCTTTTCAAGTCCTAAATTTTTAGTGGCATTTTTGGCTGGTACTTTGATGGCTTTAGCCTTTCAATTATTGCTAACAAATTTTTCTGTAGCTGTAGGGATTTCATCTTGGGATGCAGATGATGACGATAGCTCAGGTAGTTTAGGCCATTCAATTCGCAAAGTAGAAGCGAAAGTAGGTTTGTGGGCATTAGTTTCTGCTAGTATCGCCTTATTTATTGCTTGTTTTCTAGCAGTAAAACTGAGTTTAATTCAAAGTGCCCTTTTTGGAGCCATCATTGGTGTAGTTATTTGGTCTACCTTTTTCTCATTGGTAGTTTGGTTTGGCTCATCAGCAATCGGTTCTTTAATTGGTTCTCTCGCCTCCACCTTTACTACTGGTTTGCAAACCCTAACGGGTACAGCAACCGCTGGTATTGGTGCAAATATGGCGCAAAGACAAATGGTTTCTACTGCTGAGGAAATCACTGCTGCTGTGCGGCGAGAATTAACTTCGGGTTTTGACCCTGATAGTATTAAGAATACACTGCAAAGTTCCTTAAGTTCTCTGCAAATACCAAACCTAGATTTAAAAGATATTCGCTCGCAATTTGATAAAATCTTGAGTGATGTTGATTTTGGCGGCATCGCTAATAGTGATGTGCTACGCAATGTCAATCGGCAAACATTTGTGGATTTAATTAGCAGTCGCACAAAGTTATCTTCTGGCGATATCAATAAAATTGCTGACCAATTGCAAGCTGCTTGGACACAAGCATCATCGCGAAAAAATCCCACAGAGCAAGTAATTAATTTGCTGAAATCGGCTACCCCTGAAGAATTAAATTCTGAAAAATTAGGCGAACGACTTCAGGAATTAGTGACAGTTGGTGGAAATGGTAGCGGTAATGGCAATGGTAGCAATGGTGTATTGAAGCAAGCGGCTCAATATGGCGTAGGTGCTGCTATTCCCGCAGTGTTGGATCGGGTAGACTTCTCTAATGTAGATATCGGCAAAATTACCAATCAGTTACAAAAACTGAAAGATAAAGTTCAAGATATCGACGTTGAGAAAATTACCCACGAACTGCAAAGTTTTACCGATAAAACTACTGAACAAATAACTGAGAAATTGCCTGAATCCAACCGCAATAATATTAAAGCGGATGTGGAAGATTACATTTCCAATTCTTTCCCTTGGCATTTTAATCGCCTGACTATCAAAGATGAATTCCAAGAAATCATCTACGATTCACAAGCCGATCCTGCAACTACACGCCGAGAGTTGGAAGAAATCAATGAAGATTATATTACCAACTTGTTAAGGCGGCGAGATGATTTGAGTGAAGCTAGAATCAAAGAAATTTCTCAGCAGTTAGAAAGCATTCGCCAAGAAGTTTTAGCAACTGTCCAACAGTCAAGCACCCAAGATAAATGGCAAGATGTGCGTAGTCATTTGGAAAATTATCTGCGTTCAACTGGGAAAGAAGAACTCAAACCTGAAAATCTTGAGCGTAATTTCAAAGAGATACTCGAAGATCCGCAAGTTGGATTTGCAGAGTTGAGCGATCGCTTTTCGCAATTTGACCGCGATACCTTTGTACAATTTCTCAAGCAGCGTCAAGATATTGACGATGAGCAGATCAATAATATTATTGGTCAACTGGAAAGCACTCGCGATTCTATTTTGAATAGTGCGAGAGAATTGCAAGACCAAGCACAAGCAAAAACAGCGGAACTGCGCCAACGAGTAGAAGACTATCTGCGGAATACGAATAAGGATGAACTGAATCCTGACGGTATCAAGCGCGATTTTGGAACTTTACTCGAAGACCCACAAGCGGGATTTGCAGCTTTAAGAGAACGTCTCTCGCAATTTGACCGTGATACATTTGTGCAACTGCTTTCTCAGCGTCAAGATTTGAGCGAAGACCAAGTTAATCAAATTATCGATCAGCTAGAAGGTGTCAGAGATAATATCTTGCAAGCACCCCAAGCAGTTGCAGATAAAGCCAAAGAACAATACGAACAAACTAGCACCAAAATTGCCGAATATCTCCGCAATACCAATTTGGAAGAACTCAACCCCGAAGGTATTAGAAAAGATTTAGAAACTTTACTAGCCGATCCACAACAAGGTGCTGTGGCGTTACGCGATCGCCTTTCGCACTTTGACCGTGATACCCTGGTACAACTCCTGAGTCAACGGGAAGGTTTAAGCGAAGAACAAATTAATCGCACTATCGACCAATTCCAAGAAGCGATTAATAGTATAGTCAAAGCACCACGACGCTTGGTCAAGCGCACCAGCCAACGGGTGATAGATTTTGAAAAGACTCTGGAAAATTACCTGCGTCACACTAACAAGGAAGAACTCAATCCAGATAGTATCAAGCGTGATTTGCAATTACTGTTGCAAGATCCAAGATTGGGTATTGGAAATTTAGCTGAACGCTTATCCAGATTCGACCGTTCGACAATTGTAGCGTTGCTATCTCAACGAGAAGATATTTCCGAAGAAGAAGCCAACCGCATTGTTGATCAAATCTTGTCGATTAGCGAATCCCTAGGGAAGCAATATCAGCAGATTCAGCAAAAAGTACAATCAGTCATCGATGGAGTTTTTGACAGAGTCCGTAACTATCTCAACTCCTTGGATCGTCCTGAACTTAACTACGAAAGTATTCAACAAGACTTTGCTAAAGTCTTTGACGATCCACAAGCTGGATTTGAAGCCTTACGCGATCGCCTCAGCCATTTTGATCGCGATACATTAGTAGCGCTAATCAGTTCGCGTTCCGATATTTCCGAAGAAGACGCTAACCGTGTCATCGACCAAATCGAAGCCGCACGCGATCGCGTCTTACATCAAGCCGAACGCATTCAAGAAGAAACCCAAAAACGCATCAAAGCCATTCAACACCAAGCTAAAAAACAAGTTGAAGAAACCAAGAAAACCGTCGCCAGTGCAGCTTGGTGGCTATTTGGTACAGCGTTGACTTCTTTAGTTGCGAGTGCGATCGCTGGAGTTATCGCCGCCACAGGTGGTTTAAACTTCATTGGGTAAGGGATGAGGGGAAGGGAGAAGGGGGAATGGGTAAAGGGGAAAGAGTAAAGGTTTTATCTATTTTCCCTTAACTAAATCCTAATCCTCCTATCTAACTCATCATCTATATATATTTCAATTCCGTCAGCTCGATCCTGCGGAACTAATGGAACACCAACTAAGCCTGCTTCACCTTGATTTCTGGTTGTAAGCAGGTTTTTTTATGCAAAATTCTAAAGACGCGATGAATCGCGTCTCTACAAGAATCAAAAAATTATTCCCCAATCCCCAAAATTGCGATCGCAATCACCATACTGTGAGATATATATCACAGGGAATCTCCGCACTTATCACTTAGCTTGTGTAGAAAATTAATCATACTTATACATAAGCTGAAGCTTTCAGCGATCGCCTGGCAGGTGTGAGGAGTAACTATTATGTTTGAAAAATTATTATTAGCATTCAGCCTCACGTTGAGTCTTGTTTTATTTACAAAAATCAGTTGGTCAGCACCAACCCAAACTACTGGCAGTATTAACTTAGAGAATCCAGGGTTCACTGTTAGCCAAGTAGCTAAGTAATTGATGATACTACAGATGGCACATGGCTGATATTGCCCATATCATAAGCTGAAGTATAAATATATCTCAGCGCCAGCTGAGTATTGAGTAACTAATATGGCGACAGCGATTATGAAAAGCCAAATTCTAGCCACAACGGTATTCTTAACTATAATTAGCTACACAACAAGCGTTCAAGCTGCAAATTCTGAACATATTAGACAATTATTGGCAAGCAAACAATGTCAGAATTGTGACTTAACAAATGCAGGTTTGGTATTAGCGGATTTATCAGGAGCCAATTTAAGCGGTGCTAATCTTGCCGGTGCTAACCTCAGCCGTGCAAACTTAACCGGTGCTGATTTGAGAGGCGCAAACTTAAGTGGCGCTGGCTTATTTGGTGTAAACTTGAGCGGTGCTAGACTGGCGGGAGCAAATCTAGCAGGTGCAGACTTAAGAAATAGCTACTTAGCCAATGCAGAATTAACCGGAGTCAACCTTAATAGTACTTACCTGCAAGGTGCCGTTGGGATACCAGCCCAAATTGCCACACCAGACGAATTTTATGCTTGGGGTGTAGCAGAAGGACAAAAAGGCAACGTCCACCAAGCTATTGAGTATTTTAACCAAGCGATCGCCGCTAAAGACGACTACGCAGGTGCATACTTAGCTCGTGGTATTGCTCGTTACCAGATATTAGACCGCCAAGGCGCATTCCAAGATGCCCAAATTGCCGAAAAGCTGTTTACATCTCAGCAGAATAGTTCTGGAATCCAAACATCCCAAGCTTTTATTAAAGAACTGCAAACACCGCCAGACGGTAAAGTCAGCGTCGGTAAACCCAGCTTTTTTGACTTTATTGGTAGTCTTGGCTCAGTTTTACTGCAATTCTTCCCCTTCTAAAGAATATTTGACTGTTGACGGTTGACGGTTGACGGTTGACTGCATAAGAGGTTGACTTGAGTTTACTATCCGAAGATTTTTAATTACAAAATCTTTCATTTATCTAATACTTGAATAGCAAATATTACAGCAAGATTTCATTAATTGGAATCACATTTTCTAAGGGTGCAGCAATGCTGTACCCTTTACTCTTTGTTTTAATATATCCAATTATTGTTAATAGCAAGATTGTAGGGGCAAGGCATTGCCTTGCCCTCTAGAATATATGGATGTGTCGCCTTTTCATGCTGAGATTTATTCAGAAATCAAATCGGATTCCTCTAGCATCAATAAACATCAACAACCTCAATTTTAAACAAATTCTCAGCTTCCATTAATTTTCTCAATAGCTAAAACCCTTAAATTATAGAAATGTAGGGGAGCCAGTCGCGTGGGCGGGTTTCCCGACTTGAGCGAACTGGCGTTGTGTTGTCGCCAAGCGCCGCACCAACGTACCAATTACCAATTACCACTTCTTTATATGGAAATAGCCGATTTTCTTAGCCTAATACATCCCGCGATCGCAGTAATTTTTGTCTTCCCTCTGATTGGGAATGTGGTAAATTTTGCCTGGCAAACAAGACAACGCAGGTTACAAAGTTTAGTGGGAGGTAAAAGCAAAATTCCCCCGGTGGTTGGTTCAGAACATAAAAAGTTAGGTGAGTGGTTAACTAGTGCGGTTGTTGGCTTAACTTTAATCGGTTTAGCTTATGCAATTGGTAAAGATATCGTCAAACATCAACTGTGGAATACTGCAACTTTTAAATTCATTTTCATTATTTTGATGTTTGTGGCGACTATTATCTCTTTGGTTTTACTTTATCAAGCCAAGCAGAAATTATGGCGGGGAGTATTTGCTACTTTAACTGGTGCGGGGTTAGTGATTCTTGGCTGTCAGGATGGAGTTTATCGCCTGACTAAAGAATGGTATTGGTCACATTATTATATTGGGATTACCGCAGCCTTACTCATGGTTTTTTCTCTGGCGATTGTGCAGGATATTTATCAAGATAAATCTCATCGCTGGCGGCTTGTGCATACAATTTTAAATTGCGTGGCTTTATTATTGTTTATTGGACAAGGTTTAACAGGTACGAGAGATTTACTGCAAATTCCCCTCAGTTGGCAAGAACCATACATTTATCAGTGCGATTATGTGAATAAAGTTTGTGGGACGATAAAGCCGTAGGGGAATGAAATAATTGGGGAAAGGGTGAAGGGGGGAAGGGGGAAAGGGGGAGAGAAATAATAAAAATTGCGTTATACCAATTCCTTATGAAGCTTTATATAATTAGATCCCCCCTAACCCCCCTTATTAAGCTATGCATTATAAACATCTTTCTTAACAGAAAATTGGACAAAAGGCAGAGATTGTGTATTGTCTATACGAAGACCCGGAAGCATCGCAAAGTCAGCA
>NZ_JACJPX010000027.1 GCF_014696315.1 Calothrix membranacea FACHB-236
GATTCTCCCCCAAACCCCCGATTGGGTGACGGTTGCGTCCCCCAAACCCCCTCCAAAATTATTGTTCTGTTTTTTGTTGAGTAACTAGTTTTTTGGTTTTGATATCAATTAATTTTCTTAACTGAACTATATTTCCCTATAACTTGGTCTATTTAGGGCTTGTCAACTTCATATCCCCACCTTAAAAACGTTCAAACCTCAAAACTTTGAGGGTTTTGAGGTTTAGAATTCAGAGTTTACAATTAATTCTCTTGCTAAAAGCTTATAATTCTGGCTTTGGTGGTTGACCTAAAGAACAACGGTCAAACCACTCTTGGTATTTTTGACGGTATTCCTCATCTTCCACAACAATAGACACTCTTACCTGCTTACAACCTTGTTGCTTTTCAAGTGCGATCGCATTCAAAAGTAGGCTAGCAATTTTAGGAGAGGTAAACAAGCCACTAACAGTTAAACCATCTTCTAAACTGGCAACTCCTGGTATTTCTCCTGCATTCAATGCAATCTCAGAAATTTCCTCTTGTCCTAAATCAATTTCAGCTAATTGTTTATGTTCTGGGCTAACTTGTTCCACAATTAGCTTTTCACGACGCACAGGAACTTGCACCATCCGGGTTTCAATTTCTTTGCGGACAATTATATCTCCAATTTTCCGCTTGTCACTATTAATTACCAAGCGTTCTTCTAATAATTTAATTGTCTTCTCTTCAGTGACAGCGGAATAATTTTCGCTATCTATGGTGCCATTTCTAGTTTGACTATTACTGATTTCCCCAGTTGAGCCATTAGATGTTATTTGCTCTGCTGGTTGCTGTATCCCTAAATTATCTGACATATTTTCTATTTCTGATTTTTCTAAATCTATAAGAATTGATTTAGTAGGATTATCAATTTTCTTGATTCTCTGGCTCCGTAAGAGAAATGACTTTGGCTGATCAGCAACTTGCTGGGAACCAGATTCTTCACTATTTTGGTTTATATGTTTAGATATTACTAAGTTTAGTCTATTTTGAGCATCTAACACTAAATCTTTGACTACACCAAGCAATTGTCCTTGCCTATCTATGACAGTAAAATTCCTCACTTTGCTTCCCAAATTATCCAGCAAGTTGCTAATGCGTTTATTGATGGGTGGACTTGCTTGTGTGCTATTTTGTAACAAAGTTTGGCTATTCATAAGGCAAATTTTATTTAACTGCTATTGGAGAAGCTAACTGATATGTTGAGCTAAATAATGGAATATAAGTACAGGTAAAGCTATCAGTTAACTCTACCTGCACTTTGTTTAATTAGTTATTAGTAATGAGCTAATAACTAAGTCGATTAGCGTTCTTCAATTGGTAAACCACCGGTGGTGTCTACATCTAATTCTTCACGACGTACTGTTGCTTGCGCTTCTGATGTTTCTTGCTCAACAACTTTTGTCACTCTGACTTCTTCACGTACAAATGCTTCTTTGCGAATGTCAGGAGTTTCTTCATAAATTTCTACGCGAGCAACTTCACCTTCACGGAAGTTAGCTTCACCTGGATTAACAGTAGCCCCAGCATCTGTTGGTGTAACACGCTCAATTACCACCCGTTCTCTTTCTACAGGAACTGCTATTCTTGCAGTGTCAGTTTCCACGTGCTTACCAATCGCTACTTCTCCAGTTTTCTGGCGTTTCTTATTAGCAATTAGGCGTTCTTCATATAATCTCAGAGTTTGATTATCCGCCTCGTTAATTCCGAACAAAGAAGGCTCGTGTTCGTAACGATAAGTATCGCGGTTGTAAGTTGGGGTTGGTGTAACTGCTGGTTGATAATTTCTATCTATAGATGCAGAAGCTTCTAGAGGTGTTGCTGATTCTAAAGTAGACGTGCTGTCTACAGATCGGTTTGATGCTAGGTCACCAGGACGACGATATACACCACGTACTCGCTCTTCATAGTCGTAATCAACCCCTGAGCGTTCATTAAACTCAGGTAAGTCTTCTGCTTGCTTTCTGGTCATCCCGATAGCATAGACGCGATCAATGTTATAGTCGATGCGCGCACGTCCAATGGGTAACAATACTTTTTTACCAAAAATCCAGAAACCCAAATCAACAACTAAATAACGGAAATGCCCTTCATCGTCTACTAAAACATCGCTTACACTACCAATCTTGTCATCGCTACCTTCTGCATAGACACCAAGTCCTTTAATCTCATCACCTTGAAAGGTATCTCTGTAGTTGGGATCGAAATCTTCTAGTTTATATAGAGCCATTCTATGTTTACCTCAAATTTTTTCTTTCATCCGTTAATAACTAAGGTATAAATTTATATTTCTTTTGCCATCTGACTAACGACTGAAGTAAATCGAAAATTCTCTTATCTGAAGTGGTATATATTTGGTTTTTATGTAATTAACTTTTCTTAATTTCACCCAATATCAATTAAATTTATGAAATTATTAAATTAAAAATTTTAATATATTAATTTTAATTACATTTTTTAATTCTAAATAGACTAATTATGGTTTTTATAAAATTAATTTTTAATTCCATATAGCGGTACTATTCATCTTGCCCAGTCCACAATAGTTATATGATTAATTTTTGTCTATCACATATCTATAATCAAATACAGTTCAGTTAAGAAAATTAATTGATAACAAAATCAAAAAACTAGTTACTCAACAAAAAAACAGAATAATAATTTTGGAGGGGGTTTGGGGGACGCAACCGTCACCCAATCGGGGGTTTGGGGGATTCTCCCCCAATTGAGCTGGCTTCTTTATATAAGTGACAAATCAATCGCTAATGAGCTTAACCCAAGCGTATTGATATATAATCTGCTGTAAAAGCTTTATCCCCATATAAAATCACAAAAGAAAATAGATGGGTTTATCATACCCATCTACATTTTCTAGTGGTATTTGTGAGTTTTTAACGTCAGTTTGCTCTCATTGGAAAACTCAATTTACCTGAGCATATTGCTTTCTTGTAAATTGAGCCCCGTAGCTCTCCTGGAATCTTGACTATGATTAAATTAACTGATCTCTAGTAGGAGCAGTTTCATTGACATTCAAATTACCGGAAGTATCAATATCTAACTCTTCACGACGAATTGTGCCTTCTGCTTCAACGGTATCGTTATCAACTACTTTTTTCACCCTAACTTCTTCGCGTACAAAAGTTTCTTTACGAATATCAGGGGTTTCTTCGTAAACTTCTATACGTGCTACTTCTCCTTCTTGGAACTGTGATTCTCTTGCATCCACTACAGCGTCTGCTGCTGTGGGAGTCACTCTTTCAATGACAACACGCTCTTTTTGAATAGGTACAGAAACTTGTGCAGTTTCTGTTTCAATGCGCTTTCCAACTGTTACTTCTCCAGCTTTAACCCGATTTTTGTTAGCAATCAATCTTTCTTCATACAGTTTAAAAGTTTGATGATCTCGCTCATTCAAATCGTATAAATCAGGTTCTTGGTAATTATAGCTGTCTCGGTCGTAAGTGAATTGGCTATTGGATGAGCGATAAGCACTGCGAACATTCTCTTCATAGTCGGGATCTACGACTAAGCTATCTTTATATTCAGGTAATCTTGCTACTTGTTCTTTACTCAATCCATCAACATAAACACGTTTTTGATCGTAATTAATCCGAGACAGCCCTATCGGTAGTAATATCTTTTTATCAACAGAATCTAAACGTGTATTAATCACTAAATAGCGGAAACGACCATCTTGGTCAACTAAAGCATCATCAACTGAACCAACTCTTACTCCGCTTTCAGTGTATAGATCCAAGACTTTAACGTCTTCACCACCAAAAATTTCTTTATAATCGGGTTCAAAATCTTCAAGTCTGTAGAGAGGCATAGGTTATTCCAAAGTAGCTGCAAATATCTATGCTTTAGCCTAAAAATTATAAAATTATTTTTCCTCCTGCTGGCGACTGAATTCACAAAAAATCTTCATGCTTAATAGATGAAAAATCAGAAGTTTCAACTAATTAAATTGCCAATTGGCATATAACTTAAGATATAGTAATCCGGTGTGATTGCTGAAATCAGTTGCGGAGTAAGGGAACAGGAAGGAATCAAGGTATACTGAATTTTTGCAAAAATCAAATAAGAGCCATATATAAAACAGATTATTAGGTGAAGGATGTATTTGTAATCTAGGACACAAATTTTCCTAAGGTGAATTGTTAAGGTTTCTATGGATTTTGACCCATGAGGTCAAGTGCGATCGCAATATTAAATTATGACTACCTACTCTCAAGCCAAAGCCACTTACTTTAGGTTTAGTTGATAGAACTACAGCAAACTTGTGTTGATTTATTTCTACTGAGTGATTTAATTGGCAGTTGGTTTAGAGTGAAGTTATTATTCCCGCCGACTTACTTAGAACAACAATTTAGTGATCAACGCTGTCCATCTACAAGCTGCTAATCATACTGTAAATAGGTCAGCAAAAATAGAAATATATTAAGAAGTATATATTAAAAATTATAAAGAGTACGAGTCACAAAAGCGATCGCTTTTTCCTTAGTCCATAAAATGATCAATGATCGTTTCTAAGCTCCAGCTTAGGAACGATCATTAAAACTTAAGGAAACACTAATATATTGGAACTCTAGGACTTTAACTAATCCCTGCCGGCGATCGCAATTTTGCTGTTAAGACAACTTGAGCTATAGCTTCGATAAAGAAGCCTCAACTAATTTTTTAAATTTCAAGTATGCTTCTGGTGCGGTCAGACCTATTGAAGTGTCTTCATCAGGGATATAGAATACTGGGCTATCGGCGTAGTGACGAACAACAAAAGAAGGAATCAGCTTCAAATTAACTGCTTTTCTCCCCCATGATTCTGCTTGTTCTGCTAAGGTAGCTTCGTCGTGAAATGTGTAGTGGTTCATAACAATAATAGAGGCTTGAGTTTCTTTATTAGAAATTACGTAGCACTTTGCGCTTACTGTGCGCCATTAGGCTTTCCTGTAAGGCAGGGTATTATGAATTAAGATTGATTCAATTCGCAGCAGTTCGATAGAGAACACTTCAGCCGTGTTATATTCCGAATTGTCTAAGACCATTACCATTGTCTGATTTTCAAGAGAGTGAGAAATGTTGCATCAGACTTGGGCATTGGTTTGATGACAAGTTAGCATTATCTGGAATGATGAATATCAGTAGTTACCAGAGTTTTTAACTTCTGATTCTCATCTTAATGACTTGTTATAAACATAAAATTTGAGGAACTTGTGAGGATTACTTATAAGGTCAGAAATTTTTAGATATCCAATTAATTACCATCAAAAACTCTATGGTTCTAACCTATTAAGGCCAATTTTATCTATCAATTAAAGTCACTTCACGAAGATTGGCAAAAGATACAAACTTAGAGTAATAATTCACTATTTCGTAAACTTTAGTAAAGCGCCAGATAAAATACATCTAATTTACATAAGTAGCCATCATGAACTGCGTACACCAGAACACATGAAAAATTCATTAATCCCCCTTGCTCCCTGCTCCCCTACTTTTTCAAGCTAGGTGTGCGTATCTTGTAACCTACGGCTGTAATTTATATGTTTTATTGATAAAAAATTCCCGTTGTCAACTTAGCAACAACGGGATTCTATGGAATTTTATATAAATTAGACTATCGATAAGCAACCTGTGGGCCTGCCCAAACTTCTGTTAGCTTTTGACCAAAAGTAATAGGCTCATCTGTATCTGTATTTGTAGTTACAGTTTTACCATCACTTGCCACTTTTACTAAAGGCCAGTCTTCTTCACCTAGTTCACCAGCTCTAAATAGCACATGATCGGGTTGGCTCTTACTCCAACCTAATAACACTGCAATCTTTTCATGTTCATCTTCTGCTTGTGTAGGAGAAACAGTGTTAGCAAGATTATTTTGCCGATCCCAAATCACTGCACGATCTGTAGAGTCTGCTGTATTGAATATACCTTCAAACCGACGAGCTAAGAAGCGATCGCCTTTTTCTGACCAACTCACAGGAACTAATACACCAATTGTTCCGTTTGGCTGGGTTGCTTCTCCTGACTGTGCTTTTGTTTGTAACAGTGGATCACTAAGTACAGAAGTTGAAGCAATTACCCGTAACTTTTTGGTTTGGACATCTTCAACAAACAAAACGCTAGTAACACGGCTGTTGTACATTTGGGGTTGTACTTCTAGGCGCACTCTACTATAAACCACATACTTACCATCAGGAGAAACTACAGGCACACTGCGGTAGTAACGGACTCCCGAACGTCCTTGAGAACCAAGAGCTTCTTGAGTCGCTGTGATCCATTTCCAAGGAATGGGATGAGGACTACCTATAGGATCTGCTTGTGCTGCTTGCTCTGGCCCTGGTTGTTCAGAAACAGGAACTTCCGTTGCGAAGTTTGGTTGTGAGTCTCTGGGAATTGGTTGAGTTGCTGTCAATGATTGAGCAATATTTAACTCTTTTACCTGAGAATTACCTGCTGCCAAAGATTTGATTTTCGAGTCTTTTAATTTTTTTAATAAATTTAATTGACTAGAAGTCAGCTTTGTCGAAGGTGCAAGTTCCACTACTGATAATGGATCGCTTACAGGTACATTGCTGCTAGGTAGAGATTGAGAATTTGCTGCTACTGCCGAAGGATCAATTGCTTCTGGTGGTAATAATTGCGGTTCTCCAACAGTAGCCATTGCTTGTGGCTGAGAGTCAGATTCTCCTGCCAAGGAGTCAATTGCAGCTGCTTTTAATAATTCAGTTACATTAGGTTCATTACCAGTAGCCATTTCTACTGGTAATGAACTTGATTTTTCTAGATCAGGAGTGCTATTTGCTACTTCTGATTGCTTAGCTGAGGTGGAGTGACCTGATGCTGCCACGAGAGGTGCGATCAGTATCGCAACGACAGCATATTTAACAAATGGTTGCACGCGGAACCATCCTGACAGCAAAAGAGGTTTAAGCATGGGTTGACTCTCTAGGGGGTGGCAGTTGCTGTGTGGGGAGCAAGCCTCTGCAGCAATGAAGTAGGCTATGAATATAGGTATAACAAGAAACTAAATACTTTAACGAGATAATTTGTTCAAATTTATGACTGCTTTACAAAAATTAAGTATCATATTTAACTCCTTGCTTTCCTAGTATAGTGTTATCTGCGATCACAGCAATAATGCAGATTAACCAAGCAATATAAGACACACAATAAACTATTCAGTATTCAGCATTTAAAACCATACTGTACCTAGGGGTATCAGCATACAGGTAATAAACGCCAATTCAGGCAGATAACAAATACAGCCAAGATTCAAATAACTGGGCTGTGAGGACTTTTTTTAAGGATAGCTAACCGATAGGCTGCTTCCTTATATAACCTGCGACAACAGCGCAGAAGCCGAATCTGAGGGAATTTGAGGCGTTAGTTGAAAAGCTAGCAAAGCTGACGCGCAACATAATTGACTACTCAAAAACCACTACTAGTATCTACTCAAGATCATAGTTTTGTCATCTGCTCTACATTAATTGTGAGAAGACAGTGACATTTTAGCGATGTAAATACACCTACACCTAACTTAAAGGAAACACAAAGAAACGAAACTGATCTTGTAGATGCACAGTGGTGTGGCAGACCTGTAGCAAATTAACCTTCGTGATTGAGCATCCGAAGGCATTGTCGTCAGACATCGCCAAAGAATTAGGTTCGCTTCAGCAAAAGCTGTTACTACTAGCTTACTTGCTGTCTAACATAAACTTAATTATAAGTCTATCAAGGAACCTTGAATTTCACCAATACCAAAACACTTTAGCACCAAAAAACTTAATTTGTTAAAAGATTATGGTGTAAAAGACAAATATTAAAAGTCAAGTATCTAAAGTCTAAATTCCATCAGCCTTTGACACTTGACTATCCACCCTTGACACTTAACTATTCACCCAGATGAAAATCGTATTTTTTGGTACTCCCCAATTTGCTGTTCCTACTTTAGAAAAATTGCTGCATCACCCAGAAATTGAGGTTTTGGCAGTAGTTACCCAACCAGATAAACGCCGAGAAAGAGGGAATAAACTAACACCTTCACCAGTCAAAACTCTTGCTACTTCTTTTAATATCCCAGTCTGGCAACCACAGCGGCTGAAAAAGCACACTGTAACCTTAACTAAACTTAAAGAATTAGATGCAGATGCGTTTGTGGTTGTGGCTTATGGGCAAATATTGTCCCAAGCAATCTTAGATATACCTAAGTTGGGTTGTATTAATGTACATGGCTCCATTTTGCCACAGTATCGAGGTGCAGCTCCCATTCAGTGGTGCTTGTACAATGGCGAGCTAGAAACGGGGATCACAACCATGTTAATGGATGCAGGCATGGATACAGGGGACATGCTGCTTAAAGCCACTACACCTATTGAATTACTAGATAATACCTATAATTTAGCCGAGCGGTTGGCGACAATTGGTGCCGATCTATTAGTGGAAACCTTATTCAAACTTAAACAGCAGGAACTTGTTGCTATTCCTCAAGATAATGCCGCAGCGACTTATGCACCTTTAATTCAAAAGCAAGATTATGGATTGGATTGGTCTAAAAGCGCTATGCAATTACATAACCAAATCAGAGGCTTTTATCCCAATTGCACAGGCAGCTTTCGCAACCAAGTTGTGAAAATTACGGCTACCGTTCCCCTTGGTTGTGCCTACAGCCATCAGCTACCACCAGAATTAGCAAAAATACTTGATAAATTGCCTGATTTGTCAACTTTATCCGGTAGTCCGGGAGAAGTGGTAAGCATTACCAAGGGAATTGGAGCTCTTGTCCAAACTGGCGAAGGTATGTTGTTGTTACGAGAGGTTCAGTTAGCTGGTAAACGTCCTCAGTCGGGATGGGATTTTGTTAATGGTACCCGCTTAACTGTAGGAGAAGTGTTTGTAAATGGTTAAGGGAGAAATTATGTAGTCGGAAGTTCGTCCTTGCTCTTTTCATAAAAACGGCAAGAATTACAAGGGCCACTGGGATTGACTGCACAACGTACAATTTCTGAATGGGCATTGAAACTACAGGTAGCATCGCCGATTACCCATCGTCCGGCTACCAAACTTTTCTCAGATGGTCTTTGAGCAGATTGTACGTAAAGGGCTATATTATGCAAGCGGTAGCGCCCTGCTTTTAATTGATATTTGTGGCGGCGCTCTAAAACTGCGTAGGTTTTACCGTCAAAATCGAGATAGTTTCCGGGTTGCGGTGTCCAATCAAGTTGAGTTCTACCGAGGTACTGACGCGGATGCGTCAATATTACCTCGGTTGGTAAAGAGTCTGGCTCCATAAGCTGATGTGATTTGATTTACATTATAAAAATGGTATCGTAATAACCTCTTCTAGCTTATCGAATTTAGATTATAATCAATGGTTGACTAATTTTTCTGATATATACTATCCAGCGATCTCATCTCATAGTTGTGCGATTTTATCAGTTATTTAAGCTACTAAATAAACAACGCGATCGCTGTGTTTAAATACTCTTGATTAAACAGCGATCGCGCTTCAAATTATGATTGACAAAATGCTATGATTGGCATCGAAATCAATCTAGGCGATCGCTTATTTCAGTGCTGCAGTTGAGTTTTGCATTCAGGCTAAACCTGCTAAGTACCATATGCGACTTTCTTGCCTGCTCTTTGCTGTTTAATATAGATTGAGTTTAGATTCATAAATCTTCACAGAGGCGAAGCGCTGCTAGGGAGTCGGTGAAGCCGATTCCAGCCTACGATGTGGTTGATTTATTAGGGGGAACAGGCGATAGAGACCGATATCAAAAAGGCAAATTTTCCAACAAGCCTATTACATTGTTTAAAGTTATGTAGCCTTTTGATTACGGAGCCTCAGCCACTGCGGTAAACTATGCCTTGATTATAATTCCTTCGCAGAGAAGAACACTCGAAAGGAGCCTTTTTTCAATGTCTCATACCGTAAAAATCTACGATACCTGCATTGGCTGCACTCAGTGTGTCCGCGCTTGCCCTACTGACGTATTAGAGATGGTACCTTGGGATGGCTGCAAAGCTGCTCAAATTGCCTCTTCACCCCGTACAGAAGACTGCGTAGGATGCAAACGTTGCGAAACGGCTTGTCCCACAGACTTTTTAAGCATCCGGGTTTACCTTGGTGCTGAAACCACTCGCAGCATGGGTCTAGCTTACTAGGTTTTTGAGGAATTCATTTTAATTTCTCATTTTGCTCGCAATCAGTTTCTTAATTAGCAAGCACCTTTAGCAACGTAGGGTGGGAACTTGCCACCCTACAGTATCGTTCTTTAAAAATAGTGACTATTAAAAGGAGTAATATGCTCCTTTTTTCTTTGCTAAAATGTCACATCTATGATACCAACTTAAACAGGTTGGAGTCATCCTCAACAGGGAATGGTGAACTAAATGTGCGGAATTGTTGGCTATATCGGCACTCAAGCAGCAACAGAAATCCTACTAGCTGGACTAGAAAAACTCGAGTATCGTGGGTATGATTCCGCTGGAATCGCTACCATCTGGGAAGGTGATGTTCAATGTGTGCGGGCTAAGGGTAAACTGCAGAACTTACGTTCTAAACTAGAACATTTAGAAACCCCCGCCCAAATTGGTATCGGTCACACTCGTTGGGCAACACATGGTAAGCCAGAAGAATATAATGCTCATCCACACCTAGACACAGCCATGCGAGTGGCGGTAGTGCAAAATGGCATTATCGAAAACTACCGCGAATTACGAGAAGAATTGAAATCGAAAGGTCATCAGTTTCGTTCGGAAACAGATACCGAAGTCATTCCCCATCTCATTGCAGAAATTATCAAAAAATCTCCCTCTTCTTTATTAGAAGCAGTGAGCCAAGCCGTAACCCGCCTAGAAGGCGCATTTGCACTGGCTGTGATTTCTGCTGACTACCCAGATGAATTGATTGTAGTTCGGCAACAAGCACCCTTGGTAATTGGCTTTGGGCAAGGTGAGTTCTTTTGCGCTTCCGATACACCAGCGATCGTTGCATATACCCGAGCAGTACTACCATTGGATAATGGAGAAATTGCCCGTCTAACACCTTTAGGCGTTGAAGTTTATAACTTTGCTGGCGATAGGCTGAAAAAACAACCTAGGTTGCTGAACTTGAATCCCACGATGGTTGAAAAGCAGGGATTCAAACACTTTATGCTCAAGGAAATTTATGAGCAACCTGGAGTAGTCCGCGCTAGTTTAGAAGCTTACTTTAATAATGATGGTAATTCGGCTGGATCTAGCCATTCACCAATTAATCTCGGATTACCTGAATCATTCTATGCAGATATAGAACAAATTCAAATCGTTGCTTGTGGTACTAGTTGGCACGCAGCTTTAGTAGGAAAATATTTGCTAGAACAATTAGCTGGTATTTCTACACAAGTACATTATGCTTCGGAATATCGCTATGCACCATCACCTTTGATGGCTAATACATTAATTATTGGTGTCACGCAATCAGGCGAAACCGCTGATACTTTGGCAGCTTTAGCAATGGAAAAAGAACGCCGCCAAGGTAAAGAAGCTAAATATCAAGCGCGATTATTGGGTATTACCAATCGCCCAGAAAGCAGCCTGGGTCATCTAGTACCACATATTATTAATACATTGGCAGGAATTGAAATAGGGGTTGCAGCAACTAAAACCTTTATTGCTCAATTAATGGCATTTTATGCTTTAGCTTTAGATTTAGCTGCTCATCGTCAATCAATTTCTCCCGACAAGATTGCAGAGATTATTGAGGGACTGCGACAAATTCCCAAAGAGATTGAAGCAACTTTAGAAACTCAAGAAAGCTTAACAGAACAACTAGCCCACCAATTTGCTGAAACCCAAGATTTCATCTTTTTAGGAAGAGGAATTAATTTCCCCATTGCTTTAGAAGGCGCTTTGAAATTAAAAGAAATTAGCTATATTCACGCCGAAGGTTATCCAGCCGGCGAGATGAAGCACGGCCCGATCGCACTTTTGGATGCTAAAGTACCGGTAGTTGCGATCGCCATTCCTGGTAGTGTTTACGAAAAAGTTATTTCTAACGCCCAAGAAGCCAAAGCCCGAGATTCTCGTTTAATTGGTGTAACTCCCGTCAAAGATGGCGAAGCCGCCGAAATCTTTAATGATTTATTGCCAGTACCAACTGTAGATGAATTGCTTTCCCCAATTGTATCGGTGATACCTCTGCAATTATTGGCTTATCACATTGCTGCCCGTCGCGGCTTAGATGTCGATCAGCCCAGGAACCTAGCAAAATCAGTAACTGTTGAGTAGTATTTATACTGACAATCTCAGTAATTGTCGAAACATAATAAAGTTGTACAATAAATAATAAAGTTGTACAACACATAATAAAGTTATACAATTTTTCCTATGGGTGAGTATCATTCCATCTGTAGGAGATTGTCTTTATGGCTAGAACCAAGCAAGAGTGGACACAAGCTAAGTTTGAGCGCTACATGAAGGAAGGTCGAGGTCAGGGTAGTGGAAAAAATTATCAACCCTGGATAAAAATTCAAGATTTTCCGTCGAAAGGTAGGGTTTCCAGACCACCCGGTTGGAAAACAAACCGAGAGCATCATTTATTTTCCGATCATGAGAAACGGTTATTTTATTTGTTTGAGTGGTCGGACAGCATTATTGATATAAGGGAGCAATTTCCTTTACTTGACTTAGACTTAGCCATTAATATTGCTACGGAAATGGGGATTGACTATCCCAAAGATCCTAATAATGACACTCCCTATGTTTTAACTACAGACTTTATGTTATCTGTGAAGCAAGGGAATCAGATAGTTGAAAAAGCGCGCACTTTCAAACTGGTTAAGGATTTAGGAACTAAATCTGTTGCTGAAAAATTTGAGCTAGAAAAGCGTTATTACGCAGCAAAAGGGATTGATTGGGGAATTATTACAGAGAAAGAAATTCCCATGTTTTTAGTCAAGAATGTTGAGTGGATTCATTCTAGTTATAAGTTAGAAGCAGCCGCAGAAATCAAGGTTGATGAGTTACATAACATCGCAAATATTTTAAAGTCAAAATTGCAAGAGAGTGATTCTACCATTAATAAAATTACCAATTCCTTAGATAAAGAGATGAATTTAGAAGTAGGCACGTCACTATACATTTTTAAACATCTCCTCGCCAATAAGAAAATAATAATGGATATGCAAACACGCACAATATCTAGTTCTATTTCGTCTCGAGAAATTAAAAAAATTATTTTCTAAAACTTTATATTGTTCTTCCTATGAATAAGAATTTGTTTGTTAATGACTTAATTGAGTGGGTTGACGAATTAGGAAACAATTTTGTAGAGAGAATTCTTTGGATTGATGAAGGTTACGTCATTGCCTTTACGATAGATATAAATGTCAAAACTGGATTTCCAGTCTCTAAAAGAGTCTCCGATATTCAGGCAGCAATTAGTGAAGGTCATGCATTGAAGCTAAAAACAGACCCTTGGGCAAGAATAGTTAGAGATGAAGACTTATCTGCTAAAGAAAAAGAAATTAGAGATAAGTATTGGGATATTATTTCACCTATAGTAATTCAAGAACCATCTATATACTATCGAGATAAACGAGGCTCACTCATTAAACAAGTTGTAGAAAAATATAATCATAATAGAAGTGAAGGAAAAATAATTGAAAGAAGCGTTTATCAGATTATTAGGAGATACTGGCAACGAGGGAAAGATAAAAATTCTCTTTTACCTGATTATGCAAATTCTGGTGGTAAAGGCAAAGTAAGAGCATCTGGAGAGAAAAAAAGAGGAAGACCTAGAAAATATGCTCATGAGCCAGAAATCGGTATAGGTATAAATATAACCGATGAAGATAAGAAAATATTTAGATTAGCAGTTACTAAGTTTTATCACAATCAAAAGGAAAATTTTTTGACAACTGCCTATGATTTAATGATTAAAAACTACTATTCAGAGGAAACTATTTATGATGATAATGGTGTCAAAAAACATATATTAATTCCCCCAGATAAACGACCGACATTAACCCAGTTTAAATATTGGTATGACGTTGAACAAGGGGACATTAGAAAGAAAATAATTTCTCGTAGGGGAGCTAAAAAATATGCTCTGGAACATAGAGCAATTACAGGCAACTCCACAATGGAAACTATTGGCCCTGGTTCTAGATACCAAATAGATGCGACAATCGCAGACGTTTACCTAGTTTCTGCGTACAATCGCAACTGGATTGTTGGTAGACCTGTTATCTATGTGGTCATCGATGTTTTTAGCCGGATGATAACAGGAGTTTATGTTGGGTTTGAAGGCCCTTCTTGGATAGGAGCAATGATGGCTCTAGCAAATGCAGCCAGTAATAAAGTAGCATTTTGCAAAGAATACGGTATCGAGATTACAGAAGATGAATGGGCTTGTCATCATATTCCTGATGCAATTTTAGGAGATCGCGGCGAGTTAGCAGGAATGAAAGTAGAAACACTAATTCCCAATCTCGGTATTCGTATCGAAAATGCTGCACCCTACCGAGCAGATTGGAAGGGTTTAGTAGAAAGACATTTTGGCATCTTCCACGGTCATATAAAACCATTTGTGCCAGGTTACATAGACAAAGATTTTAGGGAAAGAGGAGCAAGAGACTATCGACTTGATAGCAAGCTTGATATAGAGCAATTTACTGAAATCATTATTAAAATAATTCTCTACCACAACAATGAAAATTACTTAGATAACTATGAAAGAGATGAGGCAATGATAGCTGATGATATTCTCCCCATACCTAGAGAATTATGGCAGTGGGGAATTGCAAATCGTTCGGGTAGACTTAGGACTATTCCTGAAGATATTGTTAAGCTGAATTTAATGCCAACAGAAAACGCAACGATTACAGAACGTGGCATTAAATTTAAAGGAATGTACTACACGTGTGAAAAAGCAAAAAACGAATTTTGGTTTGAGAAAGCTAGGAGCAATTCACTTTCTAAATTAGAGAAGAAATTAGAAATTTCATATGATATCAGAAAACCTGACTATATATATCTTCGTTCGCCTGATGGTAGAGACTTTGAGAAATGTTTTCTTTTAGAATCAGAATCAAAATATCTTAATAAGAATTTACATGAAATTGAATATTTATTTGCTTTTGAAGAGTTGCAGAAACAAAAAAATAAGGGTTTGAAACAGCAACAGAAAGTTGATTTAATCACAGAAATTGAAAGTGTTGTTAATAAAGCAAAAAAAATGACCGAGGAAACGAAAGATGATAAACTGAGCAATAGAAAAAGAACCGCTGGTATTCGAGATAATAGAAGTGTTGAAAAATCTAAACGTCGAGAAATTGAAGGTTTTGAATTAGAAAAGAGTGATAATAAAAATACTAGCAATACTGTGGATACTGAAAGTCAAAAAGTAGAGCAGCCACAATCATTGCAACCTAATTATCTTGATATTCTTCGACAGAAGCGAGAGGAACGAAAGCGTGAACAAGATAGATGATTGGAGATGGGTTGATATTCCAAATGGTGAATCTGCTGCTGTAGCTAAATATAATGACCATAAATTACCAGAGTACAATAATCACCCTTTGATTCAAGCATTGCCTCCAATCCTTTCTGGAGAAGAATTTATTGAAAAAGCAATAATACTTCCCAGTTACGCGCCTGAAGAGAGGGAATTGGCTGCACACCGTCGATTTCACTGCGTTGAACGATTATCTAGATACTTTCAACCTTTGAATAAAACAGTCAATTTACAGCAGGTTATGTGTGCATTATTAATGCAGGGCTACATAGCACGTAATATTTCTAAACCTGAATATGCACGCCGATCCCGACAAATTTATGAAGCAATAAAAGCGGGAGATGGTAAAAATTTAGATGTTTATGTAAATGTTCCTACATCCACATCCGCATCTGGTTTAACATTAATTGGCCCATCAGGGATGGGTAAATCTACTAATTTTATTAATATTCTTAATTTATATCCTCAAGTAATTCTGCATCCAGAATACAGTACTTACCAAATTGTTTGGTTAAAAGTCGATTGTCCTCATGCTGGTTCTCTCAAAGGCTTATGTACAGATATATTTGTTGGTATAGATAGGCTACTGGGAACCAACTATTTCAAGAAATTTGGTGCATCACGAAATTCTGAAGATTATATGCTGGCTCAAGTCGCTCAAATCGCTCATACCCACCATTTGGGAGTTTTAGTGATTGATGAGATGCAAAATTTAGTGACAGCAAGAAGAAGTTGCTCTGATATGCTGAATTTCTTAGTAAAAATGGATAACATCATTGGAGTTCCTGTTATTCGTATTGGTACCAATGAAGCTTTTCCAATTCTTCAAGGTAATTTTAGAAATGCTAGAAGGGGAACTGGTGAAGGAAGCGTTATTTGGGACAGGATGAGAAATGATGATGAATGGTATTTTTTCATGGAGACCATGTGGGAGTATCAATGGACAAAAATATCTACTGATTTTTCTGATGAGCTTAATGATGTTTTTTATGATGAAAGTCAAGGAATTATTGATATTGCCATTAAGCTTTATAAAATGGTTCAATGGAGAGCTATTTCATTGAGTGGGAAAGAGGAAATAAATGTCATTAAGCTTTATAAAATGGTTCAATGGAGAGCTATTTCATTGAGTGGGAAAGAGGAAATAAATGTCAATTTAATTAAACAATCTGCCAAAGACGGATTATTTTTAGTAAAACCAATGCTAAATGCTATCCGCTCTGGAGACAAGGAATGGATGATTAAGTATAAAGATATAGCTCCTATTGATACTACAGAATATTACAATAATTGTTTATCTAATTTAGAAACTAAGGATTTAAAAGAAATTAGCAGATTAGCGAAAAAACAGCAAACTGAAAATGGACATTTATCAGCAACTCAACGTCATATAATTCTTAAACTTTTAGAATTAGATGTAGAACCACAATTAGCCAAAGAATGTGCAGCACAAGTAATTAATTCTGGCGAAGAAGATGCTGATATTCCTATTTTGGTAAAACAAGCTTACGCTTTAGCTTTGGGGGGGCGAGTTCAAGGGACTACTGTAACGAAAGTGAAAACTCGCATACTAAAAGCAAAGCCAAAATATCAAGTAAATGATATTAGACAAATTGCGGAAAAAGCAAAGAAAAATCAAACTAGTGCATATGAAGGATTGAAATCGATAGGAATTATCAAAGATCCAGTGCAGAATTTTATCACTATCACCTAATTCTATGCTTAGTTTTTTCCCAAACCTATATCCTGATGAACTGTTATATAGTGCTTTGGCTAGATATCATATCCGAAGTGGCAATAAAACCTTCAAGCAAACTGACTTAGAACTATTTAGTTACAGTTCTCAACAGTTATGTAAAGTTACTTTAACCAATAATTTGAATTATTTAATTAAAAACTTGTCTTTATTTTCTCAGTTAACAGTTAGCGATTTGCTACAAAATCATACTCTATACCCTTTTTATTCAACTTTCTTAATACCCCAGCAAGCTTGGCAATTACAAGACTCTATGAAGAACAAGCTAAGTGGCTCTATTCTAGAGGTTGCAAAAGTAGCTAATTATCCTACTGAAAACTTAACAAAGTTTTTAAAGTTTTGTCCTGTGTGTCTAGAAAAAGATACACAGGAATATGGTGAACCATACTGGCATAGAATTCACCAAATACCAGGTATATTAGTTTGTCCCACCCATAGAATTATTTTGCATGATAGCTCTGTCGCTGTTGATTCTAAGGGTATACATTATCATGCTGCGAGTCCAGAGAACTGCCTGTGCAATCAAAATCAAGTCAAATATACTGATAGCACTGTAGAAAAATTATTAATCTTGGCTCAGGATATTTGGGATACAAGTAATATCAATATTTCTTTTAAAGGTTTGGCTTGGCTCCGCAATCAATATCAGTCCTATTTAACTAATCAAAAGTTTATGAACCTCCTACCTGGGGGTAAATTTAGATTTAAACAAAAATCTTTTTCAAATTCCATCCGTGATTGTTATGGACAAGAGTTTTTAGAAATAATTAATCCAAATTTAATCAAAAATCCAGACAAATACTTTTCAAGTTATTTACTGGGTTGTGATCTGAATCCAGTAATTGACCGGATTACACATATATTGATAATAAAATTTTTAGCTAATTCTGTAGAAAGATTTTTTACCTAACATAATTGTTAGAGTATTTAATATACAAAAATATTTTTTGCTAAAAAATATATTAATTTACTTGAAATTGCATAAAAATTCAAGATATATCAATAGAGTATGGTGGAGAAACAATATAAATTAAACTCAGAAGTAGCGATTTTTGTGAGAAATGAAATAAATGAGTGATAATTTTCACGTATCAACTCAGAACCATGCCACAGAGGTCTTAAATCCTCAGTTAATGTATGTGGACTTAAGCTTTCGTGTAATTGGTCAGACTTTACCCATAGACCACGGCTATGGTTTATATGCTGCACTGACTCACTTACAGGACAAACTTCATTCTCTAGATGACCTTAGTATTCAAACTATTCCTGGCATTCCTGATGGCAACGATTCACTTCATCTTAATAACCACTCTAGGCTTCGGATTCGGCTACCAGTAGACAAGATACCTTTAGTTTATCCGTTTGCAGGTAAATCACTAACAATTGGCAGGCATAAGATTCGTTTAGAAATTCCCCAAATGTATCTCCTTCAGGCAGTGGAGAAATTGCGATCGCGTATTGTGGTTATCAAAGGATATGAAGAACCAGACGCTTTTTTAGCAGCAGCGCAGCGTCAACTGGAAAGACTAGGTATCAAGGGAATAGCCAGTATACCTACTAAAGCTGATGGCAAACCAGAACGCAGAAGTATAAAAATTAAGAAATTTACAGTAGTAGGTTTTGGATTGGAGGTAACAAATTTAAGCGATGAAGATTCAATAACCTTGCAAAAATACGGTGTCGGCGGGAAGCAAAAAATGGGTTGTGGAGTATTTGTACCAGTTAACGAAAAGCGATAGCAGTTGCTTAAAAGCAGATGATAAATACAACAGCTAACTCCAAAATTCAGTTAAATCTGGGTGACTCTAGTACTACTTTATTACATCGCGCAGGAATAGCAGGATTTTGGATGACGCTTAAACAGTTGGAAAAAATATATCCAAATCCTGCTCAACGTACTGGTAATTTAACCTGGGTGCTAACACCCCATAGCATCAGTCTTAACTGGGAAGGGCAGGATTTTGCAGCTTTAGACTGGTTGCTAAAGCAATCTTTTCAAATTAGTGATGAAGGTTTAATCTCCTTAACAGGATTAAACCTATATGCAATGGATATTGAAAGACAAATAATAATCCATCAAGGTATTACAGGAACTTTTTTACAGCATAATAAGTTTTTCAAATCTTCAAACAAGAAATTAAAGCCTCTAATTGTTGACGGCAAAAAATTTGTGACTGAGTACAAAAGTGCTATATCTTATGCTCATCAACACTTTGCTATACAGTTGTGTGACGAATCCGGACAATTTTTACAAGAGCCAATTGGTATAGTAGGTTGGCTCTATCCAGGAGCAGTAGTTCGTCACTATGCTTTTAAAGAACAAACTCAATTTGAAGAAAAACCAGAGTATGCCCTAGCTTTATTGTTTGCTCCTGTGGCTTGCCATTATTTCATTTTGAGATCGCACACCAAACCCCAATCTACAAAGTATATTCTGGTTGTCCCTGAAGTAAATAATTTAGAGCTTTACGCCCAGCATTACTGGACTCTGAGTAATTTGAGTTACAGAGATTTTCATGTATCTAGCTTAAGAGACGCTGGATTAAAATTACTGACTAATCAAGCAACAATACAGATAAAACAAAATTGTGTTAAGCGATGTCAGGTTTTTTCTTTTGGTAAGCTAATTTGGTCAGGAAAGCAAAAAGTTCGTACAGAAACAGCAACATTAGAGCTAACGGAAAAAGTGAGCTTCTACTATAAGCTTAGTCGCAGTTGTTTCCCTAATTACCGAATCGTTTACTATGGAAATCAACATTTTCTCCTTACAAGTCTATTTCAAGGAATAATTGCTAATAATTTAGGTTTGGGGTTGCCTTGGTGGAATGATTTTGGAAACATACTTACATCTAGTAATTTGTTTAATCAAATAGCTGACGAAAATCAAGGTATTTATACGATGATTCAAGAGTCTGAATGGGACATAAAATCGCAAAAGCTGTTTATCAAAGCTTGTCATGAAGCATTAAAGGTAACATACGCCAAAATTTATTCCCGAGCCAAGGAAAATGAATACGCTCAAATTGAACGAGAAAATACAAAAATTATATCTCAACTAGGACGCTGCACTAATGCTGAAAATTTTAGGAAATTTATTGCGGAATTTTGGGGTAAAGCAGGGCAGCTTTCAATTCTACAAGAACACTGGGAAGAATTACTACCCATAACAACAGGTATGATGAATTGGAAAATGGCTAGGGATTTAACTTTTATTGCAATTGCTAGTTATCCAAAAACTAAGAACATCAAGCCTGAATCATCAGAAATATCTCAGACAAGTAGTGAATGATTAGAATTTTTTCTATTTTTTTAAATCAATGATGTTAAATTTTTGGGTAAATCCTCAATGTCTCATCTGTTTGGTAATATTTTAACTATTTATGGTACTGCTGCTAATAATCGTGGTGAAAATGAAGGTAATATCACTACCCTACAAAAAATAAACTGGAAGGGCGAAGTTCACACCACTGTCTCAGCAGAGGCAATTCGTTGGGCACTGCGGTACTACTGGCAAAATAATGGTCATGAAGTGAATCGGCGCTGGGATGAAAATGCCCAGCCACTCGCTGATCACATCTTGCAAGACCTTAACTTTAATAATGTTCGCTTCATTGATGATGATGTTTTAGGATTCATGCAAACAGAAGCCGCAAAAGTTGAAGCTGGTGATCAATCTGGAGGTGAAGTCCAGGAAGCATCCGCAGGAGAAATTCAAAATGTATCTCAAGATGAAGAGGTAACAAGCTCTAAAGGCAAGCGTAAAAAAACTTCGCAACGCAAAGGACGAGAAAGACCACAAGGGAGAGTCACCGCTAAAAGAGGTGTACTAGAGGTTACTCGTGCAGTATCGTTGATTCCCTATGAAGGAAACATTACTTTTAATGCAGTCAGTGGAAAAAAAGGACGAACTTCTCTTTATGGTACAGAAGTTCATGCTACTCGTTATCAGTACGGTTTTGCATTGACACCTAACAGTCTTCAAGATAAATCTCGGATCAATGCAGTTTTAAATGGCTTAATTTCAATTGGAGAAGTGGGAGGAAATCATGCCCGTTTTTTATACGATTTTTCCCCAGATAGCATAATACTACGCTGGACACATGATTTCTCACCTCGTTTTTTGTATTGTTTTGAACAAGATGAATGGGGAAATATATCAGTTCCAGATTTGCTTAGACGGGTAGAAGCTGAAGATATTGACCCAAAGGAATTATGGATTGGAGGAGCAATTGCTAGAGATTTAGGAAATTTGGGTGCAAATGTGTTCCCAGGTGTGAAGAAAGTAGTAGAAGAATTACTAAAAGTGATGACACGAGACTTACAATTGCCACCAAGGAGTTCATAATGTGACAACTATTGCCTTAAAAGTAGAAGTCCCTATCGCTTGTTTTCGCCAGTCTCATGCTAGGGAGTATGTAGAAACCTATCCTGTACCACCACCATCAACAGTATATGGAATGTTACTGTCTCTTTTAGGGGAAGTTGATAGATACAAACACTGTGGGGTAAAGCTGGCGATCGCACTTATATCTGAACCAGCAAAGTCAACTGTAATTCGTACCTTTCACCGATTGAAGACGAAGAATATTCATAACCCTAAAAATAATAAACCTGATTACCAGGAGCTACTTACTAATATTGAGTTTGTAGTTTGGGTAGACGCTGGACTAGATAAAGCTAAACCAAATTTAGTGCAACGTTTAGAAGAGGCATTTACTAACCCAGGTTCTATTAATAGATTTGGTGGACTATGTTTAGGTGAAAGTCGAGATTTAGTAAATGATATTACCCTCTTACCAAAAAATTACTATGCAGAATCAATGAGGTGGTTAATCCGGGATGAATACGGGTTGCTAACTTTACCTTATTGGGTAGACCATGTAGGTTCGCGGGGAACACGATGGTTAAGTTACGAGATTCAAGAATGTCAAGTATTGCAACCACCTGAATTATCTTGGACTTTAGTTCAAAGTGATTAGGGGTTATTATTTTATTTTGCAAGTACCTTTTCTTGAGAAATCTAAATACCATGAGCAATAGTCTTGTCTTCTTATTTGACAAGCCTTTTATAGATTTTATATGAATCAAAGATGCTTGCGATTTCCTGGAACACTCTCAACACAAAAGTTGAGGGCTTTACAAACTTTCTTTGTGCTATGAATAGCTATTAATTTTTGCAACTGAACTAATCTTCAGTGATAGATGCTTGTAAAATTGAACTAGAGCTTAGGCAAGTCAACAAGTTTGGCGATTGCCGTGCTTCAACATTAGATGCCGTTAGGCGTTGAGCAGAGGATAAATACAATAATTGGGTGCAGCGGGTAAAAGATGTGCTTCAACATTAGATGCCGTTAGGCGTTGAGCAGATTCTGGCATTCTCCTTAAGTACAGGCATGGTTCTTTCGTGCTTCAACATTAGATGCCGTTAGGCGTTGAGCAGAGAGCCTGGGGTGCTATCTGAGCCTAATGGCAGTTGTGCTTCAACATTAGATGCCGTTAGGCGTTGAGCAGCGGATTGCAATAGCTAACAAAGGGGAAGAATTAGAAGTGCTTCAACATTAGATGCCGTTAGGCGTTGAGCAGTAGCTCCATGTTCCTTGTAAAGTCCTAAGCGAGAATCTGTTCTTCAATATTATTAGATGCTATTAGGCGTTGAGCAACAAGATAGGCTCAAGTATTTGCGTTCCATATACTGATATCTTTCACCAGTACAGATCAATTGCTTCCCTTAAAAGGCAATTGGTGAGTATAAATACGTTCTCACTGAGTACAAAACTAGTCCTCTTGAGTCTCGTCTTTCCGAGAAATTTTAGCGATAATTTTTTTCCATTCCTCAATTTGCTTCTGTATTTGTAATTTGCGATCGCTCACATCTTGACTATCATCAACAGACACATCCTGACTGCTCAATCGCTCACGGTACAGAGCAATCATTTCGGTTAGAGCTTTTTTATTGCTTGCTGATCCTCCAAGGTCAAAGAACTAACATTGACTGGAATCAGCTTTCTGCCAATTCTCTCCACAAACTCAGACCGACTTAAATCCATACTGTCGGCGATCGCATCTAATCCATCAATCCCGGTAGGAGTTAGGGCTAGGTTAACTCTCTTCTTTACCTCATCGTACAGTTCTGGTACGTCTTTTTGACCTTTTTGCCCTTTCTTACCCATTGCCGTCTAGTTTTTAGATTCCTCCCAATCATAGTAAACATATTCAGCACTGAAGTTAAACATTAAAACTTCTTCCAAAAGTTTAGGTATTGTGTAATGCCTAATTTAGCTAGATAATATAGGTATTGTGTAATGCCTAAATAAGGATTTTGTAGGGGTATGAGTAACTAATCCCACCGTTTGGCTTGTCAACATCTAAACGGCTTACTTTTCATGGGCAATCATTAATTGCTGGTTATCTAATTCAAATTAATCAAAATCTGCTAAATGATTTTGTCATTTTTAACAACTATATGGTGAGTTTTTTTCCTCAACCTTATCCAGATGAACTTTTATATAATGTTATTGCTCGTTATCACATTAGAAGTGGCAATACGAGTCCAAAAATTACACTTCAAGAATTATTTAATTCGCAATCTACTATAGCAACAGTGGATTTACCATCGAACCTGAATAATTTAATTCAAAACATACAATTTATCTCTAATTACAAAGTTGATGACTTGATATATAAACATACTCTCTACCCTTTATATAGCCCTTTTTTGCCTGTAAACAGGTCTAGTCAGGTACTGGAATCTATGAAAGGAGATTATGGGGGAGATATTCATACAAGAGCCGGAATTATGGCAAGCTCAATTACTATGCCGAAATATTTTCAGTTTTGTCCCACTTGCTGGGAAGAAGACTTAAAAAATTATGGAGAACCCTACTGGCATCGCATCCATCAAATACCAGGAGTTTTAGTTTGTCCATTTCATGGTGAAGTTTTGCAAGATAGCCTAGCTCCTTTACACGGTTTTAATAAGCATGAATATTATGCAGCTAGTACAGACAACTGTTCTATTACTAAAGAACCAAGTATTTTTAGCTCTGATACACTGAAAAAATTACTGGTATTAGCCAAAGATTTTTGGTGGTTACTCAATAGTGAAATACCTTGCCAAGAGCCACAGTGGTTTCGCAAACAGTACACCAATCTGATGATTGAGCAGGGTTTTGCAACTGCAACTGGTCGAATTTACCAGAAAAAACTACTAGATAATTTTTTGTTCTTTTATGGTCGAGAAATGCTCAGTGCCGTTGATTCAATTGTAAATCATAACGATTCAAACAACTGGGTTACTAGTATCGTCAGGAAACATAGGAAATCTTTCCATCCTCTTAGACATCTGCTGATGATGCGTTTTTTGAAAACATCAGTAGAGGAATTTTTTCAACAAGATACTGAATACAAGCCTTTTGGTGAACCCCCCTGGTTGTGTCTCAATGCTGCCGCAGAACATTATCTACAACCAGTGATTACCAATCTAGTAATTACTCTATGCTGCGATACAAAAAAGCCTGTCGGTACTTTTTCTTGTTCTTGTGGAATGGTTTATTGCCGAACTGGGCCTGATGAAACGGATGATGACAAAGTTCGCATTGGTAAAGTCAAAACATTCGGTCAGCTATGGGAGCAAAAGCTGAAAGAGTTAGTAGAAGTTGAAAAGTTGGGTTTGCGGGAGACAGCCAGAAGATTAAATGTTGATGCTAGAACTATCAAACGCTATGTATCTTGTCTGAGACTGACAACTTATTGGCAGACTAGAAAGGAAAATGACTCTGTAGGCTTACAGGAATTACCAGAAATAGATCCCTATTTTGCAACTGAACTCAAATTGAAACA
The DNA here is from genome assembly GCF_014696315.1 of Calothrix membranacea FACHB-236. Classification (GTDB taxonomy): domain Bacteria; phylum Cyanobacteriota; class Cyanobacteriia; order Cyanobacteriales; family Nostocaceae; genus Aulosira; species Aulosira membranacea. The sequence continues at coordinate 25,112 of NZ_JACJPX010000027.1, forward strand.
CAGGCAAAATTGGATGGTTTTACAAGTACAGAACCCTGAAGCTTCAAAGACAACTCTGAGAAAACTAGCACCAGCCACCTATATTTGGCTATACAGGAATGACAGAGAATGGCTCAATCAAAACTCACCCGCTTTACAAGTTGCTGTTCCTTCCGTTGTGAGAGTTGATTGGCATGAGCGAGATCAGCAAATTCTCACTCAGGTTCAAGATGCAGTGCGATCGCTACTTAATGCAAATGAACCAGAGAGAATTTGTATTAGTAGGGTAGGAAAAACCATCGGCTTACTTGCATTACTCGAAAAACATCTCGACCAAATGCCTTTAACAAAGGCTTATTTGAAATCAGTAGTTGAAACGGTAGAAGAATTTCAAATGCGCCGAATCAAGTGGGCAATCAAGCTGCTTGATAAATGTGGAGAAGAAATTATGCGCTGGAAGGTAGTGAGAGTTGCTGCTTTGCGGGAGGATTGCTCCCAAAGAGTCAACGCATTTTTGGACAGTGAACTTGAAAAAGCATACAAGAAAGAGAGGTGAATGGAATCACCTCTCCAGGCGATGAGATAAATGATTTGTGTTTTATGCTACTTCGGCTATAAGTAAACCATTCACAGCAATGATGATTATTTGTGCTGCCAAAGGAGTGTCACAGGATTGCCTGTAATCGCTATTACAGGGTTGTGCTACCCACTTACCCTCCAGACTTTGGTAGAAAGTGCCGAGAAGTTGGGAACCGTTCCAGACGCGGTAAAGTTCGCCAAAGACCTCTGATACTGAATCAATCTCAATTTCTGGTGCTACTAGGTCGGTAAGCTGGTCAATATATTCCTCAAACTCTGATTGAGCCGAGGTTTCGTTATCAAATTCATCTTGTACAATCATCATGAGTGACCTCATTAACGGGGTTGAACAAAAGGCGATCGCATTTCTCTTGCCGGAGGGGCGATCGCCTTTTTAATTTCATGTTCATTTTAGCTACTAAAGTAACCAATAATCAATATATGTATGGAAAACTTTATTCAGTCACTTCCACCGTGCTAAGAAAATCCTTTAAGGAAATACCCAAAGCCAAACAAATAGCCTCTAATACTTTCATAGAAACACTTTCGGATTCGGCATACTCTAATTTCTTTAAGTTTTGGTGAGAGCATTCCCCACCCTTAGCAGCAATCTCATCTACCAATTGCTGTCGGGACTTTTTCCCACGCAAACGCTTTAAAGTTTCCGCTCTGTCCTTATTCCAGTTAACAGAAACAACGTCTGCAACATAAATATACATTTTAGTTTCTCTATTCCTCTCATTGCTCATATAATAGCTACAGCAGTAAACAAAAGTTATAAATTTCGGCTACTACAGTTTACAAATTATGGGAATAGAGGGAAGCGATCGCTTACTAAACCGCAATTTGGTAAAGCTAAATCATGGGATTCTTTATACGGAAGAGAGAAAGAATAATACTTAACTAGCTCCGTAGCATCACCATCTTTTCATCAAGACCCTGGCAGAAAAATTCTAGTCTTTGATTTTTTTCTAAATCTCTCAGGTTGATGGGGCTGACGATAAATGGAAATAATGCAGGGGTTTGGCTAATTACACCTAAAGCTTGGGAATTAGAATTACTGGAAATTAAAATTGCTTCTATTAGCCATGCTATCAGTCTTCTGTTATCGACTAATTGCACTGTTGCTGGCTGATATATACCTTTTTCGTTAGTGTCTTGTAAGACTCCCCAATCGACAAAGCAGCGCAGTAAACGTTGAGTTGCCCGCGATACTGTTTCTCTTTCACCTAACTGTTCTTTGATGCGTCTTTGCACCGAAGCTGCGGCAAATAAACCCTGTAATCTGATTAATCGTCCAACATTTTCAGCAACTATCCCGAAAAATGGGTAAACAGCCATAGCCATACCCCAATGTATGACTATATGTTGATTAAATGGGCTGATTCTTAAAAGTTCCAAAGCTTCATTTCGCAAAGGTTCTAGGTTTGTTGGCACTCTGACCCAGATTTTCAGCAGTATCGAAATAGTTTTTCTGCGTCCACTAGATTTACTTTTACTGCCAACAGAGACCTTATCTTGTAAGAATTCATCAAGCGCGGTTTGAATTTCTGAGCGTGTAGAACCAGCTAAAAGAAGGTTGGCTGTAAGTTCCAACCAATCAAGCTGAATGCGCTGACTAAAACCAACTTCTACCCGCCTACTCATCTAGTTCAATCTGAAATGTGAATTAATGGTACTACTAACTCTTCAACAGAAGTACCACCATGAGCCACTATTTTTTCTCCTTGTCTAATGAAAGCTTTGCGACTGGGTGCTAGAAGTGGTAAGTATTCTGGTGGTAGTCCTAAAGGTTGCCACTCAATTGCACTGGGAAATTGAATTTTAACCTGCGATCGCAAGATGGGGTTTGGGTAAACTCTCACACGTTCTCCACGTAAATCAGCGATCGCACCTTCTTTGGGTTCTCCGATACCAGTCGCTTCAATATTGCCGTGATCTGACGTGAGCAAGACTTGGAAACTGTTTTTCAGTAACAAGTCAAGTAAACTTGACATAAAACCCAGTTCTGCCCATTGGTAAACCTGGTTGTGCATTCCCGCAGTGCCGAGTTGCATCCCATGCATTATCTTATCGACTTTATCCACCACCAAACCCACCACCCGTACTTTGGGATGGGACAGTTTTTCTTGCAGTGCCAAAAGGCTATCAGCTTCGCCTAGCCCCTTGGCATAGGCAACTTCAATGGGATTTAAACCTTGGTCAGTCCAGAACTGTTTCCAAAGGGATTCTTCTTTGGCTGTGGTTTCTAGGCTATTGGGAAAATAAATTGGAGGTTTACCCGCAAATATTGCTTGTCTAGAGATGGAAGTGATGGTCGGTAGCCATGCAAATACGGTTTCATCACGGAAGTTTAATTGGGGACGTTGTGCAACCAGTACCTTTCGTAGCACTAACCACTGGTCGAAGGCTAAACCGTCTACTACTACCAAAGCTACTTTGTTAGTTTTTGATGCTTGCAAATGACGTGCTAGAAAACGCGGAATTTGGTGCAGCATCACGGGAGTTGTCGCTGGTTGATTATAAAGTGTCCCATAGCGCGAACTTACCCAGCCCAAAAAGGCATTGTCTACCTTTTCTTGCAGTGTGAGAAACTGTTCTTCCAAATTCTCTGTCTTCTCTTGGTACCACAAAACTATTAGTTCTGCCCAAGTTTGCCCGAATTTTAGCCAATCTTGGTATTTTCCATCACTGGGCGGAACTGCGGAATCTAAGGATTTGAGTAATCCCTGTAACCGCCGTTGTCGATCAGTTTTTGGGTCAAGATACAAACCTACTGTCACCCAAGAGTTTAATTTCAGGTTTGCGGTTGTTACTCCCAGGTCATCAGCGTTTATTGGTTGGAGATAGCCTTCTAAGAATAAATTATCAATGTAAACGCGAATGTCTTGATGGTCAAAGGGTAAGCTAGCTGAAGTTATATAAGCACTAGTTGCTTCCGAAACTTGGTTTAACTTTACCAACTGTTGCCGAACAAAACCTGACCAATTTTGTTGAAGAAAGGCAAAGAAGGCTTTACGGTCAGGAATTATGTTTTCTAGGGGTAAGCGGGGAAATAATTTGCGATCGCGCTTTGCGCGGCTCCCCTTGGGAGCATCGCGCAGAATTTGAATGAAGCGATCGCATAAAATGTCTGGTAATCTTTGTCCCCGGTAGTGCCAACGTAAAAGAATTAGCAGTAAATCAGATGTTTGCTGGATTAAGTCGGGATCAATGTTGTAAACATACCGTAGGACAAAATCCTTAGTAGCATTTTCCCCTAATTCTTCTGGTTTATGTTGTCCCTGTGCTTGATATAGTGCATCAAAATCGCTGCGGTCTAGGGAATTAACTACGCTGTAGCTAAGATTAGGAAATAAACTTCCTATGCTGAAAGCAAGTTGCCGTCCTGTTTGTAGCAAGTCATAGGGCAGCAAGCGGAACTCTTGTATATCCTTGTTTACGACGATTACTAAATCTAATACTGAACCTTGTTCTTGTTGGGGACGATATTGAGATTCGTAGAGATAGCGGAAGGCAATCGCATCCTCAAAGGGAAGAATCTCAAAACCCCTTGCTTGTATCTCTTGAGACATTCCTGCTTCCGCCAGCAAGCTATCTGGATCTGCCACCAGCGTCAGGGGTGCTACCTGGGGGGTGAATTCCTTTAATATTTGGTCACGCCAGTTCATGAGCAATCCTCTACCCGCATTAGCAGCAATGGTACTAATTCTGGAGTCACCTCCAAACTTTGCTGCATTGCTTCACTCCAGGCTTTTTCTTCCTGTGCTAGCTGCGTCAGTCGATAATCTCTCACCTGGGGTAGTCCAATACGTTCAATGGCACGTCGTCGTGCTGCAAAAGCATACAGACACTTTTCTTGCTCAAGCTCAAGCTGTTGCTGATATTTCCGCACCAGTTCTTCATAAATAGTTTTGCCCTGTAATGATGCTGCTTCCCAAACTCGTGCAAATGCCTTTGTTGCTTCTTCTACTGTCAGGTGTTTTTGAATTTCCACCTCGATGGTCAGTAATTGTTCCCAAATATAACGGGATGTAGGTAATAAAACTCGTCCGTTATCATGGAGAAACAGAGGCATGATTCGTTGTTGATTCCAATCTTCTGTAGAAATGGCAATACGCCACAGTGACCAAAAGCCTTGGACATCTCCAGGCAGTCCTGGTATAGAAAGATAGGGAATAGGTTGCCCTTGGGCAAGGCAGGTTTTTGCCATAACTATTCCTCGAATCCGGGAATCTTCCAGGGTTAAATGTTGGGCATGAGATGCTGCTGCTGCCTCTGTTGCAGTAAACACAACGTTATTTAATTGTTCCCCAGTGGGTAAAGTGAGATTCCAGGTGTTACTGTGTTTTTCGACTGTGCCACCATGCGATCGCAAGTAATTGATGGTCATCCGTTCAACCCAGTGGGGGATGGGGTGGTCTATCAGTTGTTGGGCAGCAGTGGGATCTAATTTTTCGTTGGTTTGGTAGATAGCAGCGCTTTCTTTCACTGCTACCAGTTGTTGTTGTACCTTACTGACTACCTCTTCGACTTTGGTATCTAAAATCTCTGGGTTGATCAGGGTTTCGATGTACAAATCATCAAATATCTGTCCAGCTTGGGCGGAATCAAGTACATCCCCGGTTTTGTCTACACCGAAGTCGTTGAGGATTACTGCGAGTTTTTCTTCCAAGACTTCGCGGACGCGGTATTCTACTGTATCTTCAAAGACGAAGTTCAAAGCGCGGACGGGATAGGTTTGTCCGATGCGATCTACCCTACCAATGCGTTGTTCCATTCGCATCGGGTTCCAGGGAATATCGTAATTAACTACAACGTGGCAAAATTGCAAGTTTAATCCTTCACCACCAGCGTCAGTGGAAACGAGGATGCGGGCATTTTTTGCAAAGGTATCTTGGACTTGTTTGCGTTCCTCCATGCCCATTGAACCATTAAGACAAACGACGGAAATACCACGCTGAATTAAAAATTCCCGCAGCATCTCTTGGGTAGGCACAAACTCAGTAAAAATTAAAACTTTGATATCTGGATCGCTATCTTCCTGTTGCAAGCGATAAATCCAGTCTAGCAAGGCTTCTGCTTTGGGATCTGCACCTACAGATTCTGTGCGTTTGGCAGCTTCTAGTAGCAATTCTACTTCTGCTTTTTCATTCTTAAATGCCTTGATGCGGGTTGTCAGCAGTGACTCCACTTGTTCCTGTCCATCTAATTCCACCCATTCCTCCACTGAGAACATGGGAAACAAGGTTAATTGTTCTTCCGGTTCTCGCAGCACTTTTAATCGCCTTTCCAAGGTGGTGCGAATGGCACGGGTAGAGGAAGTGACCAAGCGTTGCATTAAAATCATTAAAAAACCAACATAGCTTTTTTTCTGCTTCAGTGCTTGGTTGTAACCTTCTCGCACGTAGTCGGTAACTGCTTCGTAAAGTTGGCGGTGCTGGCGATGTTTCCCTGACCAAGAAACTGGTACAAGCTGAGTTTGTCTTGGTTTAAATAAAGGTTCACCTTGGGCATTTATGGCACGACGTTTTTCGGTGCGGATAACGTATGGTTGCACCCGTTCCCGTGTGATGCTGTTAATGTCGGGAAAGGCTACGGGGTCTAAGAGGGAAATGAGGCGATAAAAAGCATCAGTTTTGCCTTGGTGAGGTGTAGCGGAAAGCAGTAGCAAGTAAGGTGCAGCTTCCCCCAGTCCTTGACCGAGTTTGTAACGGGCAACTTGGTCGGTACTGCCACCTAAGCGATGGGCTTCGTCTACAATTACTAAATCCCAACCTGCGGCGATTAAATCTTCAAAGCGATCGCGATTATATTCTGCTAGTTGTTCTCCTGTCCAACCACGGCGTTTATCCATTGGTTTTACGGAGTCCATTGGACAAACAACTTGGTTGAAGACAGTCCAGGAATTTTGGTTTTCTTGATTTTGATTTAAACGCTGTAAAGTCTTGAGGTCTTCAGGCAAAATAAGCTGAAATTCTTCATTAAAATGCAATCGCATTTCGCTTACCCATTGGGTGACTAAACCTTTAGGGGCGACTATCAGGATGCGTCGCACCATTCCCCGCAGTTTGAGTTCCCGCATAATTAGCCCAGCTTCTACGGTTTTACCCAGTCCAACTTCATCGGCGAGGAGGTAGCGGATGCTATTACTAGAAACTGCTTTTGATAATGCTTTGATTTGGTGGGGTAAGGGAATAACGGAAGATTCAATTGGCGCTAGGAGTACATCTTGAGTCAGTGCGTCTGCTATACGCGCAGCTGTGGCGATGTAGGCAATACTAGCAGGAGTGGTGACTTCTGCGGCAGAGAGGGGTTTTAGTTTATCTGCGCGAACGCGAACTACTGTATCTTGAGCAGGTAGCCAGACGCGGTGAAAGGTATTTTCCCAAAGGGTTTGGGTTTCAATGACTTTGCAGATTTGGCGATGTTCTTCACTCCACAACCAAGCACCATCCATTATGGAGCCTCTCTTGCTAAATCCAGTAAATGAGGTTTGAGCCGATACACCTCTGCTTCACAGTCAATCAGCATTTGTTTTTGTAGAGATTGACACATTACTATTACATCTTCGCTGTCAGTACCTGTCCCTGAACAAATAGTAGCCAGAGTCATTCCCGCAGGAGCATTACCCAAAAGTCCCAGGATTTTTGCAGCTTCGGGGGTAATAGTGACTCCCAAACGCTGTTTCCAAAAAGTATCGGCGATGATTTTTAACGGACGAGAATCAAGTTCGATGCGGAAGCGGTTGTGTTGTTCGTCTGTTCGCACAATTGGAGGACGGCGTTTAGCATTGCGCCAGACACGGGAGACTTCCCGCAAGCCAGAACCACCAAGATCTGCAAAACCAATTAATTTCAAAGCACGAGCAATTAGTGGATTGCGGGCGGTGCTGGTTCCACCATTCATCAGGTCTTCCTGTGATACCAGTGATGCACCTGCGTTGACCATAATTGTACGGTGTTCTTGAAGTTCGATTTGTGCCACAGTGCGTTGATCTGTATAATCCTGGTGAATAATTAAGTTAATTAAAGCTTCGCGGACAGCAATATAATCAGCAGAACCTGTTGATTGTTGGAGATTTTCTGTAGATAACCCTTCAATCGGGTTGTGTTGAGTAATAAAATCAATTGCTTTCCGTAGTCCTTGGAGTACGTTGTCTGTTAATTCCTCCCGTTGATCCCAACGTCCTTCTGTTGTTAACCTTACCCGTAAATCGAGAATTTCCCGTCCGATTTTGCGGTGAATTTCTTTACTATTGCCAAATAGCAGGGTTAATTGGTGCAAATCATCGGGTGTTAATTCTCCCCGTCCATCAAGCAGTATTTGGCGAATTACTTCTATCGGGTTGTTCCAGTTAATATTTATTCCTTGAGTATTTAAACTATCTAAATCAACCTTTTTCTTTAAAATATTGCTGTACCATTGCAAAGTTTGCTTGTCTAAGTCAGTCCATTCTACGTTTAGAGAAATATTTGCTTTACCAGTAATAATAAGTTCTCGCCGTTCTTTCCAAGCCTCTAAAAAACTCCTGCCGTCATGCAGCATAATAGTCTCTATTGGCACAGATTCACCTTCTAGTACTCTCAGCAAATCATCTGGCATTGGTGGTTCTGTGGGTTGACTGAAGGCTACTAAGGATTTATAGTTAAGTTTTTCTGTAGCGATTTTATCTATAAGGTATATACCTTGGGCTGCCCGATCGCATTCTAAACCCCACACCAACATCGGGTAAAGTAACAGTGCGCCTTCTGTTGTGCCGATATACAACCTTTTTTCATCTGAAAACCAGTCTGAAACTGCAATCTCCTCTGGCATAGGTTCGCTTTGTTCCCCCATCAACAGCAGGCGAATGATATGGGTAACTTTTTGCTTACGCTTATGAGCATCAACTAAAAATAAAGGCAACTCACAGAGAGGGAGAATTCCTTGTAATACCTCTTCCAGAGTTGCTAATGGGTCTTCTGTATTTAAAGTTGTGGTGGCACTGGTTTCATTTAAGCCTCTTAAGTCGTGACCTATTTTATTTCTCTGTTCCAGTAATATTTCTAATTTGCCTTTGGCGGTACTTCTTCTATTTAGAAAGCACTGGGAAAATAGAGGCTGTAATGGATGGCGAGTACCAAGGTTAGAAACAGCTTGGAGAACACTGAGAAAGTGACCAAAAGCTAAATTCCCGCGAAATTCTGTTAAAGCTGGTGGTGGTGAAACTGTTGCATCTTCTCGCGCAGCAAAGGAAGCTATGGCTAGCGCACAAAGATAACGGGTGGTGACTTCTGCACAACGCAGAATTTGGTCTAATTGTTCTGCTGGAGAAAGAGTACGATAAATGTTGCCATAGGCATAGGCTATAGGCTGGGGGTAAGTTTGCAGTACTTGGGTGAGCATAGATAATTCAGTTTTACCCAGGAAAGTCTGCTAAATATTATACAAACCAGCATCCAGATTAGGGTGAGTTAGGAACAGAGAATGCAGTATTTTTTAGTATAAAATTATCTGCATTTATATAAAAAGCAACTAATACCTACCGCATAACAAATATAATTTCTCTGCAATAAACTACAACCCAGAATTCAAAATTGTGTTATTCCTCTAATCTGTTAAGAGCGTTGTCATACAACATAATTAATTTTTGGTCTTCTTGCAGTACAGTTTCTGGTATCTTTTTGGCTACATCAACAATTAGTTGATAATTGCGCTCCTGCCATGCTTTTTTAAAACCTACACGTACAGCTTCTAAACGAAATATTTTGAGTTTCTTTTGCTTACTTTGACGATATTCCTCGAATTCTTTGAGTAAAGCTTTTTCACGCAATTTTTCTAAATCTATTGCTCTATTTGGGTCAGGGACATACCATCTATCTTTGGCAGCACTGATAAGAATTAGGTCATCTGTTTCCAAGCCATTTCCTGAAATTACGGCATTCTCTTCGATTTTGTTGATTTTATCGCGGTGGATAGATGAAAGTTTTAACCAAGAGACTATTTGCTTAGGAATTGCGTCTTTCCCTTCGTAAATAAGAAAGTTTTGTTTGAGAATTTCGGATAATTCTAAGCGTTGTTCTGCTTTTGACCATGCAGCTGTTACTTGCATAAACTGGGGTTGAATTTCTTGGAAAGTTTGGGGTTTTTTAGTAAGCTGTTGCTTTAGCCACTGAACGGCGGTTTCTTCGTTGATGACAACCAGTTCTAGTTGGAGAATTTCTTTTACTGTCATGCGTTTTTTATCGTACTCTGCTATTTGTTCTTGCAGAAAGTACATTTCGTCTCTTTCATTAAAACGTTGTGCAAGTCCAGCGTAAAATTCAGAAGCGGAAAGGGGAACAGTAAAACCGCGTTGTACATGGAAAGCTACCATGCGGTCAAATAATAGATAATTTTGGCGTTCAGCGATGGTTTCAGCTGTTCCATTTTTAGCGACGAATACAGGGAGTTGTTGTAAATGGTTACGGATAAATTCCCAACAGGCTTCTTCTGTTCCGGCTTCTAGTTGGAAGCTTTCTTCTAGTGCAATAGTAGGTTTATAAGCAGAAATAATTAAATCTTGTTTTACTGCATTACTGTTATTTACTTGCTTAAAAGTACCTTGCTGTTTATCTAAAGTACGTACATCTGCAATTACAAAACCTGCTTGTTGTAGAGATTCTTGAATAATATTCCATACATTATTTTTAGAATTGTGAAATTCAACTGTTATCCAACGTCCAGGTTTTAATAAACGATAGTACTCAACAAAACATTGAAACATCAGTATTTGATAATCTACAAGGCTTTTTCCTTGAATTTTATTTTCAATGGCTTCTGCTTTATTATTTGTAAAAACTTTCAGCCATGCTTCTAATAAAAAATTTAACTCTGAATACATTAAATTTCCCCCAAATGGAGGATCTGTAAAAATATAGTCAACAGAGTTATCAGGAATATTTTTAATTTGAGAACTAGATGAGTTATTAATTAAGCAGTTACTATAAGTTTGTAATCTTAAAGAACGAGAAAATGTAGACAAACGGTTTTCTAATGCAAATATTGCTCGTTTCTCAGCAGATAAACTGGAGATATAAAGAGTACCTGCTAACCCCGGAATAAAAGGACCACCACCTCCCTTAAAATAGTGACTTACTTGGACTCGTGACATTTTAGATATATCAGATGCAACTGCTGTCAATAGTGCTAAATATCTAGAATTTTTAACTAATTGATAGAAGAGAGCGGCTGTAATTAAATTACGGTTACTATAAAAATGATGTACGTGAGTGATACCATGTGATATTTTAGGTTGTTCAGTATTATATCCATCAGGAATTTTATTTGCTGGATATGTATTAGTAACATTGGTGTTTTTGATATGTTCTATAATTGCCAAATCATAAACATCTGGTATTTTATCAAAACGTTTATTGCCGTATATATAATTAATAATAACTGGTACTTGTTTAGCCTGTTTAATAGGTTCATTAATAACGTAATCAAAACTATTTGACCATGCTCTTTCAATGTTACGTTTTGTTACCTGAGCCTTACAATGAGGGCAGGAAAAATTATCTACAACTTTGCCAGCTACTTTATCGATAGCTGCTTCCCAGTAAATTATTTCTCCTGTACATTCAGGACAAATAAAAACATCAGACCATACTGTATAGTTAATTTGAAAACGCAGTGCATCCTGTGTAGCTTGAGTTCTGTTAGCACTGGTAATCAAAACATTAAAAGTAGGATATTCTGGTGCTTGGTCTGCAAAATGACTAGCCAAACAGCTAGAACCGAGGGAATTAAGCATATCCCGCACGTTAGCACGGGCACCACTTGCCACCCTAGAACCCTTCAACCATTCTAAAAAAGGTTTGGTTTTGCCTTGGTGGGTGACTTCAAAAGCTGTTGTCATGTGTTCTTGCAGCCACCTGACCAAGTTTTGCAGAAAACCCCTTGCTTTATCCTCGTAACTTCTCTTCGCCTGTCCTGATGACGTTGAAGCCAAATCTAGCGCAGCTGCATACTTATCCAAATTCTGCCGGAAGGTATCATCTGGTTTGCTTAGTTGAAAAAACACTTCATCACTGTTCTTGTCTTTTTTGTAATGTGGTGGGTCGAAAGGTGGAATAAAGTATAGATAAAAATCTCGTGATGGCACAGCAGTAGAACGTTCATTTGGGGCACCAAAAAACAAATAACCTTGACGGGTAACTTTTTTAGTTGTCCACTCTAGTTCATGCTGCCAAATGCGATACCCACTGACATAAGTTTGATCTGTACATTCTAAAACCTGTTTGAGAGCTTGAAAATAATACCTATCTAATTGGGAACTATCCAAACTCTCAGTTCGCTTTTCAATTAAAGCATCGAAATCATCGGTTTTCTTCAAGTCAATATAATATTGACGATTATCATTATTTGAGGAAATAAACTGACCACTGACAGTTTTGTGAATTTCCCGCAACACCGTTTCAATTTGGGAGAGCAAATCATCCGCAGCCTCACCTCCCAACTCCGCTACTATTGGATCGTAGAGACATAAGCTATCTCGTAGTTCATCTGGTGTGGCACCTAATGGCAAATAAATATCTCCCGTGGTCAAACGGTGTACTGATAATGCCGCAATAATTCGCAGTGCCATTGGCTTATAAGCAGGACGAGTGAAAGCTTGGCGAATTCGTGCTTCTAACACCTGCGAGCAATCAATCACTGCCCGAATATCAGGATCTGAACGAAAAGAAGGGTTTTCTTTGAGATTGTCCCAATAGCTATCGTAGGCAATTAAACCAGGTGATTCTTGAGACACATCCTGATTAATTAATTTCCGCATAGCCAAAGATAAAGTTTTGAGTACCTCCCGCCTTTCTGCAACAGTAATCCGCTCGAAGGTATCAATATAATCAGGATGAATAGGGAATAGTCGAACAAACTCATCCATCCGCTCATTCATATTGCCGTAAAATTTGGCGAATGGTGTGAGATGTTCTCGAATTTTTACTAATTGGTCAGCGGTTTTCTTTAAAAGACGTTCTGCTACTACATATTTAATATCTCTACGGGCAATTAAAAGTTGTTCAAAACGGTCTTGAACTCGGCGAATGGCATCTGCAACAAATTCAAAACGTTGACTATCAAACAGTGTCTCTTGCAAGCCTGCAATGAAGCGAAATTTCAGGTCTTTACAGACTTCACCGATTTCTCGTAAAAAAGTCAGGTCGAGAATAATGGCTTGGTCTTTGCGGGTACGTAAATAATCTAGCAGTTCGTCTACCACAAACAGCAAACCTTGGTCTGGAAATTGCTGGTGGAATAAAACCATCATGTCTTCAAAGACACCTTTATGATTGGGAATTGTGTCTTGTGGCGGAAACTGAAATTTAATTCCCCATTGTTGGAGTGCTTCTTCTAACTGGGAACAAACGAACTCACGCAAGTCCATCGTTGTCGAACCAAGTTCTGTGCGAACTACCTTGAACTTTCCAGCGATGGGACGCGCACTTTCCGCAACTTGGGCATTTTGCAGATGGGTGGAGAGTTCAGCGTGTTCTGCGATCGCACTCAATACTGACATTAGGTGAGACTTACCAGTACCGTAATTTCCTACAATCAGAATACCTTATTGTCCGCAGGCTGCTCAAACTGCAAATTAGGAAAAACCACAGTTGCAAGCCGCTCCCCCATTTCCTCAGAAATTACATAAGTAGTAACTAGTCGCTGTGCCTCAGCCAATTCGCTAGCATTCTGTAACTGAATTACAGTTTCAATAGGCTCAAATTGAATTAACTCACCGTATTTCATAGCACCATCTTCTATCTAGTTACTAGCTGAGGTCAGCTTCTGCCTGTTCTAGGTTAACCACTAAAAAATCCGCTGTGGGATAACGGCGGTATTCAGCATGACCTGGTTCGGCATAAATTAGTTGGTTGTTTTCAATTATACCGCTCCATACGGCAACAATGATGCGATTGCGGGCTAACTTCTGGAGACACCGTAAAGGGTCGAGTTTGAGAGAGCTATCAAACAGAATCTCCAAATGCTCCAAAAAAATTACCTCATTAACAGTATTCCCAATTATGTCTTCTAGTAATCCTTGCACTTTTAGTGCTCTTTGCCGCTGCGTCAACTCCAACAATAGCCTGCTCAATTCTAGGTTGACGTTGATATATCGGCTATTGCTGGACTGGGCAATTTGCTGGAAGTTGATTTTGGGAGTGCGATAACTTTGCCCAAAGCAGGCTTCGCATGAAACTATAATCAGCCGATAGTATAGTTCTGCTACTTGGGGAAAGTAACTGCTAATTTTTGTGGATATTAATTCATACTCAACAATATTTTGGTTGTTCAAGCTGCGTCTTCACCTCAGACGATTCAACTTTGGAGGTAGAGAAAAAAGACTTATAGTATCTTAGCGATGAAATCCATTGTATCTCGGCTGGATGTGACCTATTGTTACCCACTCAGCACTTCAAAATGTCACATACTCACACTTCAATAATTATACCAAACTATGGTTATATTATTCAGTATTAATTCTGCTATTTATCATTGGTTATGCGTAGACTTATCCCGCCGCAGACATCGCTATCTACCCTCCATCAGCCCAGTATGTGTAATTTTTGTAATTTTTGTATATTAAAAAATGAATTACAAAAAGTGGGATAGAATATTTCGCTGTATGTGAAAGGGTTGTACAACTTTTTTATTTGCTACACTTTCTTAGCAGTGCTTTTATGCACTAATTACAGCTTCCTTAAACAGTTTGCTAGCAAATCTACCAGATAATTTGCTCATTGCACATTGTACTGTTAATAAAAAGGTATGGACTCCTCAACAGGAACTAGCTTACACCTTGCAAAGCTCGAATCTATCTCAAAAAACTGAATCTTTGGCAAAGCTAGTCGATCATTTACCACCAACCTTAAGAGAACTAGCACTTTCTAAAGCACTTACTCCTGCCAAAGGAATTCAGGATGAGTATAGTCGCGGCGATGCCCTTACGGCTCTAACCTTTACTGTGTGCTCTTCTTGACTCAACATTTATTCAAGTGATTATGATGTTACTTGATCATTGAAGAGAGATCGTGCATTAAAGCAAGCATCAACATTAGTAGGTAAATGAGAGAAATCCAGCTTAAGCATTTCTAAATTTAATCTTACGGGAACTTTTCACCTTTAATAAACGTATTTACAATAAAGTTACCAGTAAATTTACTTGTAAAAGTTATTTGCTGATCGTTACTCTTCAAGCAATCTAAGCTAAATTACGGATGATTAACTCTCAGTTAGGCACAATCCTTGAGCGTTATAAGACGGAAATTGAGAGACTAAAAGTGACTGACACTTCCATAGATGCCGAACAGGTGTTAGAAGTATTAAATGCCAGGGATACTGTGCAGTTAGCCTTAAAGGGTTCAACATTTATTCCTACCAGTAGGTTAAAGCAGGTTCTAGAGTTAGATACAGAACTCAGGAAACAGGCAATACAGATTAACAAAGTTATCAAAGCTGAACAATTTGCTCAGTGGAGAGAAAGTATACATCCCCCTGCTGAAGCTTGGTGGTGGAGATTAGAAAATCTTACCCCTCCCCACAAGTGGGATAGTTTAGATTGGTTGTGGAAGGGTCTAGTAGTTGCTGGCTGGACTGCTAACCTCAGTTTACTGATTAATATTGCTACTCGCTTTTTCAGTGGGGGAGCAGGATTATTGGGAGCTTCTGCTGTTATTTTGCCGAGTATTTTGGCATTACTACAGGCAAGTAGTGAACTAACTAAAGCTGGTAAAGAAGGATTTGAAAAGTTACTGACAAAGCTAAATATTCCCCAACACTTACAAGAAGAAGCTAAGTTGGGATCAACTTTGTTAATGACAATATTTTTACTTAGTTTTTGGTTGCTTCTACCGTCAATTTCTCAGTTATATAACCGTAACGGGCTAAATAATTACTTACAGGGAAAATTAGGGGCAGCAGAACAAGACTACCTCAAAGCCATTTCCTTGGATGCCGATAATGCAGATGCTCATTATAATCTCGGCAATCTTTACGAGGATTTACAAGATTTTGAGAAAGCACGGAAGCATTATCAAATCGCCGTAGGAAGTGATATTCCTGATGCTTACAACAATCTAGCTCGCTTATATATCCAGGATAAAAAATATTCCCAGGCTAGAGCTTTGCTACAAAACGGACTGGTGAAAGCTAATGAGCAGAATAGCTCACCCGAAGTTAGATATAGCCTGTTTAAAAATTTAGGATGGGTGAGGTTTGAGCAAGGCAGATATGAAGAAGCACAACAAACCTTACAAGCAGCAATTGGGATTGCAAATAACCCAGAGGTTGCAAAGTATATCCAAAATACTGGTGCGGCACACTGTATCTTAGCTCAGGTAATGGAGCAGCAAAAACAACCAACTGCATTGGAGCAATGGCAGAAGTGCTGTGAACAAGGTTCTACCCTCAATGCTGATGAAGACACATGGTTACATATAGCTCGGCAAAGATTAAAAAAAGCGGGAAGAGTATGCAAATAGACCGGAAAATAATTAGGTTCGTTGCCATCTTACTAAGCCTACCTTTTATAACGGTAGCAAGACCTGGGCTTACTCAACAGAATAGTCTAAGTTTTATCTCCGAAGTTAAGGGAGATGTCAAAATTAAATATTCTGGACGCAAGAACTATCAAAAAGCATATAGCGGCGAAATACTAAGTTCTTCTGATTCTTTGCGATTGGGACAAGGTGCTTCTACAAAAGTTGTATGTAATAACTTATCGATTTGGAATATTAAATCTCCAGGGGAATTTTCAGTTGCTAGTGGTTGTCCATCCACTGGAAAACCAGTTCTTGTCAGAAATGGTAGTAACCGCGCTCCGACTCGCGCTCCCAATGACCCGACAATTCCCTACATCATTAGTCCGCGTGATACAGCAATTTTGAGTGATAAACCTACTCTGCGTTGGAATGCTGTTAAGGGTGCAACTAGCTATAAGGTGACGTTACGCGGCCCTGGCGTTAATTGGACAACTAATGTGAAGCAGTCAGAAGTTGTTTTTTCTGGTCAAGAACCTCTACAGCCAGGTTCTCGTTATCGAGTAGTTGTGACTGCTGATAATGGAGCAACTTCTGAGCGTGAAGCACCTGTTGGATTCACTTTACTGAGTGAAGGGGAGGCTCAACAGGTAAAAGCTGAAATTACACAATTACAAAAGCAACCGCTAACCGATGAATCTAAAAACCTTGCTTTGGCATATCTGTACCAAAGCAAGAATTTAAATTCTGCGGCAATTGATTTATTAGCAGGCTTAGTTAAGCAAGAAAACCAAAGCACAGCCGTTTATCAACTTTTAGGTAGTCTCTACCAAGAAGTAGATTTACATCTATTAGCTAAAGAACATTACTTAACAGCACTGAAGTTAGCTAAGGCAGACAAAAATCTGGAAGCTCAAGCAACTATTCAAGCCAGCTTAGGGGAAATTGATATAGTTCTTGACAACTTGCAGCAGGCGTTTGAGTCATTGCAAGCTGCTCAAAATAACTATCGTGCCTTGGGAGATGAGCAACAAGTACAGCAACTACAGCAGAAACTAGATGACTTGAAAGGAAGGCTACCATCATGAATAACCTGCGAACTAGACAATTAGTAACCCTAACAACTTTGGTAGCAACAGCTGGATTATGGGTGTTAACGCCAAAGCCCACAATTGGGCAATCAAACCCTCCTGTTTCTGCTGCTCAGTCTGCGGAATTGGCAGAAGCAGACCGACTTGAGCAACAGGCAGGCAAACTTGAGAATCAAAGAAAATATAATGAAGCAATTCCTCTACGGGAACGTGTTTTGAATATCCGTAAAAAGGTTCTGGGGGATAACCGTCTTGATTTGGTAACTAGCTTGAATTATCTGGCAGGTCTGTACCAAAGCCAGAGACGGTACACAGAAGCCGAATCTCTGTATCGCCAAGCTTTAGCAATTATAAAACGCCGATTGGGCGAGCAGGATCTTGAGGTGGCAAATAGCTTGAATTATCTGGCAGATCTGTACCAAAGCCAGGAACGCTATGCAGAAGCCGAATCTCTATATCGCCAAGCTTTAGCAATTATAAAACGCCAGCTGGGTGAGCAGGATCTTGAGGTGGTAACTAGCTTGAATTATCTGGCAGATCTGTACCAAAGCCAGAAACTGTACGCAGAAGCCGAGCCTCTATTGCGCCAAGCTTTAGCAATTATAAAACGCGAGTTCGGGGAAAAGGCTCCTCTTGTGGCAGATCACTTGAATCGTCTGGCAGCTCTGTACCAAAGCCAGGAACGGTACACAGAAGCCGAATCTCTGTATCGCCAGGCTTTAGAAATGAAAAAACGCCAATTGGGTGAGCAGGATCTTGAGGTAGCAATTAGCTTGAATGAGCTGGCTGGGGTTTACGACAGCCAGGGGCGGTACGCAGATGCCGAACCCCTCTATCGCCAAGCTTTAGCAATTATAAAACGCCAGCTAGGTGAGCAGCATCCTTATGTGGCAACTAGCTTGAATAATCTGGCATTGCTGTACCAAACGCAGGGGCGGTACGCAGAAGCCGAGCCTCTATTGCACCAAGCTTTAGCAATTATAAAACGCCAGCTAGGTGAGCAGGATCTTGAGGTAGCAACTAGCTTGAATAGTCTGGCTGCGGTTTACCACAGCCAAGGACGGTACACAGAAGCCGAATCTCTGTATCGCCAAGCTTTAGAAATGAGAAAACGCCAACTGGGTGAGCAGCATCCTGATGCGGCAACTAGCTTAAGTAATTTGGCAATGCTTTACGAAAGGCAGGGACGGTATGCAGAAGCCGAGCCTCTATTGCGCCAAGCTTTAGAAATCAGAAAACGCCGACTGGGTAATGAGCATTCCGATGTTGCACAAAGCTTGAACAATCTGGCTGGGGTTTACTACAGCCAGGGACGGTACGCAGAAGCCGAGCCTCTATTGCGCCAAGCTTTAGAAATCAGAAAACGCCGACTGGGCAATGAGCATCCCGATGTTGCACAAAGCTTGAATAATCTAGCTGGGGTTTACAACAGCCAGGGGCGGTACGCAGAAGCCGAACCCCTCTATCGCCAAGCTTTAGAAATGAGAAAACGCCTGCTGGGTGAGCAGCATCCTAGTGTGGCAAATAGCTTGATTAATCTGGTTTTTCTGTACTGGCAACAACATAACACAAGCCGCGCTCTTGAGTTTTTCACACAACAAATTACGGTTGAAGAACACAACCTCACTCCCAACTTGGCTGTTGGTTTTGAAAGACAAAAACGCGATTATGTAATACATAATATCTCTGGCACGACGAATGCTAGCATTTCCTTAAATCTAAATTTTGCCCCTAACAACCCTATAGCTACTAGCTTAGCCCTGAATACAGTTTTACAACGCAAAGGACGCATTTTAGATGTCGTCACTAATAGCCAACAAATTCTACGCCAAAATCTCGACTCACAAAGTCAAACTCTATTAACGAATCTAGAAAACGCCCAAACTCAACTAGCCAATCTATTTTATAACCGACCAGAGAAACTTCCTCTGGAGCAGTATCGGACTCAAGTTGCCCAACTTGAAACCCAAGTAAAACAACTAGAAGACCAACTGAGTCGTCGCAGCCAAGAATTTCGTACTCAGTCACAGCGTGTCACCATTGAAACTATTCAAACATTAATTCCTGCTGATGCTGCTTTGGTCGAAATAGTCCGCTATCGACCTGTTAATCCTAAAGCAGCACCTGACGAAGGCTTGGGCAAACCTCGTTACGCAGTATACGTCCTTTCTGCAAAAGGAGAACCCAAAGGTATTGACTTAGGCGATGCTGCAACAGTTGAGCAAACTCTAGTACAATTCCGTGATGATTTGCGGGATCAAAATACTCCTATCTCTCAAGTGAAACAGTCGGCTCGTGAGTTGGATAAAATTCTCATGCAGCCTGTACGCAAACTGTTGGGTAATACTCGCAAAATTTTACTCTCTCCAGATAGTCAGTTGAACCTGATTCCCTTTGAAGCACTAGTAGATGAAAATAACCGTTACTTAGTAGAAAACTATTCTTTCACTTACCTCACCTCTGGACGAGACTTGCTCAGAGTACAAAACAAACCTGCCAGTAAACAGCCGCCAGTTATTATTGCTGACCCAAATTTTAATCGTCCTGGTGAATTAGTTGCACGTCAAACTCAGAGTAATGTTGATACCAAAAATACCCGCTCTATTGACCTATCCCAGAAAGTATTTTCCCCCCTCCCAGGTACAGCACAAGAAGCCAAGGCCATTGCCAGTCTATTAAAAATCCAACCTCTTACAGACACTAAGGCTACTGAGGGTGCTGTGAAACAAGTTAACGGCCCCAGGATTCTGCATATTGCCACACACGGTTTTTTTGAAAATACCTCAGCAAACGAAGAGAAAACCATAGTTGATGATAATCCTCTACTGCAATCAGGATTAGTTCTAGCTGGCTTAAAACCTCGTCAGAGTAGTGGCGAAGATGGCATTCTCACTGCCCTGGAAACCACTGCACTTAATCTAGTTGGTACAAAACTGGTGGTACTATCTGCCTGTGATACTGGTTTAGGTAACATTTTTGCGGGTGAAGGCGTTTATGGTTTACGTCGTGCTTTAGTCATTGCTGGTTCTGAAAGCCAAGTCATCAGCCTGTGGAAGGTAGCAGATGATGCTACTAAAGATTTTATGGTGGCTTACTACCAAAGATTATTAGATAATCAAGGACGCAGTGAAGCACTACGCCAAACGCAACTAGAGATGTTAAATGGTGAAAAGTATCAGCATCCCTACTTCTGGGCTGCTTTTATCCCTTCCGGTGATTGGAAACCGATGGGTAAGTGAGTTAGTTTTGCGAGGTTTGGCGATCCTTTCATATTATCGGCTCAACATGAAATAGAGTGCGATCGCTATCAAGTTTCTTTTTGTATTGTATGCAAATCATTGGAAGTTGCTTAGGGTTGCGATCAGCTCATTAGCTTAATTGCGATCGCATCTTTGTCGCACAACAGAACTTTCCAAGATAATTTTGAACTTATGAAATTACTCAAAACCTTTATTAGTAAAGTGTTTACAAAATTGCTCATTGGGGATAGATATTGCGATCGCCTTCAAGAGATTTCTTATGGCTAGAGGAATGCGAGAGTAGACGCAAGCTCAGTTTGAGCTTTAACTCTTGCAGTTCTCTAGTAATTTTCCTAAGTGTGTTATGACTGCTTAGGGAGGTTTTTTCAACAAATGATCAACTGAAAATATATTGCCTGAAAAGCCTATATGGTAAGCTTTTGATAAATTGTATAACTTTTTTATTTATCAATATGAAGAATACTTCGGAAAATGTACAACTTTATTTTTTGAGGTTAAGATAAGTAGTAATGCTAATATAAGAGTTGTAGATGTTTAAATTGTAGAACTTTATTATATTTCTACAGTAATTGCAACAATAAAAAAGTTGGAAAATAAATACTTATAACCGTACTAATGGGATTAAACAAAAGGCGATCGCAATCTTTAAAGAGAGGGCGATCGCTTTTTTTGTATTTTATACTAATACCAATTGAAAAAATGATACTAACTTGAAAAAAGAATGTGACACATACACAAACCCAAAGAATTTTGAATTTTGAATTGGTATGATTTATTGTTAGGAAAAATTTAAAGAGTAAAGGTTTTTATGGTTTACCTTTACCCTTTTTAATTAAGCTAAAGTTTCTGGTTCTACACCCAAAGCCCTTAATCTTTCTTCTAGTATTCGCGCTCTTGTTTCTGCTAGTACACGCTTTTGTTCTTCAAAACTCGCTCGTTCTTCTGCTTCTTGAATGCATTCTTCGAGTGAGAGTAACCTTTGACCTTCCTCGTCATACCAATACAACCATTCCCGCGCAATTCCTTGATAAATTCCCCGATGTCTCCCAATACCTAAACCAATTTCTGGGAACCATACAGGACTACCTGACATGAGTATATATTCCCCATCCACGAGACGATACACTTCCAAAGGGGATTTTTTCCGCCGCAGAGGATTATATACAACATAGTATAAAATTCCTAATTTTTTAGCGTACAACTCTTTTTTACTACTATATTCTCCCCGATGTATTTGGGAAACAACTTCTAATGCCAAAATTGGTAACTCTTTTTCTTCCCACAGCACATAACTCAAGCGTAAATCTTCATCAATAAAACGCTTAACTCCCAAGCAAAGAAATCCATCAGGGACAAGGACTGGTTGGTTAGGGTCATAATAAATACCCATATTGACACCAAAAAACCAATCCCAACGTTCTGACCAAATTATAGCCAGAGTACTTTCAAGCAAGGCTGGTATGAGATGCTGTAATTGATTATCCACAGGGGTATCGTCAGAGTTGGGTAATTCTTCGGAAGATGGCAAGCAATGCAACGGGTTGTAGTTTAACATGAGCGGTATGGCAAATGCTGACTCTGGATAGATTGTAGGAAAAGAATTTCAGTCAGGTGTGTAAATAGTCCGTCGCTTTTTTGTTGAGAATATCAGCAAAATTGAGGTTTAAGTGAAAATCAAGCTAGATAGCAGCAATATCTAATTTTATAAAAATATTGTTAAATTTAATACAGCTAATTCTGTTTATAAACTATTGAAACAATCTTAGATACCAATTTGAAAAGTGAGTGTGGCAAATGGATTTACATAAACCTGATTCAGAAGGCAATTCTCAGGAAAATCCAAAAATAAAATATTCCGTATTTAGATTGTTGAGCGTTGACTGTTCACAGTCAACGCTCAACAGTTAACAATAACATTTGGAATATTTTTTACTTGGAATACCCTCAATCCAAAATCTGTCTTACAAAGTTTGACGGCAGTTGCTACAAGTCGGGGAACCCGCCCAACGCACTGCCTCCTCAACAGGAGAACCCCCCTCCGGGTTCACCACTTTGCTTATGCCGGGAAACCCGTCCACCGCAAGTGGTTCACCGCACGCAACTTTCCGCAAAATCTAAAATTCAAAATGGTATAACATGACGATTCAAGAATCGATATGGATTTTTGCTTTCATTAATAAAAAAGAGCGGGTATATAACCCGCCCTTTAATTAATAGTCATATCAACTATCAATCTTTTTTTAGTTACCAATTTCTGGCGCAACTAAAGAAACTTTTGGTAATTCTTTTTGTTGTGCTAAGGTTGGCACTGAATCCCGCAATCTTGCTGTTAACTGCACTGTTGTAGAGTCATACATCTGAGTTAGTAGCTTGGGATAGAAACCAATACCAATAATTGGCACTAACAAACAAGCAATGATAAAGACTTCGCGCGGTTCAGCATCAATCAATGCTTGGTGAGAAACTAATTCTTCGTTCTCTTGACCGTAGAAAATTTCACGTAACATTGAAAGCAAATAAATTGGAGTTAAAATTACTCCAACTGCCATCAAGAATACCACGATGACTTTAAATGTGGAGTTATATGCATCGCTGGTAGCAAAGCCTACAAACACCATTAATTCTGCTACGAAACCGCTCATTCCTGGCAAAGCTAAAGAAGCCATTGAACAGGTAGTAAACATAGCGAAAATTTTCGGCATTCTCTTGCCGACACCACCCATTTCATCCAACATCAGGGTATGTGTCCGGTCATAAGTTGCACCGACAAGAAAGAATAAACTTGCCCCAATCAAACCGTGGGAAACCATTTGTAATACTGCCCCACTTAATCCCAAATCTGTGAAGGAGGCAATACCAATCATGACAAAGCCCATGTGGGAAATTGAGGAGTAGGCGATTTTCCGCTTCAAGTTACGCTGGGCAAAGGATGTCAGGGCGGCGTAGATGATATTTACCACCCCCAATACCACTAAGACGGGCGCAAAATAAGCGTGGGCATCGGGTAGCATTTGGGCGTTCATCCGAATTAAGGCATAACCACCCATTTTCAGCAGAATACCTGCCAATAACATATGCACCGGGGCTGTAGCTTCACCGTGAGCATCTGGGAGCCAGGTATGCAAAGGGATGATTGGCAACTTAACGGCGTAGGCAATCAAAAATCCAGCATATAGTGCTAGTTGGAAATTGAGAGCGAAGTCCTTAAGAGCCAGCGCCCTCATATCAAAAGTTACTGTATCGCCGTAAAATCCCATTGTCAGGGCAGACAGCAAAATAAACAGCGATCCGCCAGCGGTGTACAAAATAAACTTTGTCGCTGCATATTGCCGCTTTTTGCCTCCCCAAATTGACAGCAGGAAGTAGATTGGCACTAGTTCCAGTTCCCATACCAGGAAAAATAACAGCATATCCTGGACGGCGAACACGGCAATCTGACCGCCATACATTGCCAAAATCAAGAAGTAAAATAACTTTGGCTTAAAGGTTACAGGCCAGGCTGCTAAAATCGCCAGCGTGGTAATGAATCCAGTCAAAATAATTAGGGGCATGGATAAGCCATCTGCCCCTACTGACCAATTCAAATCCAGCTGTGGTAACCAGGGGTAACTCTCCACCAACTGCAAATCGGGATTTGAGAAATCGTACCCAGTATAAAAAGCGTAAACAATTAGTGCAAAATCTATCAGCCCTACGATGAGGGAGTACCAGCGCACTGTTTTGCCGTCTTTATCTGGGATGATAGGAATCAGTAGCGACGCGGCTATTGGCAACAGAATAATCGTCGTCAGCCACGGGAAATTAGCTGTATTCATCGCAATTCGTCTGCAATCAAAATCATGTTTGGCAAAAAGTCACTAGCTATTAAGTAGCAGCTTTTTTGAGATTTGGTCTCCCTTGTTAGGTTGATTTAACAAAAATGAAGAAAGATGAAGGTAGGTAAATGGTTTAGCCCGCCTTCATCTCTATTAAACACAATATTTCACTATTCACTAGATACGAAGCTATCAGAAGTGATTAATTGCTCAAGGAGTGCTGATTCCGAATTCTCTTATTAATCAGAACTCAGCACTCAGAAATCTCCTTAGGTAATACCAAAGAAAATCACTAAACCCAAAACTGCCCCAAAAATAATCAAGGCATAAAATTGAGCGCGACCATTTTCGAGGTATTTCAATCCTTCGCCACTGACAAGGGTGAAAAAGCCGGTGAGGTTAACAGCACCATCCACGACTCGGAAATCAACTTCCATGACTTGTCTGGCTACGCGACGCAAGCCCATCACGAAAACGCGATGGTAAATGTCATCAAAGTACCACTTGTTGAGGGAAAGCTCATAAAGTGGTTTGATTTTCGATGCGATCGCAGCTGGGTCGATTTTACCGCGCAAATACATCAAGGAAGCCAAGGTAATCCCAATCAAGGAAATGCCTACAGAGGACCCTGCCATAATGTAGAATTCCGTCGGGTTAAACTCGGCAGCTTTTTCCAGCACTTCGCTCAAAGTTTCTGTGGGTGGGAAAATAAATTCCTCGAAGTAGTTGGCGTATGGTGTGCCTACCAAACCAATCAAAATCGAAGGTACGGCTAAAACTGCCAAAGGTAGGGTCATTGTCCAAGGCGACTCGTGGGGAGTATCGCTATGATGACCATGATCACCATGATCGCCATGATGGTCACCTGTGGCAGCTAATTCGCCTTTCTTCATCGCCCCAGGGCCAAAAGTCGGCGCTGGTTCGCCTGATTCTAATTCCAAGATAATTGTCGAAGCTTTTTTGAGCTTGTCTTTGATTTTCTCGTCAGTCCCGCGGAATTTGCCTTCAAATGTCGAGAAATACATTCTAAACATATAAAAGGCTGTAATCCCAGCAGTTAGCCAGCCAATAAGCCATAAAAATGGGTTAGCTTCAAAAGCCTTGCCGAGAATTTCATCTTTTGACCAGAAACCAGCGAAGGGGGGGATACCAGAAATTGCCAAGCAACCGATTAAGAAGGTAATTCCGGTAACTGGCATATACTTACGCAATCCGCCCATTAAGCGCATATCTTGAGCTAATGCGGGGTCATGACCTACGACTCCTTCCATACCGTGAATCACGGAACCGGAACCCAAGAACAGCATCGCCTTGAAATAAGCGTGGGTCATGAGGTGGAATAATCCCGCGCTGTAGGAACCTACTCCCATCGCCATCACCATGTAACCCAACTGGGAGATAGTGGAGTAAGCTAAGCCCTTTTTGATGTCATTTTGGGTAATAGCGATTGTCGCCCCTAAAAATGCCGTAAATGCCCCCGTAAAGGCAATGACATTCATGGCGGCGGGCACATGTTCAAAAACCGGGTACATGCGGGCGACCAAGAACACCCCAGCAGCCACCATTGTCGCGGCGTGGATTAAGGCTGAAATCGGGGTGGGGCCTTCCATTGCATCCGGTAGCCACACATGGAGAGGAAATTGGGCTGATTTTGCCACCGGGCCGAGGAAAACTAAAATCGCTAATAGGACAGCTAGGAAATTGCTGATGGAACCAGATTGTACAAGTTCACCCAGGCGATCGCCCATGACACCAAAATCAAAGCTGCCTGTTGCCCAAAATAGCCCCAAAATACCAAGTAAGAGACCGAAGTCTCCCACACGGTTAGTGACAAATGCTTTTTGGGCTGCATCTGCTGCTGACTTGCGATCGTACCAAAAGCCCACCAACAAGTAGGAACACATCCCCACCAGTTCCCAGAATATATATACCTGTACCAGGTTGGAACTGACAACCAGACCCAACATTGAGGAGCCAAATAAACTGAGATAGGAATAAAACCTGACATATCCTGGGTCATGAGCCATATAGCCATCGGTATAAACCATGACTAAAAAAGCTACTGTTGTCACAATCACCAGCATCACAGCTGTTAGGTGGTCGATTGTGTAGCCCATACTCAGGTGAAAATTGCCTGCTGCTGCCCATTCTAGGGTACGGACATAAGTTGGATGTCCTTGAATTTGACTCCACAGCAAGGCAAGCGACAGCCCCATCGCTGCTCCCATTAAGGAGATAATCACTACAGCGTTCAGCTGCCGCAGGCGGTTTGTCACCTGATTTAACGAAATTAATCCTAGACCGACCAGCATTGCCCCTAACAGTGGCAATACAGGAATCAGCCAGGCATATTGATAGATTACTTCCATCACTGACGCGTACTTTTTAGGATTCTTGACTAAGTTAAAACAGTGCTGCTGACGGTCTTCAGAGGACTAGAACAGAGAAAGAAGTTGAGAGACACTGCTGTGGCTTCCCCCAGGATGGGTCTGAACCGCAGGGACTTGTAGACATTATCCAGGGGGCTTCCCAAAGAGTAGCAAACAAGTTGCATTTTCCCAACCCAGGCAACTGCTGTGAGTGCTGGGTTTCTCGTAGTTTCCCGAATGGCTTGCCGTTGGTTAGGGTACATATCTTAACTTTCAAGCAATCTCCATTACGGTCAACTGTCCGTCCTCAGGCAACTGTCAGGTCGAACTGTTAATAATTGTGACACACACCCTTTAGCATAAAATACCCCACCGACAGGTATTGCGGTGGGGTGTTAAGCTTGGTTTTAGATTTGCTTTATCAAATTAATCATCAATAGTCAACAGTCAATCAATTTTGGATTTGGTATTTGGAATTTTCGATTGATTCCAAGGATCAATCCAGGGGCTTATACTCAACAGTTGAAAAATTTTGCTTCAAAAATTTGGTAATCAAACTTAGCGACAGCCTAAGTCTACGGTTTTGGGGCTATTGTAACTACCAGAGCGATCGCTGTAGCTCACTTTAATTTCTTCTAGAGCTCGACGTAAATCGTCTCTACCACGGAAACCTTCAAGACGATGCTGGATGGTGCCATTTTCAATCAACAGTAAAGTTGGCAGTGACTTCAAGCGATAAGTAGTAGAGAGTTTAAAATTTTGGTCAGCGTTAACACCAACTAATTTTATTTGATCCTGACATTGGTCTTGAAATTGCAATAATAAGGGGTGGATAATGCGGCACAAGCCACACCAGGGTGCTTCAAAATTTACTAAAACCGGAATTGGAGATTCTAAAACTTCTTGAGTAAATGTCCGCTCACTAACCGACAACACCATGATGCCTCTAGAATTATAGGGTTTTTAATCAAACTAATTATCAGCAGTAGTGGTATTGGCAAGCAAGTTACTGCCGATAGACGCTCTGTTAGACACAAAGATAGTTGTTTAGACAAAATCGAGCGCGTTGATTGCGGCGCTGATATCAAAGCCAGCGCGACATTCACGGTTACTTTCTTGGATGTTCAAGTCTTGATAGCCACCATTGTCTGGCAATTCAGACTGAATTTGCTATTTACTTCCTAGCACAATTTATTTTCTAGCAACTACCAACTTAAAATCTCAAACCGACTTCATACACCCCCACTCGCAGCTATTTGAATTTATCCTACATTGATTTGGTAGCAAAGGATAATTTGATATTTTCATCTATTTGGGTAGTATCTTCTGATATCGGGGATCATCTAAAGCTACCATGTTAACTTACTAGTTGCTGCCAATAACAGGGGGTGCGACCACCAAAGCAAAGCTACAAAAATGGCTACTCCTAAATAGGCAGGACGGAGAAATTCTTGCAATTTAAGAGATTGACGACCGTCAATAATTGCTAAAAAGGGAATAATTGAAGTCCGCTGTTTCACAACTTCAAAAGCTTCACCATAACGTTGAGTGAGGCGGCGATCCCCGTGCCAAACACCAAACAAGTGATGCAGCACCAAACCAATTGAGGTAACTAGGGTAAAAGTAGTACCTAGCCAAAGGGTATGGGCAAAACACCAAATAATTTGTCCTACCATTTGGGGATGACGGGAAATGCGAATGATTCCTGTTTCGTAAAGATGAACCTCAGGCTTTTGGATGGCGGCAATTTCTAGTAAATTGAAGGTAGCAGGATATAAAAATATAAAAGAAATCGCCGACAGCACCCAAACTAAAATTTGTACACCAGGTACATCTTTTACCTGCCAAAGTTGCAAACCATCATAACGGTGATTAAAAAAGTAAATAATTAAGATTACAGCCAAAGGCAGGCTGACTAAGGCAAATAAAATCCGGTAAAGCCTTGGCCCAAGGTATTTTTCTGCCACAGGCCGTAAAGCAGCACCTCCACTGTGCGCGATCGCAAAAACTAACTGTAACCCCAATATGACAAAATGACTGGGGGTTAACCAAGAAATCGGCATCATAACTTATACGTAGGTGAAGTAAATTAAAGAAAACTTAGATCAGTACCACAAATACCACAAAGTATTCAAAAGAGGACTTTAGTCAAGATGTTGTGCTACTGTCTTTTTCGAGTCAATCTTCCCAGTTTAAGATGCAATTAATCACACTAAGCTAGCTCAGTGTGAAATGCTGATTTCTTGCTAAAGCCGCTCCTTTCTTGTTTGCAGGTTTAGCCTTATGTCTGACCTTCCTTTCACTTTAGATCAGTTACGTATTCTCAAAGCGATCGCCCTAGAAGGGAGCTTCAAGCGCGCCGCTGATAGTCTTTATGTTTCCCAACCTGCCGTTAGTTTGCAAGTGCAAAACTTAGAACGGCAGCTAGATGTACCTTTATTTGACCGTGGAGGACGACGTGCCCAATTAACTGAAGCTGGACATTTACTTTTGAGTTATGGGGAAAAAATCCTCAGTCTGTGTCAGGAAACATGCCGTGCTATTGAAGATTTGCAAAATCTCCAAGGTGGCACTTTAATTGTCGGTGCTTCTCAAACCACCGGTACCTATCTGCTGCCAAAAATGATTGGGATGTTTAGGCAAAAATATCCTGATGTGGCGGTGCAATTACATGTCCACTCGACTCGTCGCACTGCTTGGAGTGTAGCTAACGGACAGGTAGATTTAGCCATTATTGGCGGTGAAATTCCTGGTGAATTAGCCGAATCTCTAGAAATTCTTCCCTACGCTGAAGATGAACTGGTGCTGATATTACCTGTGTTTCATCCCTTAACCAAACTGGAAACTATACAAAAAGACGATCTTTATAAACTCCAATTCATTGCTCTAGATTCCCAATCCACCATTCGCAAAGTCATTGACCAAGTGCTAGCACGCTGTGAGATTGATACTAGGCGGTTTAAAATCGAAATGGAATTAAATTCCATAGAAGCCATTAAGAATGCTGTGCAATCAGGTTTAGGGGCTGCGTTTGTTTCCACATCCGCTATTGCTAAAGAGTTACAAATGGGCGTATTACACTGCGCCCCAATTGAAGGGGTTGTTGTCAAGCGCACACTGTGGCTGATTTTTAATCCCAATCGCTATCGCTCTAAGGCAGCAGAGGCATTTAGTCAGGAAATTTTGCCCCAGTTTGCTACCCCTGGATGGAACCACAATGTGTTAAAATTGGCACAAAAAAATTTAATGGTCAATACATTGGATGCAGTAATACCCAACTCCTCTGACGAAGACTAAACTCTGGTCATTAGTTATTAGTCATTAGTCATTAGTCATTAGTTAAAACGACTATTACCGCTGCCTGAGAAATCCAAAGAGCCAGTGCGTTAGGTCACTTGATTTTGAAAAACTGACACTCACAAGACTTTGATTCTAGGCTCTACCACTGTGTTGAAAAATAACTTGATTTACGCACGCTGTACTATGGACTACTGACTATGGACTATTGACGAATAACTAAAATGGAAGTTTACTGCACTCGTCCACGCTGTCCACGTCCTCAAAACTATTTTGCGGATTTGGATGATCACACGACCCTGAAAACAGCACAACAAAAATACTGCACTGCCTGTGGAATGCCATTGATGCTAGATGGTCGATATGTACCCATCAAGTTGTTAGGTAGAGGCGGTTTTGGAGCAGCATTTTTGGCACTAGATCGCCGGATTCCAGGAATGCGCCAATGTGTAGTGAAGCAGTTTCAACCTACAGGCAATTTAACATCTACTCAACTGCATCTAGCACAACAGTTATTTGAAAGAGAAGCAGAAGTTCTAGCCCATATAGGCAACGAACACGACCAAATACCTGATTTATTTGCTTTTTTTCCCATTACAGTTCAAAGCTTACAACCAGGACAGCAAGACCAATTTTTCTATTTAGTACAAGAATATATTAACGGGCAGAATCTTGAGGAAGAATTAGTTGAAAAAGGTAGATTTTCCGAACCAGAAATTTTCGAGGTACTGCAAGAAATCCTCAAAGTACTAAAGTTTGTTCATGAACGAGGCATTATCCACAGAGATATTAAGCCATCTAACATTATGCGCCGTCGTGATGGCAAACTTTTTTTATTAGATTTTGGTGCAGTTAAGCAAGTGACTAATTCCCCAGCTGCTTCTTCCACAGGAATTTATTCTATGGGATTTGCACCGCCTGAGCAGATGGCTGGGAATCAAGTTTTCCCCTCTACAGATTTATATGCTTTAGCTGTAACTGTTTTGACTTTACTAACTGGTAAGGAAGCAACTAAGTTATTTGATGGCTATAGTAACCAGTGGATATGGCGCACCCTAGTAAATGTTCAACCGCGCCTAGCTGATATTTTAGATAAAATGTTACTCCCTGCTGCTAATCAACGCTTTCAGTCAGCACAAGAAGTTTTAAATGCACTAGCTGAAATCAACCCATCACAGTTGACACCACCAACACAAATTTCACCCAAATCGCGGACATCACCACCAGCCGTAAAAAGTTCGCGTGCTGCTGTTTCACCTTCGTTACCACCAGTAGCAGCTTTTTCGACATGGGAATTATTAGCGGGAGCAGCTTTTAGCGGGTTTGAAGGTGCATTAATTGCGATCGCTGTTTTTAGTTTGTTACATAACTTAATTACTACTCTCAGCATTTCCGCTGTAATTTTGGGAATGCTAATTTTCGCCCAAACTAGAAGGTGGATTGAAAAGTTAGATTTATTAATTATTCCGGGAATTAGTTTTGCAATTATCTTTTTTCTGCCTTTATTACGTAGTGAACTTGGTATTCAGCAGGTAGTTGTATTAGCAGTTGCTGCTGCCTTAGTCAGTATTGCCTTAACAGCTTTATTTCGGTTGATTTACAAATTACTTTCTTTAATTCTGTGAACTATTAACAATCTGATGAAATTCATTTCAGAGTTTAGCTATTTTACTATTGATTACACTTTATTAAAGCAGCTTATTAAGCTGCTAATTATTGATTTTTTAATATTTACTGCAGCGAATAACAATCAAAGCTTAACCTTCTGTTAACCTCTAAATATTTTCAAAATGGGACATTGCCTGTATATCCACAAATCAAAACTACAACTATGTCGCCACGGAACGGAACGAATGAAACTGGTGTTTTGGTTTTAGCTTTGACGATCACACTAGGGTTAGTGGGCGTTGTATTTTGGTAGTTGGCTAATAACTCTGGTGTAATTAATAGTTTTACTAATAATCCATCCCGCCAAGTTTTTCAGCCGCAGGATGACATTGCTCAAAAAACAAATCCTTTTCCTTCCGGCTTATTTAGCTATGGAGGAAGTACTACTTGGGCCCCCATTCGCAAAGAAGTAGAACCTGGAATGCAGAAGCTTTGGCCCCAGTTTCAATTACGTTATACAGATCCCACGACTGGTGCGCCTGGATCTGGTACTGGGATTAAAATGCTTTTGGATAACCAGCTGGCTTTTTCTCAATCATCTCGCTCATTAAAAGATGAGGAATACCAAAAAGCGCAACAACGAGGTTTTAAACTCAAAGAAATTCCAGTGGCAATTGATGGGATTGCGATCGCAGTTCACCCCAGCCTCAAAATTCTTGGTTTAACTCTGACACAGCTTAAAGATATATATACGGGTAAGCTAACTAATTGGCAACAGGTGAATGGCCCCAATTTACCAATTACAGCTTACTCTCGCCGTTTAGAAGAGGGAGGGACTATCGAATTTTTCGATCAAAATATTATGGCAGGTGAAAAATTTGCTGCCAATATCAAGTTTATTGCCACGACAACTCAAGCTTTAAAGGAAGTCTCCAAGAATCCTGGCGCAATTTATTATGCTTCTGCTCCGGAAGTAGTTGGACAATGTACTGTTCAACCTTTACCCCTGGGACGGACATCCGATCAACTCATCCCCCCTTATCAAGAACCTTTTGTTCCTCTACAACAGTGTCCGCAACAGCGTAACCAAATCAATGCAGCCGCCTTTCAAAAAGCTGAATACCCGATTACTAGGCGATTATTTGTAATTGTGAAACAAAATGGACAAGGCGATCAGCAAGCAGGAGAAGCTTATGCTAATTGGCTACTGACACCTCAAGGTCAAGAATTAATTGCTAAAGCCGGATTTGTCAGAATTCGCTAATAAAATATTTGTTATTTAAACTACAGTCTCAAACAGCCAATCAATTTTGGATATTAAATTTACTCTCAGCCTTCTTAAAGGTTTGCAGCCCAAAATGTAATTGAAGATTTCGGTTATTCCATAGTTAAAACTATAGCGGTTCTCTTTTCAGTGTCATACACTCGGGCAATAGAAAGAAACTAGTGCAGTAGGGACTATTCAACCCTAAATCAGTCCACTGGCTACAGCATAGGGAAACGCCGCAACACAGCGGCTCCAAAATCGAAAAATTCGTTCACTACTTGTATTTAATCGACATACAGGCGAATGTGCTATGTCTCAAAAAAATGAAACTCCTATTCTGGTTTTGTCTCTATTAATCACCGTTGGGTTAGTAGCTGGTGCTTTTTGGTGGTTTACCCGAAATAATAATTTTAATCTTAATCAAAGTATTTCTCGCAATACAAATCAGCCCCAGACAACAACAGAAAAATCTAGCAGCAAAAGTTTTGCTACTGTCCAAAATGTCCCTACAGGATTATTTAACTATGGAGGTAGCACATCTTGGGCACCAATTCGGCTGACGGTTGACTCAGCAATTACAGCTACCAGACCTGAGTTTCGCTTGCGTTATGTAGAGCCTAGCAATGCAACTCCTGGTTCTAGTACTGGTATACAGTCACTCATCGATGGTCAACTAGCATTTGCCCAATCCTCTAGACCACTTCTTGATCAAGAATTAAGCCGGGCCCAGCAACGTGGTTTTAGCCTCAATCAAATTCCCGTGGCAATCGATGGATTAGCTGTAGCAGTTAATGCCAACCTCAATATACCAGGGCTGACTTTAGACCAACTGAAGTCTATTTACACTGGCAAAATTAACAATTGGAGCCAAGTTGGTGGCCCAAATATTCCAATTAAAGCTTATTCTCGCCGCATTACTGATGGCGGTACAGTAGAGCTTTTTGTCCAAGACATCTTGGGTGGTCAATCTTTAGGATCGCAGGTGGAATTTATTTCCACAACCACCCAAGCCTTACAAAAATTGGCTGGTAGTCCTGGCGGTATCTATTACGCTTCTGCCCCAGAGGTGGTTACTCAATGCTCAATTAGACCCTTGCCGTTGGGGCGGACGCAAGGGGCATACGTTGCTCCTTACCAAGAACCATTTGTCCTCCCGACTGAATGTCCTGGTAAAAGAAACAAATTGAACATTGAGGCTTTCCAATCCGGAAAATACCCGATTACACGCAATCTGTTTGTGGTGGTCAAACAGACTGGTCAAACCGAGCAGCAAGCAGGTGTTGCTTATGCCAACTTACTTCTAACTGAGCAGGGGCAGGAATTGATTACCCAAGCTGGGTTTGTCAGAATTCGCTGACACCTGCTATTGATTAGCAGATCTGAGCTTTAGCTAGCTCGATTAATGGACTCTGCTGGTAAGCAAATCAAATTATCCCCTTGGGTCAGGATTAAGCCACGCTGACGTAATTTGCCCATCAAACGGGTAACAGTAACACGAGTTGAACCAATGGCACTACCAATTTGGGCATGGGTCAGGGGGAAAGGCAGGCAATAGCCACGAATTACATCGGGGTCAGTTTCGCTCATTGCCGGCTCGCCATATTCCTCAATTAACAAGGTGAGGAATCCTAAGAGTCGGTCAATTGTGCGGCGTTGTCCCAAAGCACTCAGCCACAGCAACTTACGTTGGTGCTGATAGCGGAAGGCATCCATCACTTCGCGACGGAAGTGGGGCCAGTTATCTAAGTCGTGCCAGTACATCCACAGCACCGCTGTTTGGTCTACATGAGCGTAAGCCTGGAGTGTGAATGGAGATTGAGCAACAATTTCAAACGGTTGTCCGGCTCCAACAAAACCCAAGAAAGCTTCTTCTGGGGTTCTGTTAATGCGTCGAGATGTTAACTGACTAGCAGTAGCGCTGACTTGAGCGGTTCCTACCATCCGGATCGCACCCCTTTGCACCAAATATAGCAATCCAGGGCGAGCTGGAATGCGCTCATCTTTGCTGAAGGTGCGGCAGCGGTAGTGTTCTTGAGCCCAATCAAGAATTCGTTGCCAAGTCAAAAACGGACGTGAAGCCTCGGAAAAAGAGGATGGAGATTGCATAGGTAACAAAGAGCGTTCGGCTGAAGACAAAGACGACATAAAAAGGTGCAAGGAGTGTCTTTGTGTTGGCGAGTTCGGCTTAACGCCTAACAGCGCCAGCCATTCAAAGAATAGAAAGGAAATTACTCCCTACTCTTTTGTTATACTTCTTACTGTACAATGATGGTAGTAAAGTTTACCCTCTATTCATTGAATATTCATCAAATTTTATTCTACTCTCATTTTTCTTTATCTAGAAGAAACTTATAACTTTTGATAGATGACAGAAAATCGATACATTGGCGATAAAGCTGTCTTCATTAATAACTACGTGCATTTTAATTTACTAGTTAGCAAATACACAGCTATAAAACGGTTAATATACAGTTATCTGTGGAAATCACTGAGTGTTTATACCTGGAATACAGAATTAGACAGCATAAAAGATGCGAAATTTCCTCTATATAAAGGTAGAGATGATAAAAGAATTTTATATATTTCGGGTGTAGCTCTCAAGTTAGAAAAATCTCAGAATCAAAAATCTTTAGATATAGCTCAGGCGATCGCTGCTAATTTATCAGAGTTGGATGGGGACGTTTTTCGTATCCAAATTGTTCCCCCTGGCTGGATTCATTTGGAATTGACTCACTCTGCTTTAGCGGCTTGGTTACAAAATCTCGCTATGGGAATTTTTAGTGAACGGAAAATTGCCAGCGATAAACATCTCCCCATCAACAATTCAGATAGCTTATTTGCTGTACAAAACGCCCATGCGCGCTGCTACTCGATGTTGCAACAGGCGCACCGAGAAGGATTAATTCAACTGCAAGAAGTGCTTTTAGATACAGACAAAAATATTGCCCAGCAAAAAACATCACTAAGCAATTTAGCACCAGCTTATTTGAGTGTTGCCTGTCCCACCCCCATACCTTGGCTAGATAGCGAGCAAAAACTTCGCCTCAATCACTTAGCTGAAGGTCATCTAATTGGAGAGTTGGTGCAAGTGGTGGATGATTTAGAGTGTCATCCTATTAACAGCACAGTTAACTGGCCAAAAGCGGCGCTGAATTTAAGTCAAGCCTTTGAAAACTTCTGGCGCGAGTGCCGCATTTGGGGCAAAGTTAAAACTGCCTCACCAGAACTAGCTCAAGCCAGATTGGGATTATTGATGGTGACTCAATCTGTGTTCAGGTTTTTACTAGAAGAAAAACTGGGGTTATTTGCTCCCAGAGAATTATGAGAAAGTTTTCTTAATATACTTATTAGCAACAAGAAAGGTAAAAAGTGTTCAATAGAAAGCTGTTCGCTTTTTCTCAAACACAAAGTTATTAAAAATAGGACAACATTCTGAACTAGAAAATTTGTTGATTTCTCAGTAAACTCACTAAAGAAATAAATAAAAATTTACAAAGCAGATATTGACTCAATCAATATCATCGGATATATTATCTGGTGTGTGAGGAGCGAACCAGCAGGGGCACCGAGACGAAACACGGCCAGTCGTCGGTGTCCTTTCTGATTTTATACAGAATTAGATTTTAAGAGTTTGCTCCTAAGATAGTAAAAATTGTTCAATTGCTACAGCCGCTCCATCTTCCTCTACAGTAGGAGCTACCCACTTAGCGATCGCTTGCACTCCTGCGGGAGCATTACCCATAGCGACACCAATGCCAGCATACTCTAACATTTCTACATCATTGAAGTTATCTCCAATAGTCATGACGTTAGCAGCTTGTAATCCTAGTAATTCTTCGGCTAGGTAACGCACTGCGGTTCCCTTATTTACAGAGGCGTGAGTCGCCTCAAAGAAGGTTGCAACTGATGTTGTGAGGTAAAGTTCAGCGGGGGTGTATTGGCTGCGTAAATTGCCTAATATCCTGTCTATGACATCGGTGTCATCACACAAAGCCAAAACTTTTGTGGGTTCATTTGTTAAAACTTGACGTAAATCGCCCACAGGAGTTGCGGTAATCCCAGAACGTTGAGCGTAAATTTTGGTTTCCCTGGTTAATTCCCGCACATACAGCTGGTCATTGATATAAAAATGCACAGATAACAGCGATCGCAACTCTGGCTGCTCAAAATAATCTAGTAGCTGGTGAGCAATTTCCCGAGAAACAGTCAAATGACGATGAATGTTTTGGGTAGCAGGGTCTTGAATCCAAGCACCCTGATAAGCTGCTAAGGGTAAGACAGAACCAATAGCTTCGTGAAAGCGTAAA
The DNA here is from genome assembly GCF_014696315.1 of Calothrix membranacea FACHB-236. Taxonomy (GTDB): domain Bacteria; phylum Cyanobacteriota; class Cyanobacteriia; order Cyanobacteriales; family Nostocaceae; genus Aulosira; species Aulosira membranacea. The sequence continues at coordinate 62,181 of NZ_JACJPX010000027.1, forward strand.
GCTGAACGATACATTCTACCAGTTGCGATCGCCACTTGAATTCCTCTTGCTTGTGCGGCGGCGATCGCTCGCTTTACGGGTTTGCTAATAGTGTTAGACTTGCCAGAAATCGTACCATCGATATCTAGAACCAATAGTTTAATCTCTGCTTGAGCTACAGACTGATTATCAGTAGATGCAAGATTCTGAGCAGATGCTTTAGACATAAAAATCCCCAAGATTTGAACTTATCATCAGACATTTTGAAATTGTATTAAAATCTTCACCTAATTCTGCTCAATCTTTGGGATTTAATTTGCACTCAATAGTTAAAGCTTTAATTTAGTTTTTACATGACAGGCAATTGTGATGACAACACTATTACAACTGCAAGATAGTAATTCTTCTCTAGTAGCTATTTTGAAAATAGAATTTAAATTAAGTAGATTTGCGAAATTAAAGATAACTGGCTGATGCTGTCATTGGTCATTGGTCATTGGTCATTGGTAAGAATTTTAAACTTATTTATGTTTATTAACATAGTTGGGTTGATTGGTTTATTTTTACCGACTTACTTAATATGCTGGTAAATATGCAAAGACCCAGATTAGCTAAAATCCGGGTGTATGAGATGATATTTGAGTATCAAAAACTGGAATATCTAAATTGCAGATCTACTTTCTAACTGCGTAATCAGATGATTTACCTATAAGTGAGGGATACGATAATTCTCTAATCATCAAGATATTGGTAAGTTACTAAATTTAATTTACTGAATTAATTTATCTCATCAGCAATCTAGGATTTAGTAATCTTGGTGAGCAGAAAACTTTATGTAAGTCTAACAACTTGATGTTTTGACTCGGTTTTTTTTGGTATTTAATAAAATACCAAGTCCTGCAATTAAGCCAAGTCCAAGAACAGCAGAAGATTCAGGTACAGACTTTGATGTCTCATTATATTGATATGTGACTTCAAGCATTCCCTGAGCAAATGTATTGATTTGAGATGAGACGTTACCTGATCCCATGACTACAGAAGTAGCCAAGGCTGTAAATAGAAAATCTACATTTGCATTCCCAATAAAAGCATTTAAATTATCTAGACCTTTACTTAAAGTCTTAGTTTCTACTCCTGTAGCTACTAGTTCCGGAAGTGCAACTGTAGAAGAACCAGCAACTTGAAAAGTGGAAGTTTTTGTAGGACTGAGATTAAGTTGAAACTGGTCTTTTAGTGCCAAACCCAGATTACTACCAAAAGTTTCTCCACCTAAAATGATTTTCGCCTGAGTTTCGCTGGTGCCTTTATTTGTAAAGCTGCCATTTGCTTTAATACCAGCTTCGTATTTGATAGTGACACTCTGAAGTTCACCAAGAGCAGAGTTAAACTGTTGGAGACTTAAGGTTTTCTTGAAATCTGTAGGCTCAAAATCTGTAGAAGCTGAGAAAGAAAGTGAAGCTGCATTAGCTACTCCACTTGTAGCGATAATACCTGCAAAGGTTGTAGCAGTAGCTAAAGCTTGAAAAAATTTGGAATTCATAGATGATTTTCTCTGAAACTATGATTGCACTATTCCTGATTTATTTCTAACTTTGAAATGCTAATTATTGGTTTGATGAATATACCTAATTTTATGTAAATACTTTATGAAGTAATGAAAAATAACGTAACTGTAAAAGTAATATTTAAAAGCTTAATGATGAGAACGGTAAAATTTCTGAATTAGTCAAATGAGCGTAAATTTTCAGTTTTTACAGTTTTTGTTCTACTAGAAGCGCTGATACAATGATTGCTCTTGCTCAAAAAGAGCCATGTCTACGCCGCACTGTACTTGTGCTACAAGCAATCATTTTGATGCTGAAGCTGCGTCGTTGGTACTTGGATGTAAGCTTCTAGCTAAAATAAGGCTATGTCTCAAACTTCTTCTTCTACAACAGCAACACGCCCCACATTCATCCTCGTAGATGGACACTCGCTAGCCTTTCGTTCTTACTTTGCTTTTGCTAAGGGACGAGACGGTGGACTACGTACAAAAACGGGGATTCCTACCAGTGTATGTTTTGGCTTTATCAAGTCCCTGCTGGAAGTCATGACAACACAACAGCCACTGGCTATGGCGATCGCGTTTGATTTGGGCTTACCGACTTTCCGTCATGAAGCAGACGATACCTATAAAGCCGATCGCCCTGGTACACCAGAAGATTTTGTACCGGATTTGAAAAATTTACATGAGTTGCTTGCAGGCTTCAATCTGCCGATTTTTACGGCTCCTGGTTACGAAGCAGATGATGTGCTGGGAACTTTAGCACAGCTAGCTACTGCAGCTGGGTATAAAGTGAAAATTCTCACAGGCGATCGCGATTTATTTCAACTTATAGATTTAGAAAAACAAATCACCGTTTTAAATTTTAGTCCAGATGCCTGGAAGCGCTCTACAAATGGCATCACAGAATTTGGCCCGGAACAAGTTAAAGAAAAGCTTGGTGTCTTACCTGAGCAAGTTGTGGATTTTAAAGCTCTATGTGGTGACAAATCAGATAATATTCCTGGCGTTAAAGGAATTGGGGAAAAAACAGCAGTACAGCTACTTAGTACCTACGGTTCCCTAGAAAAAATTTATGCTGCATTAGATGAAATTAAAGGCGCAACTCATAAAAAACTCGTAGAAGGGCAAGAAGATGCTCAAAAGTCTCACTATTTAGCAAAAATAGTTATAGATGTTCCTTTGGAAGTTAATTTAGAAGATTGTAAATTAACAGGATTTGATCAAAACGTCCTCGTTCCAATTTTAGAGAAATTAGAATTCAATCGCTTCTTAAAACAAATCAACGAACTTCAGCAAAAATTTGGTGGACAGGTTGCAGAAGTTGCAGAAGTTCCAGCACCAGCAACAACAGCACAAATTAACATTAATGATGAAGATGATGGTGATTTGTGGTTCTTTAGTGCTGCTGATACAGCAGCAGTTAAACAAAAGCCAGATTCTGCAATTCAACCACGCATTATTGATAGCGAAGCCAAACTTAACGAATTAGTAACCCTCTTAAAACAATTTACCAATCCAAAGACACCCGTTGCTTGGGATACAGAAACCACTGATTTAGAACCACGAGATGCTGCTTTAGTAGGGATTGGTTGTTGTTGGGGAAATAACCTAGATGACATGGCGTATATTCCTGTTGGGCACAAAACAGGGAATAATTTAGAGCTAGATAAAGTATTAGCGGCACTACGTCCAATTCTCGAAAGTGCTGATTATCCTAAAGCTTTGCAAAATGCCAAATTTGACCGCTTGGTTCTCCGGTGTCAAGGCATAAAATTGGCAGGAGTGGTTTTTGATACCATGTTAGCCAGTTACTTGCTAAATCCAGATGGTAGCCACAATTTGAGTGATTTAGCTTACAGATATTTAGGTTTAACTGCCAAAAGTTATGTAGATTTAGTTCCTAAAGGCAAAAATATTGCTGACTTAGATATTCCCACTGTTGCAGATTACTGCGGGATGGATGTCTATTCTACATTTGGATTAGTACCGAAATTACGTGAGGAACTAGAGCAAATTCCGGCTTTACATAAGTTATTTCTGGAAGTAGAACAGCCGCTAGAAGAGGTTTTAGCGGAAATGGAATACACAGGTATTCGCATTGATTCTGCCTATCTCAAAGAACTTTCGCAGCAGTTAGAAATTGATTTAGCAAAACTAGAAGCAACAGCGACAGAAATTGCTGGCGAAAAATTTAACTTAGGTTCACCCAAACAATTAAGTCATATATTGTTTGAAAAACTAGGGCTAAGTACTAAGTATTCGCGTAAAATTCAAACAGGTTACTCTACAGATGCAACAACGTTAGAGAAACTGCAAGAAATTGATAAAACTGGTTTTGTTGATGCCTTAATTGAGTATCGTACTTTATCTAAATTAAAGTCTACTTATGTAGATGCTTTGCCAGCATTGGTAAGCGAAAAAACTCAGAGAGTGCATACAGATTTTAACCAAGCAGCAACATCTACTGGGAGATTATCTTCCTCTAACCCCAATTTACAAAATATTCCTATTCGGACAGCTTTTAGTCGCCAAATTCGTAAAGCATTTTTGCCCGAATCAGGCTGGTTAATGGTAGCTGCTGATTACTCACAAATCGAGTTAAGAATTTTGGCTCATTTAAGCCAAGAACCAGTTTTAGTCCAAGCCTATCAACAGAATGAAGATATTCATACTGTAACGGCGCGCTTAGTGTTTGAAAAAGAAGATGTCACATCAGACGAACGTAGGTTAGCAAAAACCATCAACTTCGGCGTAATTTATGGCATGGGTTCTTTAAAATTTGCGCGTTCAACTGGAGTAGATAAAGCCAACGCCAACGAATTTATTAAGCGATTTAACGAACGCTATGCACAAGTATTTACATATTTAGAGCGGGTTAAAAAAGAAGCGATCGCCCAAGGTTATGTAGAAACAATTTTAGGTCGTCGTCGTTATGTTGAATTTACCAGCAATAGTTTACGCAAATTAAAAGGTAGCAATCCAGAAGAGATTGATTTGAGTAAATTAAAGAATTTGGGTGCTTATGATGCTGGTTTACTGCGTTCTGCTGCTAATGCACCAATTCAAGGTTCTAGTGCCGATATTATCAAAATTGCAATGGTGAAACTCCATGAGATTTTAAGTAAATATAAGGCACGATTGTTATTACAAGTTCATGATGAATTAGTGTTTGAAGTTCCACGCCAAGAGTGGGAAGAATTGCAACCACAAATTAAGTCAGCAATGGAAGATGCAGTTAAGTTGAGTGTTCCATTACTGGTAGATGTACGTGCAGGTGAAAATTGGATGGAAACTAAGTGATGATTTAATTAAGTTCTGTTAAGGGTGAAAAGGGGAAAGGGTTAATTCAAAGAAATAGTCATAAAAAAGCTCTTGTTTTTACACAAGAGCTTAAAAAATTGATTGTCAGTGATGAAAGAAAGCTTGAGAACTAGTCAAGTTCTGTCATGGACATTGCTGGCTCATTCTCACGGTCAATACCTTTCTCAAAACCACCTGCTGCTGCTCTAGCGCGACCAGCGTGCCACAAGTGACCAATGAGGAAGAAGAAACCTAAAACGAAGTGAGAAGTTGCCAACCATGCACGAGGAGATACATAGTTGAAGGAGTTGATTTCTGTTGCTACACCACCTACGGAGTTCAAAGAACCCAGAGGAGCGTGGGTCATATATTCAGCAGCACGACGAGCTTGCCAAGGCTGAATATCGTTCTTGATTTTGTTTAAGTCAAGACCGTTAGGGCCACGTAGAGGCTCTAACCAAGGGCCACGGAAATCCCAGAAGCGCATGGTTTCACCACCGAAGATGATTTCACCACTAGGAGAGCGCATCAGATATTTACCTAGACCAGTGGGGCCTTGAGCAGAACCGACGTTAGCACCTAAGCGTTGGTCACGAATCAAGAAGGTTAAAGCTTGAGCTTGTGAAGCTTCAGGGCCAGTAGGGCCATAGAATTCGCTGGGGTAAACGGTGTTGTTGTACCAAACCATACAGGAAGCAATAAAGCCCATAAGGGACAGAGCGCCCAAGCTGTAGGAGAGGTAAGCTTCACCAGACCAGATGGATGCACGACGTGACCAAGCGAAAGGCTTGGTGAAGATGTGCCAGATACCACCAGCAATACAGATGAAAGCAATCCAGATGTGACCACCGATAACATCTTCCATGTTATCGACGCTGACGATCCAGCCTTCGCCACCAAAAGGAGACTTGATGAGATAACCGAAAATAACGGCTGGGTTCAGAGTCGGGTTAGTAATAACGCGAACGTCACCACCACCAGGTGCCCAAGTGTCGTAAACACCACCGAAGAACATTGCCTTCAGCACCAACAACAGCGCACCGCATCCTAAGATGATCAGGTGGAAGCCGATGATGTTGGTCATCTTGTTCTTGTCTTTCCAGTCATAACCAAAGAAAGAAGAATATTCTTCTAAGGTTTCTGGGCCACGAACGGCGTGATAAATACCGCCAAAACCTAGTACAGCTGAGGAAATCAGGTGAAGTACACCAACAACAAAGTATGGGAAAGTATCGATGACTTCGCCACCAGCACCAACGCCCCATCCTAAGGTAGCGAGGTGAGGTAACAAGATTAAGCCTTGCTCATACATAGGCTTTTCAGGGATGAAGTGAGCGACTTCAAACAAAGTCATTGCTCCAGCCCAGAATACGATCAAACCAGCATGGGCAACGTGAGCACCAAGCAGTTTGCCAGATAGGTTAATTAAACGAGCGTTACCAGACCACCAGGCAAAACCTGTTGATTCTATATCGCGTCCACCGCCCAGGACGGCTGATCTATTAGAGAGCGTTACCACGAGGTAATACCTCCTCAGGGAATACAAATTGTTCGTGGGGCTGATCTTGAGGAGCCATCCAAGCGCGGATACCCTCGTTCAGCAAAATGTTCTTAGTATAGAATGTTTCAAATTCTGGGTCTTCAGCAGCACGCAATTCTTGTGACACGAAGTCATAAGCCCGCAGGTTCAGAGCTAACCCAACGATCCCAATTGCGGCCATCCATAGACCAGTCACTGGCACAAACAACATGAAGAAGTGCAACCAGCGTTTGTTGGAGAAGGCAATCCCGAAAATCTGTGACCAGAATCGGTTTGCGGTCACCATCGAGTAGGTTTCTTCTGATTGGGTGGGATTGAACGCGCGGAAGGTGTTCGCGGCTTCACCGTCTTCAAACAGAGTATTTTCGACTGTGGCACCGTGAATCGCACACAGCAATGCACCACCCAACACACCTGCAACTCCCATCATGTGGAAGGGGTTGAGGGTGAAGTTATGGAATCCTTGCACAAACAGGATGAAACGGAAAATACCTGCTACACCAAATGAAGGTGCAAAGAACCAGCTTGATTGTCCCAATGGGTACATCAAGAACACGCTCACAAATACCGCAATTGGTGCGGAAAATGCCAAGGCGTTATATGGGCGGATTCCTACTAGACGGGCAATTTCAAACTGCCGCAACATGAAGCCTATTAATCCAAAGGCTCCGTGTAGCGCCACGAATGGCCATAACCCCCCTAGCTGACACCAACGGGTGAAGTCTCCTTGTGCTTCTGGCCCCCACAGCAGAAGTAGGGAATGTCCCAAACTATCGGCTGGGGTGGATACAGCTACTGTGATAAAGTTACAGCCTTCTAAATAAGAAGATGCTAAACCGTGGGTGTACCATGACGTGACGAATGTTGTGCCTGTGAGCCAACCGCCTAGTGCCAGGAAAGCGCAGGGGAATAATAATATCCCTGACCAACCTACGAATACGAAGCGATCGCGCTTCAACCAGTCGTCTAGAACGTCAAACCACCCTCTACTGGGGGCGCGCCCAACTGCGATGGTCATTGAACTAAAATCCTCTTTTTACTAAAATTGCAACGTTTCTAAAGCAGTGCTGTGGGTAATTTTCCCTATTTAAAGCAACTACCGCGAGGAATTAACGTTTTTTTGACAACTTCTCGTAACTTGAAAGCTACTGAGATTCTGAGAAATTACCGCCTAGTTCATTCAGCGTTTCTCAGAGTTATGCCATTACCCGTACCATTGGCTAGTGGTCTAGTTGGTGGTAACTTAATGATTCTTAACTTATCACATCGGTTCGGGTTTGTGACCGATCCACGCAAGTGAATCAGGTGATTTAACACGAAGCTATATAAATATTATGAATATCAGAAATTTTACAATCTGACACAACTTTTCTCAGAAATCTACACAATTGGAAATGGGGACAGGGGATTGGGGACTGGGGAGATGAGGGAGACAAGGGGAAATAATCAAACCGCGAACAACAAATACTGAACCTCAAACACCAATTACCCATTACCCATTACCCATTACCAACTTCCCATTCCCAAAAATCAACTTGCAAGACATACTGCTAAAATGGCAGACTTTTAAAGAGAATATGTCACAGGCCAAGGTAGTTCCATGACGGCATCAACAATTAACAAAGGCAATTCGCCTAACGGCGATCGCTCGGCTACAAGTGTCCTGAAGCAAAACGTTCTCGGTTCTCGTCGGTTTAGCAACTACTGGTGGGCAACTATCGTTACCTTAGGAGCTACAGGCTTTGTGTTAGCTGCAATATCCAGCTATCTAAAAGTTAATTTACTCATAGTTACCGATCCAACACAACTAGTATTTGTGCCCCAAGGACTAGTTATGGGGTTATACGGCGCTGCTGGCTTGCTTTTAGCCTCATACCTGTGGTTAGTAATTCTATGGGATGTAGGCGGTGGATATAACGAATTTAATCAGGAAACAGGAAAAATTAAAATTTTTCGCAATGGATTTCCTGGTAAAAACCGTCGTATTGAGATTGAAAGTCCCTTGCAAGAAGCTCAATCTGTGCAAATATCCATCAAGGAAGGTTTAAATCCTCGTCGCGCCCTCTATTTACGCGTGAAAGGCCGCAGAGACATTCCTTTGACTAGAGTTGGTCAACCTTTATCGTTAACAGAGTTAGAAACTCAAGGGGCAGAATTAGCCCGCTTTTTGGGTGTCCCTCTAGAAGGTTTGTAAAGAATTTTAACAAGAGTCAAGGGTAAAGGGTCAACAGCTAGGATGACCTGCTTGTGCCCTTACCCTCCTTGTTTCTGGGTCAACGATGAACAAGAAAAGAGCTAGAAAACTTAGTAGGTAGCTCTAAATAAAATGTAAAAAATTGTAAAACAGAAATTTGGGATGAGTATAAAATCCCAACTCTAAAAGCTTGGGAAACGATAATATACTCTGGTTGAGTCAGTAATTAGTCATGCGGTTAAAATTTCCACAATTTTTGGTTGCTCTTTTGATTGTTGGGGCTTTGATTTTGGGTGGATGTGCAACACAGCAAGATGCTTCTAAAGCTTCTTCTACCTCAACAGCAATTGAGACAAGCAGCAAGACAAGCACTGAAGCAACCTCTGTATCACAAACTACTAGCGAGAGTATTCCTGGAATGAATGATTTACCACGGCTCGAAGGTCAGGCTACTGTGGTGATGACGGTGAACGGTGCACCGATTACTATCGAAGTAGACGGCACTAATGCCCCAATTACAGCAGGCAACTTCGTAGATTTAGTGCAAAAGGGTGTTTACGATGGTTCAGTGTTCCATCGAGTAGTACGCGATCCCCAACCATTTGTAGTTCAAGGGGGAGATCCACAAAGTAAAGACCCGAAAGTTCCAGCAAATAGACTAGGCACAGGTGGCTATATTGACCCTACAACTAAGAATGAGCGCTATATCCCCTTAGAAATTAAGCCTAAGGGTGGAGCAGAACCCATTTACGGTAAGACTATTACTCAGCCCCCTGCGTTGACTCATAAACAGGGTGCAGTAGCAATGGCGCGATCGCAGCAACCAAACTCTGCATCTTCCCAGTTTTACTTTGCCTTAGCAGATCTAGGGTTTCTAGATGGAAACTATGCTGTTTTCGGCAATGTTACCGAAGGGTTTGAGGTGGTGAATAAAATTCAGCAAGGCGATCGCATTGAATCTGCTAAAGTCACCAAAGGCGCAGAAAACTTAAAAACTCCTGGTTAAGATTGAGAAATTGGGTAATGGGTAATAGTTTTTCCTATTACCCATGACAAATTTAAAATCCCAAATCCCAAGTCCCAAATTGGTTAAGGTTGTTGTCACTGGTATTGGTCTAGTTTCTGCCTTAGGAGATAGTTTAGAAGCAAGTTGGCAGAAGTTAATCGCAGGTAAATCTGGAATTAAATTACATCAACCTTTTCCACAACTAGAAGCAATTCCTCTAGGGTTGATTGCTGAACAACCGGCGCAATTAGAAAAGCTAACTCAGTCAGTGGTTGCTGCGGCTTTACAAGATGCTGGCTTATCGTCCCCTTTACCTGATTGTGCTGTAGTCATTGGCTCAAGTCGTGGTTATCAAGCAGCTTGGGAAATACTCGCCAAGCAAATGTACTTAAGCGATCGCCTTTCATCTCCCTTACAAACTACAGAGATGGAAAATTGGTTGAATACTTTACCACACATGAATGCGATCGCTGCTGCTAGACAAATTGGTGCTACTGGGAGTGTTTTAGCGCCAATGGCTGCTTGTGCTACAGGAATTTGGGCGATCGCCCAAGCTACTATGCTAGTGCAAACTGGACAATATCAAAGAGCGATCGCCGGAGCCGTGGAAGCGCCAATTACACCCCTAACTTTGGCAGGGTTCCAGCAAATGGGCGCTTTAGCAAAAACTGGCGCTTTTCCGTTTGATTTGCACCGTGAAGGTTTTGTGTTAGGAGAAGGCGCAGCTGTATTTGTGCTCGAATCCGCAGCATTAGCAAAACAGCGACAAGCTAAAATTTATGGAGAAGTGCTAGGTTTTAGCTTACTGAACGACGCATATCATGGTAACGCTCCAGAACCAGAAGCTAAAAGCGCCATCTCATCGATCAAGCAATGCCTAGAGCGTAGTTGTCTCACACCAGCAGATATTGATTACATTCACGCTCATGGTACCGCAACACAGCTAAACGATCGCACAGAGAGCATTGCGATCAAGCATTTGTTTAGCCAAAAAGTTGCAGTGAGTTCAACTAAAGGAAGTACAGGCCATACCCTTGGCGCTTCCGGCGCTTTAGGTGTAGCTTTTTCACTCCTAGCCTTGCAAAATCAAACTTTGCCCCCTTGCGTGGGATTGCAGCAGCCAGAGTTTGATTTAAATCTAGTAACGACTGCCCGTCAACATCACATTCAATCTGCCTTGTGTTTCAGTTTTGGCTTTGGCGGTCAAAATGCAGTATTAGCTTTAGGGCAACAATGTTAATAAAGTCCAAAATTACCGATTACCGATTACCCATTACCATTTGTATTATTTGCAACCACTAAAAGCGTATAATCTATTGCTCTTTACCCACAATAAATTACCAGAGATCAAAACCTCAATTACTTTAAATCACAGGTTTTTAAAGACTACATGAGGTAATGTTAAATTCTGCGTAGCTACACTAATGAACGGGAACAATAATCCTGTGATTTCGACTGATATCACAGTATAAAACCTGTCTCCAGGTCATACTATATTTTCACTTCCCAATAATGCAGTACTTGTAGAGTCTATTGATTACCCCTGTTGATTGCTGCCACAGTTTTGGTTTATCAACAACTAGGGGACTTTTATATTTACATAAATAGTTGAGAGGAGATTTAGGCATGAATTGGATCAAGCGGCCTCTACTTTTCGTAGCCTTTTCTGTACCTTTTCTTTTGGAAATTGCTACTATTCCTAGTTTAACAACACAGGCACAAGCCCAAGTTAACCCAGCATTGCTAAGTCAGCAGCAAAAACAGCCTTGGCTAATCAGTCAAGCTTTTAAGCCACCTCAACGAGGATTACCACCCGCTAGTGCGGGTGGTGCAACTCGGGGCCGATATTGTGTACAGAAAAATCAATTATTAACGCCCTTAATGCCAAAAGAGAATTTAGGGTTAACTTTTGCAGAGCGGCCTACCTTTTTCTGGCGAGTACCCGCATCTTCTGTCAAAACAGCCCATTTTATGATTTTAGCTGAGTCAAATCAGGCGAGTACAGACGATGATGATGTAGTTTATGAAACTACTTTGAATGTACCAGCTAAACCTGGAATTATGAAATTTACGCTTCCTGCAACTGCTGCCCCTTTAAAAGTAGGTAAACGTTATCACTGGTATTTGACATTAGTTTGTGATGAGCAAAATCCCGCCAGAAATCCGAATGTAGAAGGATGGGTTGAACGCGCACAACCAGAAGCAACGCTAACCAAGGCTCTACAACAAGCAGATGCGTTCAAACGTCCAAGACTCTATGCCGAAGCTGGTATTTGGCATGAAGCACTAAGCAGTTATGTTGATTTACGTTGTAGTGAACCGAACAATTTAAAGGTCAAATCTGATTGGGGGGTATTCTTACAATCAGTGGGTTTAAATGCATTTGCAGCAGACCCAATCATTGATTGTTGTACAAATAACAAATAGTTTTTGACAAAAACCTAACTGATTTTTGTTGTAAAGGCTGCTATCACTGCTATTAAGGGTGATGCCATGATTGTTTGCGATCGCTAATTTCAAACATTAGCATCAAAATTCGCCAGCGCTTTGGAAAGTCAACCTGACCTCGGCGACTGGCATTAGTTTGAATGTGTCTTAAATTTCTAAGGCTGCACTCAGCACCTCACGATGCATTAATGCCCGATCTACTAAAGACTGAATTTGCTCTAAGGATAATGGATTACCATGAGCATAATGCTCGATCCAAGCTTTACTAATGATGTTGGGATCGTTTGGTAAATTCACCAAATCCCATCCAGGCATAGATAAATCTTCCATCAGACGATTTACTTTGGGATCGTAACTCAGCGCAAAACAGCGACAACCTTCAGCCGCAGCCATAATTAAACTGTGTAGGCGCATCCCAATTGTCATCTCTACATGGCGATACACACCTTTTAAAAGTTGCGGATCTTCTAAACACATAATCTGGCTGACATCTTTGAGGTGTGGTTGAATTGCCTCAGCAATATTTAAATCTTCACTTTTTTGAAAAGGCAGTAACAAAATAAAAGTTTGTGTAGCTTTTTGAAACTCAACCAACGCCTGCGTTAAATTTGCCAAGCGTGTTTCTGTCAGTTGAGGATGCGATCGCAAAGTTACAGCAACTCTAGAACCAGGTAAATCCGTAAGTCCGGGTACTGGTTTAGCTTCCAAAGCCCAAACCGGATCGGGAGCAAGGATACAAGGAATTTGCCACTCAGATAACAAAGCTGCACTAGCGCGATCGCGTACGCTCACTTTTGTACAAGCAGCAAAAGTTTTTCTTGCTAACCAGCGAGTTTGGGGACGTTTCAGCGGCCCAATTCCCTGACCCCAAGCAACAGTTTTTAAGCCCATCATTTGGGCTAATGCCATCAATCCCCCATAATAAACAGGGCTAATGGTGCTGGTAACATCTTGAATTAAACTCCCACCACCCCAAATAAACGCATCACAAGAACGCAAAGCTTGCAGTACAGCTAAAAAAGCCATGCGATCATAGCTCTCCACACCATAGCGATCGCGGGTTTCTTCAGGATTACCAGAAAGCACCACAGGCGTGACATGAGGCGGTAGCATCTGCAAAAGCGTTGCTAGTAAAGCTTCGTCACCACCATTCCCTTTTCCGTAATACCCAGATAATAAAGCCCGCATCGGTTTCATTTTAGATTTGAGATTTTCGCTAATCAAGTTTAATTGACCTTGATTATCTGCTACTTACCCAGATGTTAGGTGAAATGGCTGGCATACTTCCCGAAAAATCAGATTTTTCTTGTGGGAAGATGGGGGATGGGGGATTGGGGATTGGGAAAATTAGAAAGAAATAGATCCTTTGACCCTTGACCTTTGAGTAAGACGCGATTAATCGCGTCTCTACAAATCTCGACCCCTATCTATTGACTTTTCGGCAACCTTATGCATGTGCTTTCAATTCCCACCTGGATTATTCATGTTTCTAGCGTCATTGAGTGGATTGCCGCTATTTGGTTAATCTGGACTTACGGTGAACTCACTGGTAACCGGACTTGGTGGGGATTGTCCTTCGCCATGTTACCAGCTTTGGTTAGTGCTATGTGTGCTTGCACTTGGCACTATTTTGACAATCCTGAATCTTTGGAATGGCTGGTAACACTTCAAGCTACCATGACCTTATTTGGTAATTTTACCCTTTGGGCCGCTGCCGTTTGGATTTGGCGTTCTGCCAAGTCTGCTCATCAGGGAATTAATTCTGTTGCAAACCAACCTATCAAATCAGAGCGATGATATCTAAAGATGCCCTGTTTGCCCTTTCGCTGTTTCCTTATTTGGGTTTCTTGTGGTTTATCAGCCGCAGCAAGCTAATGCCACGTTTAGCTTTGTATGGTTTTTACGGCACTTTAGTTTTTGTGGGTATCACCATTCCAGCGGGAATTTATGCCAAAGTCCATTACAAAGAGGCTTTAGCAAATGTCGATTGGCTGCATGGTGGTGCAGAGCTTTTCTTGACTCTGTCTAACATTTTGATTGTGCTAGGTTTCTGGCAAGCTGTAAAGCAGTTAAAAACGAAAACTTCCCCAGAAAACACTCAAGCATAGGGTTTTGTACTTTTAGTTAGTCAAGAGTCAAAAGTTGCTCCAGAGTAACTTTGACTCTTGTATAGACGTGATTAATCGCGTCTCTCCTACTCTTGACTGTTGACTCTCTTGAAAAATAAATGTTTGGGCTAGCCTAACATTTTTTTAATTACGAATTAGTAATTATTGATTGAGGATGAAGTAATGGATGTAATTCCAGCAATTGATTTATTAGCAGGGCGTTGTGTAAGACTTTATCAGGGAGACTACGATCGCTCCCAAGTATTTAGTGAAAACCCAGCTGATGTTGCGAAACAGTGGGTCGATCAAGGTGCAGCTAGGCTCCATGTAGTAGATTTGGATGGTGCGAAAGCAGGTAAAGTTGTCAACTTGGAAGCCATCGAAGCGATCGCACAAGCAGTATCAGTACCGATTCAAGTAGGCGGGGGATTACGCGATCGCGCTAGCGTACAGCAATTATTCAATATCGGCGTACAACGCGCCATTCTGGGAACTGTTGCTGTCGAACAACCCCAACTAGTACAACAACTCTGTCAAGAATTTCCGGGACAAATTATTGTTGGGATTGATGCGCGGAACGGATTGGTAGCAACTCGCGGTTGGTTAGAAACCTCAGAAGTTTTAGCAACCCAATTAGCCGTACAAATGCAAGAATTGGGAGCAGCCGCGATTATTTACACTGATATTCACCGTGATGGTACTCTCTCAGGGCCAAACTTAGAAGCTTTGCGAGAACTCGCTGCTACAATTTCCATCCCCGTAATTGCTTCAGGTGGGGTAAGTTCTGTTAGCGATTTGTTGAGCTTGTTGGTGTTGGAGCCACAAGGCGTAAATGGTGTAATTGTAGGGCGTGCCTTATATACTGGCGATATTGATTTAAAAGAAGCATTGCGTGCGATCGGGCCTGGAAGAATTCAAGATATCCCACCAAATCTCGATTTTACTAGCTTTGCTTAACATTAGCTCTCTTTTTGGAGAGTAAAAGTATAGGGATAAGAGCTAAAACACATCTAATTTGCATATTATTGGACATCTGACTCACCCAAATACTGCAAATAAAATGCTCATTAGCTGACAATTTTCTTCCCCATACTTTTACTACAACTGAGGATGCTCTTTGGTCCGTAATATATATTTCGCTACCAACTAGTAATTTTTAAGAATTTTCCGGATTCATAATTTATACGCTTGTAGTTCAATTTGTAGAGAGTTAACAAACAAGGAATGTATTGATTATGACTCGGAAAAAACCTCGCGATAATGGACACCCCCGGAAAACTGAAACTGGTGCTATCCACTCCAATAGCCACAAAAACAACAATCAACAGCCAACTCAAAAACCGAATAAAGCACGATAGTTATTGTTAGTATTTTGACTAATATTTTAATTTCAATTTTCAATTTACAGTTTTAGTATTTTACTTTTACACATAATGGGTTTCCTCTTTGATAGAGACGTAAAATAATAACGTCTCTATTTTTTTATCTTTAGCTATTTAAATTTTTAAGAAGATAAATAAATTGCCAGCTGAGCCATATAAAATCAGTTTTATAGCTTTAGCTAAACTAGATTGGAATATAAAGTATTTGCATATTTTCCGTAAATTCGGCTGCACATAATGTAAATTTAAAATATAGATAATTAATGCCTAGCTCTGTCAGGTTTATTCTTATGCACAATCAAGAAGAAAGCTCCAAGCAACAATCAAACAAAAAAAATCAGTCCAACGAAAGCAGCAGTCGGAAACAACCTTTAAATAAAGGTATTCCCAAAAAAAGAGAACATTAATTTCGCATGAAACTAATAGAGATTTGTAATTACGCTATTCTATAGAGACGTAAATTTAATTACGCCTCTACATTAGTTATCAGGGTATAATCACTTCACAGTCAGGAATTTAATTGTTAATTCTCAACATCTCAAGTTATCTTATTTATTTTTAACCTGACTTTTTGCCTGTTCTAAAGCTATTTCTTTAATGGCTTGATAGGAATTCACATTGGCAGTGCCTTCAATAGCTTTTACGGCTAAATCTTGCACTTGTTTGAGAGCCGATTCTAGTTGTTTAGTCAGGTTTTGTAGACGCGTATCTTGATTAGTAATAGTCTGTTCTAGAGATTGTAATCTCTGTTCATAAAAACGCTTCTGTCCTTCTACTTCTTTGCTGTATAAATCTGACTTAATCTTAGCTTGGTAATAGGCAATACCTTTACCTTCTTCTGTAGCTTTTTTAATAGCAGCTTCCTTATCTTTAGGGAAGACTTCAACTTTAACTTTTAACTCTTCAAACTGCTTTTCTCGTTCTGCGATCGCCTTCTCTCTTTCATTCCATTGTTTTTCGGTTTCTTGCTGAAATTCTTCTAGTTGTTGGTTTAATTCTTTTTGCTGCTGCTCATATTCATCCTTTTGCAATTTTCGCTGCAGTTCTAAACTATATTTGTATTCAGCTTCATCTCGTTGCCGAGTTTTTTTGAGATTGTCATCTCGTTCTTTAATTAATCTATTATTATCATCTTGCTCTTTTAACCAAGCTTTTCTCTGCTCATCTATTTCCTGTAATAAGACTTCTTTGCGCTCAGTAAACTCTTCTTGATAAGCCTTAGAATTTTCTTCATAGCTGGTAATGAGAGTATCTAAGATATCTTCTGAAATTTCTAAATTATGTAATTGCTTAAGTTCTGCAACTTCCTTTTCTACAGCTTCTCTAATTTCTGCTAATTTTGAAGCTTGTGTAGTTAGCTGTTCAGATAATTCATTCGCCGCACTACCAAAGCCTAACTGGATTTTAGCTAGACTTTCAATTGTATAATTCATCTTTTGCTGAACTGTAGATGGCGCATTCATAATTGGTTTTGGCTCCACTTTTGGCTTTTCTTTAGTTACAGCTTGTGCTTCTTTTACCGTTTGGGTAAGCTGTGATTTAACGGCTGCTGTCTCTTTTGCTAATTCTTCATAAGCTTGAAGAATTTCAGCTTTAGTATTTTTATCTGTTGGTTTTTTAGCTACCACAACAAACCTCCATTATTCCAAAGACTATTTTCATGGCAACGGACAAAAATTAATTACTATTTATTATTAGAACTGTCAAACGCTCTCATTGCCAAATCTTGCGCTTGTTTTAATGCAGTTTGCAGTTGAGCCGAAATTCCTTCTATTTGCTCAGCTTGCTTCTTAATTGTTTCTTCTAAAGATTGGATTTTTAATTCGTAACTCTGTTTGCTAGATTCCCAATCTTTTTCAAATAAATCTGCTTCTACTTTCGCCTTTTGACTAGTGTCTTTAATTGCTTCTTCCCTAGCTTTCTTAACTGCTTCTTCCAACTCGTTAGGAAATGCTGCAACTTTTTGCTGATATTCTGTAAACAAAGCTTGACGTTCGGTCAGAATTTTTTCCCGTTCAGCCCAATTTTTCTCTTTCTGCTGAGTAGATTCTTGAATTTCTCGTTCTAGTTTGCGCTTCTTCTCTTCATAAGCATCAGTAGTTAGTTTTCTATTTGTTTCCAACTTATACTGATATTCTTCTGTTTCTGTCCCACGTTGTTTAGCTAATAAATCATTGTAGACTTCTAGTGCTTCTTCGTATTCAGATTGGTCTTTCTGCCACTCTTTACGCCTAATTGTAATTTCTTTTTCTAGCGCTTCTCTCTTACTGGTAATTTCTTGTTCTAGTACTCTTAACCTTTCTTGGTGTTCCTGAGTTAAAATATCTAAAGCATCCGCGACAATTCTAATTTGCCGAAGGTCTTTTAATTGCAGATTGGCAATTTCTATACCTCTATTTAATTCATCTAATTTAGAATTCTCTTTGGCTAATTTTTCTGATAGTGCAATGACAATGCTGCCAAACTCTAATTGTAAATCAGCTAAACCTTTAACAATACTATCAACAGTGTATGTAGAAGCAGTAGCCAGAATTTCTTGGTTTTTTACCTTTTCGGCTTCTTCTTGTTTAGTAGCTATTTTTAAGTCTAATTTTTTTCTCTCTGTAAGGATTTCCTGAAATGCTTGCACTATTTGTTGTTTACTATCTTTGACTGCAACCGTAGTCATACTCCAACTCCTTAAACAAGCAATAATTTGTGTGTAGCCAGTCATACTCTGACTTACTCTATGCAGACATCAGAGTAGCCTAAAAATAAGGGTTTTTCACCCAGTGTAAATGCTGAAAGAAGCATCAAAAGACACTTACAAATTCCCTAAATCATCTGTAACGAGTGCCTTTGTTGTCTTAGGGTAGAATTTTAGGGCAATAGTATTTTTGTACTATAGCTAATAGTACTGAAAAAAATCTGCTATTGTCAAGAAGTAAATGCAGGTATACAAAAATTTCAAGATATCAAGTTACTGCAAATACTCTTGTCAGCTTGTAGGCGCAGTGCTTTATAATATGTTGGTTTCTGTGATTTATGTTACGTTTTACAAACTAGGGCACAATCTCCAGGGTGTAAATTCACTGAAACTTAAATAATTGATTCAATCATCATCTTGATAGCTGCACAGACACAAAAATTTTGTGATATCTAATGTACACTAGCGAATCTACCAAGTTTCCTGCCAAAGCGGATATAGGGCAAACAAGCCGCATTCTAGTAGTAGAAGATGAAGAATTAATCCGAGAAATGCTATTGGTAGCACTAGAAGGTGAAGGCTATGAGGTCGTAACTGCTACTGATGGGCGATCGGCGGTGGAATATATCAAAAATTTTGAACCCAATTCTGGGGAGCTTTCCTTTGATTTGGTAATTCTAGATTTAATGCTGCCCCAAATTAATGGATTAGATATTTGCCGCTTACTTCGTCATCAAGGAAACCCAGTACCGATTTTGATGCTGAGTGCCAAGGGTAGTGAAACTGACCGCGTATTGGGTTTAGAAGTGGGAGCAGATGATTATCTGACCAAACCCTTTAGTATGCGGGAATTAGTTGCTCGTTGTCGCGCTTTACTTCGTCGTCAGCGCTTCAGTACTTTGCCGCAAATACCGATACTTAAGTACAAGGATGTAAGTTTAAATCCTCAAGAGTGTCGCGTGTTAGTTCGCGGTCAAGAGGTGAGCCTATCACCAAAAGAGTTTCGTCTCCTAGAACTGTTTATGAGTTATGCTCGTCGAGTATGGTCGCGGGAACAGTTGCTAGATCAGGTTTGGGGGCCAGATTTTGTAGGCGATAGTAAAACTGTAGATGTCCACATCCGTTGGCTACGAGAAAAATTAGAATTAGACCCCAGTCGTCCTGAATACATTGTGACTGTCAGAGGTTTTGGCTATAGATTTGGATAATTGCTCACGATAGTTGTTAGTTTTTAGTTGTGATCAAGCAACTAATGACTTAAATGTTTTTATTGGGATTTTCTCTGGGTTTAGCGGTAGGGATTGGATTTTGGATTTGGCAACAGGTTCAACTGAACCGCTATTTAGAGCGAGTACTTAAACCTTTCAATTCTCATTCTTCCAAAGTAGCGCTGCCTTTAATTCCTCGCTTACGGCAGGAAATTACAATGGTGAAGGAGCAGCGGCAAGATTTACAGCAGTCCCTAGAAACTTATCAAGAATTGCTGGATTTCGCACCATTGGGGTATTTGCAAGTGGATGAAGAGAATCAACTGCTGTGGTGCAATCAACAGGCTAGAGAAATATTATATTTGGAGCGTTGGCAACCAGGACAAGTGCGTTTGTTGCTGGAGTTAGTGCGTTCTTATGAACTTGATCGCTTGATTGAGCAAACTCGTGATTGCCAACAACCAAGGGTAAAAGAGTGGGTGTTTCACCCCCCTTGTGAGAACCCAGCAGCAATGTTAGAAATAAAGTCTCTGGCTGTACGGGCATCTAGCTTTCCCTTATCTAAGGGACAAGTGGGAGTATTTTTAGAAAATCGCCAACCCCTGCTGGATATGAATCAAGTAAGAGATCGTTCTTTTTCTGATTTAGCCCACGAACTCAGAACACCCCTGACTTCGATTCGTCTGGTTGTGGAAACTTTACAAAATCGCTTAGAACCACCTTTAAATCGTTGGGTTAACCGCTTGATGCAAGAAGTTGATCGGTTGATTAACTTGGTGCAAGGTTGGCTAGAGCTGACTCAAATGGAAACAGATCCCAGTATTCGATTGCAGCAGGAAGCTGTAGAAGTGCGATCGCTCATTACATCTGTTTGGGAAACTTTAGAACCATTGGCACAAAAGCAGGATCTTCATCTTAAATATTCTGGGGCAGAAAACCTGTGGATTAAGGCAGATCGTTCGCGCATATACCAAGTTTTTCTCAACTTGCTAGATAACAGCATCAAATACAGTCCGCCTTGCACAACTATTGAAGTCCAAACCGAAATACTATCAACCAAAGACAGTCTCCCGAAAAATTCTCCTCTCCCAGCACTGGAAATCAACATCATTGATTGCGGCGTTGGTTTTGCAGAAGTAGATTTACCCCATGTTTTTGAGCGTTTTTATCGGGGAGATCAATCACGGGCGCGCGATCCCGTAGAAGACAGTAATTCCACCACTGCGATCGTTGGTAGTGGTTTGGGTTTAGCGATCGTGCGACAAATTGTCCTCGCTCATGGAGGTTCAATCAAAGCCATGAATCATCCAGAAACAGGCGGTGCGTGGATACAACTACACTTCCCACAGATGATGGCAAATACGCCAAGCCAAGACTATAGTTAAAAAAATATCTTCACGTTTGAAAATACAAGTGTGAAAGCTATCGTTTATCCTCCCAATCCCGATCCAACCCAGCTAGCACGTGCTATTAGGCGCTTAGAGCGTGATGTATTACGCATGGGTGCTTTGGTGGAACAATCGTTTCGTCTGAGCCACCAAGCGTTATTTGCGCGCAACTTAACAGCAGCTGAGGAACTTCCTCAATTAGATAAAAAAATTGATCGCTTTTATAGACAAATAGAGTCAGATTGTACAGCAATCATGACATTACAAGCACCAACGGCCCAAGATTTGCGGCACTTGAGTGCTTTTATGCAGCTAGTGCGAGATTTAGAGCGGATTGGGGATTATGCTGAAGATCTAGCTGACATTGCCATTAAACTTTTTCCTTATCCGCCTCATGCTTCTTTACCAGAGATTGCTGTCATGTCTCACCATGCTCAAGCCATGTTAGCAACTAGTTTGGTGGCTTTAGCAGATTTAGATGAAGCAGGTGGAAGGAGTATCCAGCATTTAGATGATGCTGTTGATAATGCCTATGAACGCCTCTATAACACTTTAGCCTTCCAAAAAGATGTTCCTGGTGTAGTCGAACCCATTGTCCTTTTAGCTTTGGCAATTCGCTGTTTGGAACGTATGGCAGATCATGCTACTAACATTGGTCAACGAGTAGCATATATCGTTACAGGTCAACGCTATTAATTAGAACTACAAATTAACTAAATTAGGGATTGGCAATTCATGTTACTTGCGAATCCCTAATTTTTTTAGATGCATGATAGGGTAGCAACCCTGAAAATAGTGTCAGGACTGACGCAAGCAAAATTTGTCATTGCGACTGGAACGTAATGTATGGAAGCAATCCCATAATTTTAGGCGATTACGTTGCTACTGTTGTAATGACGGAATTCCGTGACTTTTACGCAAAATTAATTACAGTCATTGCGATCGCAGCGTAAAGCCTTCTCCTGTCGGAGACGCTACGCGAACGGCATAGCTTCGCTTAACGCGTAGCGTCTCGTTCGCGCTAGCGTTGCGTAGCAAAGAGAAGCAATCTCAACCCTTGCGATTGCTACCCTGCGGGAACGCTACGCGAACATTCCGCTCTGCTCCATACCCTTCGGGAACGCCAAGGGCGAACGCAATGACATTGTGTAATTAATTTTGTTTAACTACTGATGAAGCGCATTTTGGCAAAGCTAATCAAAAAATTAATTATCAAAGTTAGCTGGCTAACATAGATTTCACTAAAAGCTTACCTATTCTTAAACTTATAACCTTAGAGTTAAGCAAAGATAGTAATAAATAGTTACATAAATAACTCAGTAGTCCTTTTGTTGTCTTATATAAAACTGTGAGAAAACAGCAGCTATAAAAAGTCAAGCTCAATTTAGTACATTAAAAATATGTATAATTTTTTATATTATATCAATACTGCTGAATGAAATTCAAGGATTAATTTTTAGTCTTCTCTACAATGATTCTATTGAGTTTTATCTATATTCTGAATTAGTTAAGCAAATAGATTACTTGCAAGATGTATAAATTTAGCTAACCAAAAAGCACTAATATTAAAGTTGAACGGGAAATAAAAATATATCAATAGAAATAAATATCTAAACCATCATTTATTGTTATAGGTTATTGATTTTATTTTGAAATTATCACCCATATAACTCATTAAAAATAACGAATTAGGTTGCCCAAAAATTAAATTACTGCTTGGTGACCAACGCTCAAAATTATGTTGGCTATGTTTCTATCAAGCACTCTTACTGTAGCAAAACCACCTTCTGAATGTATACTAAAATTTCTGCCTCAGACTCTGCTATTACATCTCATAATTCCACTATCCATGAACAGTTAACCCAAAGGCTCTTTACTCGTCGGCAAGTTATTCCTCCACGTAATGAGGTTCTGTGGCGCATAGAACGTGGAGCCGTTAGGACTTTAACTTGGAGTGAAGACGGAACATTTATCACTTTGGGTTATTGGGGGCCAGGTGATATAGTCGGTTATCCTTTGTCTAAAGTGAAACCATACCAAATAGAATCTTTAACGAGTGTTGAAGTAAGTGTAGTACCGCCTCATGTTTGGTATCAAGATATTGATGCTTTATTATCCCATATTCAACAAGCAGAAGAGCTATTAAGCATAGTACATCGTAAACCAATGTCACTGCGCTTGTGGCAATTTTTAGTATGGCTAAGTGAAAAATTTGGTTGTGATGTAGAACAAGGTAAATTGCTTGATATTAATGTGACTCATCAAGAAATTGCAGAAGTTCTAAATACAACAAGAGTAACTGTAACACGACTTCTACAACAATTTGAAGAAGAAGGAAAACTTTTGCGCCATAAGCGTCAAATCATTCTGCGATTGACGAATAAATTTATGAGAGAATAAGGTAAAATAATTTTGCTTGGTTTGATAAAATCAATGCTGAATTAATTAAGTAAATTCCCTAGTTATAAAAATTTTAGGGAGCTTTACTAGGAGCTAATTAGTTTTAGGTGTGAGTACAAGTAAAACAATGACAAAAGCATTCTGGAGTCTTTTAAAGATTAGTCCATTGGTTATGGCGGCTACATTTGTAGCTGCTAACAGTACCTTGGCTGCTGAAATTAATGAACCTGTAAATGGTGTTACTCAGATCTCCCAAGAGTCCAACAGCATGGGGCAAGTGACATCAGTTTCACAGTTTTCTGATGTACAACCTACAGATTGGGCATTCCAAGCTTTACAATCCCTCGTTGAACGCTATGGCTGTATTGCAGGTTATCCTAATGGCACTTATCGTGGTAACCGTGCTTTGACTCGTTATGAATTCGCTGCAGGTTTGAACGCTTGTTTAGATCGGGTGAATGAGTTAATTGCTACAGCTACTGCTGACTTAGTAACTAAACAAGACTTAGCTACTTTACAGCGCTTACAAGAAGAATTTTCGGCTGAATTAGCTACCTTACGTGGTCGTGTGGATTCTTTAGAAGCCCGGACTGCTGAACTAGAAGCAAATCAATTTTCCACAACAACTAAGCTAGTTGGGGAAGCAATTTTCAGCGTTTCTCAGCCTTTCGGTGATACAAGAGCTGACAATGGTAACCCCTTAAATGCCAATACTGCTTTCTCTGACCGAGTACGGCTGAATTTATACAGCAGCTTCACTGGCAAAGATCAGTTACAAATCCGCTTACAAGGTCGCAACACTATATCTAACCAGACTGTAACTGGTACCAACATGACCCGCTTAGGTTATGACGGTGGTACTAATAACAGTGTTGAAATTGATAAAATTAACTATGCTTTTAATTTCAGTGATGCAGTACGGATCAAGGTTGATGCTACTGGTGGTGAGTTGAATGAGAACGTTAATAATTTCAACCCTGACTTTGCTAGTTCTGGGAAAGGTGCTCTATCCCGTTATGGACGTTTCAGCCCTATTTATCGCCAAGCTGCTGACGGTGCTGGTGTAACTGTTAACGTTAATCCTAAAGGCCCTTTAACATTTAGTGCTGCTTACTACTCTCAAGGCACAAATGCTAGCAATCCGGCTGATGGTAGTGGTTTATTTGATGGTAGTAATACCTTCTTTGGGCAGGTAGCTTTCAAGCCTAACCAAGCTTTGAATGTGGGATTTAGTTATGCCCGTACTTATCAATCTACTCCCAACCTGTTCCAATCTACAGGTAGTGCCTTTGCTAATAATCCTTTTGGTGGTGCACGTACTGAAGCTAACCACTATGGTGTGCAAGCTACTTTCCAACTTAGTTCTCAATTAGCTTTGAGTGGTTGGGGTGGTTATACAACTGCGGATGCTGTAACTGGCCCCAGCAGAAGCGCAGATGTTTGGTATTGGGCAGCTTCCTTGGGTGTGAGAGACTTTGGTGCCAAAGGTAATGTTTTGGGTGTGATTTTTGGTCAACCACCTAAAGTAACTGGTGGTAGTGGCGGTATTGGTTCAGAACAAACTACCTCTTATCATTTAGAGGGTCTTTATAAGCTGAATGTATCTGACAATATTCAAGTTACCCCAGGTTTGTTGGTCATCTTCAATCCAGAGAACAGAAATAATACAGATACCATTTACGTAGGTACTCTTCGTACTACGTTCTCGTTCTAATTTTGGTAATTGGTTAGCAGTAAGCTGTAGGGTGGGCATCTAGCTCATCCTCAAAGAGATTACAAAAATTTTTCTTCGTATTAAACTGTCCCGGGTTAATACGAAAAAATCATTAACCAAGTAAGTATCAAAACTTATCCCGCCTTGAGGCGGGTTTTTGTTTGCGGCAAAATGACTATATAGGATTAATATCTCGTGGATTAGACATATCTGTTGGCGGGCGATCGCTACTCCAAGCCCACCATGCATAACCACAATGACAATTATAAAATTCCTGCCATTTGCGGCGATGGTCTTCTGTCATCACAGGCGATCGCCGATTTAGCCACACTTGTAATGCTTCTCGGCTACTAGAGTTACAATTTGGACAGCAAAATTGATGAGCGTGAATTGCCTGATTCGTCCATTCAGGAGGGGTGGGGGCGAAAGCTTCCATGTAGTTCAAATCTGATTTTTAATGGTTATCCAAAACTTTGAGGTTTTGAACTTCTATACCAACGGGTACCATATAATCCCGCTACACTACACACTTACTTGATTTATGACTCTGATAAGTAAGTTGGCGAAATTAAAGATAATTGGCTGAGGCTGTCATTGGTCATTGGTAAAGATTTTAAACCTATTTACGTTTATTAACATAGTTGGGTTTATTTTTACCGACACTTTAACAAATAAAAATGTGCAGAGGGTCTCATGTGATTAGCCATTACACATCAAAGGTTAGCATGAAAAGTTAATTTTTTGCATAATTGAATACTATGCTTATTCTGGCTAATTATTAAATTTATGGAGCCAACTGCGGAAATTCGCCGTTTGTTAGATGTAATGCCTGCTTCTGCACGAATGCTGACGAAAATTGTCAGCAAACCGCAACAGGTAAAGGTAATTGATGCTTCTTTTCCACTTCCTTGGAATCAAGAGCGGCCAATATATATTAATTTTGATTTATGGTTTCGGTTAGGGAAATCACAAAGGGATTTGTTGTTGTTGCAAACAGTTAGCTGGTTGACGGGGGTGAAGTGGTTTCAACCTAATATTTATCAAGGTGTGCTAGTCGCAGGACTTTTAGGTGGGCTAGTAGAATCAACACAGTCAGATGTTGTAGGTGTTGCGATCGCAGTGGGATTAAGTGCGATCGCTGGTTTTCGGATTTGGCGCACAAACCAATCTCCAGAGTTAGAGTTAAATGCTGATGCAGCAGCGATTCGCATTGCTGGGCGGCGAGGTTACTCAGAAGCAGAAGCCGCAGCGCATTTGTTATCTGCAATTGAGACAGTAGCCAAAATTGAGGGGCGTTCTGGCTTAAGTTTTAACGAATTGATTCGTTGCCAAAACTTAAGGGCGATCGCAGGTTTATCATCTGTGGGTTTACCAAAAAGTTATATACAGTAAGCTGTACGCATTTACCCTGCACATTGTTGCATTAAAGTGATCCAGAGTTTAATATTACCCATGCCCAATGCCCAATACCCTATTTAACATCAGTGACTCGCCAGCTAAGTTTTAAGTTGACCCAGAAATTCCATATAGTAGCGACTGCGATCGCAATTAAGTTTGCAATGTAGCGGTTAGGCAGGATGAAGTTAAATACTAGATTCAAAATCAGTACATTTAACACTAGTCCAGCCAAGCAAATTACATTAAATTTCAAAAAGCGCTTCAAACGTTGTCGCCATTCTTGCTGCTTCATAGAAACATCAGCGAATGTCCAAGCATCATTCCACAAAAAATTGTTGAAAATTGCAATTTCTCCTGCAATGATTTTGCTACGAGTCAGGGGTAAGGCTAAGGTTGTAGGATCACTAAGCAAATAAAGCATTGCCATATCTACAAAAACCCCACTTAACCCTACCAACCCAAAGCGCAGAAATCGACCAATTGGGAAACCCATGTTTTGACTAAATTGGCTAACTCTTCCTAAACGTCCTGTAGAAAGGCGCAATTTGAGTAGGTGGTGTAAGTAATCGACATATTGCTTCCATGTCACTTTGCTTTCGCCTTCTTTGCGTTCGCAGAACACATAGCCTACTTCAGCAATTTCACGAACACTTCCCCGCCCAATTACCTCTAACAGAATTTTATATCCTACTGGGTTGAGCGTTACTCCGGCGATCGCATTTCGACGCACCATAAAATAACCACTCATGGGATCGGAAACTCTTCCCAATACACTTGGTAAGATAATTAATCCTAAAACTTGAGCGCCACGAGATAAGAAACGCCTCACAATACTCCAACTACTGACACCGCCTCCGTCTACATGACGGCTAGCTAGGGACAAATCTGCACCTTGCTCAATCTCAGTTACTAATTGCGTTAATACCTCGGGCGGATGCTGTAAATCTCCGTCGATTACCCCGAGTATATGCCCTCTTGCCGCCTGCCAACCGCGAATTACTGCTGAGGACAAACCCCGTTCCTGTTGTCGTCGCATTACCCGCAACTGTGGGTAATCTTCCATCAGGGATTGCGCTACTTCCCACGTACGATCTGGACTATCATCGTCTACCACAATCAGTTCATAGCGTCCAGGAATGCACTCATCCAGTACTTGGCTCAAGATTTTGACAACATTCTTGATATTGTCGCGCTCTTTGTAAGTAGGAATTACTAAAGAAAGAAGAATGGCTTCGCCACGTTTATCTGCAATCTGAGGAGGCAATTCAGGGATTTGTAATTTGCCAGTTGGCATTGGCAATAATAAATCAGGTTCACTGTGAAGCATTAAGGAACATCCAATAGAAAACGAGTATATTAACGGACGCTTATTTTAGTTATTAACTAGATTTGTTTCCTAATGTACACTAATATTAATCCCCCTGATAATTTTACGATACTTTTTATACAAACTTCACTAAGTCTATAAATATATTTTCGTATAAAGTTGATTTTGAAGTTTAGTTCTATTTAAGTTTACTCAATTTTAGTCATAAATTAAAGACAGCTTTAAGTACTTACTTAATTTGTCAGATAGGATTGGAGAAATTACGTAATAAAGATATGTTGCTATAAGGTTTTGCTAGGCTAAATTCAGTTTATAAAGCTGTGTGCTAATTTTATAAATTTGATAATTTAGAATATCGATGAATAATATGTTGTAAATTATCTAACCAAATAATTAGATATCCTTTTTTCATATCACTGCTCCTAAAAATATACTCTTCTCATCCTATCTCTGCAACTAAACTAAATTCTTGCAACTTTTGCATAGAGTACATTTTGCTATGCTTGCTGCAAATTTTCAAAAAACATTTAGTTGTCTCATGAACTTTAGCTAGAAAGCATTATTTTATCAACATTTTTCACTATGCAATATATCAAGCATTTCTTAGAAAAATATTTGCCTTTCCAAGGACTAAGATTTGTAATCATAATTTTATTAGCTTTAGGAATATTTTTTCGGTTTGTCAATATTGAAAGTAAACTTTACTGGCATGATGAGGCATACACTTCATTAAGAGTTTCTGGTTACACTAAGTCGGAGTTCGTCCAGCAAGCTTTTATTGGACGTGTCATTCCTGCTCAGTTTCTGCAAAAATATCAACAAACCAATCCTGACAAAAGTGTAGTCAATACAATTAACTCTTTAGCAGTTGATGACTCTCAGCATCCTCCTCTCTATTACGTCATGGTTAGATTATGGATGCAAGTTTTTGGTAATTCAGTAGCAGCGACAAGAAGCTTATCAGTAATCATCAGCTTGCTAGCATTTCCTTGCCTTTTTTGGCTATGTCTAGAATTGTTTGGATCACCAATAACTGCATGGATCAGTGTAGCCTTACTGACAGTTTCACCTTTTCATGTAGCTTATGCCCAAGAAGCCAGACAGTTTAGTTTGTGGACATTAATTATTTTATTAGGGGGTGCTGTACTACTGAGAGCAATAAGGCTGAATACTAAGCAGCTGTGGATAATGTATGCTCTCACAGTAGGACTCGGATTATATACTTTTTTGTTTTCTGGATTAGTAGTACTTGCCCATAGTGTTTATATACTAACTATTGAAAGATTCAAGTTAAGCAAAAAAATTAAAGCTTATTTCATTGCTACAATTTCTGGATTTTTAACTTTTATTCCGTGGCTTTTTGTTATTATTCATAACTTATCTCAAGTAAATGAGACAACCACTACTGCTCAAGCTAGACAGTCGTTGTCAAGCTTAATGCAAAGCTGGATTCAAAATATTAGCTGTTTATTTGGTGATTTCTGGCGTTATGAGCAATATATGCCAGATTTGAATTTTACAGCCTTGCGTTGGGGTCGATTTTTAGTGCCATTCTTACTAATTTTGGTAATATATTCCTTCATATTTGTTGCTCGAAAATCTCAGTCCAGAGTATGGCTATTCATTTTTATTTTAAGTGCTGTACCTGCTTTTGCTGTGATATTTCCTGATGTAGTCATAGGGGGTAAGCTTAGTGCCAGAGCTAGATATGTTATTCCCTGTTATGTTGGCATTCAGCTAGCAGTTACCTATTTATTGACGCATCAAACTATATTTTATCAAGTAAAATTTCAAAAATTTTGGCAATTAGTCACAGTTATATTAATCTCTACTGGCGTTATTTCCTGTACCATCAGTTCGCAAGCTGAAACATGGTGGAATAAAGGTAGTTATGAAAATGTTCAAATAGCACGTGTAGTAAATCAATCAGCCAAGCCGCTTTTAATTAGCAGTACAAATTCTCTAAATATTGGCAATGTAATGTCTATTAGCCACCTGCTAAATCCTACAGTAAATTTACAGTTATTACTGGGAAATAATTTACCTCAAATCCCTAGTGAATTTAGCAATGTATTTGTATTAAATGTATCGCAAGAAGTGAAGAATGCAATGGAGAAAGATTATAAATTTGTCAAAATTAAGAAAACTGATAAACTCTGGCGATTAGAAAAGAATGTAATTTAATTAGAAACAATTAACTAACTTAGTGAAATTAATGAAATTATGCTGAAGCAGAAACAGAAGAATTGGATTTCAGGAATCATACTCATCCAATTGATTGGGTTGATAGGTTTAGCAATTTTGAATTACAAAAATTCTTTAGGAAGTCATGATATTAATATTTATTACCAATATTCCTTGAATATATTAGAAGGTAAACTGCCTTATCGAGATTTTAATGTAGAGTATCCGCCGTTGGCACTTTTAAGCTTTTTATTACCACGACTACTGACATTAGGATTGTCAAATAATTACCATGTATATGTCTGTTCTTTATTGCTGATCAATATAACAATTGTCAGTCTAAATTCACTGCTTATTCTGAAAATTACAAAAAGCTATTATTCTCAAAATCAACAAATAATAGTACTAATATCTTATACGTTATGTTCTTTCTTGCTCGTGCCAATAATGCTCTGGCGTTATGATTTATTTTCTACATTATTAACAGTTCTAGCTTTATTCGCTATCATATCTGCTCGTCCGAGATTAGCAGGTATTTGTCTGGGATTGGGTATCGCAGCAAAGTTGTATCCTTTAGTTATGCTACCTATTTTTGCAGCATACTATTTAGCTCATAAAAACTACCGGGCAATATTAAATTTATTTTTTGGTGCTTTGGGAGCAATTACTTTTAGTTGTTTACCATTCCTAGTTATTAGGAATATTAATTTTTTGTCATTCCTCAGCTATCATAAAGAACGGGGTATACAAATAGAATCATTACCAGCAGGACTAATTACTCTAGCCCACAAATTTGGGGTCATAGAGGTTCAAACAGTTGGTAATTATGGCTCTCGTAATATTGTTTCTCCACTAGATGAGAGTATCTTACACGCCTTACCCTGGCTATTTATAATTATGTATAGCATCATATTACTAAATAGTTTCTATCGGTTTCGTCAAGAACGTTATCAAAATGAATTGGTAAAAGTAACTGCTTTGGCGGCTTATACAGTGTTGTCATTGTTAATATTTATTATTACCAATAAAGTTTTTTCTCCTCAATATTTAATTTGGATACTTCCTTTTACGGTAATTTTAAAACCACGGGAAATTTTGTTAACTATATATATTTGTCTCACTACCTATATTATGATTTCGGTTGGCAGTTTCCGTAATTTGGATTATGCAAAAATTATCTGGCTCAATGTCAGAAATGTTCTAGTTTTAGTATTAGGTATAGGTATGTTTAAAGAATACTTACCTAGCTCATTTGATGCTGTATTTCAGCGCAGCAAATCTTAAATCATCTGTAATAGAGGCTGACACCATCAAAACCCAGACACGCAGTAGCTAATTTCTTGCCACAATAAGAACTGTGGTTTTGTCTGATGAAATGTGGTTATTCAAACTATCGATGATATTCTCAATCGTGCCCTTAGCGGGGATGATTTATCTCCTGCAGAGGGAGTAGTATTGTTAAAACAAAAAGACCCAGAGGCGATCGCAGCTATTCACAACACAGCCGATCAACTCCGCCGTCTACAAGCAGGTGATACAGTCACTTACGTAATTAACCGTAATATTAACTTTACTAACATCTGCGAGCAGCACTGTAGTTTTTGTGCATTCCGGCGGGATGATGGCGATGATGGTGCTTACTGGTTAGATTGGGCACAAATTTTGGAGAAAGCTACAGATGGCGTGCAGCGAGGTGCAACGGAAATCTGTATGCAGGGGGGGTTACATCCACAAGCCAAAATCAACGGTAAATCTCTGCCTTATTATCTCAAGTTGGTAGAAACTATTAAGCAGGAATTTCCCCACGTCCACTTGCACGCTTTCTCGCCTCAAGAAGTACAGTTTATCGCCAGAGAGGATGGGCTAAATTATGCTGATGTGATTGCGGCTTTGCGGGATGCTGGTGTAGGCTCAATGCCAGGAACCGCAGCTGAGGTGTTAGATGATGAAGTACGGCGAGTACTATGTCCAGAGAAGATTGATACAGCTACTTGGCTAGAAATTGTCAGTACAGCCCATCAATTAGGCTTGCACACTACTAGCACTATGCTTTCAGGACACATCGAAAGCGTAGAACAGCAAATAGGACATTTAGCAAAATTGCGATCGCTCCAACAAACTGCGATTAAAAATGGCTATCCTGCCAAAATCACAGAGTTTATTTTATTACCTTTTGTTGGGCAAGAAGCACCCAAACCTCTACGCCGCCGTGTAGGACGAGATCAACCGATTTTGGAAGATGCGTTGCTATTGGGTGCGGTGGCACGGATTTTCCTAGGAAATTGGATTCCTAACCATCAACCGAGTTGGGTAAAGCTGGGGTTATCTGGTGCAATGTCAGCCTTAGTTTCCGGCTGCAACGATATTGGTGGCACATTGATGGAAGAACACATTACCACAATGGCAGGTGCTGTAGGCGGTACATGTATGGAAGTAGAAACATTACAAACAGCGATCGCTTCTTTAGGACGACCTTACCAACAAAGAGATACTTTGTATCAACCAGTATGAATCAGGACTAAGGCAACTGCTTGACATATTCGAGTCATTTGGCATTTGACACGGGAGGACTTTGACTCAAAAAATATGACACAGAACTGTATTGCTATAGGTAATGAAATCCAAGAAAAATTTCATTTTTGATGCTTCATCCTTTAGCCTTCATCCTTACTCATGATCCCCAAGATACCAATCCAAGATAGTATTGACGTTGATTTAAGAGTTGTTTTACTTAATGCTTATGAAGCGCTATTGGTCGCGTCTGCTTGCCCTGCTTTTGGTTGTAAGCATCAGCTTAATGGGCTGTTCTAGTCCTGATAGTTTAACAGGAGATTATCGTCAAGACACCTTAGCGGTAGTCGGGATTTTGAGAAATGTCCTAGAGTTATCAGAAGACTCACCAAATAAAGCAGCAGTCCAAGCAGAAGCGCGTCAAAAAATAAACGATTTTTCAGCTCGCTACCAACGAGCTAACTCTGTTTCGGGTCTTAGCTCTTTTACTACGATGCGAACAGCTTTAAACTCCTTAGCTGGACACTATAGCTCTTACCCCAATCGCCCCGTGCCACAAAAGCTCAAAGACCGCCTAGAACAAGAGTTTAATCAGGTAGAAGCAGCGCTAAAACGTGGTGCTTAACTATTCTCACAAGCAAAGTCAAGAGTTTCCCATCAATTGAGACTATTGGCAGCTTTGTTAAGTTTAGTTGAATCGGGTAAATTGCTGTTGAATTTTGCAAAAATTTACTAAAAGAAAATTCTCTATAGCAAATTTTTGCAAATAAATTTGATTTACTTGAATAACAAAATGCGGCAACTGAAATAGGGGTTTGGGAGTCTTTCACAATTAGGCTTCAAAACCCCTATTTTTTTATCATAGATTGCTATCTATGTGAACCTGAGTTAATTCTTTAGGTTAATGATTATTCCTCTTGTACAAGTTGCTTTGCTAAGAGTTAGAGAAAAAATTATTGGGGAAAGAATAATTCCATTTTTTTGTCAGTGACTTTACCTTTATCCTTGTCCAACTTATATAAGAAGTCTACCGTTTTGCTTTGCTACCTTGAAGTATGACCAACCGTCCCGTGAAAGTCACCAAGTCAATCTTATTTTTTCGCCGCCTGTTAGCTGCTGTTTTCAGTAGTAGTTTATTAATTTCCCACTTTGACCTTCAACCAGCACAGGCGCAACTAGAAGAATACTGCCAATTATCACCCACCGCAGCAAAATCAAAAGAAAACTTACGTCTTCTAGCACTCAGAGGCAATCCAGATGCCCAAAAGCGCTATCAGCAGATGTTAAAACAACAGGCTAAGGAATTACAGGATTGCCGTAATCGTACCTGGCCGCAAATCCAAGCAGTTTGGTTGCGTTTGTATCCCTGTGACATGCAGCCAGGAATACTTGACAAAACTATGGATAGAATTGTCAACCTTGGCTATAACCAAGTTTATTTGGAAGTGTTTTATGATGGCAGGGTACTTTTACCAGCAGCTTCTAATCCTACAATTTGGCCTTCTGTGATCAACACTCCAGGTTCACAAAAAGTAGATCTTCTAACAACTGCTATCAACAAAGGCAGACAGAGGGGTTTAAAAGTTTACGCCTGGATGTATACTGTCAACTTTGGCTATAGCTACGCCAATCGTTCAGACAGAGAAGGGGCGATCGCACGCAATGGCAAAGGTCAAACTAGCTTATACGTTGTCGATAACGGCACTCAAGTATTTATCGATCCCTACAACTCACAGGCAAAACGCGACTATTACCAAATGGTGCAAGAGGTGGTGCGCCGTCGTCCAGATGGATTGCTATTTGACTATATACGCTATCCGCGACAAGCCGGCAGTGATTCTATCGCCACTAAAGTGACAGATTTATGGCTATTTAGTGCCGCTACTCAAGAAGCTTTATTCCGTCGTGCCCAAAATAATAAAGGCTTAGATTTAATTCGCCGCTTTCTGGGTAAAGGATATGTAACTGCAGCTGATATCGCAGAGGTCGATCAACTTTATCCTCAAGAAGGAGAACCTGCTTGGCAAGGTCGAACTATATCAGCAGCGCAAAAATCAATTCTCAATCCTAACGACAAACAACCGCTGTTGCAGTGGGATTTGTGGCAGCTAGCTGTTGCCCATGCTATGCAAGGTATCCTGGATTTTGTCGCCTTGGCAAGTCATCCAGCACAGCAACAAGGTATTCCCTCAGGAGTGGTGTTTTTCCCTGAAGGTAACCAAACTTTAGGCCAAGGCTATGATTCGCGTTTACAACCTTGGGATCGTTTCCCTAGTACTATGCAATGGCATCCTATGGCCTATGCCAACTGTGGTGATGTCAGTTGTATTGTCTCCCAAGTACAACGGGTTGTGAGTATGGCAAAACCGGGTACACAAATCATTCCCGCCTTAGCAGGTAAATGGGGAGAGTCGATTAGTAATCGTCCATCTTTGGAAGCACAGATGCAAGGACTCCGCAAATTTGCCCCCCAACTCAAGGGAGTGAGCCATTTCGCCTATTCTTGGCAGTATCCTGAACATGATGGCGATCGCAAATTCTGTCGCAATAATTAATGGCTGTTTGGATTTTTGTGTCTTACCAAACTATGTCAAATTTTTAGAGAAAAGGGGAAAGGTGAAAGGGTAAAGGTTGCCCTTTTTTCTCTTACTTTTTCCCTTCTGAAAATATTTTGTATATCATTCTTATTCTCGGCTAATTCTGATATTCTTAACTTTGCCAGTCACCTAGTTGAGTAGTTAAAAAATAACGGACATGGTCAACAAATCCTGGCCCCCATTGTCTAGTACCATGCCCCATTCCTGGGACAGCATAACAAGCACCATCAGGGAATTTCTCAGCACAGGTATGGGTATCTCGAATCCGCACAATGGGATCGTTAGCACCAACTAAAAAGCGAACCCGACGCGGTAGCTTGACTTGTTCAACATAATTCATGGGGTTGCATTCCCAAGCATATTCATCATGATATTTCAGATTTTTGGCTAATTGTAAAAGCCTAACTACAGGTGTTAACTCAGGCTGTAATCTAGTTAACAGCCTTGCCGCGAATCCACCCAAAGGTGAGGCGGCTAAATCAGGCAATAACCAATAGCCCCAACTGTTAGCAAAAGATTGCAGATCGGCATGACCAATAGCACCTAACAGTCTGTCCCCCAAACCCTTCGCTGTAAAGGCATAGGCAGAAAGTAAAACTCCCATACTTACCCCAAACAAAGCCAGCCTGTGATCGCTGAGATGATAGCGATCGCCACAAAAGTTATAAATACTGGCAATGTTACTAGCAGTATTGCTAAATATACTCAAAAGCAGCGCCGTATCAAAGGAAATATTTTGAGCAATTAATGGCTGAATCTCATTTTGGATCTTAGCCGTGAAGGTGCGTACTAAGCTGCGTTCACCAGCAAACGGGGTATCAAATAAAGCGACAGCAATACCCATTTGCGTTAGTGTTGGCACAATAAAAGCATTCCAGCCATAAGGGGCACTCATACCCTGTAAACCAATCACCAGAGGTGTTTGCTGTAGTGGGCGATGTGGTGGTAAAAACACAGCTACGGGAAAGCCGCTTAAACGTTCATCAATATCAGGTATCCCAGTATAAGGATATGGCTCATAAAACCAATAGCGATCGCCATTCACACCTGCAAAATTAATTTTATCTGGCCCATAAATCGGCATACTAGAAGCTAGGGAATAAAGGATAGGGATTCAAGAGTAGGAAGAAATATTTCTATGCTCTTGTTATAGGCGATCGCTAATATTGAAACTTCCGGTTGTAACCAGTTTATACTTAATACTTCAGCCTTCTCTTATCAAAGACGCTACGCCAACAGCCTTTAGTTAAGATGTCGTTTAACTCAGTTAATGATATTTTAAGTGGTCTCGAACAACAGACTCAGTGGCAAGAGCAACCTTTTCAACGCTTGCTGCAATGTTGGGCGGAGGTGGTTGGTACAGTCGTTGCTGCACATACTCGACCATTGTCGATTCAGCGCGATGTATTACGGGTGGCGACTTCTAGCGCTGCTTGGGCGCAGAACCTAACTTTTACACGTCAGAAGCTAATTTTGAAGTTGAATGAAAAGCTGCCAACACCTTTGGCGGATATTCGCTTTTCTACAGCTGGTTGGCAGTCATCTCCAGAACCAGAGAAGCCACAAATAACGGTTTTACCAAGGGAACATCCCAGTTATGTAGGTGGTGAAAGTAGTTCTCCTGATGATACAAAGTCTCATACTACTAATCCAAATGCAGCTTTTGAGCATTGGGCAAAAGTCATGCAAAAGCGATCGCATAGTTTACCGCTTTGCCCTCGGTGTCAGTGTCCTACCCCACCAGGCGAACTTCAGCGTTGGCAGGTTTGTTCTCTGTGTGCGGCTAAACAGTTGTAGAAAATTTGGTTCTCAAACCCTGTCCACCTCAAGTTGACCCATTTTCAACTATAATTATTCACCATAGAGGTATCTCCAACTCGCGGTTGAGAATCCTTGTAAAGCTTATAGTGTATAAATTTGAGCTTAATGGAGAATAGGGAACTCGAATCCCTGACCTCTGCGGTGCGATCGCAGCGCTCTACCAACTGAGCTAATTCCCCTTATCAAAGATTTTAGATAGCCAAATCTGCATATTCACCATTTTCTATTTTATCATTTATCTGCTGTTGGTTGTAACTCTTTTTGGGAGAAAACTTCCTGCACTCGTTCTAGTTCCAAATCAGTGAGATAATCAACAGTCCAATTACAGCAGCGCTGAAGCATATGAAAGGGATAGGTATTGGCTACACCAACTACCTGCATTTGCGCTCTTTTCGCAGCTTGAATACCAGCTGGGGTATCTTCAATTGCTAAACATTCTTGTGTTTGCAGATTTAAGTCGGGATATTTTTGGTTGAGACGCGTTACTGCCAACAGATAACCATCTGGTTCTGGTTTACTGGTATTTATATCGTCACCCGCTACTATGACTGGAAAATGTTCAGCTAGTTGCGCTCGTTGCAGTACTATATCTATTTCTTGGCGAATTGCACCACTGACTAGCCCAAGTTTGAGATTATGGGAGCGTGCTTGAAATATCAAGTCGTCTATACCTGAGTATAAAGGTAGTTTTTCCAGCTTCTCTAGTTCTTGGGCATACATCTGCCCCTTTTGCTGGAGCAACTGAGTTAAAAATTCTTCGCTGAGGACTCGACCGCGATTATATAAAAGTTCTTGAAAACAAGCTCGGTCACTCCGCCCTAAAGACGCTTGACGTTCACTGTCCCGTTGGGGTTGGAGATTTTCTTGAATGAGAATCTCATCTATCAAGCGCAGGTGGATTTCTTCATCTTTAATGATGACACCATTAAAATCAAATAAAATTGCCTTTAAACTCATGCCTTTATGCCAAAAACTGGAGAGCCAAGATCCTCTAGATCCTGATTATCGATTGTGCTATCTGTTGATTTTGATACCGACTGTTTAACTGTATTGTATTTAGTTACATCGACTTTTGATATGGGTTTTACGCCGCTAGTTACTTGATGCATCCACCAAACATCTTTGTCTGACAAAGCTGAAAATCCAGCTTTATTCATGCTCTCATGGAGATTGAGAGTCGCATAGTCACGAAGATAAGGCTCTTCAAACACATCTTTGAGCCATTCTAACTGACGTAGGGCCTTTTGATTACTATCTAAAATTAATACTTGTCCACCTACTACCAGTAATCGGAAGCATTCCTGCAAAATGGCTTGGGATACTGCTATGGGGATTTCGCGAAATAATAAAGAAGCTGTAACTAAGTCAAAAGAAGCATCCGGGAAAGCTGTTTTTTCGGCATTACCATGTCGCCATAGTATGTCTAAACCCGCATTTGTAGCTTTATTTTCTGCCATTACTAACATATAAGCAGATAAATCTAAGCCGATGACTTGGGCTTGTGGGAAAGCCTGTTTTAACATCAAGGTAGTAGAACCTGTTCCACAACCCAAATCAAGTATGCGTCGTGGTTGTACCTGAATCGCATCAATCACAGCTTGGCGGACAAGATTTTCGTGAGGGGCCAGCAGATATTGAATTATCGGATCGTAGGAAACTACTACTTTGGGGTTGAGATAACCACCCTCAATGCCACGAAATTTATAGCTACTGTAGTAAGAGGGTACGATCACATCATCTCTATGAAAGCGATCGCTCTGTTTTTTCCAATCAATACTTTGAGCATAACGCTCTAATCCCTCTTCATCAATTAAAAAGCTGACTACAGGGGATATTAAACGTTCCCAGATTTTATGTTGAGGAACCGCCATATAATTACGCCAAATCGTGGATGGGTGATTGAAACCACAGTGCTATTATTTACAAATTTTAATATATTTCTCAGAAATCTGCTTTGATTTGGGAGCGCTGCCTTTGGCTTCTTTCCCAGAGGCTACGCGAATGCTAACGCAGATTATAATTCCTGATTCATGACAGCTTTTATGCTGGAGTTGACATTTTTAGAATACAGATACTACATTTGTAGCATAAGCTAATTCAAGCTTCCCAAAACTGCTAAAGCTTCCTCATTGTGTGAAACTTAAGCAAAAACTATTTTATATATAAATTGATACAATAAATAATGACAAAAATACGTAATCCAGCCTTAAATTTTAAATTACACTCAAGAACTAGAAATTAATAGAATTATGCCCTACGAAAAATTAGAAATTTCTGCACCAACACCAGTATTATCTTGGGCGAATCACGCTTTGGGTAATGAAGAAACCAAAATGGCTAAGAATGTGGCATCACTACCATTTGTATTTAAACACGTAGCTTTGATGCCAGATGTGCATTTAGGTAAAGGTGCTTTAGTAGGTTCTGTACTTGCTACAAAAGAAGCAATTATACCTGCTGCTGTTGGTGTAGATATTGGTTGCGGAATGGCGGCGATGAAAATGCCATTTACTGCTGAAAAACTTGAAGGTAAACTCAAGAAAATTCGCTTAGATATTGAAGCAGCAATTCCTACTGGATTCAACGAAAATAAAGAAGTTGAAAAATCTGTTACTAATTGGCAACGCTGGAGTGACTTTAAAGATTTGCATCGTGGTGTGCAAAATCTGGAAAGTAAAGCAATGAAACAAATGGGTTCTCTGGGGGGAGGTAATCATTTTATTGAGGTTTGCCTCGATACAGAGAATTACGTTTGGTTGATGTTGCATTCTGGTTCACGCAATATTGGCAATAATTTGGCACAGTGCCATATAAATACAGCGAAAGAATTAGCGAAGTTGGCAGGGAATAATTTACCTGATCCAGATTTAGCGCATTTTGTAGCTGGTACTCCAGAATTTGAAGCCTACTGGAACGATTTACAATGGACGCAGGAATATGCAAGATTTAATCGTGATGTGATGATGGCGCGATTTAAGCGGATTATTGAAAAACATCTTGTGGGTGGTAAGTCAACTAAACCTTTATTAGTAGTAAATTGCCATCATAATTACGCTGAAAAAGAAGTACATTTTGGCGAAGATGTGTATGTAACTCGCAAAGGTGCAGTCCGCGCGCAAACTGAAGATTACGGTATAATTCCTGGTTCAATGGGAGCCAAATCTTTCATTGTTAAAGGTAAAGGTAATGTTCATAGTTTCTGTTCTTGTTCTCACGGTGCAGGACGTTTAATGTCTAGGAATAAGGCAAAGAATGTCTATACTCTTGATGATTTAATTGAGCAAACTA
The DNA here is from genome assembly GCF_014696315.1 of Calothrix membranacea FACHB-236. Taxonomy (GTDB): domain Bacteria; phylum Cyanobacteriota; class Cyanobacteriia; order Cyanobacteriales; family Nostocaceae; genus Aulosira; species Aulosira membranacea. The sequence goes on from NZ_JACJPX010000027.1 coordinate 102,206, forward strand.
AAGGTGTAGAATGCCGTAAAGATGAAGGCGTATTAGATGAGATTCCTGGTGCTTATAAACCAATAGACCAAGTCATGGCAAATCAAGCTGATTTGGTGGAAGTTGTAGCTACGCTCAAACAAGTTTTGTGTGTCAAGGGATAAGCCTATTTTGAATTTAGATTTTGGAGTGAGAATGACCTGCTGCACCTGGATTCTACCAATTTGAAAAAAGAATGTGACAGATTGTAGGGGCAATGCCTTGCACTCTAGAATATATTGCTCTTGGGTTAAGCTCATTAGCGTCACTTATTAAAGAAGCCAGATCAATTGGGGGATTCTCCCCCAAACCCCCTCCAAAATTATTGTTCTGTTTTTTTATTAAGTAACTAGTAGAACAACAATCCCAAGATGCTCAACAGCAGTCTGAAATTATTCAAGATGTGCTAAAGACGCTGATTGGCAAAGTAAAGTAGGGACACAAAAGTTTGCTTCCCTACGATGATTAGCGGTTAACTGTACTCATGTCAGAATAGCGATCGCCTGCTGCTGTCCCTTTGGGTGCTACTGCTTCTATTTGGCTTAAATCTTCGGGAGTTAAACCTCGTCTATGTTGAAACCCGTAGTTTTTCCTCGTCAGAGTCAAGGTGATTTTTCACCCACAAGCGATCGCTAATTTCAAAGGGGTTGGAATTAATA